>NZ_CP163444.1:3738000-4361000 GCF_041053105.1 Streptomyces sp. R44 | reverse complement strand
ACGCGCACGAACCTCACGGGTGTCTTCGGCGCCGGCGACGTCGTCGACCACACCTACCGTCAGGCCATCACGGCCGCCGGCACCGGCTGCTCGGCCGCGCTCGACGCGGAGCGCTTCCTGGCCGCCCTCGCCGACAGCGAGAAGCTGGCCGAGACCCCCGCGGTCTGACCCCGTCTCTCCCTACCCCACACCCCGCGAAAAAAGGAGGCCGCCGTGGCCGGCGCCCTGAAGAACGTGACCGACGCAGACTTCGAGGAGCTCGTCCTCAAGAGCGACAAGCCCGTCCTCGTGGACTTCTGGGCTGCCTGGTGCGGCCCGTGCCGCCAGATCGCCCCGTCGCTGGAGGCCATCGCCGCCGAGCACGGCGAGATCGAGGTCGTGAAGCTCAACATCGACGAGAACCCGGCCACGGCTGCCAAGTACGGGGTCATGTCGATCCCGACGCTGAACGTCTACCAGGGCGGCGAGGTCGTGAAGACCATCGTCGGCGCCAAGCCGAAGGCCGCCATCCTGCGCGACCTGGAAGGCTTCGTCCAGGCCTGATGCTCCCCTGTTTCACGTGAAACGCTCACGTGAACGTTTCACGTGAAACAGCGACGGGCCACCCCGACAGGGGTGGGCCGTTTGCGTGTCCCGGACTAGAGAGGCCGGAGGGCGGGCTCCTTCTGCACGGCGCCGAGCAGACGGTCCAGAGCCATCTCGACATCCTCCTTCCAGGAGAGCGTCGTCCTGAGCTCCAGCCTCAGCCGGGGAAAGGCATGATGCGGACGGACGGTCTTGAAGCCCACCGCGAGGAGATGCTCGGCCGGCAGCACACAGGCCGGCTCCTTCCACCGGGCGTCCCCGAACGCCTCGATCGCCTTGAAGCCCCGCCTCATCACGTCCTTGGCCACGGTCTGCACCACCACACGCCCCAGCCCCTGCCCCTGATAGCCCGGCATGATCCAGGCCGTCATCAGCTGGACGGCATCCGCCGCCACGGGGCTCGTCGGAAAGGCGGTCGAGCGCGGCACATAGGCCGGGGGAGCGTAGAGGACGTAACCGACCGGCACCTCGTCCACGTAGACCACCCGGCCGCAGGAGCCCCATTCCAGGAGAACGGCCGAGATCCAGGCCTCCTTCTCCAGCTCCGGCCGCCCCGCCTTCACCGCCGCCTCACCGCTGACCGGGTCG
Source organism: Streptomyces sp. R44 (assembly GCF_041053105.1). Classification (NCBI taxonomy): domain Bacteria; kingdom Bacillati; phylum Actinomycetota; class Actinomycetes; order Kitasatosporales; family Streptomycetaceae; genus Streptomyces; species Streptomyces sp. R44. Next base: position 4,359,827 of record NZ_CP163444.1, on the reverse strand, counting down.
AGCTCCCAGAAGACACAGGAGCGACACCGCTTGGGGAGATCCGGAAGGTTGTCCAGGGTGAGCGGTACGAGCCGACGCCCCACGGCTGCTCCTCGTTTCCCTCGCCATCGAGCACGGATACGCCTCTCGGAATCGTATCGATCGGGCGATCGGGGCGATACCGCTCACAGGCAAAGGGCGGGCCGCGTTCCGGTGAAGACCGGAGCACGACCCGCCCTGGGCGGCCTCAGCGAGGGAGAGAGATCAGCCCTCGGCGTTCTTGTGGTCCATGACCCGGCCCTCGCCGGGGGCCAGGGTCGAGAGGATCCGGTCCAGATCGTCCATCGAGGCGAACTCGACGACGATCTTGCCCTTCTTCTGCCCCAGGTCGACCTTCACCCGGGTCTCGAAGCGGTCCGAGAGACGAGTGGCGAGGTCCGTGAGCGCGGGCGAGACACGGCCACCGGCACGCGGCCCCTTCGGCTTGGCCGCGGACGCGGGCTCCTCGGAACCCATGAGGCTGACGATCTCCTCGACGCTGCGCACCGAGAGCCCCTCGGAGACGATCCGGTACGCCAGCTTGTCCTGGGCGTCCGGGTCCTCCACGCCGAGCAGGGCCCGTGCGTGACCGGCGGAGAGCACTCCGGCGGCGACCCGGCGCTGCACCGGCAGCGAGAGCCGCAGCAGACGCAGCGTGTTGGAGATCTGCGGACGGGAGCGCCCGATCCGCTCCGCGAGCTGGTCATGCGTGCAGCCGAAGTCCTTGAGCAGCTGCTCGTAGGCGTGGGCCTCTTCGATCGCGTTCAGCTGGGCCCGGTGAAGGTTCTCCAGGAGCGCGTCCAGGAGCATCTTCTCGTCGTCGGTGTCCCGGACGATGGCCGGGATCCGCTCCAGACCCGCCGTCGTCGACGCCCGCAGACGACGCTCACCCATGACGAGCTCGTAGCGGTCGGCCTCGATCTTGCGCACGACCACGGGCTGGAGCAGGCCGACCTCCTTGATGGAGGTGACGAGCTCCGCCAGCGCGTCCTCGTCGAAGACCTCGCGCGGCTGGTGCCGGTTGGGAACGATGGCGTCGATCGGCAGCTCGGTGAAGTACGCACCGGCCGGAGCCTCGGGCAGGGCCACCGGCTCCGGCGCATTCCACGCCGGCGTCGACTCAGGGGCCTGCGGGCTCTGCGGCAGCGTCGCCAGCTTCGCGGCGGCCACCCCTCGCTCCACCTGCCGTTCCTGGGGAGCAGCGGGAATCAGCGCACCGAGCCCACGCCCCAATCCCCTACGTCGCTCGCTCACTGGATCCCCTCCGACATGCTGCGCTGGTTGTTCTGGTGCCCTGCATGGGCGTGCTGCGGGTCGTACTGCACGGCGACCCCCCGCAGTGCGATCTCACGGGCCGCTTCGAGATACGACAGGGCACCGCTGGAGCCCGGGTCGTAGGTGAGGACCGTCTGTCCGTAGCTCGGCGCCTCCGAGATGCGGACGGACCGCGGAATGCTGGTCCTCAGCACCTCCTCGGCGAAGTGGCTGCGCACCTCGTCGGCGACCTGGGAGGCGAGCCTCGTCCTGCCGTCGTACATGGTGAGCAGAATCGTCGAGACGTGGAGCGCCGGGTTGAGGTGTCCTCGGACCAGGTCGACGTTCCGCAGGAGCTGTCCGAGCCCCTCCAACGCGTAGTACTCGCACTGGATCGGGATCAGTACCTCCGCGCCCGCGACCATGGCGTTGACCGTGAGGAGTCCGAGCGAGGGCGGGCAGTCGATCAGGATGTAGTCCAGCGGCTGCTCGTAGGCCTGGATCGCCCGCTGCAGGCGGCTCTCACGGGCCACCAGCGACACCAGCTCGATCTCCGCGCCGGCCAGGTCGATGGTGGCGGGGGCGCAGAAGAGGCCCTCGACGTCCCTGACCGGCTGCACCACGTCCGAGAGCGGCTTGCTGTCCACCAGAACGTCGTAGATCGAGGGGACCTCGGCGTGGTGGTCGATGCCGAGCGCCGTCGAGGCATTGCCCTGCGGGTCCAGGTCGATGACGAGGACGCGGGCGCCGTGCAGCGCCAGGGACGCGGCAAGGTTGACCGTCGTGGTCGTCTTGCCCACGCCGCCCTTCTGATTGGCGACGACCATCACGCGGGTCTGGGCCGGGCGGGGAAGTCCCTCCCCGGCACGACCCAGCGCTTCTACTGCCAGCTGGGCAGCACGACCGATGGGGGTGTCGTCCATCGGGGGCAATGTTTCACGTGAAACATCCTCCCCCACCGATTCGGTTCGGGGACCGGGGACCGGATCGGTCATCGGTCCCGCGATGTTGGCGTCGGACCGCAAGGATTCACTCTCCTCGGCTTCAGGCTCGCGATGAGGAGAGCCTGCCATGCTTTCGGGGTCGTGAACCAGCGAGGTCGGTGGTTCTGTGGGTGAATCCACCTCTGTGGACAACTCCGTGACCCTCGCGGGTGGCTTCACGCGGGGTCTACGGTCCCGGGGCGTGGCAGCCGCGCGACCGCGGCTGATGATCCCCTGCAGCAGTGAGCGACGTTTCACGTGAAACACCATGCCCCTGCCGCCCGGCCGGGACCGTTCGACACTCCGAAATGGTACGTATGGGACGCTCAGCGGCGCCGACGGGTCTTGCTGGTACGGGCGGCCTTGGCCCGCTTGGCCGCGAACCGCACACCACCGGGGCTCTCGCCGACCTCCACGCGGACGACCGTGGTCATCGGATCGACGATCCCCTCGCCCACGTGCAACACGGAGGCCTCCACCACACCGAGCCGGGAGAGCGCGGCGCGAGCACCGTTGATCTCCTCCTCGGCGGTGTCGCCCTTGAGCGCCAGCATCTCTCCGTACGGGCGCAGCAGGGGAACGCCCCAGCCGGCGAGCCGGTCGAGCGGAGCCACCGCGCGGGCGGTCACCACGTGCACGGGCGTGATCTTGCCGAGCATCTCCTCCGCCCGTCCCCGGACCACGGTCACATGGTCGAGGCCCAGCAGTTCGACGACCTCCTGGAGGAAGTTCGTCCTGCGCAGGAGCGGCTCCAGGAGCGTGATCTTCAGGTCGGGCCGGACCAGAGCCAGGGGGATACCGGGGAGACCGGCGCCCGAGCCCACATCGCAGACGGTGACGCCCTCGGGGACGACCTCCGAGAGGACGGCACAGTTCAGCAGGTGGCGCTCCCAGAGACGCGGGACCTCGCGCGGGCCGATCAGACCGCGCTTCACACCCGCGTCCGCGAGCAGCTCCGCGTACCGCACGGCCTCCGGGAAGTACTCACCGAAGACTGTCCGCGCCTGCTCCGGCGCCTCGGGGAGCTCCGCTGCCTCCGTCACGGGAACCGTCCTTCCGTACCGCACGACTCGCGTGCGAGCGCACTGTGGTGGCTGACTATCAAGGCTGACAAAGATCGGCCCCGCCTGCGAACAGACGGGGCCGACACTACGTGAGGGTTCAGGCCGGGAGCACAACGACGAAGCGCTGCGGCTCCTCGCCCTCGGACTCGCTGCGCAGACCGGCGGCGGCGATCGCGTCGTGCACGACCTTGCGCTCGAACGGCGTCATCGGGTCCAGCTTGACCGGCTGGCCGGTGGACTTCACCTCGGCAGCGGCCTTGGCGCCCAGCTCGGCGAGCTCGGCACGCTTCTTGGCCCGGAAGCCGGCGATGTCGAGCATCAGTCGGCTGCGGTCACCGGTCTCGCGGTGCACGGCCAGGCGCGTCAGCTCCTGGAGCGCCTCCAGGACCTCGCCGTCGCGGCCCACGAGCTTCTGCAGGTCGCGGCTGCTGGAGTCGCTGATGATCGAGACAGCGGCCCGGTCGGCCTCGACGTCCATGTCGATGTCGCCGTCGAGATCGGCGATGTCGAGCAGGCCCTCGAGGTAGTCGGCCGCGATCTCACCCTCCTGCTCCAGGCGGGTCAGGGTGTCGCCACCCTCGGCGGCGGCGGAGGTGGTGCCTTCCGTCACGGATGGACTCCTTCTTGCTTCTGGGAGGGCTTACTTCTTGGAGGACGGGTGCTTGGGCCGCTGCTGGCCCTTGCGCTGACCCTGACCGGACTTGCCCTGACGGGATCCTCCGGAGTTGGCGCGGCTCGGACGCTGGGGCTTGTCGGCCTGCGCCTCGTCCTTGGCCTCGTCCTTGGCCTCGCTCTTGGCCGGACCCTGGGGCTTCTTCTCGAGCGAGGCGGTCGCCTCGTCGGCGGCCGTCTCGGAGACGTCCTCGGTGTCCTTCGCCACGGACTGCGGGGCCGCGGAGGCCTGGCGCTGGGCCTTGGTCTGACGCTTGGGCTGCTGACGCCTGGCGGCGGCACCGCCCTCGGCCTCGGCCACGAGGGTGTCGCCCTTGATCACGGTGCCGTCGGCCTGGGCGGCGAAGCCGGCCTTGGAGAGGCCCGTGAAGAAGCGGCGCTCGTTCTCGTTGCGGTCGCTGCCCTTGGCGACGATCACCTTGACGATGTTCTTCCGGCGGCGGCCGCGGACCTCACCGTGCTGCGTGACGCTCTTGAGCAGGCGCTGCAGGTAGGCGTCCTGTGCCTTGCTGCCCGGCGTCGGGTTCTGGTTGATCACGTACATCTGCTGGCCCATGGTCCACACGTTGGTGGTCAGCCAGTAGACGAGGACACCGACGGGGAAGTTGATGCCCATGCCGGCGAAGATCAGCGGGAAGATGTACATGAGCATCTTCTGCTGCTGCATGTACGGGGTCTTCACCGAGAGGTCGACGTTCTTCATCATCAGCTGGCGCTGGGTGAAGAACTGCGAGGCCGACATCATGATGATCATGATCGCGGTGACGATGCGGACATCGGTCAGCGAGGCGTTGAGCGCGGCGACCTCGGCGGCGGAGTCCGTGAACTTCGCGGCGAGCGGAGCGCCGAAGATGTGCGCCTGACGGGCGCTCTCGAGCAGCGGCTCGTCGATGACGCCGATCGTCTTGCCCGAGGCGATCGCGGACAGCACGTGGTACAGCGCGAAGAAGAACGGCGACTGCGCCAGGATGGGAAGGCACGAGGAGAGCGGGTTGGTGCCCGTCTCCTTGTACAGCTTCATCATCTCTTCGGACTGACGCTGCTTGTCGCTCTTGTAGCGCTCCTGGATCGCCTTCATCTTCGGCTGGAGCGCCTGCATGTTCCGCGTCGACTTGATCTGCTTCACGAAGAGCGGGATCAGACAGATACGGATCAGCACCACGAGGGACACGATGGACAGGCCCCAGGCCCAGCCCGTGTCGGGGCCGAAGATCGCCCCGTACACCTTGTGGAACTGGACGATGACCCAGGAAACGGGCCAGGTGATGAAGCTGAACAGACTGGCAATCGTGTCCACTAATCAGGCTCCTTGAGCATTGGGCGAGGTCTCGGCGGCCGGGCTCGTCTCGGCGGTGGGCCCGCCCTTGTCGCCGCGCAGCGCGTTCCGCAGCATCTCGTGCCAGCGGGGGCGCTTACGCGGGGGGACGTGATCCACACCGCCGGGCGACCACGGGTTGCACCGCAGGATCCGCCAGGCGGTCAGGGCCGTGCCCTTGATCGCGCCATGCCGGTCGATGGCCGTGAATCCGTAGTGGGAACACGACGGGTAGTACCGGCAGACGGGGCCCAGAAGAGGGCTGATCGTCCACTGGTACAGCTTGATGAGAGCCAGCAGCGGGTACTTCATCGCGTGCCCCCTCCCAGCAGCCGCTGGAGAGCGGCGTCCAGGTCTCGGGCCAGCTGTGCGTGATCGGCGTCGCCGGCTCCGGGCAACGCCCGTACGACCACCAGGCTACCGGGGGGCAGCTCGGAGAGACGGTCGCGGACGAGATGGCGCAGGCGTCGCTTCACCTGGTTGCGTACGACCGCCCCGCCCACGGCCTTGCTCACGACGAAACCCGCACGCGTCGGGGGAGCGCTCTCCCCAGGCGCGTGCGGGTCCGTTGCACCGCTGCGTAGGTGGACGACGAGGAGCGGGCGACCGGCCCGGCGTCCTCGGCGTACCGCGGTTGCGAAGTCCTCGCGCCGCCTCAGCCGATTCTCGGTAGGCAGCACGTCATGACCTGTTTAAGTGGATCAGGCGGACAGCGCCGAGCGACCCTTGGAACGGCGGTTCGCAAGGATGGCGCGACCGGCACGCGTACGCATGCGCAGGCGGAAGCCGTGGGTCTTCGCGCGACGACGGTTGTTCGGCTGGAAGGTGCGCTTGCTCACTCGGGGGCTCCAGAAATGATTCGTAGATGGCGGGACATCGCCTGGCTGTCACCGTGCGCCCACGAGTAGCTCGCAATACGCCCGAGTGCACCGCTACACGATCACTGACCGTGATCTTTGCCCATCGGAGGCAGGCGGCAGCAGCCATCGACAACTCGACCTGGTTACGGTACGCGCGGCTACGCCATCCGGTCAAACCGACCTGTCGCCACCCCCCATTGTGCACAGGCTGTGGACAACAACTTGAACCACGTCATCCGGCCCGACTACCGTGGACGGTCTCCACAATCTTTTTCCGTTCTGTCCTCACCTGTCCCGGGCGGACCCGTCCTCACGGACTTCGACCCACTGTCCCCGAGAACCACACCATCGTGGGACCTGCGAGAAAGCGTGCCCTGTGGCTGACGTACCTGCCGATCTTGCCGCAGTGTGGCCACGCGTCCTCGAGCAGCTCCTCGCCGAGGGCCAGCAGGGAATCGAGCCCAAGGACAAGCAGTGGATCGAGCGCTGCCAGCCGCTCGCCCTGGTCGCGGACACCGCGCTGCTCGCCGTGCCCAACGAGTGGGGGAAGCGGGTCCTGGAGGGCCGGCTCGCCCCGCTGATCAGCGAGACCCTCAGCCGTGAGTGCGGTCGGCCGATCCGGATCGCGATCACCGTCGACGACTCCGTCGGCGAGCCGACGCCGCCGGCGCCCCCGGTGCAGCAGCAGCCCCGCTACGACGAGCGCGCACAGCCCGAGCCGTACGACAAGTACGACGGGTACGGCCACCGGCCGATGCCCGACGACGGGCTGCCCACCGCCCGGCCCGCCTATCCGGACTACGCGCAGCCGCAGCGGCCCGACCCCGGTGCCTGGCCGCGCACCCAGGAGGACCTCTCCTGGCAGCAGCCGCGGCTCGGCGGGTACCAGGAGCGCGCCCCGTACACCGGTCCGGAGCAGTCCCGGGGGACCCGTTACGACGAGCCGGCCCGCGGCTACGAGCCGCAGCGGCCCGAGCGCGCCGAGCTGCCCGACCCGCAGAACCACGGTCCTCGTCCCGGCCCCCGCCCCGGCGGTGTGCCGGGCGGCGGTCCCGGCTCCTCGTCCTCCGGGCAGGGCGCCGGCGCTCCGGGCGAGCAGCACGCGCGGCTGAACCCCAAGTACCTCTTCGACACCTTCGTCATCGGTTCCTCGAACCGGTTCGCGCACGCGGCCGCCGTCGCGGTGGCCGAGGCGCCGGCGAAGGCGTACAACCCGCTCTTCATCTACGGGGAGTCGGGTCTCGGCAAGACCCACCTGCTGCACGCGATCGGGCACTACGCGCGGAGCCTCTACCCTGGCACGCGCGTGCGGTACGTGAGCTCCGAGGAGTTCACCAACGAGTTCATCAACTCGATCCGCGACGGCAAGGGCGACGCCTTCCGCAAGCGCTACCGCGATGTGGACATCCTGCTCGTCGACGACATCCAGTTCCTCGCGAGCAAGGAGTCGACGCAGGAGGAGTTCTTCCACACCTTCAATACGCTCCACAACGCGAACAAGCAGATCGTGCTCTCCTCGGACCGGCCGCCGAAGCAGCTGGTGACCCTGGAGGACCGGCTCCGCAACCGCTTCGAGTGGGGACTCACCACCGATGTGCAGCCGCCGGAGCTGGAGACGCGCATCGCGATCCTCCGCAAGAAGGCGGTGCAGGAGCAGCTCAACGCCCCGCCGGAGGTACTGGAGTTCATCGCCTCCCGGATCTCGCGGAACATCCGTGAGCTGGAGGGCGCGCTGATCCGGGTGACGGCCTTCGCGAGCCTCAACCGGCAGCCGGTGGACCTCGGTCTGACCGAGATCGTCCTCAAGGACCTGATCCCCGGGGGCGAGGACAGCTCGCCGGAGATCACCGCTCCCGCCATCATGGCGGCCACCGCCGACTACTTCGGTCTGACGGTGGAGGACCTCTGTGGATCCTCGCGCAGCCGCGTCCTGGTGACGGCCCGGCAGATCGCCATGTACCTGTGCCGTGAGCTCACGGACCTGTCGCTGCCGAAGATCGGTGCGCAGTTCGGCGGCCGCGACCACACGACGGTGATGCACGCCGACCGGAAGATCCGTGCCCTGATGGCGGAGCGGCGCTCCATCTACAACCAGGTCACCGAGCTCACCAACCGCATCAAGAACGGCTGACGCGGGCCTCCACGGCCTCTCCAGAAGCTCTCCGAGGGCGCTCCGGGACACCTCCCGGGGCGCCCTTCGTCGTTCCCGCGGTGCTCCGCCCGTCCCCAACCGCCCCTGCCGTGTTCGATTACTCCGTTCCGGTGGCAGGTTCTCCACAGATTGGGGGATGATCTCCCGTCCACAGGGTGGGGACTGTCGAGTTATCCGGATTGTGTCCACAGGCCGGCCTGGTGACAGATCATCACCCCAGGTCAGCCCCTTGTGGAATTGTTGGCAAACGATCTCCACAGGCTGTGGATGAATCTTTCGTCCACAGGGGGTCCCGAAGGTTGTCCACTGGCTGCCCACAGGCGGCGGCCGGTTGCCCACAGCTTCTCCACACCGCTGTCCACTGTTCGGCAACGAAACGCGCCCGCTCACCGGGCCGAGTGAAAGCGGTCACACCAAGGGAGACGTTTGGGCTGTGGGGAACCTGGGGAAAGCTGGGGACAGCGCTGGGGAGAACTCCCCATGGCCTGTGTACCGGCTGTGCAGAACTTTCGGGTGTCCACAGATAGCCCCGGTTGTCCACGGGCTCCACCCACAGCCTCGGTGGACAAAAAACCGTGCCTGACCTGCGAAAATGACGTTATCCACGGTTTCCACAGGCCCTACTACTACTCCCACATAGAGTTAGCCCGGAATTCGCTTCGAAGTGGGACCTGTGCACAACTCGGCGCCGGAGCTCCGGCTCGCTCTTGTCTCGACTTGACCCCGAGCAGCACCGAGTGTCGGTGGCGTACGTCAGACTGGTTCCCGCAGTCGACGAAGAGCCAGCAACAGCAGGAGGCGGTTCCGGTGAAGATCCGGGTGGAGCGCGATGTACTCGCGGAGGCGGTGGCCTGGGTGGCCCGCAGCCTCCCGGCCCGTCCGCCGGCGCCCGTGCTCGCGGGCCTTCTCCTGAAGGCCGAGGACGGCGTCCTGAGCTTCTCGAGCTTCGACTACGAGGTCTCGGCGCGGGTCTCCGTCGAGGCCGAGGTGGAGGAGGACGGCACCGTCCTCGTCTCCGGCCGGCTGCTCGCCGACATCTGCCGCGCCCTCCCCAACCGTCCCGTGGAGATCTCCACAGACGGTGTACGGGCGACCGTGGTCTGCGGCTCCTCCCGCTTCACCCTCCACACCCTGCCTGTGGAGGAGTACCCGGCGCTGCCGGAGATGCCCACCGCGACCGGCACGGTCCCGGGAGAGGTCTTCGCCTCCGCCGCCGCGCAGGTGGCCATCGCCGCCGGCCGTGACGACACGCTGCCCGTCCTCACCGGTGTGCGCATCGAGATCGAGGGCGACACGGTCACCCTGGCCTCCACCGACCGCTACCGCTTCGCGGTCCGCGAGTTCCTGTGGAAGCCGGAGTCCCCGGACGCCTCCGCGGTCGCCCTGGTGCCCGCCAAGACCCTCCTGGACACCGCCAAGGCGCTCACGAGCGGCGACACGGTGACCCTGGCGCTCTCGGGCTCCGGCAAGGGCGAGGGCCTCATCGGCTTCGAGGGCGCGGGCCGCCGCACCACCACCCGCCTCCTGGAGGGCGACCTCCCGAAGTACCGGACGCTCTTCCCCACCGAGTTCAACTCGGTCGCGGTGATCGAGACCGCCCCCTTCGTGGAGGCCGTCAAGCGTGTGGCCCTGGTGGCCGAGCGCAACACCCCGGTCCGGCTGAGCTTCGAGCAGGGCGTGCTCATCCTGGAGGCCGGCTCCAGCGACGACGCACAGGCTGTGGAGCGTGTGGACGCGCAGCTGGAGGGCGACGACATCTCGATCGCCTTCAACCCGACCTTCCTCCTGGACGGTCTGAGCGCGATCGACTCCCCGGTCGCCCAGCTCTCCTTCACGACCTCCACGAAGCCGGCGCTGCTGAGCGGCAAGCCCGCGCTCGACGCCGAGGCGGACGAGGCCTACAAGTACCTGATCATGCCGGTGCGGCTGTCCGGTTGATGCCTGGCAGTTCTTGCCGGGGGTCCGGGGGTCGCCCCCCGGGAAGGCGCAGTATGCCGGTGCGGCTGTCCGGTTGATGCCGGTTCTTCGGGGCATCGCCTGAGCGGCTGACCCCACAGGTGTGCACCCGGGTCCGGGCGTAGGCTCGGACCCGGGTAAACCGCACACGACGCTTAAGGAATCTCTGATGGAGCTCGGTCTCGTCGGTCTCGGCAAGATGGGCGGCAACATGCGTGAGCGCATCCGCCGCGCAGGTCACACCGTCATCGGATACGACCGCAATCCGGACCTCGCCGATGTCCCCAGCCTCGAAGAGCTTGTGGGCAAGCTCAAGGGTCCGCGCGTCGTGTGGGTCATGGTTCCGGCCGGTGCCGCGACCCAGTCCACCATCGACGAGCTGGCCGGCCTGCTCTCCCCCGGCGACATCGTCGTGGACGGCGGAAACTCGCGCTGGACGGACGACGAGAAGCACGCCGAGGAGCTCGCCGCCAAGGGCATCGGCTTCGTCGACTGCGGCGTCTCCGGCGGTGTGTGGGGCCTGGAGAACGGCTACGCGCTGATGTACGGCGGCTCCGCCGAGGACGTGGCGAAGGTCCAGCCGATCTTCGACGCGCTCAAGCCCGAGGGCGAGTTCGGCTCGGTCCACGCGGGCAAGGTCGGCGCCGGTCACTTCGCGAAGATGGTCCACAACGGCATCGAGTACGCGATGATGCAGGCCTACGCCGAGGGCTGGGAGCTCCTGGAGAAGGTCGACTCCGTCACCGACGTGCGCGAGGTCTTCCGCTCCTGGCAGGAGGGCACGGTCATCCGTTCCTGGCTGCTGGACCTCGCGGTGAACGCGCTGGACGAGGACGAGCACCTGGACAAGCTGCGGGGCTACGCGTCGGACTCCGGCGAGGGCCGGTGGACGGTCGAGGCCGCCATCGACAACGCCGTCCCGCTCCCGGCGATCACCGCCTCCCTGTTCGCGCGGTTCGCCTCCCGTCAGGACGACTCCCCGCAGATGAAGATGATCGCCGCGCTGCGCAACCAGTTCGGTGGCCACGCGGTCGAGACGAAGAAGTAATCCACAGGCTGTGCACCCCGCGGTGCACAGCCGCCGGGGGAAGAAGGTCGGCGCCCACCATGCACGTCACGCATCTCTCGCTGGCCGACTTCCGTTCCTACACCCGGGTCGAGGTCCCGCTCGACCCGGGCGTCACCGCTTTCGTGGGCGCGAACGGCCAGGGAAAGACCAACCTGGTCGAGGCCGTCGGCTATCTCGCGACCCTCGGCAGCCACCGCGTCGCCTCCGACGCCCCGCTCGTCCGCATGGGGGCGGAGCGCGCGGTCATCCGGGCCGCCGTCACCCAGGGCGAGCGCTCCCAGCTGATCGAGCTGGAACTCAACCCGGGCCGCGCCAACCGCGCCCGAATCAACAGGTCCTCGCAGGTCAGACCGCGTGACGTGCTCGGCATCGTACGGACCGTGCTGTTCGCCCCCGAGGATCTGGCGCTGATCAAGGGCGACCCCGGCGAGCGCCGGCGCTTCCTCGACGAGCTCATCACGGCGCGCACGCCGCGCATGGCGGGCGTGCGCTCCGACTACGAGCGCGTGCTCAAGCAGCGGAACACGCTCCTGAAGTCGGCGGCGATGGCCAGGCGCCACGGCGGCCGCGGCATGGACCTGTCGACCCTGGACGTCTGGGACCAGCACCTGGCCAGGGCGGGCGCCGAGCTGCTCGCCCAGCGGCTCGACCTCATCGGCGTACTGCAGCCGCTCGCCGACAAGGCGTACGAGCAGCTCGCCCCCGGCGGCGGGCCCGTCCTCCTGGAGTACCGCCCCTCCGCGCCGGGCACCGGGCACACCCGCGAGGAGCTGTACGAGCAGCTGCTCGCCGCCCTCGCCGAGGTCCGCAAGCAGGAGATCGAGCGGGGCGTCACACTCGTCGGACCCCACCGGGACGAGCTGCTCCTGAAGCTCGGCGACCTCCCCGCGAAGGGGTACGCGAGCCACGGCGAGTCCTGGTCGTACGCGCTGGCGCTGCGGCTCGCCTCGTACGACCTGCTGCGGGCCGAGGGCAACGAGCCGGTCCTCGTCCTCGACGACGTCTTCGCCGAGCTGGACGCCCGGCGGCGCGAGCGGCTCGCGGAGCTGGTGGCGCCGGGCGAGCAGGTGCTCGTCACGGCGGCGGTGGACGACGACGTGCCGGGCGTGCTCGCGGGCACGCGGTACGCCGTGTCCGGCGGGACGGTGGAGCGGGTATGAGCGACGAGAATTCCCCACAGCCTGTGGACAGGCCCGCGGCGCCCGAGCCGTCGGGTGTGGATCTCGCCCGGGTCGCCCTGCGGGCGGCCAAGGAGCAGGCCCGCGCGAAGGGCGCGGCCGCGCAGCAGAAGAAGCAGGCCCGGCGCGGGGGCGGGCTGCGCTCCGGCGCGCGCGCCGACGGACGCGACCCGATGGCGCTCGGCGCCGCGATCAACCGGCTGATCACCGAGCGCGGCTGGGAGACCCCGGCGGCGGTCGGCGGGGTCATGGGGCGCTGGCCGCAGATCGTCGGCGAGGACCTGGCGAAGCACTGCGTACCGCTGAAGTTCGACGACGAGCCGGATGCGCGGGTGCTGACGGTGCAATGCGACTCGACGGCGTGGGCCACGCAGCTGCGGCTGCTCGCCCCGACGCTGGTCGCCCGTCTCAACGAGGACCTGGGGCACGGAACCGTGCGGATGATCAAGGTGCTGGGGCCCGGCGGGCCCCGGCGGGGGTACGGGCCGCTGCGGGCGCCCGGCAGTGTGGGGCCTGGGGACACGTACGGCTAGAGCGCCGCGCGGAGCTGGACCAGGTCCTGGGGGTGCGGGCCCAGGCGGAGGGCGCCGCGCGGGTGGGCCGTGCCCACCCTCCCCCCAGACTCCGTCCGGGGGGACCCCCACGCCCTGCGGAACGATTGCCCACAGCCCGACGGAACGTGCGCCCACAGGCTGCTACCGCTCGAAGCGCTGGGTGGCCGTCTGGGGGCTCTGGGGCCCCTCTCCGGATATGGGGAGTCGTCTCGCGCCCGCGCAGGGCGGCACATGCGCATTCAGGTACCGGCAAACCCCCATGAGTGTCCGTGGTACCGGTAGACTGGGAGACAATCCCGCCACCCTGCGGAACATGTCGAACGACGCAGCCGCTCCCGTATGCCCGGAGAACGGCCTGTGCTGTGCCAGAAAGGGCGCTTCGTGGCCGATTCCGGCGACCCCAACGAGAACTCCCAGTACACCGCCAGCAATATCCAGGTCCTCGAGGGCCTGGATGCCGTGCGCAAGCGCCCTGGCATGTACATCGGCTCGACCGGCGAGCGCGGTCTGCACCACATGGTGCAGGAGGTCGTCGACAACTCGGTCGACGAAGCCCTGGCCGGCCATGCCGACACCATCGACGTGACGATCCTGGCCGACGGCGCCGTGCGCGTCGTCGACAACGGCCGTGGCATCCCGGTGGGCATCGTGGCCTCCGAGGGCAAGCCGGCCGTCGAGGTCGTGCTGACCGTGCTGCACGCGGGCGGCAAGTTCGGCGGCGGCGGCTACGCCGTCTCCGGCGGTCTGCACGGCGTCGGTGTGTCCGTCGTGAACGCCCTGTCCACCAAGGTCTCCGTCGAGATCAGGACGGACGGCCACCGCTGGACGCAGGACTACAAGATGGGTGCCCCCACGGCGCCGCTCGCCCAGCACGAGGCGACCGACGAGACCGGCACCTCGGTCACCTTCTGGGCCGACCCGGACATCTTCGAGACCACCGAGTACTCCTTCGAGACGCTCTCGCGGCGCTTCCAGGAGATGGCCTTCCTCAACAAGGGCCTGACGATCACGCTCACCGACGAGCGCGAGTCCGCGAAGGCGACCGTCGGCGCCGACGACCCGGACGCCGAGGCGGCCGCCGAGCCGACCGCGCGCACGGTCAGGTACCACTACGAGGGCGGCATCGTCGACTTCGTGAAGTACCTCAACTCGCGCAAGGGCGAGCTGATCCACCCCACCGTGATCGACCTCGACGCCGAGGACAAGGACAAGAACCTGTCCCTCGAGGTCGCGATGCAGTGGAACAGCGGCTACAGCGAGGGCGTGTACTCCTTCGCCAACATCATCCACACCCACGAGGGCGGCACGCACGAGGAGGGCTTCCGTGCGGCGCTGACCTCGCTGATCAACAAGTACGCGCGCGACAAGAAGCTGCTCCGCGAGAAGGACGACAACCTCACGGGTGACGACATCCGCGAGGGTCTGACGGCGATCATCTCGGTCAAGCTGAGCGAGCCGCAGTTCGAGGGCCAGACCAAGACCAAGCTGGGCAACACCGAGGTCAAGACCTTCGTCCAGAAGGCGGTCTACGAGCACCTCAACGACTGGCTGGACCGCAACCCGAACGAGGCCGCGGACATCGTCCGCAAGTCGATCCAGGCCGCCACCGCGCGCGTGGCCGCGCGCAAGGCGCGCGACCTGACCCGCCGCAAGGGCCTCCTGGAGTCGGCGTCCCTCCCGGGCAAGCTCTCCGACTGCCAGTCGAACGACCCGTCCAAGTGCGAGATCTTCATCGTCGAGGGTGACTCCGCCGGCGGCTCGGCCAAGTCCGGCCGCAACCCGATGTACCAGGCCATCCTGCCGATCCGCGGCAAGATCCTGAACGTCGAGAAGGCCCGCGTCGACAAGATCCTGCAGAACACCGAGGTCCAGGCGCTGATCTCCGCCTTCGGCACCGGTGTGCACGAGGACTTCGACATCGAGAAGCTCCGCTATCACAAGATCATCCTGATGGCGGACGCCGACGTCGACGGCCAGCACATCAACACCCTGCTGCTGACCTTCCTCTTCCGCTTCATGCGGCCGCTGGTCGAGGCCGGGCACGTCTACCTCTCCCGCCCGCCGCTCTACAAGATCAAGTGGGGCCGGGACGACTTCGAGTACGCGTACTCGGACCGAGAGCGGGACGCGCTCGTCGAGCTGGGCAAGCAGAACGGCAAGCGGATCAAGGAAGACTCGATCCAGCGCTTCAAGGGTCTCGGCGAGATGAACGCCGAGGAGCTGCGCGTCACCACCATGGACGTCGAGCACCGCGTGCTCGGCCAGGTCACCCTGGACGACGCCGCCCAGGCCGACGACCTGTTCTCGGTGCTCATGGGCGAGGACGTCGAGGCACGGCGCTCGTTCATCCAGCGCAACGCCAAGGACGTTCGCTTCCTCGACATCTGAGTCGGTCTCAGCTGACCGTACGAAAGGACTGACGACCAGCAATGGCCGACGAAACCACCCCGACCACCGAAGAGCAGGAACCCGTGCTGCGGATCGAGCCCGTCGGGCTCGAGACCGAGATGCAGCGCTCGTACCTCGACTACGCGATGTCCGTCATCGTGTCCCGCGCGCTGCCCGACGTACGGGACGGCCTCAAGCCCGTCCACCGGCGCGTGCTGTACGCGATGTACGACGGCGGGTACCGGCCCGAGAAGGGCTTCTACAAGTGCGCCCGCGTCGTCGGTGACGTCATGGGTACGTACCACCCGCACGGCGACTCCTCGATCTACGACGCGCTCGTCCGCCTCGCCCAGCCCTGGTCGATGCGCATGCCGCTCGTCGACTCCAACGGCAACTTCGGCTCCCCGGGCAACGACCCGGCCGCCGCCATGCGCTACACCGAGTGCAAGATGGCGCCGCTGTCGATGGAGATGCTCCGCGACATCGACGAGGAGACCGTCGACTTCACGGACAACTACGACGGCCGCAACCAGGAGCCGACGGTCCTCCCGGCCCGGTTCCCGAACCTGCTGGTCAACGGCTCCGCCGGCATCGCCGTCGGTATGGCCACCAACATCCCGCCGCACAACCTGCGCGAGGTCGCGGCCGGCGCCCAGTGGGCGCTGGAGCACCCCGACGCCAGCCACGAGGAGCTCCTCGACGCGCTGATCGAGCGGATCAAGGGCCCCGACTTCCCCACCGGCGCGCTCGTCGTCGGCCGCAAGGGCATCGAGGAGGCGTACCGCACCGGCCGTGGCTCGATCACGATGCGCGCGGTCGTCGAGGTCGAGGAGATCCAGAACCGCCAGTGCCTGGTGGTCACGGAGCTTCCGTACCAGACCAACCCCGACAACCTCGCGCAGAAGATCGCCGACCTGGTGAAGGACGGCAAGGTCGGCGGCATCGCCGACGTCCGCGACGAGACCTCGTCCCGGACCGGCCAGCGCCTGGTCATCGTGCTCAAGCGCGACGCCGTCGCCAAGGTCGTCCTCAACAACCTGTACAAGCACACCGACCTGCAGACGAACTTCGGCGCGAACATGCTGGCGCTCGTCGACGGCGTGCCGCGCACCCTCTCGCTCGACGCGTTCATCCGCCACTGGGTGACGCACCAGATCGAGGTCATCGTCCGCCGGACGAAGTTCCGGCTGCGCAAGGCCGAGGAGCGCGCCCACATCCTGCGCGGTCTGCTCAAGGCGCTCGACGCGATCGACGAGGTCATCGCGCTCATCCGCCGCAGCGACACGGTCGAGGTCGCCCGCACGGGCCTGATGGACCTGCTCTCGATCGACGAGATCCAGGCGAACGCGATCCTGGAGATGCAGCTCCGCCGGCTCGCCGCCCTGGAGCGCCAGAAGATCGTCGCCGAGCACGACGAGCTCCAGGCGAAGATCAACGAGTACAACGCGATCCTGGCCTCCCCGGAGCGCCAGCGGGCGATCGTCAGCGAGGAACTGGCCGCGCTCGTCGAGAAGTTCGGCGACGACCGCCGCTCCAAGCTCGTGCCCTTCGACGGTGACATGTCCATCGAGGACCTGATCGCCGAGGAGGACATCGTCGTCACCATCACGCGCGGCGGCTATGTGAAGCGGACGAAGACCGAGGACTACCGCTCGCAGAAGCGCGGTGGCAAGGGTGTGCGCGGCACGAAGCTGAAGCAGGACGACATCGTCGACCACTTCTTCGTCTCCACCACCCACCACTGGCTGCTGTTCTTCACGAACAAGGGCCGGGTCTACCGGGCCAAGGCGTACGAGCTGCCGGACGCCGGCCGGGACGCGCGCGGCCAGCACGTGGCCAACCTGCTGGCCTTCCAGCCGGACGAGCAGATCGCCCAGATCCTGGCGATCCGCGACTACGAGGCCGCGCCGTACCTGGTGCTCGCCACCAAGGCCGGCCTGGTGAAGAAGACCGCGCTGAAGGACTACGACTCGCCCCGCTCCGGCGGTGTCATCGCGATCAACCTCCGGGAGACCGCGGACGGCGGCGACGACGAGCTGATCGGCGCCGAGCTGGTCTCCTCCGAGGACGACCTGCTCCTCGTCTCCAAGAAGGCGCAGTCGATCCGCTTCACCGCCACGGACGACGCGCTGCGTCCGATGGGACGTGCCACCTCGGGCGTCAAGGGGATGAGTTTCCGCGAGGACGACGAGCTGCTCTCGATGAATGTCGTCCGGCCCGGTACGTTCGTCTTCACCGCGACCGACGGCGGGTACGCGAAGCGCACCCCCGTCGACGAGTACCGCGTCCAGGGTCGTGGCGGCCTCGGTATCAAGGCCGCCAAGATCGTGGAGGACCGCGGCTCGCTCGTGGGCGCGCTGGTGGTCGAGGAGACCGATGAGATCCTCGCCATCACGCTGTCCGGCGGTGTGATTCGTACGCGAGTCAACGAAGTCAGGGAGACCGGCCGTGACACCATGGGCGTCCAGCTGATCAACCTGGGCAAGCGCGATGCCGTCGTCGGCATCGCACGGAACGCCGAGGCGGGCAGCGAGGACGAGGATCTCGACGACGCCGAGGGCGTGGTCGAGTCGGTCGAGGTCGACGCCGAGGCGGCCGAGGGCACGGAGCCCTCGGCCGGGGAGCACGAGGAGTAAGAGCGTGAGTGGAGCCACGGGCGCCGGATCGGCGGCTGCCGGAGCTTCTGCTGGTGCTGGAGCGAACGGCGCCCGTGGCCCCGCCACGGACTCCCAGGGGGTTGCGGTGACGGACACTCGGGGGCAGCAGCCCTCGTACGAGACGTACAACGGGCCGCTGCCCGGCGAGCGCCCCCAGGGGCAGCCGAGCGGTCCCTACCACCCGCCGCAGGCGTACGGCACGCCTGCGGGCGGGACGCCAGCGGGCGGTACGCAGGGCGGGCAGACCGGCGCGGTGCGCCGGCCGCGCACCGGGGCGCGCACGACGCCCAGGACGCGCAAGGCGCGGCTGCGGGTGGCCAAGGCCGATCCGTGGTCGGTGATGAAGGTGAGCTTCCTGCTCTCCATCGCGCTGGGCATCTGCACGGTCGTGGCCGCGGCGGTGCTGTGGATGGTCATGGACGCCATGGGCGTCTTCTCGACGGTCGGCGGCACGATCAGCGAGGCCACGGGCTCGAACGAGTCCAACGGCTTCGATCTGCAGTCCTTCCTGTCGCTGCCGCGGGTGCTGATGTTCACCTCGGTGATCGCCGTGATCGACGTGGTCCTGATGACCGCGCTGGCGACGCTGGGCGCCTTCATCTACAACCTGTCGGCGGGCTTCGTGGGCGGTGTCGAGCTGACGCTGGCCGAGGACGAGTGATCTGCGAGGGGGCCGGTCGGTTACCGATTTTGGGACTGGCCCCCACGTGCGCTAATGTTCAGGAGTCAGCGCGGCGGGGACACACCGCAAAGCGCGGCGGGGCTATAGCTCAGTTGGTTAGAGCGCATCCCTGATAAGGATGAGGCCACAGGTTCAAATCCTGTTAGCCCCACAGTTCGGATCGACCCGGATGGTTCCTCCATCCGGGTCGATCTTTTTGTGCGTGGTTTGAAGCAGGGGTGCGAAGCCCGTACAGGTCACCGATCGGTATCGGTCGATGTGTAGAGTGGGCGTCAGAAGTCTCCTACGTCAACGAAAGACGAGGTCGCGCGGTGAAGAAGCTTCTCCTGGTCGCACTGGCCGCCATCGGCGGGCTCCTCGTGTACCGCCAGATCCAGGCGGATCGCGCCGAGCAGGATCTGTGGACGGAGGCGACCGACTCCGTGCCCGCAGGTTCCGGTGTCTGAGAGACACGCATTCTGTGGGTGAGGCCCCGGCAGCGCGTGAGCGCCGCCGGGGTTTCGCTGTTCCGGGACCGTGACACGGGCTCCCTTGAGTTCGCCAGCGCAAATCACTAGCTTGCTAAAGCAAAGTCGATGGAGCGCGAACAAGGGGGACGACCATAGGACCGAGACCGCGACGAGGCACCGCGGGGGGCGTGGCCGCCGGACTGTTCGCGGACTGCGCGTCTACGGCGCCGACCGGACGAGCGGCTGCACCGACACCCGGCTCGCGAAGCCGGTCGCCCCGCTCGACCGGGCCGGCCTCAAAGCGGCCGTGGCCGCCCTCACGCCCAAGGGGGACACCCCCATCGGGCTCTCGCTGCGCAAGGCCGCGGAAGACCTCCCCGCGCCGCCTCCCGGGGCCATCACCATCCGCACGATCCTGTTGATCTCGGACGGCGAGGACACCTGCGGCACCCCGCAGCCCTGCGAGGTCGCCGCCGAGCTCGCCCACCAGGGCATCGGGCTGCGCATCGACACCTACGACGTCGGGTTCGCGAACGAGCCGGCCGTCGGCGACTCCGGCTCCTCGGTCACGTCGTACGGCGGCACCGAGGTCTACACCCCGGCACGGCAGCCGTTCGGCTTCGGCACGGGCGTCTTCAACTCCCAGCGCGCGTACGACGGGGAACCGACCGCGCTGAGGATGGGCACCGTCCCGGTCGTCTGGAGCAACCGCTACGAGGCGAACCCGAACGTCGTCCCCGTGCACACGCCCGGCGGCCACTACATCACCCTCGGCGCCGACACGGCCAGGATCGCCCGCAACCCCGAGATCGCCGTCGTCCTGCGGATCGCCGTCCTCGGCGAGGAGAAGGCCGGACCCGAGCACCACGCGCGCGTGAAGGCCCCTGCGAAGCAGGACGAATCCACCGCGCGGGCGGACACCGGAGGTGCGGGCGGGGCAGGATGGACCGGCACCACGGCCGTCGCGGTGGGCGGCGGGGCGCTGGTGCTGCTCGCCGGGGTGCTGATCGCCCTCGGGCGGGCGCGGCGCAGGGCGGGAAGGAACGGGAGAGACGCGTGAGCACGCAGGCCGGCAGGCGGACCGGGATCGGCCGGAGGACGGGAGCCCTGATCGCGGCGGCCGCGGCCGTGGGCGCGGTGACGGGACTGCCCGTCCAGGCCCGGGCGGCCGAAGGGACTCCGATACCGCCGTACGCCTTCGACGGCTCGGCCCAGCGGATCCAGGGCGCCGCCTCCAGCCTCGACGCGAAGGCCCTGAAGACGGGGCAGACGTACCGGGACACCGTCAAGAAGGACGGCAAGCTCTACTACCGGGTCGACCTCGACGACAAGGTCAACTCGTACGTCTCCGTGGTCGCCGTGCCGAAGCCCGGCGGGAAGGTCGAGTACGGCGACGGCGTCAAGATCAGCATGCAGGACGGCTCCGGCGCCGAGTGCAGCTACCAGCAGGTCAACTTCTCGTCGGCCGACTACACGCGGCCCCTCGCCGCGTACGCCCGCCGGATCATCGACGCCGAGAGCTCCAGCTGCCAGCAGGCGGGGGCCTTCTACGTGCTCGTCGAGCGCTCCTCGAAGGCGACCTCCTCCCCGGACGACTGGGAGCTGGAGATCCGGCACGTGTCCGAGCCGCCGCTGAAGAAGGCCGGCCCGAGCGCGCTGCCGTCCGCCTGGCCCTCCGCCACGCCCGCGCCGCCCACGGGAGGCCCCCGACCCCGCCAGGGCGGCTCCGGCATCCATGACGCCGCCTCGCTGACGCAGGGCGAGTGGCGCGCCGACATCCGGCCCGGCCAGACGCTCTTCTACCGGGTACCCGTCGACTGGGGACAGCAGCTCTTCACCACCGCCGAGCTCGGCAGCAGCTCCGCCGCCGACACGTACGTCTCCAACGCGCTCGTGCTCTCCCTGGAGAACCCGGCGCTCGGCCACGTCGACGAGAACACCGTCACCTACGACGGGAAGCCCGCGACGGTCGAGCTCGGCCCGCAGCGGCCGGTGGCCCACGCGAACCGCACCGCGTACGACGACGCCACCAACGGGACGCGGTTCGCCGGCTGGTACTACCTGTCGGCCACCCTCAACCCGGCGGTCGCCAAGGACTACGGCGACAAGCCGGTGCCGCTGACACTGCGGGTGAACGTCATGAACAAGGCCGCGTCCGGTCCCGGGTACGACGGGGACCCCGGGCCGTTCACCGTGACCGCCGACGACAAGGAGGCGGCCGCGAGCGGCTCCAGCGGCGCACAGGTGGAGCAGGCCGCCGAGCGGAGCGGCACCATGACGGTCGTCGCGGCGGCCGGGATCGGCATCGGGACCGTCCTGCTGCTCGGGCTCGGGGCGTGGACCCTGCTGGCCCGGCGCAGGGCCTAGGACCCCGCGGGCTCAGGGCTCAGATCTGCGTCAGGGCCCAGAAGCCGACCGCGAGCGACACCAGCGCGAGCAGGATCACCGGGACCGTCACCTTCGGGGGCGGTCCCGGTCGGCGTACGGGGGCGAGCGGCGTGGGTGCCGTGTGCGGGGCGGGAACCTGCTCGGGGCGAGCGGTGTAGGGAGGGGTGGGGGCTTGTCCGTACGGCGTCGCGGAGGCGGGCGCCGGGTGCGTGACCGGGGGAGACAGGTGGAAGCTGCCCGTCTCGGAGGGGCCCGGGACCGGCGGAGCCGCGGGAGCGGGGACCGGGGCCGGGGCCTGGACCGGCGACGGCGCCGGGACCTGGGCGGTCGGCGGGTACGACGGCTGCTGCGGTGCGGGGTGCTCCGGGGCCGCCGCGGCGGCGGCCGTCGGACCTTCGGGGCCGAAGCCCGCGGGCAGGGGGCCGAGTTGGTCGAAGATCTCGACCGGCTCCTCGACGGGGCCCGTCTCGGGCAGCATCTCGACGGCGGCGCTCAGCGCCTTGCGCGCTCCCGTGGCCGTCCGGAACCGGGCCTGCGGATCGGGCTGGAGCAGACCGGCCAGCACCTGCCACAGGGGCTCGGGAATGCCCTCGGGGGCGCCCGGGGTGCCGTGTGCGAGGAAGTGCTCCACCAGGGCCTGGGAGTCCGGCTTGCGGCCCTGGAGCAGATAGAGCGCGACCAGACCGACGGCGAAGAGGTCGGCGGTGAAGTCCGGCTCCGCGCCGAGGAGCTGCTCGGGCGCGAAATAACCGGGCGTCCCCACCACGTAGTTGGTCTCGGTGAGGCGCGGTTCGCCCTTGCGCATGGAGATGCCGAAGTCGGAGAGCCGCAGATGCGGCCGCCCGGTGCCGGTGACCTCCATGAGGATGTTGGCGGGCTTGATGTCACGGTGCACGACCCCCTCGGCGTGCACCGTGGCCAGGCCCGACAGCAGCTGGTCGAGCAGCGTGCAGACGAAGCGGGGCGGCAGCGGGCCGTAGTCCCCGATGACGTGGGCCAGCGAGCCGCCGGCCACCAGGTCCATGGTGAAGAGGACCTTGTCGTCGTCGGCGGCCCAGCTGGCCGGGGCGAGGACATGCGGATGATCGATCCGCAGCGCCTGCTCACGGACGAAGCGGAGCAGTGTGTGCGCGTCGCTCTGCAGGAGCACCTTGGCCGCCACGTAGCGGCGGCGCCGGTGGTCCCAGGCACGCCACACCGCGCCCGCCCCGCCGCGTCCGATCGGGTCGATCAGCTCGTACCGACCAGCGAAGACCTCACCCATCGCGCTGCGCCCGCTCCCCGTGTGCGTCGTCTCTCCGCGGTGCCGGCCGGCCGCCGGGCCCGCGTCAGTTCTGGTGCGACTCGTAGTGCGCGACCGCGTCGGCGGTGCGCCCGGCGCCGTACACCCGGAGGAACTCTGCCAGTTCCGGGTGGGCCGGGGCGAGCGAGTCGGCGGCGTCGATGATGTCGCCGGCGGCCGCCACGGAGCGCAGCAGCGACTGGATCTCGCGGACCACACGGCGCACGGTCGGACCGCCGGATCCGGTGGCGGTCTGGCCCGTGCCGGTGAGGACGGAGCCGCCCTGCGACTTCTTGATCTCGTCCATGCGGTCGGTGGCCTCGGCGGCGCTGACGCTGCCGTCGGCGACCTGGACGGCGAGCTCCTGGAGGGCCTGGACGCGCTGGACGACGGCCGGGTTGCCGATCTTGGCCCGCTGGCCGCTCATCAGCTGGGACAGCATGGGCGCCGAGAGCCCGAGCACGGCCGCGAGCCTGGCCTGATTGAGCCCGAGATCGTCGATCAGGCGACGGAAGAGCGCCCCCAGCGGCTCTCCGTACCAACTGCGCTGAAGCTCTCTGGCTCTTGCCGTGGCTTCCTGCTGCGCTGCGTCCATTACTTACTCCCCATCCCTTAGGTTCGCCACTGCGAACCTCGGTCAGCATCTTACGGAGAGTGGTCGCCGACCGGGAGTCCCAATCCTTTTGCCGGACATGGGGGGTGACCCGGTACGCTGTCCTCGTTCCGGGGCCTTAGCTCAGTTGGTAGAGCGCTGTCTTTGCATGGCAGATGTCAGG
This sequence comes from Streptomyces sp. R44, assembly GCF_041053105.1. NCBI lineage: Bacteria > Bacillati > Actinomycetota > Actinomycetes > Kitasatosporales > Streptomycetaceae > Streptomyces > Streptomyces sp. R44. The sequence goes on along the minus strand of NZ_CP163444.1, from coordinate 4,336,130 downwards.
GGTTCGACTCCCCTAGGCTCCACTCGGACAGACCCCCCTGACCTGCGGAAGCGCAGGACAGGGGGGTCTTTCGCGTTCCGTGCGGGGCGCGTGTGCGGGCGTACGGGCCGGGTTCGGGCGCCGTGGCGCTGGGTGACCGGGGGCGGCGCTGGTCCGTCCGGGTGGTGTTCATCGGAAGAACTGCGCGACGGCGGCGTCGGTCCGCGGAAATCGGGTCCGCATCCACATCATGAGAAAAGTACGTAAAGCGCGCAACCCGAAATGAACCATCCGAGAACGTCACGAAAGTGAGGGGCCATGGCCACCGCCAAGGTCAAGCAGTTCTGGACCGCCTTCATCTCCGTCCTCTTCGCCCTCCTCGCCTCCGTCGGCCTGGCGAACACCGCCGCCGCGGCCGGGCAGCCCGCCGTCCAGCAGCCCGAGGAGCCGGCCGCGCCCGCCGCCGCCCCCGCCGTCACCGCCGGGGAGCGCGCGCTCGCCTCCGTACCGGCACAGCGGACGCATCGCTGGCCGCTGGCCGGGGACCGCGCCCTGCCGCCCACCATCAAGCAGCGCATCGCCGCCGAGGCCCACGGTTCCTCCCCCTCCGCGCGTCAGCGGTCCTCGTCGACCGCCGGCGTCGAGAGCGACCCGGCCGCGCTGACGGACCTGGCGCTCGCCGCTGCCGCGGCGGCGTAGGGCGTGGGGAGACGACGACGCGTACTCCCCCCACCCCACCCGCGGGACGTCAGCGGCCCGGGAAGGGCCGCAGCAGAACCAAGGACGGAACCCGGCAGGCCCCGGTAGGACCCAGCAGGACCCGGCACGAACCGGTAAGACCCAGCAGGACCCGGTAAGCCCAAGAGCAGGACCCGGCAGGACCCGGTAGAACCCAGCAGGACTCAGTAAGACCCAGCAGGACCCCAGCAGGACCCCAGCAGGACCTCGGTAGGACCTCGGTAGGAGTAGCGGTCGGTCAGCGGCGTTCGTCGCGGTCGGCGGCTTCCGCGGCGGCTGCGGCATCGGAATCGGCCTCGGTCTCCACCTCCGCGTCACGGGGAGCCCCACTGCCGTCGACGGACGACAGCGGTGAGTCCTCGTCCATCTCGGTGGGAGCGGGAGGTTCGACCAGCCAGTCGGGATTGGCCTGCTTGTCCCACCACTTCCAGGCGACGAAAGCGCCGCCGAGCAGTACGCCGAGGACGACGAGTCCCTTGGCGAGGCGTCCGGCCCTGGCCCGACGCTCGTGCTTCTTCACGATCTTCTGGATTTCCTTCGGCGTCACCTGACCGCGCAGCGCGGCCCAGGCGGCGGTGGAACGCGACCCGGCCTCCTCCAGGACGGGACCGGTCGCGGCGACCGCGCTCTCGACGCGCGGAACGGTGTAGTCGGCCGCCTGACGGGCGGCCCGGCGGGTCTTGACCGCCGCACGGTGTGCGGCCGCGTCGACCCGCGGTGGTACGTGCGGTGCGACATACGAGTCGTACTGCGCGCGAGCCTGCGTACGGGCCGCGGACGCGGCCTTCGAGACCTTCGGCGCGATCACCACGCGCGCCTCGTGTGCGTAGTGCGCGGCCTGGTCCTTGGCCGAGTCGGCGTACGGCGCCACCACTTCCGCGGCGTGCAGGACGCTCTCCTTCGCCGAACCTGTCGCGGCGCGCACGCTGTCCATGCGGGTCACGGGATTCCTCCTCCTCGGTGGCGATGTCGGTTTTTCACCTTTCCATCCTTTTCGGAATCATGCCCGCCGGAGCGGCGTCCGGCATGTGGGGCTGGCATCCGGGGCATGCGAGGATCGGACACGCCAGAGACAGACGTGACATGACGCGACACGACGACGCGACACGACGTGGGACGGAAGGCGACCGTGGCCGAGCAGCTGTACGCGACCCTCAGGACGAGCCTGGGCGACATCGAGGTGCGGCTGCTGCCGTTCCACGCCCCGAAGACGGTGCGGAACTTCGTCGAGCTCGCCTCCGGCGAGCGTGAGTGGACGCATCCCGCCACCGGCACGGTCTCCTCGGACCCGCTCTACGACGGAACGGTCTTCCACAGGGTCATCAAGGGCTTCATGATCCAGGGCGGCGACCCGCTGGGGAACGGCACGGGCGGCCCGGGCTACGAGTTCGCCGACGAGTTCCACCCGGAGCTCTTCTTCGACCGCCCGTACCTGCTGGCCATGGCCAACGCGGGCCCGGGCACCAACGGCTCGCAGTTCTTCATCACCGTCGGCCCCGCGACCTGGCTGAACCGCAAGCACACCATCTTCGGCGAGGTCGCCGACAAGGAGAGCCGGAAGGTCGTGGACGCGATCGCGGCCACCGCGACCGACCCCCACACCGAGCGTCCGCTCCAGGACGTCGTCGTCGAGTCCGTGGTGATCGAGAAGCGCTGAGGCGGAAGGGACGGAACCCGCCATGGACACGCAGCCCGGTCTGCTGCGCTGCTACCGCCACCCGGAGGCCGAGACCGGCATCCGCTGCGCCCGCTGCGAGCGGCCCATCTGCACACAGTGCATGATCTCCGCGTCCGTCGGCTTCCAGTGCCCGGAGTGCGTACGGGGCGGCTCGGGCACCGGCCACGCCGCCGGTGCCAACCAGCCCCGGACGCTCGCGGGTGGCCGGGTGGCGGCGGACGGACGCTTCATCACCAAGATCCTCATGGTGATCAACCTGGCGCTGTTCATCGCCGTCCAGGTGGTCGGCGACCGGCTCCTCGACGACCTCGCCCTGATCGGCGGCGCCTACCTTCCGAGCGGTGAGCTGGTCGGGGTCTCGGACGGCGAGTGGTACCGGCTGCTGACCTCGGCCTTCCTCCACCAGGAGCTCCCGCACTTCCTCTTCAACATGCTGGGCCTGTGGATGATCGGCGGGATCGTCGAGCCCGAGCTGGGGCGGATCCGGTACACGGCGCTCTGCCTGCTCTCCGGGCTCTCCGGCTCCGCGCTCGCCTATCTGCTCTCCCCGCAGAACCAGTTCTCGCTCGGTGCCTCGGGCATCGTGTACGGCCTGCTCGGGGCCTGGATCGTGCTGGCCCGGCGCAGGCGGCAGGACATGCGGCCCGCGCTTCTGTTCGTGGCGCTGAACCTGCTCATCACGTTCACCCGTCCGGGGATCTCCTGGCAGGCGCACGTCGGCGGTCTGGTGGCCGGCGTCCTGCTGACGTACGCGATGGTGCACGCGCCGAGGGTCCGGCGGGACCTGGTGCAGTACGGGGCCTGTGCCCTGGTGCTCCTGGTCGACCTGGGGATCGTGCTCGCCCGATCGGCTGCGCTCACCTGAGCGCAGGTGCCTGTGGACGAGCTCTTCTGTGAGCTTTCCCCAGAGTTATCCACAGTGCGTGGCGGATCCTCCCCAGACGGTGGGGAAAGACGCGGCCCCTCGCCTCTGACCTGGTATTTCTCCAGGGAGGCGAGGGGCTTCGTGTGTTCTGCCGAGGGTGATTCCGGTCATACCGCCGTCAACCTCGTGCGAGTTATCCACAGATCTTCGTAAGTTATCCAGTGCTGTGCACAACGCTGTGGATAAGCTCGGGGGAGAGCTTGACGAGAGGCCGCCGCGACCGCTACATCGACCGGTCCGCCGCTACTTCCACTGCGTGGAGACGCCGAACCCGGCCGCGATGAAGCCGAAGCCCACCACGATGTTCCAGTTCCGGATCGACTCGACCGGCATGGAGCCGTCGGTGACGTAGAAGACCACGATCCACACCAGACCGATGGCGAACAGCGCCAGCATCACCGGCGCCACCCAGCTGCGATTGGTCAGCTTGATGTTGGTGGCCTGCTTGGCGGGCGGAGGCGTGAAGTCGGCCTTCTTGCGGATCCGTGACTTCGGCACGAGGGACTCTCCTGTCGATGCGCTGCGTGACCGCGCAGGGAACTGTGGCTGGCGCCGGGATGTGACGAAGGAGGACGACTGCGTCCCCCAGGCGTCCGTTAGCGTAGTGGTTCCGCGGCACCGAAGGGGATCAGGGTACGTTGAGCAATTCCGCCGACACTCCCGAAGGGCCGGGCCGCACCACGAGGTGGCGCCCCGTCCGAGTGCTCACCCTTGCCGTCTTCGCCCTCGCCGGACTGATCTTCGTCACGAGCTTCAACACCGCCAAGGGCACCAACATCCGCACGGACGCCTCGCTCCTCAGGCTCTCCGACCTCATCGAGGAACGCAGCCACAAGAACGCCGGCCTCGACGAGTCCACCGCCACCCTCCGCGGCCAGGTCGACTCCCTCGCCGCCCGCGACGACGGCTCCACGCGCGCGGAGGACGAGAAACTCGACGCGCTCGAAGCGAACGCGGGCACCACCGAGGTCTCCGGCTCCGGCCTCACCGTCACCCTCGACGACGCCCCACCCAACGCCCAGGCCGCCCCCGGCTACCCCGAACCGCAGGCCAACGACCTGGTCATCCACCAGCAGGACCTCCAGGCCGTCGTCAACGCCCTGTGGCAGGGCGGCGCCGAAGGCATCCGGGTCATGGACCAGCGGCTCATCTCCACCAGCGCCGTGCGCTGCGTCGGCAACACCCTGATCCTCCAGGGCCGCGTCTACTCACCGCCCTACAAGATCACCGCCGTCGGCGACCGCGGCAGGCTGACCAGGGCGCTGGCCGCCTCCCCCGCGCTCCAGAACTACCAGCTGTACGTCAAGGCGTACGGGCTCGGCTGGAAAGTCGACGAGCACAGGGCGGTGACTCTTCCCGGGTACTCGGGCACAGTGGACCTCCACTACGCGAAGCCGGTGAGCTGACAGCGGGAGGGCCGCTTGCGTCTCCTCGTGAGGACCCTCAGCGAGCTCTGCATCACCGCCGGCGCCCTCATCGTCCTCTTCGTCGCCTACCTCCTGTACTGGACCGGCGTCCAGGCCGCCGGCGCCAGCGCCGCCCAGATCGACACCCTCCAGCGCGCCTGGGCCGACACCCCCGTCGCCGCCGCACCCGCACCCGCGCGCGTACCGCCGCTGTACGCCACCGGCAAGGGCATCGCCGTGATGTACGTCCCCCGGCTCGGCCGCGACTGGAAATGGCCCGTCCTCGAAGGCACCGGCCCCGACGTCCTGAAGAAGGGCCTCGGGCACTACACCCGCACCGCCACGCTCGGCGGCACCGGGAACTTCGCCGTCGCCGGCCACCGCCGCACCCACGGCGACCCCTTCAAGGACTTCCCGCGCCTGCGCCCCGGCGACGCGATCGTCCTCACCGACGGCACGACCTGGTTCACCTACCGGATCGACCGCGGCCCCTACCGGACCGTCCCCGGCGACACCGCCGTCGTCGACCCCGTCCCCAGGAAGTCCGGCTTCGACGGGCCCGGCCGCTACCTCACCCTCACCACCTGCGACCCCGAGTGGGGCAGCAGCCACCGGCTGATCGTCTGGGCGCACCTCGACGCCACCCGCCCCGTGACCGACGGCCGTCCACAGGCTTTGGACAGCTGACCCCTCACGGCCCGCTCGCCCCGTACTCTGGTCCCCGTAACGAACGGAAGGGACGGTCCACGTCATGTACGGCTGGATCTGGCGGCATCTGCCGGGCAACGCGTGGGTACGGGCGCTGATCTCGATCGTGCTGGTCCTCGCGGTCGTCTATGTCCTCTTCCAGTACGTGTTCCCCTGGGCGGAGCCTCTGCTTCCGTTCAACGATGTGACGGTGGACGGCCAGTGAGCGCGCGAATTCTCGTCGTCGACAACTACGACAGCTTCGTCTTCAACCTCGTTCAGTACCTCTACCAGCTCGGCGCCGAGTGCGAAGTCCTCCGCAACGACGAGGTCGAGCTGAGCCACGCCCAGGACGGCTTCGACGGCGTCCTGCTGTCCCCCGGGCCCGGCGCGCCCGAACAGGCCGGGGTCTGCATCGACATGGTCCGGCACTGCGCCGACACCGGCGTGCCCGTCTTCGGCGTCTGCCTCGGCATGCAGTCGATGGCCGTGGCGTACGGCGGAGTCGTCGACCGCGCGCCCGAGCTGCTGCACGGCAAGACCTCGCTCGTCACGCACGAGGGCAAGGGCGTCTTCGCCGGACTGCCCTCGCCGTTCACCGCGACCCGCTACCACTCGCTTGCCGCCGAGCCCGCCACGGTGCCGGCCGAGCTGGAGGTCACGGCGCGGACCGAGGACGGCATCATCATGGGGCTGCGCCACCGTGAACTCCCCGTCGAGGGCGTGCAGTTCCACCCCGAGTCGGTCCTCACCGAGCACGGGCACCTGATGCTCGCCAACTGGCTGGAGCAGTGCGGCGACAAGGGGGCGGTCGGCCGGTCGGCGGGGCTCGCTCCGGTGGTGGGCAAGGCCGTCGCGTGACGACGGGCTCGCCGTGGTTCCGGGCGACCAACGTGCCGGGGCCGGAGCCGGAGCCGATACCCGGGGACCCGTACGCGCCCGCCGAACCGTACGCACCGGCCGAGCAGTACGTCCCGGCCGAGCAATACGCGCCGACCGAGCAGTACGGGGCCGGCGCCGGGTACGCGCCCGCGGAGCCCTCGTACGCGGCCACCGAACCGTATGCGCCGCCTGCCGAGCCGTACGTCCCCGCGCACTCCTACGAGCCCGCCGAGCCGTACGCCCCCGAGGCCCCCTACGAGCCCTCCTACGGGGCGTACGGGGCGGAGGAGGCCCCGGAGGCCCCCCGGGACGAGACGATGCCCCTGCGGGCCCTGGAAGAGGTCTCCGAGGCGCCGTCCGAGGCGCCGTCCGAGCCGGGTCCGGGCCCCGGGCGTGCCGAGCGCCGTCGCGCCGCCAAGGGCGGCCGCGGCCGCAACCGGGCCGCCGCACCCACGACGCCCGCGCCGTCCGCCGCCGAAGGGCGGCCGCTCTCCCGCGTCGAGGCCCGCCGTGCCGCCCGCGCCGCCAAGGAGAGCGTCGGCGTCGTCGCCAGCCGGGTCGTCGGTGAACTCTTCATCACCCTCGGCGTCGTCATGCTCCTCTTCGTCACCTACCAGCTGTGGTGGACGAACGTCCTCGCCGGCCAGGAGACCGACCGGGCCAAGGAGCAGATCGAGGACACCTGGAACCAGGGCGGCGGCGAGGACAAGCCCGAGGCCTTCGAGCCCGGCAAGGGCTTCGCCATCATGTACATCCCCAAGCTGGACGTGGTCGTCCCCATCGCCGAGGGCATCAGCAAGGCCAAGGTCCTCGACAAGGGCATGGTCGGCCACTACGGCGAGGGCAAGCTCAAGACGGCCATGCCCGCCGACAAGCAGGGCAACTTCGCGGTGGCCGGCCACCGCAACACACACGGCGAACCGTTCCGGTACATCAACCAGTTGAAGCCCGGGGACCCGATCGTCGTCGAGACCAAGACCGCGTACTACACGTACGAGATGGCCAGTGTCCTGCCGCAGACCTCGCCCTCCAACGTCTCGGTGATCGACCCCGTACCGAGGCAGTCCGGCTTCAAGGGCCCCGGCCGGTACATCACACTGACCACCTGCACGCCGGAGTTCACCAGCACGTACCGCATGATCGTGTGGGGCAAGCTGGTCGAGGAACGCCCGCGCAGCAAGGGCAAGCCGGAAGCGCTCGTAGGCTGAGCCCCCACACCTCCGGACGGGACGACGGGACGACCTAGTGGCACGCGCGCGCAACCGGATCGCCGGGATCATCAGCCTCTTCGGCGAACTCCTCATCACGGCGGGCCTGGTACTCGGCCTCTTCGTCGTCTACTCGCTGTGGTGGACGAACGTCCTCGCCGACCGCGCCGCCGACAAGGACGGCGCACAGGTCCGCGACCAGTGGGCCGACCAGGGCCCCGGGGCGCTCGACACCAAGGACGGCATCGGCTTCCTCCACGTACCCGCCATGAAGAACGGCGAGGTCCTGGTGAAGCAGGGCACCGGCACCGACGTCCTCAACCACGGCGTCGCCGGCTACTACACCGACCCGATCAAGTCCGCGCTGCCGCAGGACAAGCAGGGCAACTTCACGCTCGCCGCGCACCGGGACGGGCACGGCGCCAAATTCCACAACATCCACAAGTTGAAGACCGGGGACGCGATCGTCTTCGAGACGAAGGACCTCTGGTACGTCTACAAGGTCTACAAGACCCTGCCCGAGACGACGAAGTTCAACGTGGACGTCCTCCAGCCCGTCCCGAAGGAATCCGGCAGGACCAAGCCCGGCCGCTACATCACGCTGACCACCTGCACCCCCATGTACACCTCGGACTACCGCTACATCGTCTGGGGCGAACTGGAACGCACGGAGAAGGTCGACCGCGACCGCACCCCGCCGGCGGAGCTGCGCTGAGCGTCGGACGGGACAACGGGAGAGCCCCGGCATCCGTACTGGATGCCGGGGCTCTCCCGTGTGCGTGTCGGGTGCGTGCGGGGCTCAGCCGAAGAAGCCGCCGCCGCCGGGGTTCCCGTTGTTGTTGTCCCCGCCTCCGGCGCCGATCGTGTTCACGGTGATCGGCTGGTTGGTGGGAACCTGGGTGCCCTCCGGCGGGTTCGTGTTGATGACCAGGGCGTCCTCCTTGTCGGAGCCCGCCTGGGTGATCTGCTGCAGACCCATGCTCTGCAGCAGGTCCCGGACGTCCTTGAACTTCCTGCCGGTCAGACCCGGGGGAATCGTGACCATGGTCTGCTGCGGTCCCTTGGAGACCTTCAGCGTGATCTGGACGTCCTTCGGCTGGTTCGACGGGCCCTGCGGGGTCTGGTCGACGACCGTGCCCGCGGGCTCGTTCGAGTCGACGTCCTCCTTGGTCACGCTCGTGAAGCCGAGCGAGTTCAGCTGCTGGACGGCCTGGTCGTAGGTCCGGCCCTTGACGCTGGGAAGCTCGGACAGCTCCTTCTTCGCGACGGTGATCGTGATCTCGGAGTTCTGCTCGGCCTTGGTGCCGCCGTCCGGGTTCTGCTTCAGAACCGTGCCCGGCTCCTCCGCGGACTCCTCCTGCTCGACCTTGACCTTGAAGCCCTTGTCCTTGAGCGTCTGCTCGGCCCGCTCCTGGGACTGCTCCATGACGTCCGGGACCTCGATGAGCGGGGCGCCCTCGGAGACGACCACCTGGATCGTCCCGTTGGTGTCCATCGTCGCGGTGCCGTCCGCGGCCGGGTCCTGGCGGCAGATGGTGTCCTTGGGCTGGTCGCAGCGCTCGGTACCGGTCTGCTGGACCTTCACCTGGGAGTTCTTCGCGCGGTCGTTCGCCGCCGCCATGTTCTGGCCGACCAGGTTCGGGACCGTGACCTTCTGCGGCCCGTCCTTCTTGTCGAAGAGCGAGACACCGATGAAGATCGCGCCGACGAGCACCAGGACGCCCGCGAGAGCCAGCAGGATCGTCGAGGTGTTCGACTTCTTCTGGCCACCGCGACGGCGGTCCGGACGGTCGTCATAGCCGTAGCCGCCGTCGTCCGGGTTGACCGGCGGCAGCATCGACGTCTGGCCGGCCGGGTCGGCCTGGCGCAGCGCGGTCGTCGGCTGGTCCTCCGGCGGATAGCCGCCGTAGCCCCCGCCGTACGCGGGCGCGCCCGCCATGCCCATCCCCATCGCGGCGGCGGCCGCGACCGGCTGACCGTCGAGGCAGGCCTCGATGTCCGCGCGCATCTCGTCGGCGGACTGGTACCGGTAGTCAGGGTCCTTGACCAGCGCCTTCAGGACGATGGCGTCCATCTCGGGCGTGATCTCGGGGTCGAAGTTGCTCGGCGGCTGCGGCTCCTCGCGGACGTGCTGGTACGCGACCGCGACCGGGGAGTCGCCGATGAACGGGGGCCGGACGGTGAGCAGCTCGTAGAGCAGGCAGCCGGTGGAGTACAGGTCGGACCGGGCGTCGACCTGCTCGCCCTTGGCCTGCTCCGGGGAGAGGTACTGGGCCGTGCCGATCACCGCGGCGGTCTGCGTCATGGTCATGCCCGAGTCGCCCATGGCGCGCGCGATGCCGAAGTCCATGACCTTGACCTGGCCGGTGCGCGTCAGCATGACGTTCGCCGGCTTGATGTCACGGTGCACGATGCCGGCGCGGTGCGAGTACTCCAGCGCCTGGAGGATGCCGACCGTCATCTCGAGCGTGCGCTCGGGCAGCAGCTTGCGCCCGGAGTGAAGCAGCTCACGCAGGGTCGACCCGTCGACGTACTCCATCACGATGTACGGGATGGAGACCTGGTCGACGTAGTCCTCGCCGGTGTCGTAGACCGCGACGATCGCCGGATGGTTCAACGAGGCGGCGGACTGTGCCTCACGGCGGAACCGGGCCTGGAAGGACGGATCACGGGCCAGGTCGGCCCGCAGCGTCTTCACGGCGACGGTGCGGCCGAGCCGGGTGTCCTGGGCGAGGTACACCTCGGCCATGCCACCACGGCCGAGCACCGGGCCCAGCTCGTACCGGCCGCCGAGGCGACGCGGCTCTTCCATAGCTAATCCAGCCCTCTCCGTCTGTCCCGACCGCACCCATGGGTGGTCCGGCGGTGTGTGCTGTTCGCGCATACGCTACCGGCCCCGGGAAGGCGTTCCGCCCGGGGCCGGTAGCTGATACCTGACCGGTACCTGGCTCGTACGGGGTCCGGGGGTCAGCCCCGGGTCTTCAGAACCGCCTTCATCACGGCCTTGGCGATCGGGGCGGCGAGGCCACCACCGGTGATGTCCTCACGGTCCGTGCCCGCCGAGTCCTCGACGACCACGGCGACCGCCACCGGGGAGCCCTCCGAGGTCTTCGCGTACGAGATGAACCAGGCGTAGGGACGCTTCGCGTTCTTCTCGCCGTGCTGGGCCGTACCCGTCTTGCCGCCGACCTTCACGCCGTCCATGTTCAGGTCGCCCTTGCCGCCGGTGCCGTTGGAGACGACGTTCTCCATCATCTGCTGGAGCTTCTGGGCCGTCTCCGGCGAGACCGGGCGGCTCAGCTCCTCCGGCTCGTTCTGCTTGATGATGTCGACGTTCGGGGCGCGCAGCTGGTCGATCATGTACGGCTTCATCAGCTTGCCGTCGTTGGCGATCGCCGCTGTGACCATCGCCATCTGCAGCGGGGTGGTCGCGGTGTTGAACTGGCCGATCGACGAGAGCGCGTTACCGGGGCGGTCGGCCTTCTTGTCGAAGACGGAGGCCGAGGAGCGGACCGGGGTGAACTGTTCGGCGTTGAAGCCGAACTTCTCCGCCATCTCGACCATTTTGTCGCGGCCGACGTCGTCGCCGAGCTTCGCGAAGACCGAGTTGCAGGAGATCTCCAGGGCGCGGTTCAGGCTGGCGTTGGCACAGCCCTTGGCGTGGTTGACCATCTCCTTGGTGGAGAGCGGAAGCTTCCAGCCCTCGGGGGTGTCGGTCGCCGCGTTGATGTCGGTGACCTTGCCGTTCTCCAGCGCCGCGGCGGCGGTGACCACCTTGAAGACGGAGCCGGGCGGGTAGATCTCGCGGATCGCGCGGTTCAGCTTCGGCTTGTTCTTGTCCTTCTCCAGCGCGACCCAGGCCTTCTCGTCCTTGGCGGAGTAGCCCGCGAAGGAGGAGGGGTCGTACGAGGGCGTGGACGCCATCGCCAGGATCTTGCCGGTCTTCGGCTCGATGGCGACGACGGCGCCGGTCTTGCTGCCGAGGCCCTCGAAGGCGGCCTTCTGCGCGGCACCGTTGAGGGTGGTGATGACATCGCCACCCTTCTTCTTCTCACCGGTGAACATGGCCATGGTGCGGTCGAAGAAGAGCCGGTCGTCGTTGCCCGTGAGGATGCCGTCCTCGATCTTCTCGATCTGGTTGGCGTCGTAGGCCTGCGAGGCGTACCCGGTGACGGGGGCCCACATGGGGCCCTCCAGATAGGTCCGCTTGTACTTGTAGAACTTGTCGCCCGAGTCGACGGAGCCCGTGATGGGCTTGCCGTCCACGATGATGTTGCCGCGCTCGTTCGAGTACCGCTCGATCTGGACGCGCCGGTTCTTGGGGTGGGCGTTCAGTTCGTCGGCGCGGACGAGCTGGAGCCAGTTGTCCCGCAGGAGCAGGGCGAGGACCAGCAGGCCGCAGAAGATCGCGACCCGCCGCAGCGGCTTGTTCACGGACGGACCACCTGGGTCATCTCGGCGTCGGGGGACGGGGCGGGCGCGGGCGCGGGACGGCGCGCGGTGTCGCTGATCCGGATGAGGATGCCGATCAGGGCCCAGTTGGCGATCACGGAGGAACCGCCGTACGCGAGGAACGGCATGGTCATACCGGTCAGCGGGATGAGGCCCATCACACCGCCGGCGACGACGAAGATCTGGAGCGCGAAGGCACCGGACAGGCCCATCGCGAGCAGCTTGCCGAAGGGGTCGCGGGCGGCGAGCGAGGTGCGGACACCGCGCTCCACGATCAGGCCGTAGAAGAGCAGGAAGACCATCACGCCGGTCAGACCGAGCTCCTCGCCGACGGTGGCGAAGATGAAGTCCGAGTTGGCGGCGAAGCCGACCAGGTCCGAATTGCCCTGGCCGAGGCCGGTGCCGAGGATGCCGCCGGAGCCGAAGGACATCAGCACCTGCGTCATCTGGTCGCAGGCCATGGCCATGTTCGAGCCCTCGGGGGCGGTCTTCAGGCACTCGAAGGGGTCGAGCCAGGCGGCCACACGCGACTGGACGTGGGAGGCGGTCGACCCGACGATGACGGCACCCGCGGTGGACATCAGCAGACCCATGACGACCCAGCTGGTCCGCTCCGTCGCCACGTACAGCATGATCACGAACATGCCGAAGAACAGCAGCGAGGTGCCGAGGTCGTTCTCGAACACCAGGATGAGCAGGCTGACCGCCCAGATCGTCAGGATCGGGCCGAGGTCGCGGCCGCGCGGCAGGTAGAGACCCATGAACCGGCGGCTCGCCAGCGCCAGCGCGTCTCTCTTCACCATCAGATAGCCGGAGAAGAACACCGCGAGCACCAGCTTGGCGAACTCACCCGGCTGGATGGAGAAGCCGGCGACGTTGATCCAGATCTTGGCGCCGAACACGTCCGCGCCCAGGCCGGGCACGAGCGGCAGCAGCAGCAGGACGAGGGCCGCGACCATGGAGATGTACGTGTAGCGCTGGAGGACCCGGTGGTCCTTGAGCAGCAGCAGCACGCCCACGAACATGGCGACGCCGATCGCCGAGTACATCATCTGGTTGGGCGCGTCGGGGGTGAAGGTCTTGTACCGGGCGATGATCCGCGGCGACTGGTCGAGACGCCAGATCAGCACCAGACCCAGACCGTTCAGCAGCGTCGCGAGCGGCAGCAGCAGCGGATCCGCGTACGGGGCCCACTTCCGCACCACCAGGTGCGCGACGCCCGCGAGCAGCGCCAGCCCGAGGCCGTACCCGGCCATGCCCGCCGGGACCTTGCCGTCGATGGCCAGGCCCACGTTGAGGTACGCGAACACCGGGATGACGACGGCGAACGCGAGCAGCGCCAGCTCGGTGTTGCGGCGGCTCGGCGCCTCGATCGCGCCGATGGTGGTCGTGTTGGTGACAACGCTCATGGTGGTGAAAGGCCCCCTACGGGTGCTTACTGCTTGCCGCAGTTCGAGGCCAGCTTCTGCTCCTCCGCGGTGAGGGTGGGACCCGGGGACGGAGCGGCTGTGGTGGGCTTGGAGTCAGGGGTGGCGGTACCCGGCTTCTGGGTGGCCGGCGGCTTGCTCGCCTGGTCGGCGGCCTTCTCGGCGGCGGCGTGCCGCTGCTCGGCCTTCTTGCAGGCCGAGGCCTGCACGGCCAGCTCGGAGATCTTCGTCTCGGCCTTGCCGAGGCTGCCGCCCGCGATCGTGTCCTCGACCTGCTTCCGCTGGTAGGCGGGGAGGTACTTGAGTTCGATCTCGGGGTGGTCCTTCTCGACCTTCGACAGCGACACCCACGCCAGATCCTGGCTGATGCCCTGGTACAGCGCCACGTGCTGGTCCTTGGCGCCCACGAAGTACTGCGTCTGCGTCCAGCGCCAGGCGCCGTACAGGCCGCCGCCGACGACGGCGAGGGCGAGGACGATGAAGAAGGAACGCTTGAGCCACTTGCGGCCGGTGCGCGGCTTGACGAAGTCGTCGTCCGTGTACGCGTCGAAGGAGCCCTGCGGGGGCATGCCGCCGTAGCCGTGGTCGTCGCCGCTGCCGGGCGGACCGAAGCCGCCGGCGGGCGGCTGCTGGTGCGGCGCGGGCCGGCCGAGGCCCGAGGCGCGGCCGGCCGGGGTCTGCATCGCCCCGCCGTCGTTCAGCTGCGCCTGGTTCTCGGCGACCGCGCCCACGATGACCGGGGTGTCGCTGAGGTGACCGGCGAGGGTGTCGCCGCCGTCGACGTCGAGGACGTCGGCGACGATCACCGTGATGTTGTCGGGGCCGCCGCCGCGCAGCGCGAGCTGGATCAGCTCCTGCACGGTCTCCTGCGGGCCCTGGTAGCTGGCGAGGGTGTCCTCGAGGGTCTGGTGCGAGACCACGCCGGACAGGCCGTCGGAGCAGATCAGATAGCGGTCGCCGGCCCGCACCTCACGGATGGAGAGGTCGGGTTCGACGTGGTCGCCGCTGCCGAGCGCGCGCATCAGCAGCGAGCGCTGCGGGTGCGTGGTGGCCTCTTCCTCGGTGATCCGGCCCTCGTCGACGAGACGCTGGACCCAGGTGTGGTCCTGGGTGATCTGGGTGAGGACACCGTCGCGGAGCAGATAGGCGCGGGAGTCTCCGACGTGCACGAGACCGAGCCGCTGGCCCGTCCACAGCAGGGCGGTGAGCGTGGTGCCCATGCCCTCCAGCTGCGGGTCCTCCTCGACCATCATCCGCAGCTGGTCGTTGGCGCGCTGCACCGCCGTACCGAGCGAGGTGAGGATGTCGGAGCCGGGGACGTCGTCGTCGAGCGTGACGAGCGTGGAGATCACCTCGGAGGAGGCGACCTCACCGGCGGCCTGGCCGCCCATGCCGTCCGCGATGGCGAGCAGCCGGGGACCGGCGTAGCCCGAGTCCTCGTTGCCCTCGCGGATCATGCCCTTGTGCGAGCCCGCGGCGAATCGCAGGGACAGAGTCATGCCCACCTGCCCTGTCGACGCTGCATCGGGGTACAGCCGGTCTCGACCCACACTGCCCACCCTCCGGTCGCTCCGGTCACGCCGGTCGATTCAGTCGCTCCGGTCGGGAGCGCGGCACGCCCCATGGCGGGGACCGTCCCGGCTCGCTCGCTCCGCTCGCGCCTATTCATGATGTAGCACTACTTCCGCAGCTCGATGACGGTCTTGCCGATCCGGATCGGCGCGCCCAGCGGAATGGGTGTGGCGGTGGTGAGGCGGGTCCGGTCGAGATACGTACCGTTGGTGGACCCGAGGTCCTCGACGATCCACTGGCCGTCCCGGTCCGGATAGATCCGGGCGTGGCGGCTGGACGCGTAGTCGTCGTCGAGGACGATCGTCGAGTCGTGCGCCCGGCCCAGCGTGATCGTCTGGCCCTGGAGGGCGACGGTCGTGCCGGTGAGGGTGCCCTCGGAGACGACCAGCTTGGTCGGGGCGCCGCGCCGCTGGCGGCCGCCGCCCGTGCTCTGCTGGCCGCGCTGCTGCGGAGGCGCGGCGGCCTGGCGCGCGTTCTGCTGAGGCCGCGCGTCCTGGCGCCGCGAACCGCGCTGGGTGACCCGCGTACCGAACAGGTCGCTGCGGATGACCTGGACGGCCACGATGACGAACAGCCACAGAACGGCCAGGAAACCCAACCGCATGACCGTCAGGGTCAGCTCTGACATTGCCCCCGCTTCACCCTTCGGCTTGCCGGTAAACGATGGTGGTGCTGCCCACGACGATCCGCGAGCCGTCGCGGAGCGTAGCGCGGGTGGTGTGCTGCCCGTCCACCACGATGCCGTTGGTGGATCCCAGATCCTGGATCGTCGAGGGCGTTCCGGTCCGGATCTCGCAGTGCCGGCGGGAGACGCCGGGATCGTCGATCCTCACGTCCGCGTCGGTGCTGCGGCCGAGGACCAGGGTCGGGCGGGAGATCTGATGGCGGGTGCCGTTGATCTCGATCCAGCGGCGCACCGGAGCGCCCGCTCCGCCGTGAGTGGCGGGGCCGGGCATGGATCCGGGGCCGCCCGCCGGGCGCCCCGCGGGCGCCGTCGGCCGGTGGCCGGGCGCGCCGGGAGGCGGGGAGGCGGGCATGGGCGGGGCGCCGGCCGGGGGGTACCCGTAGCCGCCGCGGCCCTGCTGCTGCTGGTGGTGCTGCGGCGCCCCGGAGGGCGGCTGCGGCTGTGACGTACTCGACGCGAGCGTGCGGCTGCGGACGCGGTACAGGCCGGTGTCGAGATCCTCGGCCTTCTCCAGGTGGACCTTGATGGGGCCCATGAAGGTGTACCGCTGCTGCTTCGCGTAGTCCCTGACCAGGCCGGCGAGCTCGTCGCCGAGCTGGCCCGAGTAGGGGCTGAGACGCTCGTAGTCCGACGTGCTCAGTTCCACGATGAAGTCGTTGGGGACGACGGTCCGCTCGCGGTTCCAGATCGTCGCGTTGTTGTCGCACTCGCGCTGGAGCGCGCCGGCGATCTCGACGGGCTGGACCTCGGACTTGAAGACCTTGGCGAAGGTGCCGTTGACCAGACCTTCGAGACGCTGCTCGAAACGCTTCAGGACTCCCATGGGGCACCTCCTCCGTCGTTGTCGCCCTGGTACTGCTTACTGATCGTATCCACGCGTCGGGAAATCGGCTGGTTCCCCTTCTCTGCCCTGTGGACGAGTGTCACCTCTCACAGGCTTCCCCCACGGATCGTAGAGGCGGCCTGCGGACAGTGTCCCGCACCCGGCTGTGGGAGCGGAGGCTCGGGCCGGGTTGGGCCCCCGTTCCGGGGCGGTCCGTCCCCATCCGCCCTCCTTCTCCCTTCCTTCTCCCCTGCTTCTCCCCTCTCCTCCTTCTCACTCCTCTCCGCTCGCATGCTTCGCGGTCCTGTGCTGTGCCGTGCTGTGCCGTGCTGTCCCTCCCGTGCTTCACACCTCTGCGCCTCATCGGTGTGCCTCACCTTCTCTCCTTGTTCTCCGGGAGCGGGGGCGAAACAACGGATGTGAATCCACGGTCTGCGACGTGCTAATCTTCAGATGTCGCCAGGCGCTCCCACTGAAAAGTGAGAGGGCAGGGAGATCACCCAATGCGCGGGTGGCGGAATAGGCAGACGCGCTGGATTCAGGTTCCAGTGCCCGCAAGGGCGTGGGGGTTCAACTCCCCCCTCGCGCACCAGACGGAAGCCCCGTAGGTCATCGACCTACGGGGCTTCCGCGTATGTCGCCGCGGATGTGACCCTTCCCACGCCGGAGGATGACGGGTGGTCGGGTGGTCGGGTCATCGGGTTCTGGGGTCGTCGGGTGGCCGCGACGCCGGGGCCGCGACTTTGGTCGTCCGACGGCGAGACGAAAGAGGGACGTCCGGGACACCGGCCGCTGCCTAGGGTTCGAGCGTGGACGAAATGTCGAAGTCGGGGAGCCGGACCGCCCGGGGGATCGGGTCCAGGGCCGCCGCCTGGTGGCGCTGGTTCGCCGTGCCCGGGCAGTGGTCGCGGCGCAGGATCACCGGCGAGGTCGCCCTCGCGGTGGTCCTCGCGCTGCTCGCCGCGGGGGCCGAGGAACTCATGGGCGGCGAGGGCTGGCGCCTTGCCGTGGTCGCCGTCGGTACGGCCCTGCTGTCGCTGCTGCGGCGCAGACTTCCCGCGACCGTGCTCGTCGTCACCGCCGGCATCACGCCCTTCCTGCCCGGCCTCGCGCCCCTGCTCATCATGCTCGGCTGGTCGTCCGGCCGGTACGTCGCCAGTGTCGGGCGGGCGCTGGCCGCGTTCATCGCCGCCTTCGTGCTGAACGTCGGCGGGACGCTCCTGGAGACCTGGGACCGGCAGAGACTGCTCTCCGTCGCCTTCCTGGCGACCCTCTACTACCTGGGCACCACCCTGGCTCCCGGGCTCGCCCACCGGTACTGGACGCAGCGGCGGACCCTGCTGCACGCGCTCCAGGAGCGCAACGCACAGCTCGTGCGGGAGCGGAGCATGCTGGTCTGGCACGCCCGGCTGCGCGAACGGCAGCGGATCGCCCAGGACATGCACGACAGCCTCGGACACCAGCTGGCGCTGATCGCCGTGCACACCGGGGCCCTCGAAGTGGACCGGGAGCTGGGCGAGCGGCAGCGCGAGGTGGTCGGTGTCCTGCGGAACGCGTCGGTGACCGCCATGCACGAGCTGAGGGAGGTCGTCGGGATACTCCGCGACGGCCTCGCGGCGGAGGACGGCACGGCGGCGCCCGCACCGGCCGGGGACGAGACCGGACGGGCAGCCCGCGGGATCGCCGGCATCGAGGGGCTCGTCGTGGCGGCCCGGGCGGCCGGCACCTCGGTCGAGCTGCGGCGGCTGGGGGACGAGAGACCACTGGCGCCGGCCGCCGACCACGCCGCGTACAGGATCGTGCAGGAGGCCCTGACCAACGCCTACAAGTACGCGCCGGGGACGCCGATCGGCGTCGAGCTGCGGTACGAGCCGGACACCTTCGTCGTCGAGGTCGTCAACGAGGAGCCGGTGGACGGACCGGTGAAGGACGTCGTGAGCGGCGGGCAGGGGCTGGCCGGGCTCACCGAGCGGGCGCGCCTCGTGGGCGGCATGTGTCACGCGGGCCCGGCCGACGGCGGCGGGTTCCGGGTGGCCGGGATGCTGCCGTACGGGGCGGCGCCGGTCGCCGAGGCAGCGCCTTTGGTCGATGAGGCCGACGACTTCCGGCAGCAGACCACGAAACCGCTGGTGGGCGATGGTCGTCCGGTCACGGTCGGACCGGCCGACTGGACGTTCACGGAGCGGGAGCTGGCGATGGCGGTGCGTGGGGGCAGGACCAGGAGCACGGGCGGGGCGATCGCGCTGGGCTGCGGGATCGCGTTCGCGGCGCTCGTCCTGCTGGTGGTGGCCGGGGGCTTCGGCCTCTACTTCCTGATGGGCTCGCTCAAGGAAGGGATGATCGACCCCGCCCAGTACGAGGCGGTGAAGGTCGGGATGACCGAGACGGAAGTCCGCGACCAGCTGCCCTCCGGCGACACCATAGCCACAGCGGGCCTCGGCGGGACGGGTCCCGCCCGGCCGGAGGGCTCCAGCTGCCTGGTGCTGATGTCCTCCGAGATGGGCGAGACCTATGACGAGGAGCCCGTTTTCCGGTTCTGCTTCAAGGACGGCAAGCTGATCGAGAAGAAGTCGTACGTGGTCGAGCAGCGGTAGCGCTGTACCGCCCGTACCGGAGGTGTGGGGGAGAAGCTGTGGCAGGGCAGCCCATCAGGGTCGTGATCGCCGACGACGAGCCTCTGATCAGGGCCGGGATCCGGATGATCCTCATCTCGGACCCGGGGATCGAGGTCGTCGGGGAGGCGGCCGACGGACGGGCGGCGGTCGAGGCCGCGCGGGCGCACGCCGCCGACGTGGTGCTGCTCGACATCCAGATGCCGGTGCTCGACGGCCTCTCGGCCCTGCCGGAGCTGCGCAGGGCGGCGCCCGCGGCCCGGGTGATCATCCTGACGACCTTCGGGGAGCGGGAGAACGTGCTGCGGGCCCTGGAGCACGGCGGCGCCGGGTTCCTGCTCAAGGACACGGCGCCCGCCGAGCTGATCGGGGCGGTGCGGGCGGCCGCGGCGGGCGACGCGTATCTGTCGCCGGCCGCCACCCGGCACGTCGTGGAGCGGCTGGCCACCGGCCGGGAGGCGGCTCGCGCCGAGGAGGCGCGGGCACGGGTGGCGGCGCTCAGCGAGAAGGAGAGGGACGTCCTGGCGCTGCTCGGGGAAGGACTCTCCAACGCGGACGCCGGAAGGCGGCTGCACATGAGCGAGGCCACGGTGAAGACGTACGTGAGCCGGATCCTGTCCAAGCTGCACTGCGAGAACCGCGTCCAGGCGGCGCTGCTCGCCCGCGACGCGGGGCTGTAGGTTCGGCCGGTTGCCGGTTGCCGGTTGCCGGTTGCCGGTTGCCGGTTGCCGGTTGCCGGTGCTCGTGGCCGGGGTTCAGTTCGGCGGGGTGCCCGTGCTCGCGGCCGCGGCGTTGTAGCGCAGCAGGTACGCGGCGAATTGGGCGAGGTCCTCGGCCGGCCAGTCCTCCAGGCGCTCCTGGAAGGCGGCCATGCGGTTGGTCTGGGCCGCGGCCAGGACCCTGGTGCCGGCCTCCGTGGGGTGCAGGACGTGCACCCGGTGGTCGTCGGGGGCCGGGCGGCGCTCGACGAAACCGAGCTTCTCCAGACCCGCGACCTGACGGCTCACCGTCGACTTGTCCAGGAAGTAGTGGGCCGCGAGGTCGGTGGCGCGGCAGCCGCGCTGCTCCTCGATGTGGGCGAGGAGCGTGTACGAGACGAGCGGGAGCTCGGGGTGGACCCGGGCCGCCGCGGCGCGCGCCCGGCGGGCGAAGGCCGTCAGCTCGCGCTGGATGACGTCCACGGACGCCTCGCGGGGTGGCTGTGCGCCGCCGGTCATCGTGCGCTCCCTGCTGTCGTTCGGGGTTGCCCGG
Source organism: Streptomyces sp. R44 (assembly GCF_041053105.1). Classification (NCBI taxonomy): domain Bacteria; kingdom Bacillati; phylum Actinomycetota; class Actinomycetes; order Kitasatosporales; family Streptomycetaceae; genus Streptomyces; species Streptomyces sp. R44. The sequence goes on along the minus strand of NZ_CP163444.1, from coordinate 4,315,805 downwards.
ACTCCGGTCGACCCCTGCGGGCTTTCGGTTGTATAGTACAACGGTTGTTTAGTTGTAAAAGCCAACCATGGAGGTCTCGGTGTCCGCAGGACCGAACACCAGCGGTGCGTTGCGGCATGTCCTCGGACATCTGCTCACCCCCCTGTTGATGTGCATCGGCATGGGGCTCGCCTACCTCGGTGCCTTCCACGCGCCCGAACCCCACGACCTGCGCGTCGACGTCGTCGGCTCCGGCCCCACCACGCAGGTCCTCGCGCAGACCCTCCAGAACAAGGGCGACGGCGCCCTCGACGTCCGTACCGTCGCCGACCGGGACACGGCCGTCACCGCACTCCGCGAACAGCGCAGCTTCGGCGCCTACATCCCCGGGAAGAGCCCCGAGCTGCTCGTCGCCTCGGGCTCCTCCGACACCAGCGCCATGGCGGTCGAGAAGGTGTTCACCAAGGTCGCCGCCGCCCAGAACGCGCCGCTCAAGGTCACCGACATCGCCCCCACCGCCTCCGGCGACCCCACGGGCCAGGGCGTCTTCTTCCTGCTCGTCGCCCTCAGCATCGGCGCGTACGCCTCGGTCGCCGTCATCGGCGGAGCCGGAGCCGTCCTGCCCATGCGGATCAGGGCCCTCCTCGCCGCCGGCATGTCGCTCGTCGTCAGCCTCGTCGGCACCCTCTTCGCCGGGCCGGTCTTCCACCTGGTCGACCAGGGCCTCGGCGGCGTATGGGCGATGGCCTGGCTGTACGCGGCGGGCATCCTCGCCGTCGGCGTCGGCCTCCACACCTTCCTGCGCCGCTGGACCACCCTCGGCGTGATGGTGCTCTTCGTCATGCTCAACTTCACGAGCTCCGGCGGCATCTACCGGCCCGAGCTGCAGCCCGGCTTCTTCGGCGCGCTGCACGCCTTCTGGAACGGCGCGGGCTTCGTCGAGGGAGTACGCGGCCACGTCTACTTCGACGGCCACGAGCTCGGCCGCAACCTGCTCGTCCTCGCCCTCTGGCTCCTTGCCGGAGCGGCCCTCGTCGTCGTCGCCGGGCTCACGGAGGCGCGGCGCAGGACCCCGGTGGAAGCCGAGACGGGCGCCGAAGCCCGGGGCGAGGCCGAGGCCGAGGTGGAGAAGGCGGCCGAGGAGGAGATCGAGGAGGAGATCGAGGAGGTCGTCGCGGTCTGAGGACCGGGCCCGAGCAGGGGTTGCGGAGGTTGTCCACAGGCTCCTGGGTGCGTTGTCCACAGGGGGAGACGGCTGATCGGGAACGGCGGTACGGTCGGGGCCGGATGATGTTGGACATCGCATCGGGGGAGGGCGTCCCATGGACGAGATCCGGGCCGTCGTGCCAGGACAGCGCGGTACGGACGGAGCACAGGACGAGGCGCGCGTCCCGCACGTGCAGGGGTTCGCGCGCCGCGTCGCCCCCGGCACCGGGATCTCCCCCAAGGACCGCGGCAAGCAACTGCGCGAGCGGGTGCCCCGTTCCTCGCACGACCGGCCGGCCCTCGCCGCCGACCGCCCGGACGCCGTGCGCGCCGTCGAGGAATCCAGCCGCGGCCGGGTCCCCGAGCTCACCCCGATACGGGTCGGCAGGATGGCGGCGAGCCCCTTCGCCTTCCTGCGCGGCTCCGCCGGACTGATGGCCCAGGACCTCGTCGGGACGCCCGTCACCGGGATAGCCGCCCAGATATGCGGCGACGCGCACGCCGCCAACTTCGGCCTCTACGGTGACGCCCGCGGCCGGCTCGTCATGGACCTCAACGACTTCGACGAGACCGTCGTCGGCCCCTGGGAATGGGACCTCAAGCGGCTCGCCACCTCCCTCGTCCTCGCCGGCCGGGAGGTGGGAGCGAGCGAGGACGTGTGCCGGGCCGCCGCGTTCGACACCGTCGGCGCGTACCGGCGGACCATGCGCCTCCTCGCCCGCCTGTCCGCGCTCGACGCCTGGAACGCGATCGCCGACGAGGAACTCGTCTCGCACACCGACGCCCGCGACCTCCTCGGCACCCTGGAACGGGTCTCCGCCAAGGCCCGCAACAACACGAGCGCCCGGTTCGCCGCCCGGTCGACCGAGGCCGTCGCGGACACCGAGGGCGGCGGCCGCAGATTCGTGGCCGCTCCCCCGGTGCTGCGCAGGGTCCCGGACGGCGAAGCGGCCGAGGTCGCCGAATCCCTCGGCGCGTATCTGGAGACCGTGTCCGAGGACCGACTGCCGCTCCTCGCCCGGTACGCCGTCCACGACGTGGCCTTCCGGGTGGTCGGCACCGGGAGCGTCGGCACCCGCTCCTATGTGGTCCTGCTGCTCGACCACCGGGGCGAGCCGCTGGTGCTCCAGGTGAAGGAGGCCCGGCCGTCGGCCCTGCTGCCGCATCTGCCGGCCGCCGGCTTCACCGTGCCGGACGCCGGTCACGAGGGGCGGCGCGTGGTGCTCGGGCAGAAGCGGATGCAGGTCGTCAGCGACATACTGCTCGGCTGGACCACGGTCGACGGGCGTCCGTTCCAGGTGCGGCAGTTCCGCAACCGCAAGGGCAGCGTCGACCCCGCCGCCCTCACCGTGGACCAGCTTGACGACTACGGGCGGATGACCGGGGCCCTGCTCGCCCGTGCGCACGCCCACAGCGCCGACCCGCGCCTGATATCCGGCTACTGCGGCAAGAACGAGGAGCTCGACGAGGCCGTGGCCGCCTTCGCGGTCACCTACGCGGACCGCACCACGGCCGACCACGCCGACCTGCTCTCGGCCGTCCGCACGGGTCGCATCGCGGCGGAGCTCGGCGTCTGACGCCGAGCGAGGGCGGGGCACGCGGGAGCGTGCGGGGGTACGTGCGGGGGCGGGGGAGCTGAACGGGGAGGGGAGGGAGGGGGAGGGAGGGGGGAGGCCCCCCGGAGGACCGTAGGCTGGGTGGGACGAGGCGGAACGAGGACTTGGGCGGCGTGGACGTGAGCGTGGACCAGGGTGTGAACGAAGGACCCGGGGACGAGCGGCCCGAGGCGGACCAGCCCGGGGGCGAGCAGGCTGATGCCCCGCAGGTCGGTGGCGAGCAGGCGGAGGCTCTTCAGTCCGGGGACGAGCGGCCCGAGGCTCGGTTGGAGCGGGCTGTTCGGGTGGCCGAGCAGGCGTTGATCGAGTTCGAGATCGCCGTCGAGACCTTCCGGGTCGAGGTGGACAACTTCTCGCGGCTGCACCACCAGAAGCTCGGGCCCATGTACGCGCGGCTCGACGAGCTCGACGCGCGGATCGCCGAGGCACGGGCGGCCCGTACCGGGGACCCCGAGGATCTGCGGCGGGCGCAGGAGGCGCGGGCCGCGGTGCTGCCGATGCCCGGGGTGGACGAGCTGTTCCACGACTGGATCGACGGCGACGGCCTCTCCCCCGAGGCCGCCGCGATGCTCACCGACCGGCCGGTGCAGCCGCCGAAGCGGGTCCGGCCCGGTGAGGAGGCCCGCAGGCTCTACCGTGAGCTGGCCCGCAAGGCCCATCCGGACCTTGCGCGCGAGGAGGACGAGCGGAAGCGGCGCGAGGAGTTCATCACGCGCGTGAACGCCGCCTACGCCCGCGGCGACGAGGCGCTGCTGCGTGAGCTCTCCGCGGAGTGGGAGGCCGGACCGGTGCCGGTCGAGGAGCGGCTCAGCGAGAGCGAGGAGCTGTACGCGCGCCTGGAGTGGCTGGCCGAGCGCAAGGACATGCTGTCGGCGCTGGCGCGCGAGCTGGAGGAGAGCGCGATCGGCGCGATGCTGCGGATGGCGCCCGACGACCCGGACCAGCTCCTGGAGGAGATCGCCGAGCAGCTGCTCGCTCAGGTCTCCGAGCGGGAGAACGAGCTGGCCGGGCTGGTGCAGTAGGTTTTCCGTGCGCCCGAGCCCTTCGGGCGGTACTGACGAGAGAAGGCTTGTCCCATGAATTTCTCCCCGCTGCCCTCGGTGGACGCGGCTTCCGTGCCGGCCGATGCCCTGGTGCTGGACGTCAGGGAGGACGACGAGTGGACGGCCGGTCATGTCGAGGGCGCGCTGCACGTGCCGATGAGCGACTTCGTGGCCCGCTTCGGTGAGGTGACGGAGGCCGTGGCCGAGCACGGTCGCGCGTATGTGATGTGCCGGGTGGGTGGCCGTTCTGCGCAGGTCACGCAGTACCTGGTGCAGCAGGGCTTCGACGCCGTGAACGTGGACGGCGGGATGCTGGCGTGGGACGGTGCCGGGCGTCCGATGGTCGCGGAGGGCGGCAGCCCGGCGTTCGTCCTCTGACGCGGGGCTGAGTCTCAGCCGAGGGGGTGGGCGGCCAGCAGGTCACCGAGGGCCTCCTCGTGGGCCGCGGCGGGGCCGAGGGACAGTTCCAGGTGCTTGGCCCAGGCGTGGTAGCGGTGCAGCGGGTAGTCGGTGTCGGCGCCGAAGCCGCCGTGCAGGTGCTGGGCGGTCTGTACGACGCGTCGTACGCCTTCGGACGCCCAGATCTTCGCGACGGCGATGTCCCCCGCGGCGGGGAGGGCTCCGTCCGCGCCGCTGGAGAGGCGCCAGGCGGCCTGCCAGAGGGTGGCCTCCATGGCGCGCAGGTCGATGTAGCGGTCGGCGGTCTGGACGGCGACGGCCTGGAACGTGGCCACGGGGTGGCCGAACTGTTCGCGTTTTCCGGTGTACTGGCTCGTCATGGTGAGGACGGCCTCGCCGAGGCCGAGGGCGAGCGCGCAGGTGCCGGTGGTGAGAAGGTCGCGCAGTCGTTCCCAGGCGCCGTCGGTGTCGATGACGTTCGTGTCGTCGAGGCGTACGGCGTCGAGGTGGAGCTCGGCGAGGAGTTCGCCGCTGGTCGAGTACTGGTCGGTGTGGGTGAGGCCCTCGTGGGTGCGGGGTACCAGGGCGAGGATCGTGCGGTCCTCGGTGGTGTGTGCCGGTACGGCGATGAGGTCGGCCGTGTGGGCCCAGGGGACGGCGGTCTGGAGGCCGTCGAGGATCCAGTCGGCTCCGTCGCGGCGCGCGGTGACGGCGCGGTCGGCGGGTTCGTGACCGGTGCGTCCCTGGGAGGCGGCGGTGAGGACGAGTTCGCCGCGGGCGACCCGGGGGAGCAGTTCGGCGGCCGTACGGGGGTGGGCGTGGCGCTCGACGGTCAGGGCGACGGCGCTGGTCTCCAGGAGCGGGACGCGGGCGAGGACGCGGGCCGACTCGCGCAGGACGAGGCAGAGGGCGACGGGGTCGAGTCCGGAGCCGCCGTGCTCGGGGGCCAGGGCGAGGCCGAGGAGGTCGGCGGCGGCGAGGCGGGACCAGAGCGGCCGGTCGTGGTCCTCGGCCACGGCGCCGGGGGTGAGGGCGGGGCTCGGGACGGCGTCGGGCGTGACGTCCTTGAAGACCGCCTTGGCCGTCTCGACGGCCGCCTGCTGTTCTTCGGTGAAGGTGAAGTCCACTGTGCTGCCTTCCCGTTGCCGTCACTGTCTCTGTCTGACGGATCGTCAAGATAGAACAGGTTCTAGGGGAAGGGAATGGTGGCGCCGCACTTCTTCGGCGCCACCGGCTCGTCAGAGGTTCTCAGCGGTTCTCAGAGGTTCTCAGCGGTCGAAGTCCAGCTCCACGTCCGGGGTGGCCGGGTGGGACTGGCAGGCCAGGACGTATCCGGCTTCGGTCTCCTCCGGCTCCAGCGCGAAGTTGCGGTCCATCCGCACCTCTCCGCCGACGAGGAAGGCGCGGCAGGTGCCGCACACCCCGCCCTTGCAGGCGTACGGGGCGTCCGCGCGGGCGCGGAGCACGGTGTCGAGGAGCGTCTCGCCCCGCTCCACGGGCCAGGTGCCGGAGCGGCCGTGGAGGGTCGCGGTCAGGGTGGCGTGCGCCGGGGCGTCGGCCGCGGGGGCCGGCGCGGGGGCGGAGCCGTCGTCGACGTGGAAGATCTCCTGGTGGATCCGGCTGCGGTCGACGCCCAGGCCGCGCAGCGCCTTCTCGGCGCCCTGGACGAGTCCGAAGGGGCCGCAGAGGAACCAGCCGTCGATCGTGTCGACGGGCAGCAGCGCGGGCAGCAGTCCGGCGAGCCGCTCGCCGTCGAGGCGGCCGGACGGCAGACCGGCCTGCTGCTCCTCCCGGGAGAGCACGGTGACCAGCTGGAAGCGGTCCGGGTAGCGGTCCTTGAGGTCGGCGACCTCGTCGAGGAACATCGTGGACGCGGCGGTGCGGTCGCTGCGGATCAGGCAGAACCGGGCCTCCGGCTCGCGGGCGAGCAGGGTGGCCGCCATCGACAGGACCGGGGTGATGCCGCTGCCGCCGACGACCGCGGCGAAGTGCCCGGGGCGCGGGGTGAGCGCGAAGCGGCCCCTCGGCTCCATGACCTCGACGAGGTCGCCGACGGCCAGTTCCTTGAGGGCGTACGTGGAGAACGAGCCGCCGTCGACGAGGCGGATGCCGACGCGCAGGACGGGGGGCTCGCCGGCCGGGGAGGCGGGGGCGCAGATGGAGTAGGTGCGCCGGATCTCCTCTCCCTGTTCGCCGGTGCGGCGCAGGGCGAGGTGCTGGCCGGGGAGGTGGCGGTAGGCCTCGTGGAGTTCGGGCGGGACCGCGAAGGTGACGGCCACGGAGTCGTCCGTGAGCCGGTCGACCTCGCTCACCCTGAGGGGATGGAATCCGGCCCGTCCGGCGGCTGAGGACTCCATCTACAACTCCTTGAAGTGGTCGAACGGTTCGCGGCAGGCGGTGCAGCGGCGGAGCGCCTTGCACGCGGTGGAGGAGAAGCGGCTCAGGAGCTCGGTGTCGGTGGATCCGCAGTGCGGGCAGCGGATCGCCAGGGTGAGCGGTACGGGGCCGCCGGCCGGGCCCTGGGGGCGGGGTGGGGCGATGCCGAACTCGGTGAGCTTGCGGCGCCCTTCCTCGCTGATGTCGTCGGTGGACCAGGCCGGGGCGAGGACGGTGACGACGGTGACGTCCGGTACGCCGTGCCGGTGGAGGGCCTGCTCGATGTCGGATGCCATCGCCTCGATCGCGGGGCAGCCGGTGTAGGTGGGGGTGAGGGAGACCTCGACCCGGCCGGGGCCGAGGACGTGCACGCCCCGCATGACGCCGAGTTCCTCCAGGGTGAGGACGGGCAGCTCCGGATCGGGGACGGAGCCGGCGACGCGGCTCAGTTCCTCTTCCAGGGCCGTCATGGTCACCATGTCGCCCCCGGGTGGCTGCGGTGCAGGTGCTGCATCTCGGCGAGCATCCGTCCGAAGGGTTCGGTGTGCAGGCCCTGTCGGCCGGCGCCCGCGCTCCAGGCGCCCGTGCGCGGTCCGGAGGGGACGGTGAGGCAGGCCCGGCCGAGGACGTCGGTGACCGAGTCGAGCCAGGCGGTCTCCAGGGCGGGGAGGTCCAGGTCGAGGCCGTCGACGGGCTGGAACAGTTCGCCGGTGTAGCGCCAGAGGGCGTCGCAGGCCCGCTGCATCCGCTGGTGGCTCTCGGGGGTGCCGTCGCCGAGGCGGAGGGTCCAGTGCTCGGCGTGGTCCTGGTGGTAGGCGACCTCCTTGACGGCCTTGCCGGCGAGGCCGGCGAAGGGGCCGTCGCCGGTGGCCAGCTGTCCGTACAGGAGGTGCTGGTAGGTGGAGAAGTAGAGCTGCCGGGCGATGGTGTGGGCGAAGTCGCCGTTCGGCTGCTCGACCAGCTGGCTGTTCCGGAAGGAGCGCTCCTCGCGGAGGTAGGCCAGTTCGTCCTCGTCCCCGGCGAGGGAGAGGAGGACCCGGGCCTGGCCGAGGAGGTCGAGGGCGATGTTGGCCAGGGCGACCTCCTCCTCCAGGACGGGGGCGGAGCCGGCCCACTCCCCCAGGCGGTGGGAGAGGACGAGGGCGTCGTCGCCGAGGGCGAGTGCCGCGGCGGCGGTGACGGCGTCGGTGTGGGTGTCGGTGGTGCCGGTCACAGGTGCTTCACCCCCTCCGGGATCTCGTAGAAGGTCGGGTGGCGGTAGGGCTTGTCCGCGGCCGGCTCGAAGAACGGGTCCTTCTCGTCGGGCGAGGAGGCGGTGATCGCCGCCGAGGGGACGACCCAGAGGGACACGCCTTCGGACCGGCGGGTGTAGAGGTCGCGGGCGTTGCGCAGGGCCATCTCCGCGTCGGGTGCGTGGAGACTGCCCGCGTGGGTGTGGGACAGCCCGCGGCGGGAGCGCACGAACACCTCCCACAGCGGCCAACCGTCGGTCGTCATGCCTGTGCCTCCCCGTGCTTTCCGGTGTGCTTCTCCGCGTAGGCCGCCGCCGCTTCTCTGACCCAGGCGCCGTCCTCGTGGGCCTGGCGCCGCTTGCTGAGCCGCTGGTCGTTGCAGGGGCCGTTCCCCTTGAGGACGTCCCAGAACTCGGTCCAGTCGATCGGGCCGAAGTCGTAGTGCCCGCGCTCCTCGTTCCACCGGATGTCGGGGTCGGGGAGGGTGAGGCCGAGGGCCTCGGCCTGCGGGACGGCGATGTCGACGAAGCGCTGGCGCAGTTCGTCGTTGGAGTGGCGCTTGATCTTCCAGGCCATCGCCTGGGCGGTGTGCGTCGACTCGTCGTCCGGCGGGCCGAACATCATCAGCGAGGGCCACCACCAGCGGTCCACCGCGTCCTGGGCCATGGCGTGCTGGGCCTCGGTGCCGTTCGACAGGGCGAGCAGTGCCTCGTAGCCCTGGCGCTGGTGGAAGGACTCCTCCTTGCAGACCCTGACCATCGCGCGGGCGTACGGGCCGTAGGAGCAGCGGCAGAGCGGGACCTGGTTGGTGATCGCGGCGCCGTCGACCAGCCAGCCGATCGCGCCGACGTCGGCCCAGGTCAGCGTGGGGTAGTTGAAGATCGAGGAGTACTTCTGGCGGCCGGAGTGCAGCTTGTCGAGCAGCTCGTCGCGGCTGGTGCCGAGGGTCTCGGCCGCGCTGTACAGGTACAGGCCGTGGCCGGCCTCGTCCTGCACCTTGGCCATGAGGATCGCCTTGCGCCGCAGGGAGGGCGCCCGGGTGATCCAGTTCGCCTCGGGCTGCATGCCGATGATCTCGGAGTGGGCGTGCTGCGCGATCTGGCGGACGAGCGAGGCCCGGTAGGCCTCGGGCATCCAGTCGCGCGGCTCGATCCGTTCGTCGGCGGCGACGGCGGCGTCGAACACGGCCTCGTAGGCGGCCTGCTCCGCCGCCGCGGCCGTGTCCGACACGCCGGGCACGCCCGTGGTCCCTGCCGTCCCTGCCGTCACTGCGGTCATCAGACCCCCTACCGACCGATCGTTCGGTTGAATGACTTCAATGGTGGGTCGGCGGCCCGTATGGTGTCAACCCTGTGGATAACCGAGGTGGGCCGATCGGGATCGGGGCGGGATGGACGCGTACGTCGAAAAGGACGCGGTCGAGGTGAGTGACGACGGGCGGAGACCCCCGGAGGACCCGCCGATCAGCCCTCCTGAGACCCCGGGCACCGCTGCCGGAACCGAGGGCGGAAGCAAGGGAACCGGGCGCACCGGGACCGCCGGCACCGGGATCATGGCCCTCTCGCTGCCGTACCAGGTCGTCGTCGCCGTCGCGCTCGCCGTCGTCGCGGTGTTCACCTGCGTGCACCTGGCGATGGTCTTCCTGCACGTGGCGCCGTCCAACACGCTGACCAAGCGGCACGGCGAGGCCGTCGACGACTGGATCTACCCGGAGTTCGAGCAGAACTGGAAGCTCTTCGCGCCCAATCCGCTCCAGACGAACGTCTCCGTCGAGGTCCGTGCCGAGCTCGCCGACGCCGACGGCGGCCGCGGCACCACCGGCTGGATCGACCTCACCGCGCAGGACGCCGAGGCCATCCGCCACAACCCGCTGCCCAGCCACTCGCAGCAGAACCAGCTCCGCAGGGCCGTGGACTTCTACCTCAACACGCACAACGACGCCAACCGCCCCAACGGGCTGCGCGGCACCCTCTCGGAGCAGTACATGCGCCGGCTCGCGATGCTCAGGCTCGACGACCTCAAGCGCCGCGACGGGCGCCCCATCGGACCCGACGTGCGGCGCATCCAGCTCCGCACCGTCTCCCGGTCCGTCCCCTCCCCCCGATGGAGCACCGAGAAGACGCGGTCCAACCCGTCCTACCGCGACCTCCCGTGGTGGAGGATCACCGATGCCGACCGGGCCGCCGGTGCCGCCGCGAGCAGCACGGAGGCGGGCCGATGAGCACCTCCCACGCCACGCGCGCGTGTGTCCGCGAGCCCTTCGACCGCCGGCTCGCCCGCGGGGTGCAGGCCGTCACGGGCCGCTCCCTCGCCCCGTACCAGAGCGCGATCGTACGGATCGGCTTCTCGCTGACCTGGCTGGTCTTCCTGCTGCGCGAGCTGCCCTACCGGCACCTGCTGTACGGTCCCGACTCCCCCTGGTCGTGGGAGATGGCGCGCCGGCTGATCGACGACAACAAGGCCTTCACCGCGCTCATGTGGTCGGACGGCGGGGTCTGGTTCGAGATCGTCTACGGGCTTGCGGTGCTGTCCGCCGCGCTGCTCCTGGTGGGCTGGCGCACCCGGGCCGTGTCCGTGGTCTTCATGGTCGGCGTGCTCTCGCTGCAGAACCGGTCCGTCTTCGTGGGCGACGGCGGCGACAACGTCCTGCACCTCGTCTCGATCTACCTGGTGTTCACCCGCTGTGGCCGGGTGTGGTCGCTCGATGCCCGCCGGGCGGCCCGTGAGGCCCGCGCGGCCGAGGCCGGGGAGGCCCCGCGCCGCGATGTCGTCGGACCGCTGCTGTGGGTCGTGCTCGGCGGCTTCCTCCTCGCCGCCACGTGGTTCAGCGACGTCACCGGCGAGTGGTGGGTGCCGGTGCTGCTGTGGGTGCTGTGGCTCGGGAACGGCCTGTGGTGGCTGGTCTGCCGGCTGGCGCCCGGGGAGCCGCGGACCCTGCTGGACGCCCTCGCCAACCTCGCGCACAACGCCGTCCTCGCCGTGCTCATGGTGGAGGTCTGCCTGATCTACGCCACGGCCGGCTGGTACAAGATCCAGGGCTCGCGCTGGCAGGAGGGGACGGCGCTGTTCTACCCGCTCCACCTGGACTACTTCTCGCCCTGGCCGGGCCTGTCCGATCTGCTCGGGTCCAGCGGGATCATGGTGATGCTGCTGACCTACGGCACGGTGATCGTCCAGGTCGCGTTCCCGTTCACGCTCTTCAACCGCAAGGTCAAGAACGTCCTGCTCGTCGTGATGATGATGGAGCACGCCGGGATCGCGGTCCTTCTCGGACTGCCGGTCTTCTCGCTCGCGATGATCTCCGCCGACGCCGTGTTCCTGCCGACCGCGTTCCTGGTCTGGCTGGGCGCCCGGGTGGTGAAGGGGAGGGACCGGCTGCTGAAGCGGACCCCCGCCGGGTCCTCCGCCGGGTCCTCCGCCGGGACCTCCGCGGGGATCCCGGCCGAGGGTTCTGCCGAGGCGCTGCCCGAGCAGCGCCGTACGGGTGAGGAGCCCGGTCCCCGTACCCTCGTCGGGTGAGCACCACGCAAGAACAGCCCGAGCCGGTCCAGTACGACGAGGGGTTCGGCCCCGAGATCGGCGTCGGGCCGCACCCGGAGCCGTGGCCGCGGGACGAGCGGTACGACCCCGAGCTGCTCGCCGACGGCGACCGGCGCAACGTCGTGGACCGCTATCGGTACTGGACGCGCGAGGCGGTCGTCGCCGACCTGGACACCCGCCGCCACGACTTCCACGTGGCGGTGGAGAACTGGGGCCACGACTTCAACATCGGCTCGGTGGTGCGGACCGCCAACGCGTTCCTGGCGAAGGAGGTCCACATCGTGGGCCGGCGCCGCTGGAACCGGCGGGGCGCCATGGTCACCGACCGCTACCAGCACGTCCGGCACCACCCGGACACCGAGTCGCTGACCTCGTGGGCGGCGGCCGAGGGCATCCCGGTCATCGGCATCGACAACCTGCCGGGCGCCGTCCCGCTGGAGCGGACCGTGCTGCCCCGCCGCTGTGTGCTGCTCTTCGGGCAGGAGGGGCCGGGGCTCACGGAGGAGGCCCGCGCCCACGTGGAGATGGTCTGCTCGATCGCCCAGTTCGGCTCGACCCGGTCGATCAACGCGGGCGCCGCGGCCGCGATCGCCATGCACGCGTGGGTGCAGCGGTACGCGGAGATCGAGGCACAGTAGGGCGCCTCGTGGAGGCCCCGGAGGGCCTCCACGAGGCAGTGGATCAGGCCTGGCGGCGGACCTCCACCACCCGGAAGCGGTTGGAGACGAAGGCGCCGTCGCACAGCGCGGCGTTCGCCGCCGGGTTGCCGCCCGAGCCGTGGAAGTCGGAGAACGCGGCCGTCTGGTTCACGTACACCCCGCCCGTCAGGTTCAGCGAGAGCTGGGCCGACTCCTCCAGGCAGACCTCCTCCACCGCGCGCTCGGTGTCCGCCGAGGTCGTGTAGGCGCCGACCGTCATGGCGCCCTTCTCGCGGACCGTGCGGCGCAGCAGCTCCAGGGCGTCGTCGGTGGAGTCCACCGAGACGGCGAAGGAGACCGGGCCGAAGCACTCCGAGAAGTACGCGGCCTGGGCGTCCGGCTTGGAGCCGTCCAGCTTCACGATGACGGGCGTGCGGACCACCGCGTCCGGGTACTCGGGGTTGACCACCTCGCGGGAGGCCAGGGCGACCTCGCCGAGCCCGGCGGCGGCCTCCAGGCGTGCCTTCACGTCCGGGTTGACCAGGGCGCCGAGCAGACCGTTCGCCCGGGCGTCGTCGCCGAGCAGGCCGCCGACCGCCGCCGCGAGGTCGGCGACGACCTCGTCGTACGACTTGGGGCCCTGGTCGGTGGTGATGCCGTCGCGGGGGATCAGCAGGTTCTGCGGGGTGGTGCACATCTGGCCGCTGTACAGGGACAGCGAGAAGGCCAGGTTGGCCAGCATGCCCTTGTAGTTGTCCGTGGAGTCGACCACGACCGTGTTGACGCCGGCCTTCTCGGTGTAGACCTGGGCCTGCCGGGCGTTGGCCTCCAGCCAGTCGCCGAAGGCGGTGGAGCCGGTGTAGTCGATGATCCGGATCTCGGGGCGGACGGCCAGGGTCTTGGCGATGCCCTCGCCGGGGCGCTCGACGGCGAGCGTGACCAGGTTCGGGTCGAAGCCGGCCTCGGCGAGCACCTCGCGGGCGACCTGCACCGTCAGCGCGAGCGGCAGCACCGCGCGCGGGTGCGGCTTGACCACGACCGGGTTTCCGGTGGCGAGGGAGGCGAACAGGCCCGGGTAGCCGTTCCACGTGGGGAAGGTGTTGCAGCCGATGACCAGGGCGATGCCGCGGCCGACCGGGGTGAACTCCTTGCTCAGCTCCAGGGGGTCGCGCTTGCCCTGCGGCTTGGACCAGTCGGCCCGACCGGCGGGCGTGCGGGTCTGCTCCTCGTACGCGTACGCCACGGCCTCCAGGCCGCGGTCCTGGGCGTGCGGGCCGCCGGCCTGGAACGCCATCATGAACGCCTGGCCGCTGGTGTGCATGACGGCGTGGGCGAACTCGTGGGTGCGGGCGGAGATCCGGGCGAGGATCTCCAGGCAGACCAGGGCGCGGGTCTCGGCGCCGGCGTCCCGCCAGGCACCCATGCCGGCGCGCATCGCCGGGAGCAGCACGTCGAGGTCGGCGTGCGGGTACTCGATGCCGAGCGAGGGGCCGTACGGCGAGGTCTCGCCGCCGGTCCAGCCGTCCGTGCCGGGCTGGTCGAGGTCGAAGCGGGTGTTCAGCGCGGACTGGTGGGCGGCGAGGCCCGCGGCCGCGTCGAGCGAGCCGTCCGCGCCGTACGCCTTCGGGTGCTCGGGGTACGGCGACCAGTAGGCGCGGGTGCGGATGGTGGCGAGCGCCTGGTCGAGTGTGGACCGGTGCTTCTCGGCCAGACGGTCGGTGGTCAGCTGAGCGGTGGCCATCGATGGACCAACTCCTCGTCGAGCTGGGCAGGGAGACGCGTACGGAGTTAGAGTAACCGAACGATCGGTCGGGACAAGGGGGTCCGTCGATCCTGTGGAAAACCCATCGGGGAGGATCACTCCTATGAGCGCCAACGTGACCGTCAGGGGGAGCGACGACGTGACCGCCAGTGAGACCGCCGCCGAGAAGCAGGACCGCACCGCCGCCGAGGAGCGGGGCGGCGAGGCCGTCGGACGGGACCGCACCGTCGCCGTCGTCGGCACCGGGACCATGGGCCAGGGCATCGCCCAGGTCGCGCTGGTCGCCGGCCACCCCGTGCGCCTCTACGACAGCGCCCCCGGCCGGGCCGCCGAGGCCGTCGCCGCACTCACCGCCCGCCTGGACCGGCTCGTGGAGAAGGGCCGCCTCGACGCCGTCGCCCGGGAGGCCGCCGTCGGCCGGCTGCACGCGGCCGAGGACCCCGCGGAGCTCGCGGACGCCGCGCTCGTGATCGAGGCGATCGTCGAGGACCTCGCGGTCAAGCAGCGGCTCTTCACCGACCTGGAGAAGATCGTCGGCGACGACACCGTCCTCGCCACGAACACCTCCTCCCTCTCCGTCACCGCCATCGCGGGAGGCCTGCGGCTGCCCGGCCGGTTCGTCGGTCTGCACTTCTTCAACCCGGCACCGCTGCTCCCCCTCGTCGAGGTCGTCAGCGGCTTCGCCACCGACGCGGACGTCGCCACGCGCGCGTACGAGACGGTCAAGGGCTGGGGCAAGACGCCGGTGCGCTGCGCGGACACCCCCGGCTTCATCGTGAACCGGGTCGCCCGCCCCTTCTACGCCGAGGCGCTGCGCGTCTACGAGGAGGGCGGGGCCGACCCCGCCACCATCGACGCGGCGCTGCGCGAGTGCGGCGGCTTCCGGATGGGGCCCTTCGAGCTGACCGACCTGATCGGCCAGGACGTGAACGAGGCCGTCACCCGGTCGGTGTGGGAGTCCTTCTACCAGGACCCGAAGTTCACGCCCTCGCTCGCGCAGCGCCGGCTCGTCGAGTCGGGACGCCTCGGCCGCAAGTCGGGGCACGGCTGGTTCTCGTACGCGGAGGGCGCCGAGCGGCCCGAACCGCACACGGCGCCGCCCGCGAAGGCGCCCGAGTGGATCACCGTCTGCGGTGACCTCGGGCCGGCGGATCCGCTGGTGGGGCTCTTCGAGGCGGCCGGAATCACCGTCCTGTCCAAGAAGGGCGGCGCGCACATCGAGCTGCCGGGCGGCGCCGAGCTCAGCCTCGCGGACGGCGAGACCTCCTTCGAGTACGACGAGGAGGCCATCGTCTACTTCGACCTCGCGTACGACTACGCGGCCGCGAGCCGGATCGTGCTGTCGGCCCGCGAGGACATCGACCCCGCCGTCCTCGCCGAGGCGGTGGGCCTCTTCCAGGCGCTCGGCAAGAAGGTCTCCGTGATCGGGGACGTGCCGGGCATGATCGTGGCCCGTACGGTCGCGATGCTGGCCGACGTGGCGGTCGACGCGGTCGACCGGGGCGTCGCGACCGCCGAGGACGTGGACACGGCGATGCGGCTCGGGGTCAACTACCCGGCCGGACCGCTGGAGTGGTCCGGGAAGGTCGGCCACCGGCGTACCTGCGGACTGCTCCAGGAGCTGCACAAGCGGTACGCGACCGGCCGGTACGCGCCGGGGCTCGGCCTCGTGCGCCGGGCGGCCGCCGAGGACGCGGAGGACTCCCGATGACCACGGCGAAGCGCGACACGTACACCCCCGAGACGCTGCTCTCGGTCGCGGTGCGGGTCTTCAACGAGCGCGGTTACGACGGCACGTCGATGGAGCACCTGTCCAAGGCGGCCGGCATCTCGAAGTCCTCGATCTACCACCACGTCTCCGGCAAGGAGGAGCTGCTGCGGCGCGCGGTCAGCCGGGCGCTCGACGGGCTCTTCGCGATCCTCGACGAGCCGGGGGCCGGGCGCGGCCGGGCCGTCGACCGGGTCGAGTACGTCACGCGGCGCACCGTCGAGGTGCTGATAGCGGAGCTGCCGTACGTGACGCTGCTGCTGCGGGTGCGGGGCAACACGGCCACCGAGCGGTGGGCGATGGAGCGGCGCCGCGAGTTCGACCACAAGGTGGCCGATCTGCTGAAGGCGGCCGCCGCCGAGGGCGACCTGCGGGCGGACGTGGACATCCGGCTCGCGACCCGGCTCCTCTTCGGCATGATCAACTCGCTGGTGGAGTGGTACCGGCCGCACCCGGACGCGACGGCCGAGCGGGAGCAGCTCGCCGAGACCGTCGTCCACCTGGCCTTCGACGGGCTGCGGACGGCCCGCTGAGCCGTCGTAGGGCCCTCGTCGGGCCCGCTGATCCGTCGTAGGGCCCTCGTAGGGCCCTCGTAGGGCCCGCTGATCCGGCCGTGCGGGTCGCCTGCGTCCGTACGGCCCTCTGACCCCCTCGTACGGGCCGCTTGTGCCCGTACGGCCCCGCTGACCCCTCGTACAGGCGCTGCCCTCGTCCGGCCCACCGGCCCCCCCGTACGGGCTGCTCGGGGTCAGCGGCCCGGGTCGCGGTGGTCCGGGTCCAGGTCCGTCTCCTCGAAGACCAGCAGGGTCCGGGTGGAGAGCACCTCGGGGATCGACTGGAGCTTGGTGAGCACCAGCTCGCGCAGGGTCCGGTTGTCCGGTGTGTGGACGAGCAGCAGGACGTCGAAATCGCCGCTGACCAGGGCGATGTGCGCGGCTCCCGGCAGGGCCTGGAGCTGTTCGCGCACGGTCCTCCAGGAGTTCTGGACGATCTTGAGCGTGATGTAGGCGGAGGCGCCGTGCCCCGCCCTTTCGTGGTTCACGCGCGCGCTGAAGCCGCGGATCACCCCGTCGTCGATGAGCCGGTTGATCCGCGCGTACGCGTTGGCCCGGGAGACGTGCACCCGCTCGGCCACGGAGCGTATCGAGGCGCGGCCGTCCGTCTGGAGGATGCGCAGGATGTCGCGGTCGATGGCGTCCAGCGGGCGTGCCGGGACGCCTGGGACCACCGGTGCCGACGCCGGTGCGACGACCCGCTCCCAGTCCTCGGCCATTTGTTCATCCGCCATGTGCCCCCGCCTCTCTCCGGTGGACGACCTGCCCTCATCCCAGGCTGTGGAGAACCGTTTGTCCACAGGCTGGAGGTGCCTGTAGCCAAAATGCCTCCACGACCGAACAATCGGTAGGTGAGGCGCGCCACACTCGCGCCACCCGCCTTCGGGTCTTATGCCCGCTCCCACGAGGAGGTGGACTCGTTGCAACAGCGCAGTTCGACAGTCCAAGAGCCGCCCGGTGCCGTCACCGCACACCGGCACACCCCGTCGCCCGCCTGGCAGCCGCGCACGGACCCCGCGCCGCTGCTGCCCGAGACCGAGCCGCTGCGCGTGCTCGGCACGGACGCCGTGGCCGACGCCGACCCCGCGCTGCTGCTCCGGCTCTACGCGGAGCTGATCCGCGGCCGCCGGTACAACGCGCAGGCCACCGCCCTCACCAAGCAGGGCCGGCTCGCCGTGTACCCGTCCACCACCGGCCAGGAGGCGTGCGAGATCGCCGCCGCCCTCGCCCTGGAGGAGCGGGACTGGCTCTTCCCCTCGTACCGCGACACGCTCGCGGCCGTCGCCCGGGGCCTCGACCCCGTCCAGGCCCTGACCCTGCTGCGCGGCGACTGGCACACCGGGTACGACCCGCACGAGCACCGCATCGCGCCGCTCTGCACGCCGCTCGCCACCCAGCTGCCGCACGCCGTGGGCCTCGCCCACGCGGCCCGCCTCAAGGGCGACGACGTCGTCGCCCTCGCCATGGTCGGCGACGGCGGCACCAGCGAGGGCGACTTCCACGAGGCGCTGAACTTCGCCGCCGTCTGGCAGGCCCCCGTGGTCTTCTTCGTCCAGAACAACGGCTTCGCGATCTCCGTGCCGCTCGCCAAGCAGACCGCGGCCCCGTCCCTCGCCCACAAGGCCGTCGGATACGGGATGCCGGGCCGGCTCGTCGACGGCAACGACGCGGTCGCCGTCCACCAGGTGCTCACCGAGGCCGTGGCCCGCGCGCGGCGCGGCGGCGGACCCACCCTGGTCGAGGCCGTCACCTACCGGATCGACGCCCACACCAACGCCGACGACGCCACCCGCTACCGGGCGGACGGCGAGGTCGAGGCCTGGCGGGCGCACGACCCGATCCTGCTGCTCGAACGGGAACTGACGGAGCGTGGCCTGCTCGACGAGGACGGCAGGCGCGCGGCGGCGGAGGCCGCCGAGACGATGGCGGCGGAGCTGCGCGAACGGATGAACGCCGACCCGGTGCTCGACCCGATGGAAATCTTCTCCCACGTCTACGCGGAGCAGACGACACAGCTGCGCGAACAGGCGGCGCAGCTGCGCGCCGAGCTCGAAGCCGAGGGTGAGGCGTGATGACGACCGCGACGACCGGCACCGCGGCGGCCAAGGCCGGCGGGAACGCCGGGAAGCCGAAGCCGGCCACGATGGCGCAGGCGCTCCAGCGCGCCATGCGCGACGCGATGGCCGAGGACCCGACCGTCCACGTGATGGGCGAGGACGTCGGCACCCTCGGTGGTGTCTTCCGGGTCACCGACGGGCTCGCCAAGGAGTTCGGCGAGGACCGCTGTACCGACACCCCGCTGGCCGAGGCGGGCATCCTCGGCGCGGCCGTCGGCATGGCCATGTACGGCCTGCGGCCGGTCGTGGAGATGCAGTTCGACGCGTTCGCGTACCCGGCGTTCGAGCAGCTGCTCTCGCACGTGGCGAAGATGCGGAACCGGACGCGCGGCGCGATGCCGATGCCGATCGTCATCCGCGTGCCGTACGGCGGCGGGATCGGCGGCGTCGAGCACCACAGCGACTCCTCCGAGGCCTACTACATGGCCACCCCGGGGCTGCACGTCGTCACCCCGGCGACCGTCGAGGACGCGTACGGGCTGCTGCGGGCGGCCATCGCCTCCGACGACCCCGTGGTCTTCCTGGAGCCCAAGCGGCTCTACTGGTCCAAGTCGGACTGGTCCCCCGAGGCGCCCGCGGCCGTGGAGCCGATCGGCAAGGCCGTCGTGCGGCGCAAGGGCACCGGCGCCACCCTGATCACCTACGGTCCCTCGGTGCCGGTCTGCCTGGAGGCGGCGGAGGCCGCGCAGGCCGAGGGCTGGGACCTGGAGGTCGTCGACCTGCGCTCGCTCGTGCCGTTCGACGACGAGACCGTCTGCGCCTCGGTGCGGCGCACCGGCCGCGCGGTCGTCGTCCACGAGTCGACCGGCTTCGGCGGCCCCGGCGCGGAGATCGCCGCGCGCGTGACCGAGCGCTGCTTCCACCACCTGGAGGCGCCGGTGCTGCGGGTCGCGGGCTTCGACATCCCGTACCCGCCGCCGATGCTGGAGCGGCACCATCTGCCGGGCGTGGACCGGGTCCTGGACGCGGTGGCGCGACTGCAGTGGGAGGCGGGCAGCTGATGGCACAGGTCCTGGAGTTCAAGCTGCCCGACCTCGGTGAGGGGCTCACCGAGGCCGAGATCGTGCGCTGGCTCGTCGCCGTCGGCGACGTCGTCGCCATCGACCAGCCGGTCGTCGAGGTCGAGACGGCCAAGGCGATGGTCGAGGTGCCCTGCCCGTACGGCGGCGTCGTCACCGCCCGTTACGGCGAGGAGGGCACCGAACTGCCCGTCGGCGCACCGCTCCTGACGGTCGCCGTGGGCGGCACGGGCGCGCCGGAGGAGCTCGCGGAGGCGGCTCCCGAAGCGGCTCCGACGGCATCCGCCGAGGCCGTCTCCTCGGAGTACTCGGGCAATGTGCTCGTCGGCTACGGCACGGCCGGGCCCGCGGCCCGGCGCCGCCGGGTGCGGCACACGAACCCGGCGGCCGCGCAGGCTCCGGTGGCCGCTCCGGCTGCCGCTCCGGCCCCTGTCGCCGCTCCCGCCCCGGCGGCTCCGGCGTCGGCCGGGCACGAGGGGCCCGTGCCGGTCATCTCGCCGCTCGTGCGGAAGCTGGCCCGCGACCGGGGCCTCGATCTGCGGGAGGTGCGCGGATCCGGGCCCGAGGGGCTGATCCTGCGGGCCGACGTGGAGCTGGCCCTCGCGGCCCTGGAGCGGTCGGTCGCCGCTCCGGCGCCCGCAGCCGCCGCGCCGGTCGCGGCCCTCGCGGCTCCGGCCGGTGAGCGGATTCCGCTGCGCGGGGTCCGCGGCGTGGTGGCGGACAAGCTGTCCCGCAGCCGTACGGAGATCCCCGACGCGACCTGCTGGGTCGACGCCGACGCGACCGAGCTGATGGCGGCACGGACGGCGATGAACGCGGCAGGTGGATCGAAGATCTCGCTCCTCGCGCTCCTCGCGCGCATCTGCGTCCACGCCCTGGCCCGGTTCCCCGAGCTCAACTCCACGGTGGACATGGCCGCCCGGGAGATCGTCCGGCTGCCGTCCGTGCACCTCGGCTTCGCCGCCCAGACCCCGCGCGGGCTCGTCGTCCCCGTGGTCAAGGACGCGGGGACGCGCACGGCCGAGTCGCTGACGGCGGAGTTCGCCCGGCTGACGGAGGCGGCCCGGCAGGGTGCGATCACCCCGGCCGATCTGACCGGCGGCACGTTCACCCTCAACAACTACGGGGTGTTCGGGGTCGACGGCTCCACGCCGATCATCAACCACCCCGAGGCCGCCATGCTCGGTGTCGGCCGGATCATCCCCAAGCCCTGGGTGCACCAGGGCGAACTGGCCGTCCGTCAGGTGGTGCAGCTCTCGCTCACCTTCGACCACCGCGTCTGCGACGGCGGCACGGCCGGCGGCTTCCTGCGGTACGTGGCGGACTGCGTCGAGCAGCCCGCGGTCCTGCTCCGCACGGTCTGACGCGGGGCGTCCCCCACGGCGCCGCGCCGGTGCCGCACGGTCTGACGCGGGGCGTCCCCCACGGCGCCGCGCCGGTGCCTCCGTCCGACGGGCCCGTCTCAGCAAGGGAGACGGGCCCATCGGCCGTACCCTCCCGCGGCCCATACTGCTGGGGTGACCACCGCATACGACGCCGTCGTGCTCGCCGGGGGCGCCGCCCGGCGTCTCGGCGGCTCCGACAAGCCCGGGGTACGGATCGGGGGCCGGACCCTGCTCGACCGGGTGCTCGCGGCCTGCCCCGACGCCGGCCGCACCGTGGTCGTCGCCGCCCCCCGCCCCACGGCCCGTCCCGTCCGCTGGACCAGGGAGGACCCGCCCGGTGGCGGCCCGCTGGCCGCCCTCGGCGCCGGGGTACGGGAGACCGGCGCCGACGTCCTCCTCGTCCTCTCCGCCGACCTGCCCTTCCTCGACGGGGCCACCGTCCGCCGCCTCCTCGACGCGCTCGACGCGGCCCCCGAGGCCGAGGCCGCACTCCTCACCGACGCCGAGGGGCGGGACCAGCCGCTCGTCGCCGCGTACCGCCGCACCCCCCTCCTGCGCGAACTGGATCACGTCGCCGAAGAGCGGGGCACCCTCGACGGCGGACCCCTGCGCCGGCTCACCGGCGGACTCCGTCTCACCCGCGTCGCCGCCGACCCCCTGGCCTCCTTCGACTGCGACACCTGGGAGGACATCGCCACGGCCCGGGCCCGCATCAGGGAGCATGGGAGCGTGCTGGATGAATGGATCACCGCAGTCAAGACCGAACTGGGCATCGAACTGGACGTCGACACCGGCGTGCTGCTCGACCTCGCCCGCGACGCCGCCCACGGCGTGGCCCGCCCCGCCGCGCCCCTGACCACCTTCCTGGTCGGCTACGCGGCAGCCCGCGCGGGCGGCGAGGGCGGGCCCGAGGCCGTCGCCGAGGCCGCCCGCAAGGCCGCCGCGCTCGCCCAGCGCTGGGCCGCCGAACAGGACGGCGAGCAGCCCGCCGAGCAGCCCGCCGAAAAAGCCACCGAGTAGGACGAGGCCGGATGACCCTGAAGGAGCCCGCATCCGTGGCCCCGGGAACGACCACAGCCGCGCGGGCCGAGCCGCCGCACCGCGCCACCGCCTGGCCCGAGGCCCGGGCCGCCGCCGCCCGCGCCGGAACCGCCGCGCGGGCCGGCCGCGAGCCGCGTCGCCTTCCGCTCGGGCAGACACTCGGACGGGTCCTGGCCGAGCCGCTCCTCGCCCTCACCGACCTGCCCTCCTTCGACACCTCCGCCATGGACGGCTGGGCCGTGGCGGGCCCGGGCCCCTGGACCGTCCGCGCGGAGACCCCCGTCCTCGCCGGGCACGCGCCCGCCGCCGCACTGGCCGAGGGCGAGGCCGTACGGATCGCCACCGGCGCCCCCGTCCCGCCCCGGACCACCGCCGTCATCCGCAGCGAGCACTCCCGCACGGCGCGGACCGGGGCCGCGGGTCTCGTGCTGCACGCCCTGCGCGACGTGGCCCCGCGGCAGGACATCCGGCCCCGGGGCCAGGAGTGCCGCTCCGGCGACGAGCTGCTCCCCGCGGGCACCGTCGTGACCCCCGTCGTCCTGGGCCTCGCCGCGGCCGCCGGCTACGACGAGCTCGCCGTACCGGTGCGCCCCCGGGTCGAGGTCCTCGTCCTCGGCGACGAGCTGCTCACGGCCGGGCTCCCCCACGAGGGGCTCATCCGCGACGCCCTCGGCCCGATGCTCGGCCCCTGGCTGGAGGCGCTCGGCGCCGAGGTGCTCGCCACCCGGCGGATCGGCGACGACGCCGAGGAGCTGTACGCGGCCGTCACCGGCTCCGCCGCCGATCTGGTCGTCACCACCGGAGGCACCGCCGCCGGGCCCGTCGACCACCTCCACCGGGTGCTCGACAAGGCGGGCGCCACGCTCCTCGTCGACGGGGTGAAGGTCCGCCCCGGTCACCCCATGCTCCTCGCGGCCCTCGGCGGCCACCGCCACCTGGTCGGCCTGCCCGGCAACCCGCTCGCCGCCGTCTCCGGGCTCCTCACGCTCGCTCAGCCGCTCCTCGCCGCCCTCGGCGGCACCTCTCCCGCCGAGGGCCGCGCCCCCGTCGCGGAAGAGGTGCACGGGCATCCGTACGACACCCGGCTCGTCCCGGTCGTCCGGCACGGCGAGCGGCTCGTTCCGCTGCGCTACAACGGGCCCGCCATGCTCCGGGGCATCGCCGTCGCGGACGGCATGGCCGTCGTCCCGCCCGGCGGTGCCCGGTCCGGCCAGGAGCTCGATGTCCTCGACCTTCCCTGGCCGCCGACATCGCGCGCCGTACCGGCCCAGGGAGCGTGTTTCACGTGAAACTTCCCAGCCGTGACGCGATGGCCCGGAACGCGGAGGAGCGGATCTCGGGCCCGCAGGTCCGACTGCCCCGCAGGGTCGTCGAGCGGCCGCTGCGCCAGGTCGGCAAGCGGCTGCTGATGGCGCTCGGCGTCCTGTTCGTGACGGTCCTCATCGTCTATGTGGACCGCGACGGCTACCACGACAACGCCGACGAGAAGCTCGACTTCCTCGACTGCGCCTACTACGCGACCGTGACGCTCTCCACCACCGGATACGGCGACATCGTCCCGTACAGCGACACGGCCAGGCTCGCGAACATCCTCCTCGTCACGCCGCTGCGCGTGCTGTTCCTGATCATCCTGGTCGGCACCACTCTCGAGGTCCTCACCGAACGGACCCGGGAGGAGTTCCGGCTGAACCGCTGGAGGTCCACCTTGCGCGACCACACCGTCATCGTCGGATTCGGGACGAAGGGGCGGTCCGCGATCCAGACGCTCTGCGCGACCGGACTCCGCAAGGACCAGATCGTCATCGTCGACCCCTCCACCAAGGTGATCGAGACGGCGAACGCGGACGGCTTCGTCGGGGTCATCGGCGATGCCACCCGCAGCGACGTCCTGCTGCGGGCCGAGGTGCAGCGGGCCCGGCAGATCGTGATCGCGACCCAGCGCGACGACACGGCGGTCCTGGTCACCCTGACGGCGCGCCAGCTCAACCGCGGCGCGAAGATCGTCGCCGCGGTCCGCGAGGAGGAGAACGCGCCGCTCCTCCGCCAGTCCGGTGCGGACGCGGTCATCACCAGCGCCAGCGCCGCCGGGCGCCTGCTCGGCCTCTCCGTGCTGAGCCCCAGCGCCGGCACGGTGATGGAGGACCTCATCCAGCAGGGCTCGGGCCTCGACCTCGTGGAACGGCCGGTGACCAAGAGCGAGGTCGGCAAGAACGTGCGGGAGACCGGCGACCTGGTGGTGAGCGTGCTCCGCGGCCACCGGCTGCTCGGGTACGACGACCCCGCGGCCAGCCCCCTCCAGCTCACCGACCGGGTGATCACCATCGTGCGCGCCGCGCCGGTGACCCCGCTCTCCACGCCGCCCGAGGACTGAGCCCGCACCCAGCACGGCGGGAGTAGCCTCGCCGCCATGTATGCGATCACGATTCCGGAACCCGGTGGTCCCGAGGCCCTCGTCTGGGCCGAGGTGCCCGATCCCGTACCCGGCGAGGGCGAGGTGCTCGTCGAGGTCGTGGCGAGCGCGGTCAACCGCGCCGATCTGCTCCAGCGCCAGGGCTTCTACGACCCGCCGCCGGGCAGCTCCCCCTACCCCGGCCTGGAGTGCGCGGGCCGGGTCGCCGCGCTCGGCCCCGGGGTGTCCGGCTGGGCCGTCGGCGACGAGGTGTGCGCGCTGCTCTCCGGCGGCGGCTACGCCGAGAAGGTCGTGGTCCCGGCCGGCCAGCTGCTGCCCGTCCCGGAGGGCGTCGACCTGGCCACGGCCGCCGCGCTCCCCGAGGTCGCGTGCACCGTCTGGTCCAACATCTTCATGCTGGCCCACCTGCGGCCCGGCGAGACGCTGCTCGTGCACGGCGGTGCGAGCGGCATCGGCACGATGGCGATCCAGCTGGCGAAGGCGGTCGGCGCGCGGGTCGCGGTCACCGCCGGAGGCCCCGAGAAGCTGGCGCGCTGCGCCGAGCTGGGCGCGGACATCCTCATCGACTACCGCGAGCAGGACTTCGTCGAGGAGCTGGCGAAGGCGACGGACGGCGCCGGCGCGGACGTCATCCTGGACATCGTGGGCGCCAAGTACCTGGAGCGGAACGTGCGGGCGCTGGCCGTGAGCGGCCGCCTGGTCGTCATCGGCCTCCAGGGCGGGGTGAAGGGCGAGCTGAACCTCGGGGCGCTGCTCAGGAAGCGCGCCGCGGTCCTGGCGACCACGCTGCGGTCCCGTCCGGCGCAGGAGAAGGCGGCGATCGTCGCGGCCGTACGGGAGCACGTCTGGCCGCTGATCGGCGCGGGCACGGTCCGGCCGGTCGTCGACCGCACCGTGCCGATGCCGGAGGCCGCCGAGGGGCACCGGGCCCTTGAGGAGAGCGGCCACGTCGGCAAGGTCCTGCTGCTCGTACCGCAGGGCTGAACCCCATGAGGAAGGGCCCGGCACACGTCGTGTGCCGGGCCCTTCCTCCGTACGCGGAGAACGACCTACAGGTACGGTCCCGAGCGCACCGCCCCGTGGCCGTGGTCGTCGTCATCGTCGTGGGACGCACCCGGAGGCAGTGCGCGGCGCATCTGCTCCAGCTGGGCGCGGGCCGCCATCTGCTGGGCGAACAGCGCCGTCTGGATGCCGTGGAACAGGCCTTCGAGCCAGCCCACCAGCTGCGCCTGTGCGATGCGCAGCTCCGCCTCGGAGGGGATCGCCTCGTCCGTGAACGGCAGGGAGAGCCGCTCCAGTTCCTCGACGAGCTCGGGAGCGAGCCCGTCCTCCAGCTCCTTCACGGAGCTGGCGTGGATGTCCTTGAGCCTGACCCGGCTCGCCTCGTCCAGAGGGGCCGCCCGTACTTCCTCCAGGAGCTGCTTGATCATGCTGCCGATCCGCATGACCTTCGCAGGCTGCTCGACCATTTCCGTCACCGGGACCTCGCGGGGTTCGTCGTCGCCCTGAGCGCCGCCGAGGGCCATCCCGTCCTGTCCCACGATGAGGACCTGGGGGCTCTCCTGCGACCTGTCATTCCTCGGCATCTCCATGCCGCCATTCTCTCGTACACACGCGTCACCACAGGGTGTGCCCCTGTACGGGGGTGATCCACCCTCGTACAGGGGCACAGGACGGGAACGAAGACCGTCAGGTCGCCGCGCGCCGGGCCAGCGCACCGCGCGAGCGGGTCACCAGGGCCGCGAGCAGGGCCGCGCCGAGCGGGACGGCGACGAGCAGGCCGGCCAGGGTCTCCCAGGGGATGACGATCGGCACGTGCGGCGGGGTGAGGTCGCCGCTCCAGCCCTCGGCGAGGTTCTGCTCGTAGAAGCGGATCTGGTCGCGCTCCTCGGTGAGCCGGAGCCCCACGGCGGGCAGCAGTCCGGCGGCCGAGCCGAGGAGCACGCCCATCGCGGCGACGACTCCGCACTGGAATCCGCTGAGCGTGCGGCGGACCCGGGGCGGGGCGCCGACGGCGGCGAGCGTCTTCAGATCCGCCTCGGCATCGGCCTGGGCGAGTCCGGTGGCGATGCCGGCGGCGCCGATGGTGACCAGGCCCGCGAAGATCGCCAGGGAGAGCAGGATGATGCCGTTGTCGTTGACGAAGCCCTCCTCCAGGTGCAGCTCGACGTTGCTGCCGAGCTTGGCGAGGTCGCTGTCGAGCTTCTGGCGCTGCTCGCTGTCCGGGAGCCGGTCGGTGCTGACGTACACGCCCAGCGGGGCCGTGGACAGGCCGGTGGCCTTGGCGGTGGCCGGGGTCATGAGGGCCTGGACGCCGTAGGACTTCTGGCCCTCGGGCACCAGGTACGCGGGCACGGTGCTGACCTTGCCGGGTGCGGGGCGGCCCTGCTCGGAGGCCTTGTCGGCGGCGGCGAGGTCGGTGATCTGCTTGATCCCGACGGTGCCGTCCTTCGCGACCAGCGCGCGGTTGAAGGCGACGATCCGGCCGTCGGCGAGGGCCTTCACGGTCGCGGGGTCGTCGACGCCGAGGACCTGGAGCAGCTTGGCGTCGCCGACGACCAGGCCGCCGTCGGTGACGTACATCCCGCTGCTCTGGTTGTCCTTGCAGCGCCAGTCCTCGGTGAGCATCTTCCGCCGCTGGGCGGGTGTGTACTTCTCCGAGGGGTCGCCGCCGCCCGGGACCGTCGCGTACATCGGGCACTCGTTCGCCCGGGGGACGACGACCTCGTAGCGGCCGCAGCCGGCGCCCTCGCCCCAGGGTGGGCAGCCGGGCTTGCCGACGGAGACGCGCCCGACGTCGGCGCGGACGTCGACCGGGAAGTTGCGCTGGACGGCGTCGCGGACCGCGGGGACGTCCCGGCCGCCCTCCTCCTGGACGAAGGCGGCGGCGACGCCGTACGGCAGGGTGGCCTCGTAGTCGGCCTGGTTCTGGGCCTCGCGGCTGGCCATGTACGTGGAGACGGCGACCGTGCCCGCGACGGCGGCCAGGACGGCGGCGACGGCGGGTGCCGTACGGCCCCGGTTGCGGACGGCGTCCCGCAGCGCGAGGCGCGGGGAGAGCGGCAGCCAGCGGCCGGTCCGGCCGAAGAGGCCCACCAGGGCCGGGGTCATGGCGACGACGCCCAGCTCGGCGAGGGCGGAGCCGGCGGCCACGAGGGTGACCTGCTGGGAGACCATCGAGCCGAAGAGGGCGACCGCGCCGCCGACGAGGAGGGCCGCCAGGCCGATCAGGGGCAGCACCCGGCTGCTGCGGCGGACTCCGCGCCGGCCGGTGAGCGAGGCGAGGACGGTCTGCCGGGAGGCGGTGACGGCCGGGACGACGGCGGCGAGCAGACCCGTGAGGACGGCGAGCAGCGCGATGCCGAGGAGTTCGAGGGGCCGGATGTCGAAGGCCCCGAACCGCTGGCCCATGGTGTCCTCCAGGACCGGCTCCAGCAGCAGCGTCAGGACCAGGGCGAGGACGGTGCCGGTGACGGCGGCGGCGACGCCGATGACCAGACCGCCGCTCAGCACGATCGCCCGGATGTGGCTGCGGGCACCGCCGTTGGCCCCGACCAGACCGAGCTGGCGGCGCGAGCGGCGGGCGCCGACCGCGAAGGCGGGTCCGGCGAGGAGGCAGATCTCCAGCATCGCCAGGCCCACGACGGTGGCGAGGGAAGCGAGCTCGGCGGCATCGGCCCCCGGGCTGGACTCGTAACCGCCCCAGCCCTCCTTCTGGTTGAGCGGCACCTCGGACGCGGCGGGCGGGTCGAGCATCACGGCGCGCGAGACGACGGCGACGCCCTTGGTGTTGATCTCCTTGACGTTGTTCCACGTGAAACCACCGGGCTTGCGCACCAGGTACGAGACGGAGACGTCGGGAGCGGGCAGACCGGCCTTCTCGACCGCCTTCGCGTACGGGGCGAGGAAGGCACCCGGCAGCGCGTTGACCTGGTCGGCGTTGAGCGTGTCGGGAAGCTCGTAGGAGCCGACGATCCGGTACGGGCGATCGAAGTTGCGGGCGGAAAGGGTCGAGCCGACCGACAGACCGCTGGTCTCCAGGAAGTGGGAGGTCGCGATGACCTCGTCGTTCTTCTCCGGGAAACGCCCGTCCAGGAGCGTCAGGATGCCCCGGGCGATCGGATCGGAGGCCTTCAGCTCACGCACCTCGGTCATGAGCAGACCGTGGGCCGTCGTCAGCTTCGCCGAACCGACCCCGTCCGTGAGGACGGTGGAGCCCGCGGGGACCGTCTTCGTGACGTCGGTGGGGCCGCTCGGCCACGGCTCGTTCTCGT
Source organism: Streptomyces sp. R44 (assembly GCF_041053105.1). NCBI lineage: Bacteria > Bacillati > Actinomycetota > Actinomycetes > Kitasatosporales > Streptomycetaceae > Streptomyces > Streptomyces sp. R44. The sequence continues at coordinate 4,287,446 of NZ_CP163444.1, read as the reverse complement.
AGTCCTTGACCGTCGTGTGCATCTCGCCGGTCGGGTCCTGGAAGATCGGGACACCGCCGACCTGGGCGTCCCTGAAGCGCGCGTCGGCCGCGCCGATCGTCCGCTCCACCTTCTCGGCGGGGGAGAGTTCGGAGCTGCGGTAGGTCAGATCGAGGGCGCTGACGCCGAGGATCGGCAGCGCGATCATCGCGAGGACGAGAGCGCTGCGGCCCTTGGAACGCCAGGCGTCGCGGCGGGCTATGCGGATCGCGGCCCGCCAGGAGTGGAACCAGGTCTTCACGCTTCGGCCACCTGGCCCGACAGGAGGGAATCGGCCTCGCTGCGCACCGTCTGGTCGACGATGGCACCGTCCCGCAGGAACACCACCCGGTCGGCCCAGGCGGCGAACCGCGGCTCGTGGGTGACGAGGACACCGGCGGCGCCCGCGTCGCAGCGGGAGCGGAGCAGGGCGAGCACGGACTCACCGGTCTCGGAGTCGAGGGCGCCGGTCGGCTCGTCGGCGAGGACGAGGCGGCGGTCGCCGACGAGGGCGCGGGCGATGGCCACCCGCTGCTGCTGGCCGCCGGACATCTCGTCGGGGAAGCGGTCGGCGAGGTGCCCGAGGCCCATCTCCTCCAGCGCGGCGAGGGCCTCGACGCGGGCCTTGCGGGCGGAGGTCCCGTCCAGCTCGCGGGGTAGGGCGACGTTCTCGGCGGCGGTCAGGGCCGGGATGAGGTTGTAGTCCTGGAAGACGTAGCCGATGCTGCGGCGGCGCAGGGCCGCGAGCTCCTTGACGCTCGCGGTGGTGATGTCGGTGTCCTCGACGATCACTCGCCCGGAGCTGGGGGTGTCCAGGCCGCCCGCGATGGTCAGCAGCGTGGACTTGCCGGAGCCCGACGGGCCCATGACGGCGACGAGTTCACCGGGGTACACGGCGAGGTCGATGCCCCGCAGGGCATGCACCTCGGTGGCGCCCGCGCCGTGGACGCGGGTCAGGTTCTGGAGTTGCAGCACGGGCTGCTGTGCGGTCATGGAGGGGTCCCCCCGATTGGCCGTACGCGGCGGTCGGGCCGGGTACGGGAGCGTGCGGTGGAAGGTGGTGCGTCGGCGGTACGGGCGGGACGCGGGCGTGCGGGCGGCGCGCCCCGGGCGTACCGGTGGTCGAAGAGCGCCTAGGAGCTTGAAGTGCCCGGCGCGGTGAGGGTGCCCGGGGCCGTCGGGGTGCCCGGCGCGGTGAGGGTGCCCGGGGCCGTCGGGGTGCCCGGCGCGGTGAGGGTGCCCGGGGCCGTCGGCGTGCCCCGGTCGGTCGGGGTCGCCGTGGTGCCCGCGGCGGCCGACGCCGACAGGCGGATCAGCCGGGACTCGCAGTGGTCCAGCCAGCGGGCCTCCGCCTCGGTCTGGAAGATCAGCTGCTCCAGGACGAGCAGCCAGGCCACGTCGTCGCGTCCCCCGGCCCCGCCGCCCTCGACGGCGACGAGGGCCTGCGCCTTGAGCCGGGTGTAGTCCTGCATCGCCTTCACGGTGTGCCGGCGCTGGGACTGGATGACGTCGCGGATGTCGACGCCGGGCGCGCCCACGGCCATGGCGAGCTTGATGGCCAGCTCGTCACGGGCGGGGCTGGTGCGGTCCACCGGCTTCTCGAACCAGGTCCTGAGCTCGGCGCGGCCGCTGTCGGTGATCGCGTAGAGCGTGTGTCCGGCCTCGTCCTCGCCGCCCTGGGCGACCATGCCGTCGCGTTCGAGCCGGTTGAGGGTCGTGTAGACCTGGCCGACGTTGAGCGGCCAGGTGGAGCCGGTGCGGGACTCGAACTCCGTACGGAGCTGGGAGCCGTAGCGAGGGCCGCGTTCGAGGAGGGCGAGGAGCCCGTGGCGGATCGACATACTCAGTATGTATACCGGGTATGCCGTCGCGGACAACCGTCCCCGGAGGGACACGGGGGGTCCGACTCAAGGGGGACCCGGCGGGTTCAGCGGCGCCGCATCCGGAGCCCGAGGAAGCCGATGCCGAGCCCCATCAGGGCGAGTCCCACGCCCAGGGTGAGGACGGGAATCCGCTGGTCGACGAGGGTGGGCGCGGCCTCGGAGGCCATTCCGGGGGCCGCGGCGGGCAGGCTGGCGGGCGCCGCCTCGGGCAGCACCGGGTCCTCCTCGCGTACCGGCTCGTCGGCCGCATCGGCGGACTCGCGCCCGCGCGGGCTTGTAGCGGTTTCGGTACGTGAGGGGCCGGGCGACGGCGCCGAGGCGGTCGCGGAGCGGGCCTCGGACTCGCCGCGCCCCGGGCGGGTCCGCCCCTCTCCGGCGGGCCGCCCCGCGAGGGAGGCGGAAGCGCTGGGGGTGGGCGCGTCGGACGGTTCGGCGCTCGGCCCGGGCGGGGCGGAGGGCACTGCGGTGCCGGTGCCGGTGCCGGTGGGCGCGGGCGCGGGAGAGGCGGGGCCGCGGGTGGGGCCCGCGGAAGGGCCCGGGGAGGCGGGCGGGGAGGGGTCGTCCGATGGCTCGGTCGACGGCGGCGTGGCGGAGGGCGGGGTCGCCACCGGCCCCGGGGCGGTCGCGGAGGTGCCGGGGGCCTGTACGCCGTACCCGACGGGTGCGGCGTACAGGGCGCAAGCGCAGAGGAACGCGCAGGTGAGCGCCGGGCGAAGGACCCGCGCGCGTGCCTTGCGGAGTGCTGGAGTCACCGGGTGACCCCCTCCCGTACCGAGCCGCCGAGGTGTTCGACTCAGCGTAAACATGCCGGGACAATTCCGGCATCCGGGACGGGTGCAGGGGGCGTACGGCGGTCCTCGCGGCTACTGCGGCGGGTTGCCCGTCGAGATCTTGAGGGTGAACTCGGCGTCCGCGTCCGTGATGTCCTGGCCGGCCGGCGGGTACTGCTCCAGGACCGTGCCCTCGCCGTACGTGGCCTCGTCCACCGGGGTCTGGGTCATGATCTTCCACCCGGCCGCCTGGACACACGCCTTCACCGACTGGATGTTCTTGTAGGTGAAGTTCGGGACCTCGAACTTGGACGGGTCGTCGCTCGACTCCGAAGGCTGCGTGCACTTCTTCGTGTCGATCGTCTTGGTCAGGTCGGGGCCCTTGTGGCCCGGCGCCGCGGACTCGCTCTGCTCGGTCTGCGTGCCGCCCGTGCCGCCCGCCTGCGGGTCCTCTTCCTTGTTCAGGTTGAGCGCGACGAGCAGGCCGCCGATCGCGAGCAGCGCGACGGCGATCGCGCCGACGAGCACCGGGGTGTTCCGCCGGGAACCGGAGCCGGAGACGGAGGCACCGGAGCCGCCCGCGACCGTGCCCGGTCCGGGCATGGGCGCCGGCGTGGGGGCGTACGGCGCGGGGGCCGGGGTCGGCGCGTACGGCGCGGGCGTCGGCGCCTGCTGCGGGTAGCCGTACGCCGGGGCGGGCGCCGGGGTCGCGGGGCCGTACGGGCCGGGCTGCGGCGTCGGCATGTACGGCTGCTGCACGCCGGGGTGCGGGGTCGGCGGCGGGGTCTGGCCGACGGGCGGGAAGACCGCCGAGCCGACGCCCGCACCGCTGCTGACCGGGCCGCCCTGGACGATCATCGGGGCACCGGTCTGGCCGGCCGAGAGCACCCGCAGGCACTCGTCCCGCATCGCGGCCGCGCTCGGGAACCGCTCGTTCGGGTTCTTCCGCAGCGCGCGGGCGACGAGCGCGTCCATCGCCGGCGTCACCGAGCGGTTGACGGAGGACGGGGCGACCGGCTCCTCCTGCACGTGCGCGTAGGCGATGGCGAGCGGCGAGTCGGCGTCGAAGGGCAGCCGGCCCGTCAGCAGCTGGAAGAGCATGATGCCGACCGAATAAAGGTCGGAGCGGGCGTCCACCGCACGGCCGAGGGCCTGCTCGGGGGAGAGGTACTGGGGGGTGCCGACGACCATGCCGGTCTGGGTCATCGAGGTGACCCCGGACTGCATGGCCCGCGCGATGCCGAAGTCCATGACCTTGACCACGCCGCGCTTGGTCTGCATCACGTTGCCCGGCTTGATGTCGCGGTGGACCAGGCCCATCTCGTGGCTGACCTCCAGGGCGGCCAGCACGTCGGCCGTGACCTTGAGGGCCTTGTCGGCCGGCATCGCACCGTACTGCTGGACGTCGGCGGCGAGGACCGAGCCGAGCGGCTGTCCCTCCACGTACTCCATGACGATGTACGGCATGACGGCGCCGTCGAGGGTGTCCTCGCCGGTGTCGAAGACCGAGACGATGTTCGTGTGCGACAGCTTCGCGACGGCCTGCGCCTCGCGCCGGAACCGCTCGCGGAAAGACTGCTCCCGGCCGAGCTCCGTGTGCAGCGTCTTGATGGCGACCTGCCGGTCGAGAGCGCTGTCGTACGCCAGGTACACCGACGCCATGCCGCCCTCGCCGAGCAGGTCACGCAGCTGGTACCGGCCGCCCGCGACCGAACCGCCCGCATAGCGGCCCTGTGCGCCGTCCTGGCTCATCTGTGCTTCCCCCTACGCGCGCGTGGCGGCGTCGATCCGGAATTTCCTGGCGCAAGTCTGCCGTAGGGCAGAGACACGTCAAGCCAGGCACCCGTTCGGTACCCGTTCCGTGACCCTCCGCACAGGAGGCAATCCCCGAACCGTTTCCGCGCTCTCGGGGGAAACCCGTCGAATTTGCACAGGTGTACATCGAGGGGGTTGGATGGCCGGTCCATCTCGGACCGTGGTGTCGTACGAAGCCTGTAGCGTGACGACTGGACACGGCACGACAGACGACGGCGAGGACTGATGGCACCCGAATCCGGAGCAGGTGGCGGTGTGCCGGACGCGTCGGCGGAATCCTGGGGCGAGGGCGGAGTCGTCGGCGACGGCCGCTACCGGCTGACGCACCGTCTGGGCCGGGGCGGCATGGCGGAGGTCTTCGCCGCCGAGGACGTACGGCTGGGCCGCACCGTGGCCGTCAAGCTGCTGCGCGCCGACCTCGCCGAGGACCCGGTCTCCAAGGCCCGCTTCACCCGCGAGGCGCAGTCCGTCGCCGGGCTCAACCACCACGCCATCGTCGCCGTGTACGACTCCGGCGAGGACCTCGTGGGCGGCCGGCCCGTGCCGTACATCGTGATGGAGCTGGTCGAGGGCCGCACCATCCGCGACCTGCTGCTCAGCGCCGAGGCGCCCGGTCCCGAGCAGGCGCTCATCATCGTCTCCGGGGTCCTGGAGGCGCTGGCCTACTCGCACCAGCACGGCATCGTGCACCGCGACATCAAGCCGGCGAACGTGATCATCACGCACACGGGTGCGGTGAAGGTCATGGACTTCGGCATCGCGCGCGCCCTGCACGGCGCGCAGTCGACGATGACCCAGACCGGCATGGTCATGGGCACGCCGCAGTACCTCTCCCCCGAGCAGGCCCTCGGCAAGGCGGTCGACCACCGCTCCGACCTGTACGCGACCGGCTGCCTGCTCTACGAACTCCTCGCGCTGCGTCCCCCCTTCACCGGCGAGACCCCGCTGTCCGTCGTGTACCAGCACGTGCAGGACGCGCCGGTCCCGCCGTCCGAGGTCACGGGGTCCGTGCCGCCGGAGCTCGACGGCCTCGTCATGCGCTCCCTCGCGAAGGACCCGGACGACCGGTTCCAGAGCGCCGAGGAGATGCGCGGGCTCATCCAGTACGGCCTGCAGATGCTCCAGCAGCAGGGCGGCCACATCGGCACGTGGAACACCGGGCCGGTCGCGGTCTACGAGGGCGGGCACACCCCGGGCGGCGGCATGGCCGCGACGACCGCGTTGGGCCACCCGATGCACGGCGAGACCGCGCAGGGCCCGATCCTCCCGCCGATGAACCCGGACGACGGCGGTTACGGCGGCTACGACGGCGGCACGGGCGGCACCGGCGGCTACGGCCAGGGCGGATACAACGCGGGCAACGGCGGCAAGGGCGGCCGCGGCAAGGTGTTGCTGTTCGCCGCGCTCGCGCTGGTCGCGGTCGTCGCCGGCGTCGTGTACGCGGTGAACAAGGCGAACGACGCCGGCGGCACGGTGAAGCCGCCGACGACCGTCAGCAACTCGCCGTCCACCGTCTCCCAGGAGCCCACCGCCTCGGAGGAGCCCTCCCAGGAGCCCACCGACGAGCAGGGCACGTCGACCGGCGGCTCGACCGACCAGCCGTGGACCCCGCCGTCGACGCACACGACGACCGAGCCCACGAGCACGCCGACGACCGCGCCGCCGACCGAGACCACGGACACGCCGACGACCGAGCCCACGGACACGCAGACGAAGACGAGCGCGCCGCCGACCGACAACCCGACCCAGCCGACCGGCGACCCGACCGACGACTCCTCCGGCGGCAACGGCAACCCGGGCACCCCGACCACGGGCACGGGCACCCAGGGCGGCTGACCCCGGTGACGCCCCGCCGGCGAGCTCAGCCGGCGAAGGCGTCGCGGACCGCCGCGTACTCACGCGTCCACCACACCGCCAGGGCCGACACCGCGGGAAACTGCGGGTCGGCCCTGCGGTCGTGCAGCTGGTAGCGCCAGCGCAGGGTCCAGAAGTCGTTGAGCCGCTCCCACCACACCCGGTGCGCCGCCGCCGCCAGCTCGGCGCCGTCCGCGCCCGTCTCGCGCCGGTACGCGCGCGCGTACGCCCGTACCTTCTCCAGGGCCAGCTGCCCCTCGGGCCGTACGAAGAAGATCGCGGCGGCCCTGACCGCCTCCTCGGCCCTGGGGCGGACCCCCAGCCGGTCCCAGTCGACGATGGCGGCGGGCTCCGCGCCCCGGTACAGCAGGTTCAGCGGATGGAAGTCGCCGTGCACCCAGCCGGCGGCGGAGGCGGCCGGCGGCCGGTGGTGGGCGTGCTGGGCGAGCAGCCGGCGCCGCTCCCTGAGCCGGTGCTCGGCGAGCGCGTCGAAGCTGTCGCGGGGGCGGTGCGCGCGGGCGAGCCGGAGTAGCTCCTCGATGGCCCGGAAGGTGTCCTCGGGGCGGGCGCTCTCGTGCTCGCCGCCCGGCGGCGGGGACTCCATGACCTGCTCCAGGCAGGTGTGGACGCGGCCGAGGAGGGTCCCGAGCCGCCGTGAGCAGCCGGTGGAGAGCTGGGCGCCGTCGCGGTGTCGGCCGTCGACCCAGGGGTGCAGGGCGTAGCAGTGGCCGCCGACGAGGGCGACCGTGCGGCCGCGGCCGTCGGGGAGCGGCGGGGCCACGGGCAGGCCGAGCGCGTGCAGGCGCTGGGTGGCCCGGTGCTGGCGGGTGATGGTGGCCCGGTCGGAGGTGGGGGCGTCCAGGTGCTGCTTGAGGAAGTAGGCGCCGCGGGTGGTGGAGAGCCGGTAGCCGCGGTTGAGGAGGCCCTCGGTCACGGGGACGCAGGAGAGGGGCTCGCCGACGTCCCTGTAGCGGCGCAGGAGGGGGCCGACGGGCGGAGCGAGGGGTACAGATGAGCGCGGCACTCCGCAGATGTTAGATCACGCTGCGTGGTGCAGATGTCGCTCCCCGGAAGGGGGCTCGGGGCGGTGCTCGGGGCGGCTCTCGGGGCGGTCGTCGGAAGGGGCCTCGGGGTGGGATTCCGGCTGCCCGCTGTAGTCGAGCTCGTGGACCGTCACGAACTGCGGTTCGATCCGCATGAACACCGGGGTGAAGGGCTCGCCGTCCACCCGCACCGGCTCGGGGCCGAAGGCCGCCAGCTCCTCCTCCGTCGGCTCGACGATCTCCGCGGTGCCGGTGAACTGCACGGACCAGATGCGCTCGGCGCCGGAGTCGCAGTTGTCCGCACCGTACGCGACGACGCTGCCGTTGCACGCGCGGTGGTAGCCGAGACCCCGGTGCATCCGGAGCAGGACACGGCCTTCGGCCACGATGTGGCGGGCGGGGGCGACGAACGGCATCGCCCGCATGCTCGTCGCCACCCGGCCGTACGACACACGGCTGAGCAACTCGATGGCGCGGATCTCGTCGGTGGACATGGTCTCCACTCTCCGCCACCGGCACCGTGTCGGAAAAGGGGCCCCTGCCCCGGTTCGACGGGGACGTAGGTCCCGAAACCGGGCCGTCGGCCCCGGCCTGGCCCGTACGGGTGGGACCGGGGCCGGCCGGCTCCTCAGTGACGCTCGGCCTGGAGCCTCGCCACGTACGCCGCGGCCTGCGAGCGCCGCTCCATGCCCAGCTTCGACAGCAGGCTGGAGACGTAGTTCTTGATGGTCTTCTCCGCGAGGTGGAGGCGCTCGCCGATGACCCGGTTGGTCAGGCCCTCGCCGATCAGGTCCAGGATCTTCCGCTCCTGCTCCGTCAGGTTGGCGAGCTTGTCGTCGCGCTTCGGGTTGTTGCCGTCGCGCAGCCGCTCCAGGACCCGGGCGGTGGCCACCGGGTCGAGCAGGGACTTGCCGGCCGCCACGTCCCGCACGGCGTTGAGGAGTTCGTTCCCCCGGATCGCCTTGAGCACATAACCCGAGGCCCCGGCCATGATCGCGTCGAAGAGCGCCTCGTCGTCCGCGTACGAGGTCAGCATCAGGCACTTGATCGACTCGTCCTGCGAGCGGATCTCCCGGCACACCTCCACTCCGCTGCCGTCCGGCAGTCGCACGTCGAGCACGGCGACGTCGGGGCGGGTCGCGGGGATCCTGACCAGCGCGTCCGCCGCCGTGCCGGCCTCGCCGACCACCTCGATGTCGTCCTCCACGGAGAGCAGCTCGTGGACGCCGCGCCGCACGACTTCGTGGTCGTCCAGCAGAAATACCCGGATTTTTCCTTCTTCGCGCACGCGGTCAGTCTCACATATTGGGTCTTCCGGCGCCCGGGGTGCGCGGGATAACCTCCCGGGTGTTCCGACGACGGCGTCGGGTCGTTGTCCATGCCGCTGACCAGCAGCGCTTCCCCCATTTCTCGATTTACTTGGAAATCCAAGCAAAATCGCAGGTCAAGTGGGGTTTCGCGGGAATGCCGCGTAATGGGTAACGTGCCTATGACGGCGCTCGCCGGAGCACCTGTCACGCCCCACTCCGGCCGCGTCGCACCCACCCCGTGCGAAGGTACGGACAAGGCGGAGCCGCACTGGCCTCACCGGCGAACCCGGGGGCCGGACCGACGGAGGAGCACGCACGTGACCGTGGAGAGCACTGCCGCGCGCAAGACGACGCGACGCAGCAGCGGCACCAAGCGCACCGCAAGCGCGAGCACGAGCACCACCAAGAAGGCGACCACGAAGCCTGCCACGGCCTCGGAGCCCGAGCTCGTTCAGCTGCTGACGCCCGAAGGGGAGCGCGTCCAGCACCCCGACTACGACATCGATCTGAGCGCCGAGGAGCTGCGCGGTCTCTACCGCGACATGGTCCTCACCCGCCGCTTCGACGCCGAGGCGACCGCCCTGCAGCGTCAGGGCGAGCTGGGCCTGTGGGCCTCGCTGCTCGGCCAGGAGGCCGCACAGATCGGTTCCGGCCGGGCCCTGCGCGACGACGACTACGTCTTCCCGACCTACCGCGAGCACGGCGTCGCCTGGTGCCGCGGGGTCGACCCGACGAATCTGCTGGGAATGTTCCGCGGCGTGAACAACGGCGGGTGGGACCCCAGCAGCAACAATTTCCACCTGTACACGATCGTCCTCGGCTCGCAGACCCTGCACGCCACCGGCTATGCCATGGGCATCGCCAAGGACGGCGCGGACTCCGCCGTGCTCGCGTACTTCGGCGACGGCGCCTCCAGCCAGGGCGACGTCAACGAGTCGTTCGTGTTCTCCGCGGTCTACAACGCCCCGGTCGTCTTCTTCTGCCAGAACAACCAGTGGGCCATCTCCGAGCCCATCGAGAAGCAGACCCGCGTCCCGCTCTACCAGCGCGCCCGCGGCTTCGGCTTCCCCGGCGTCCGCGTCGACGGCAACGACGTCCTGGCCTGCCTGGCCGTGACCCGCTCCGCCCTGGAGCGCGCCCGCCGCGGCGAGGGCCCGACGCTCATCGAGGCCTTCACCTACCGGATGGCCGCCCACACCACCTCCGACGACCCGACGCGCTACCGCCGCGACGCGGAGCGCGAGGCCTGGGAGGCCAAGGACCCGATCCTGCGCCTCAAGGTGTACCTGGAGAACGAGGGCCACGCCGACGCGGCCTTCTTCGAGGCGCTGGAGGCCGAGAGCGAGGCCCTCGGCAAGAGCGTCCGTGAGGTCGTCCGCGCCATGCCCGTCCCGGAGCACATGGCGATGTTCGACCACACGTACGCGGACGGGCACGCGCTCGTCGACGAGGAGCGCGCGCAGTACGCCGCCTACCAGGCGTCCTTCGAGGGCGGAGAGGCCGAGTAATCATGGCTGTTCAGAACCTTCCCCTCGCGAAGGCGCTCAACGAGTCGCTGCGCAAGGCCCTGGAGACCGACCCGAAGGTCGTCATCATGGGCCTGGACGTCGGCAAGCTCGGCGGTGTCTTCCGGATCACCGACGGTCTGCAGAAGGACTTCGGCGAGGACCGGGTGGTCGACACCCCGCTCGCCGAGTCCGGCATCGTCGGCACCGCGATCGGCCTCGCCCTGCGCGGCTACCGGCCGGTCGTGGAGATCCAGTTCGACGGCTTCGTCTTCCCGGCGTACGACCAGATCGTCACCCAGCTGGCGAAGATGCGGGCCCGTTCGCTCGGCACGGTGAAGATGCCGGTCGTCATCCGCATCCCGTACGGCGGCGGCATCGGCGCCGTCGAGCACCACTCCGAGTCCCCCGAGTCGCTCTTCGCGCACGTCGCGGGCCTCAAGGTCGTCACCCCGGCGAACTCCTCCGACGCCTACTGGATGCTCCAGCAGGCGATCCAGAGCGACGACCCGGTCATCTTCTTCGAGCCCAAGCGCCGTTACTGGGACAAGGGCGAGGTCGACACCGAGGCCATCCCCGGCGAGCTGCACAAGGCCCGCGTCGCCCGCGAGGGCACGGACCTCACCCTCGTCGCCTACGGCCCGATGGTGAAGACCTGTCTCGAGGCGGCCGCCGTCGCGGCCGAGGAGGGCAAGTCGGTCGAGGTCGTGGACCTGCGCTCGATCTCGCCGCTCGACTTCGACACCATCCAGGCCTCGGTCGAGAAGACCCGCCGCCTGGTGGTCGTCCACGAGGCCCCGGTGTTCTTCGGCTCCGGCGCGGAGATCGCCGCCCGGATCACCGAGCGCTGCTTCTACCACCTGGAGGCCCCCGTCCTGCGGGTCGGCGGCTACCACGCGCCGTACCCGCCGGCGCGCCTGGAGGAGGAGTACCTGCCGGGCCTGGACCGCGTGCTCGACGCCGTCGACCGCTCGCTGGCGTACTGAGGAGAGCACGACCATGACGATCCGCGAATTCAAGATGCCCGACGTGGGCGAGGGCCTGACCGAGGCCGAGATCCTCAAGTGGTACGTCCAGCCCGGTGACACCGTCACCGACGGGCAGGTCGTCTGCGAGGTCGAGACCGCCAAGGCCGCGGTCGAGCTGCCGATCCCCTTCGACGGCACGGTCCACGAGCTGCTGTTCCCCGAGGGCACGACGGTCGACGTCGGCCAGGTCATCATCTCGGTGAACGTCGGCGGCGGCGCCGAGCCCGAGGCGCCGGCGGCGCCGGCCGTGGCCGCCGCCCCCGCGCAGGAGCCGGTGGCCGAGCCGGAGCCGGAGGGCCGCCAGCCGGTCCTCGTCGGCTACGGCGTGGCCGCGAGCTCCACGAAGCGCCGGGCCCGCAGGACGGCGGCCGCTCCGGCCGCCGCCCAGGCCGCCCCGGTGGTCCCCGAGCAGCTGAACGGTCACGCCCCCGCGGGCGCCCGCCCGCTGGCCAAGCCGCCGGTGCGCAAGCTCGCCAAGGACCTCGGCGTCGACCTGGCGTCGGTCACCCCGACCGGCCCGGACGGGATCATCACCCGCGAGGACGTCCACCGCGCGGCCGCCCCGGCGCCCGCTCCGGTCGTCGAGGCCCCGGCCCCCGTGGCGGCCCCCGCGCCGGTCGCGGCTCCGGTCCAGGCGGCCCCCGCCGTCCCGTCGGACGCCCGGGAGACCCGTATCCCCATCAAGGGCGTACGGAAGGCCACGGCGGCGGCGATGGTCGGCTCGGCCTTCACCGCGCCGCACGTCACCGAGTTCGTGACCTTCGACATCACGCGCACGATGAAGCTGGTCGAGGAGCTCAAGTCCGACAAGGACATGGCGGGCCTGCGGGTCAACCCGCTCCTCCTCATCGCCAAGGCCGTCCTGGTCGCGGCCAAGCGCAACCCGGACATCAACGCGGCCTGGGACGAGGCGGCGCAGGAGATCGTCCTCAAGCACTACGTGAACCTGGGCATCGCCGCGGCCACCCCGCGCGGTCTGATCGTGCCGAACATCAAGGACGCGCACGCCCAGACCCTGCCCCAGCTCTCGCAGTCCCTGAGCGAGCTCGTCGCCACCGCCCGCGAGGGCAAGACGACCCCGGCGGCGATGCAGGGCGGCACCTTCACCATCACCAACGTCGGCGTCTTCGGCGTCGACACCGGTACGCCCATCCTGAACCCCGGCGAGTCCGCGATCCTCGCGGTCGGTGCCATCAAGCTCCAGCCGTGGGTCCACAAGGGCAAGGTGAAGCCGCGTCAGGTCACCACGCTGGCCCTCTCCTTCGACCACCGCCTGGTCGACGGCGAGCTCGGCTCCAAGTTCCTGGCGGACGTCGCCGCGATCCTGGAGAACCCGAAGAGGCTCATCACCTGGGCGTAGTGCCGAGGTTCGTCCGTTTCACGTGAAACATCCGGCGGTGGCTCCTGCCACCGCCGGATGCGTTTCCGCGTCCTTCTCCGTGGTAGGACTGTTCCGCTTCGCGAACGAGACGAAGCACACGGACGCACAGGGGGAAGCATGGCGGTCACGGTGCCCGGTTGGGCGGACACGCTCCTCGATCTCATAGGCGTGGCCTGGCCCAATGTGGACGAGGACGCCTACCGGGACATGGCGGACGCCCTGCGGGAATTCGCCTCCGACCTGGAGGACGACGGGCAGCTCGCCAACAACCATGTGCAGCGGCTGCTCTCCTCGGGGCACGGCGAGGCCCTCGACGCCCTCAACGGTCACTGGGGCAAAGTCAAGGACAAGCACATCAAGGACATCGCCTCGGCGGCGCGCACCATCGCCGGCGGTGTCGACGCCGCCGCGACGGCCGTCGAGGTCATGAAGGGCGCGGCCCTCGTCCAACTCGGCTATCTGGCCTCGGAGGCCGGGATCGCCCTCTCCCTCATCCCGGTCACCGGCGGGCTCTCCGCGCTGATCGGCGCGGGCGCCATGCGGGCCACCCAGGAGGTGGTCAAGCGCCTCATCAAGGAGTGCATGGAGGAGGCGGTCTCCTACATCGTCTCGGCCATGACCGAGCCGGCCGTCGCCGCCCTGGAGAACCTCGCCGCCGACCTCGTCGTCCAGCTCGGCGCCACCGCCCTCGGCCTCCAGGACGGGGTGAACCTCGACCAGGCCAAGCAGGCGGGCGCGGACGGCTTCAAGGACGGCGTGCAGTCCTCCAAGGACGCCCTGAAACTCGCCTCCGCGGGCGGCTCGGGCGGCGGCCCCGGCGGCGGCAAGGGCTTCTCCATCGACCATGCCGAGCACGACCACGCCGGCACCCAGCTCAACGGCGTCAGCGTCGCCATCCACGGCAAGACCAGCGGGAAGCTCACCAGGGCCCGGTCGCACCACGGCCGCACCCGGGGCCGTGACTCCATCGCCCAGGCCCTCGACCCGGTCCTCGACAAGGCGATGGACGCCCTCGCCAAGTCCGCCACGACCATGGGGGACCACGTCGGCAAGACGCTCCCCAAGGCCGTCAAGCAGATCTCCGTCGACCACAAGAACCACGACGACGACGTGCGCGTCCGCCTCGCCAACGAGCGCCGCAAGCACGAGGACGGCGGCGGCAAGGGCCCCGGGGGCGGCCCGAACGACAAGCGCGGCCCGTCCGCCGTGAAGCCCGACTCGATGAAGGACGCGAAGGACGACCCTCGGGGCAAGGGAACCCCCGTCAACACCCGCCGCTGCGCGACCGACCCGGTCGACATCGCCTCCGGCGAGATGATCCTCGCCCAGACCGACCTGGCCCTGCCCGGCGTCCTGCCCCTGATCCTGCGCCGCACCCACCTCTCCGGCTACCGCTACGGCCAGCTCTTCGGCCGCAGCTGGGCCTCCACCCTCGACGAACGCATCGAACTCGACCCCCGCGGCGGGGCGCTCCTGGCCCGCGAGGACGGCTCCGTCCTCGTCTACCCGAGGCTCCCGCAGGCCGAGGACGACGAGGTGTGGCCGGTCGAGGGCGCCCGGCTGCCGCTCTCGCTCGCCGACGCGGGCGCGCTCGGCGAGGTCACGTACGCGATGCGCGACCCGCACGCCGGGATCACCCGCCACTACACCGGCAACCCGTTCCGCGGCACGCTCTACTACTGGCTCCGCTCCATCGAGGACCGGCACGGCAACGTCGTCCACATCCAGCGCGGCGACGACGGCCTGCCCTCCTCGGTCGTCCACGAGGGCGGCTACCGCGCCCTCGTCCTCACCGACCCGGAGGCGGGCCGGGTCACCGGCCTCTCCCTGTACGCCCCGGAGGGGGCGAGGACCCTCGCCTCGTTCGGGTACGACCCCTTCGGCAACCTCGACACCGTCACCAACTGCTCCGGCCGCCCGCTCCGGTTCACCTACGACGACCAGGCCCGCGTCACCTCCTGGACCGACCGCAAGGGTGCCGTCTACCGGTACGTGTACGACTCCGCCGGCCGGGTCGTCGAGACCATCGGACCCGACGGCTTCCTCTCCTCCCGCTTCGCCTACGAGACCGACGCCGCCACCGGACACCGCCTGACCCGCTTCACCGACTCCACCGGGGCCGTCGCGGTCGTCCGGCTCAACGAGCTCGGCCAGGTCGTCGCCGAGACCGACCCGCTCGGCAACACGGTGCTGCGCAGCTGGGACCGCCACGACAACCTGCTCTCCCGCACCGACCCGCTCGGCAACGAGGCCCACTTCACCTGGGACGACCACGCCGACCTCACCCGCATCCGCTTCCCCGACGGCACCGAGGCCACCACCGCCTACGACGCCCTGCACCTGCCGGTGGCGGTCACCGGCCCCGACGGCACGACCTGGCGCCAGACCTTCGACGCCCGCGGCAACCGCACCGAACTCCTCGCCCCGGACGGCGCGGTGACCCGCTTCACCCACGACGCCTTCGGCGCGCTCACCGCACGCACCGGCCCCGACGGGGCCACCGAGCGCTTCACGACCGACGACGCCGGCGTCACCCTCACCACCACCGACGCCCTCGGCCACACCTACGCCGTCGCCCGGGACGCCTACGGCCGCCCGGTGCGCGGCACCGACCCCACCGGCGCCGTCACCGCCATGGAGTGGACGCCGGAGGGCTGGCTCTCCCGCCTGACCGGCCCGGACGGCAGCACCGAGAGCTGGACCTGGGACGAGGAGGGCAACTGCGCCTCCCACACCGACGCGACCGGCGCCACCACCCGCTTCGAGTACGGCCACTTCGACCTGCTCACGGCCCGGACGGGCGCGGACGGGGCCCGCTACGCGTTCCGCTACGACACCGAGCTCCGGCTCACCGAGGTGCTCGGCCCGCAGGGCCTGACCTGGACGTACGTCTACGACGCGGCCGGCCGGCTGGTCTCCGAGACCGACTTCGACGACCGCACCGTCCGCTACGCCTACGACGCCTGCGGCCGGCTCGTCGCCCGCACCGGCCCGCTCGGCGACACCACCACCCTCACGTACGACGTGTGCGGCCGGCTCCTCACCAAGGAGATCGCGGGCCGCACGACCCGCTACGTCTACGACGCGGCCGGCCGGATCACCTCGGTCACGTCCCCCGACTCCACCCTCACCCTGGAACGGGACGCCCTCGGCCGGGTCCTCGCCGAGACCGTCGACGGACGCACCCTCCGCTACGAGCGGGACGCGGCGGGCCGGGTGGTGTCCCGCACCACGCCGACGGGCGCGGTGTCGACCTTCGCCTACGACGCCACCGGGCAGCGCACCGAGCTGGTCAGCGGCGGGCACGCGCTGCGCTTCGGCCGGGACGCCCGGGGCCGTGAGCTCAGCCGGGTCTTCGGCGAGGCCGACCGGCCCGTGACGCTGGCCTCCGAGTGGAACGCCGCCGGACGGCTGGCCGGCCAGACCCTCACGGGCCCCCGCGGCGAGCTGCGCTCCCGCGGCTACGCCTACCGGGCCGACGGCTGCCCGGAGGAGGTGACCGACCGGCTGACCGGCCGCGTCACCCTCTTCGGCCTCGACGTCGTGGGCCGCCCGACCGAGGTGACCGCGGACGACTGGTCGGAGCGCTACACCTACGACGCCATGGGCAACCAGACCCACGCCGAGTGGCCGGACCGGGCGCTGCGGGACGAGGGCCGGGGCGCGCGCAGCTACGGGGGCACCCGGGTGCTCGCCGCCGGCGCGGTCCGCTACGAGTACGACGACGCGGGCCGGGTGGTGCTGCGGCAGCGCACCCGGCTCTCCCGCAAGCCGGAGACCTGGCACTACACCTGGGACGCCGAGGACCGGCTGACGGCCTGCCGGACGCCGGACGGGACGCTGTGGACGTACGCCTACGACCCGCTGGGCCGGCGCACGGCCAAGCACCGGATGGCGGAGGACGGCCGGACGGTCGTGCAGTCGGTCCGGTTCACCTGGGACGGCAGCCGGCTCGTCGAGCAGACGGACTCGGCCCAGGGCACCGCGCTCACCTGGGACTACGACGGCCGCCGCCCGCTCGCCCAGCTGGAGCGGCGCACGGACACCGAGGAGAGCCGCTTCTTCGCGATCGTCACGGACCTCATCGGCACCCCGAGCGAACTCGTCGACGAGGACGGGGAGGTGGCCTGGCACAGCCGGACCACCGTGTGGGGCCACACCACCTGGAACCGGGACGCCGTCGCGTACACGCCGCTGCGGTTCCCCGGCCAGTACGACGACCCGGAGACGGGCCTCCACTACAACCTGCACCGCCACTACGACCCGGCGACCGCCCGCTACACGAGCCCCGACCCGCTCGGTCTCGGCCCGGCGCCCAACCCGGTCGCCTATGTGCTCAACCCGCACGTCCGGATGGACCCCGAGGGCCTGATCGCCAAGGGGTGCACGGAGGACGGCGGCTGGTACAGCGGACTCCAGCCGGCGAACCTCAAGAACGACGACGGGACGCGGCGCACCGACGTCGACATGGAGATCAACCACATCCCGGCGAAGGACTCCTACGCCCATCTCGACCAGGCCGGCTTCCGGAAGACGAAGAGCGGCGGCGCGGGCATGGGCCCGGCGATCCGCATGGAGTACGACGACCACCGCGGCGTCACGAGCACCGGCTCCAGCAAGGAGGCCGACCAGTGGCGCGCGGACCAGCGGGCGCTCATCGACGCGGGGCGCTGGGACGAGGCGATGATGATGGACATCAACGAGATCCGTGACCTCTACGGCGACAAGTACGACACCCATATCGCCGATATGATCGATAGCCTCAAACACAACCGTAAATTCCAGAAAATGCTGGCCGACCGCGGCTGGACGATCGACTACGACATCCTGAAATAGAACCTCCTGAAAGAGAAAGGCGTGGGTGGGGAATGGACCTGCTGCTCGAACCCCCGCACGGTGTCGGGCCGGTGCGGCTCGGGATGACGCTCGACGAGGCGGTCGCGGCCGTGTCGCCCTGGGGCGAGCCCCGGGTCCGCACCCGCCCCAACCGTGTCCTGGTGACCATCTCGGCGAAGTGCGACAAGGTGGGCGTGGAGGTGCTCCTGGAGGAGGAGAACACCGTCACGGCGATCGAGCTGTGGTGGCCGGGCGAGGGGCGGGAGACCTCGACCCGGGTCCTGCTCGACGGCGAGGACGTGTTCCGCGTCCCGGCCGACGAGCTCCTGGCCCGGGCGGTGGAGCGCGGCTGGACGGTCGACGCGGAGAATCCGGAGAACCCGGTGGTCCCGGGGGTCTCGCTCGGTTTCACGCGGCAGACCTCGCAGGAGGTCCCGCGGAATGCGGACGGAATTCCGGTCCATTTCACCTCCGTTCTCGTCGCGGGTGAGAAGTACTACGACTACCGCTACGAGAACGCGGGCTGAGTCCGCCGTCCGCAGCGGCCGCCCCGTCCACGATGTGGACGGGGCTCTTTCTTGCACCTCTCTTGTATCTATGCTGTGCGCATGCCATCAGCGCCCGCCGGTCCCGCCCCGCAGCCCACCAGGCAGCCCCCTGCCGCCGACCGCGTCTACATGCACGTGAAGCAGGCCGTACTCGACCGGCGCTACGAGGGAGGCACCCTCCTGACCGAGGGCGAACTCGCCCAGGCCGTCGGGGTGTCCAGGACCCCCGTCCGCGAGGCGCTGCTCAAGCTGGAGATGGAAGGCCTCCTCAAGCTCTACCCGAAGAAGGGCGCCCTCGTCCTCGCCGTCTCCGCCCAGGAGATCGCCGACGTCGTCGAGACCCGGCTCCTCGTCGAGGAGTTCGCCGTCCGCCGGGCCGTGCCCGCCCCCGCCGGCCTGATCGCCCGTCTCGAAGAGCTCCTGGAGGAGCAGAAGCGGCGCGCCGAGGCCGGGGACCTCGCCGAGGTCGCCGTCACCGACCGCTGCTTCCACGCCGAGATCGTCCGGCACGCCGGCAACCAGATCCTCTCCCGCCTCTACGACCAGCTCCGCGACCGCCAGTTGCGCATGGGCGTCGCCGTGATGCAGTCCCAGCCCGACCGCGTCGCCAAGAACATCACCGAACACGCCGAGATCCTCGACCGCATCAAGGCCGGCGACGTCGAGGGCGCCGCGCACTGCGTCCGCCAGCACCTCAGCTGGGTCAAGGTCCTGGTCCGGGGTGAGGAGCGGTGAACAGCTCCTACGGATCCGCCGTCACCCTCCCCGGAGACCCGCCCGGCGGCCGCCGCGCCGCCCTCGTCTGGGGCGTCGGCGTCGCCGTCTACTTCGTCGCCGTCATCTTCCGCACGTCCCTGGGCGTCGCCGGACTCGACGCCGCCGACCGCTTCGACGTCAACGCCTCCGCCCTGTCCACCTTCTCCATACTCCAGCTGCTCGTCTACGCGGGCATGCAGATACCCGTCGGCCTCCTCGTCGACCGGCTCGGCACCAAGAAGGTCCTGACCCTCGGCGTCGTCCTCTTCACCATCGGCCAGCTGGGCTTCGCGCTCTCCCCCTCGTACGGCACGGCCCTCGCCTCCCGCGCCCTCCTCGGCTGCGGCGACGCCATGACCTTCATCAGCGTCCTGCGCCTCGGCAGCCGCTGGTTCCCGGCCCGCCGCGGCCCGCTCATCGCCCAGCTCGCCGGGCTCATCGGCATGGCCGGCAACCTCGTCTCCACCGTCTTCATCGCCCGCGCCCTGCACGGCCTCGGCTGGACGACCACCTTCGTCGGCAGCTCCCTCGCCGGCGTCCTCGTCCTCGTCCTGATGCTGCTCTTCCTCAAGGACCACCCCGAGGGGTACGAGCCGGAGCCCTCCTCCCACGCGGGCGCGGCCTTCGTCCGCCGCCAGATCGCCGAGTCCTGGCGCGAGCCCGGCACCCGGCTCGGCCTCTGGGTGCACTTCACCACCCAGTTCCCGGCCATGGTGTTCCTGCTGCTCTGGGGCCTGCCCTACCTCGTCGAGGCGCAGGGCCTCTCCCGCTCCACCGCCGGGACCCTGCTCACCCTGGTCGTGCTCTCGAACATGGTCATCGGCCTCGCGTACGGGCAGATCATCGCCCGCCACCACGCGGCCCGCGCCCCGCTCGCCCTCGGCACGGTCGCGGCCACCGCCCTGCTGTGGGGGACCACCCTCGCGTACCCCGGCCACGCCCCGATGTGGCTGCTCGTCACCCTCTGCCTGGTCCTCGGCGCCTGCGGACCGGCCTCGATGATCGGCTTCGACTTCGCCCGCCCGGCCAACCCGCCGGAGCGTCAGGGCACCGCCTCCGGCATCGTCAACATGGGCGGTTTCGTCGCCTCGATGACGACGCTGCTCGCCGTGGGCGTGCTGCTCGACGCGACCGGCGACAACTACCGGATCGCGTTCTCCTCGGTCTTCGTCCTGGAGACCCTCGGCATCGTGCAGATCCTCCGCCTCAAGGCCCGCACCCACCGCAGGGAACGGGAACGGCTCGTCGCGAGCCGCGTCGAGGCCGTGCACGTACCGGTGTAGCGGTCTACCGGGGCGTCACCGCGAAGTTGTCCAGGATCGCCGCCGCGAGCTCCGCGTCGCCCTCGATCTTGACCCGGTCGGCCACCTCGGCCGGCCGGACCCGGCCGCAGGCGAGCCGTACGAACGTCTCCCAGTCCGTCGCCAGCGTCACCGCGGGACCCAGGGACGGCGCGCCGTCGATCGAACCGCGGCCCTCCGCGTCCACCCGCACCGTCCGCAGGAACTCCACCGGACCGGTCACGTCGAGCACCACCGCCGAGGACGCGGGCGCCCCGGCGTCCTTCGCGACCACGTCCGGCAGCGCCTCCAGGAGCACGTCCCGGGCCACCAGCGCACCCGCCGAGTCCAGGTTCCCCGGCACGCCGAGGGCCGTCCGCAGGTCCTGCTCGTGCACCCACACGTCGAAGGCACGGTCCCGGTAGGCCAGTTCGAGGGACTGCTCGGCGCCGAGGGGAGCGCGGATCAGATGCTCGGGGGAGCGGTTCTCGTTGCGGAGCTGCCGGGCCCGGCGGATCAGGATGTACTCCAGCTCCGAGGTCATCTCCGGCGCCGTGTGGTGCCGCCGCACATCGACCTGGACCTCCATGTAGCGCGCGAAGTCACTGCGTACGTGGTACAGGTCGCGGGGCAGGGAGTGGATCGGCCGCGGATCGCCGAGCATCTCCGTCTCCATGCCGATCACATGGGACACGATGTCCCGCACCGACCAGCCGATGCACGGGGTCGGCCGGTTCCACTCGCCCTCCACGAGCGGCTGGACCAGCTCGGCTATCGCCTCGATGGAATGGGTCCAGGCGTCGGCGTAGTTCTGGAGGCTGGGATGGACGGTCACGGGACCCCTCGGCGGTTCTTCGGTGCGCGGGCTGAAAACACGACTGGGTGGGAGGCTCGGACGCTAAGTTACGCTGCCCGAAGGCACCCCGGCAGTGCTTTCGTGTGACGATCGTAGGCCGGTGTTGACGGCTCGAATGCCAGGACGGTGGTAGTGTGCGCGCCTCGCTGATCCAGATCGCGGTAGACCCGGACGAACCGGTCGATGCCCGTCGCGCCCGCGTGGCGCGTCTCGTACGGGAGGAATCCGGCCGCGCGGACCTCGTCGTCCTGCCGGAACTGTGGACCGTCGGCGCGTTCGCGTCCGACCTCTTCGCCGCCGAGTCCGAACCGCTGAACGGCCCCACCCACCGCGCGATGGCGGCCGCCGCCCGCGACGCCGGCGTCTGGCTGCACGCCGGATCCTTCGTCGAGGCGGAGGGCGGCGCCCTCTACAACACCTCGCTCGTCCTCTCCCCCGACGGAGAGCTCGCCGCCTCCTACCGCAAGATCCACCGCTTCGGCTTCGACAAGGGCGAGGCCGTCCTCATGGCGGCCGGCGAGGACCTCGTCACCGTCGACCTGCCGACCCTCACCGTCGGTGTCGGCACCTGCTACGACCTGCGGTTCCCCGAACTCTTCCGCGGCCTCGTCGACGCGGGCGCCCAGGCCTTCGTCGTCCCGGCCGGCTGGCCCGCCCGGCGCCGCGCCCACTGGACCCTCTTCGCCAAGGCCCGGGCCGTCGAGAACCAGGCGTACGTCCTCGCCTGCGGCACCGCCGGCACCCACGCGGGCGTGGAGCAGGCCGGGCACTCGATCGTCGTCGACCCCTGGGGCGAGACCCTCGCGGAGGCCGGCCCGGACGAGGAGATCCTCCGGGTCGTCCTCGACCCGGCGAAGGTCCGCACCACCCGGGAGGAGTTCCCGGCGCTCAAGGACCGGGTGCTGGGGATCGCGGCGCCGAGGCGGGCCTGATGCCCCACCCGGACACGGCCGACGCCGCAGCCGCAGCCGCAGCCGCAGCCGACGCAGACACCGCAGCCGCGGTCGACGCCGCGGCCGTCGCCGCCTTCGCGGAGCTCTTCGGCCCGCCGCCGGAGGGCCCCGCGGTTCCCGTCGACTGGGACGCGGTCGAGGAATGGCTCGGCCTGCGCCTGCCCGCCGACTACAAGGCGATAGCCACCGCCTACGGCCCCCTCGACATCGGCGAACGGCTCTGGCTGCACACGCCCTTCGCCAGCGACGCGCGCCTCTTCTCCTACGGGAGCTTCGTCGAGGAGGGCCGCCGGGACGCCCCCGGCGTCCTCCCCTTCGGCGAGACCCGCATGTCCGACACCCTCTACTGGGACACCACCGCCTCCGACGACCCGGACCGGTGGCCGGTCGTCGTCCACGTGCGGGACCTCGCGAACGCCGGCAAGGACCCGTGGGTCCGCCCCGGCACCACCCTCCTGCCGACCCTCACCGGCTTCGTCTCCGACGGCCTGCGCCCGCACCTCGCCCGCAGCGGCCTCGCCGGAGGCGAACTGTCCCCCTGGACCCCGCCGCCCCGGCGCCCCGAACCGACCCCCGGACAGCGCGCCGCGCTCGCCTCCGGCGGCACCGGCCTCGACACGCTCACCGCGCTGATCCCGCCGCCCGCCGAGCCGTACCTCGGTTCGGAGAGCTGGGAGTGGCTGTACGAACGCCTCGGCACCCGCCTCCCCACCGAGTACGTCCGCCTGATGGAGACGTACGGCGGCGGCGCCTGGTGCCAGTGGCTCCGCCTCCGCACCCCGCTGGGCACCGAGCGGTACGACCTGGCGGGCACCGAGGAGTGGTACGGCGCCGCCTACCGGGGCCTGCGCGCCGACCACCCCGAGTACCACCCGCTGGCCGTCTGGCCCGAACCCGGCGGCTTCCTGCCCTTCGCCGACTCCATCGACGGCGACGAGCTGTGCTGGCTCACCGAGGGCGCCACCCCCGACGACTGGCCGCTGATCGTCATTCCGCGCCACGCCGACCAGGGCCCGCCGCTCACCGGCACGCTCACCGCCACCCTCCTCGCCTGGCTGCGCGGCGAACTCCGCACGGAAGGCCTCCCCGGCCTCGTACGCCCCCACGAGGACCCGCTGGACGTCATCGGCTTCGAGGCGTACGGCCCGAAGACCGACTAGCCCGGCTCAGTACTGGGACTCGGTCCAGAAATGGGTGGCGCGGGAGAGGCCCGCCCGCACCGCGCCGGTCCGCGTCAGCGCGGAGCGGTCGACCCCCGCGAAGACCAGACCGAGCGCCAGGTCCCCGCCCTCGGCACGCCCGTCGACCCGCACGGACAGCCTGCGGCCCTTGCCGCGACCCGTCTCGCGGACGGTGATCCGGACACCGGGGTCCTCGCCGTCCGCGGCGCGGGTCAGGACGTAGCCCCGCCTGTCGAGGGCCGCGAGCCGGAAGCGGTCGCCCGCGTACCGCATCTCCAGGGCGCGCTGCTCCAGGGTGGCGCCGAAACGGTTCCGCGTCACATACACGACCCGGTCGCCGACGCGCAGCGTGGACCGGTTCAGGCCCGGCAGCCTCATCCCCTCGACGTGCGCCCCGCGCGCCTCGAAGGAGGCGGTCGGCAGCAGCCCGCCGCGTACCTCCGAGACGAGCGACCCCGGAGAGGTGCGGGGGAGGGGACAGGTCAGCGTGATCTCGCCGAACTCCGGCGAGACCCCCTGCCAGCCGGCCCGGTGGTCGTGCCGGTTCCCCGCCTTCCAGGCCCGCAGGTCGAAGGGGGTGACGTGGAGGTGCATGAAGGATTCCTACTCCGTCGAAACACAGTCGAAGGTTCGGGGGCCGCGAGGTCAGACCGTGATCCCCCGCAGCGCCGCCCGTCCCGCTTCCCGCCCCGCCTCAGGCCCCGGTGTGTACTCGGCCCAGGCCGCCGCCAGTCTCCGTACCGCCTCCGTCAGCACCTCAGGGGCCGCCAGGAAGTGCAGGCGCAGACGGCGCACGCTGCCGCCGAGCGCGTCGGTCGTGGCACCCGGGAGGACGGCCACCCCGTGCCGGAGGGCGAGCTGCGCGAAGGAGACGCCGTCGCCGTGGGGAAGCCGCACCCACAGGGTCTGCCCGCCGGTCGCCGGGGCGCACGACCAGGACGGCAGCAGCCGGGCCAGCTCGGCCCGCAGATGGTCGTGGCCCGCGCGGACCGCCCGCAGCCGGTCCGCGAGGAGCGGCCCGTACCCGTCGAGCAGCCGCACCGCCGCCAGCTGGGACGGCACGTCGCAGCCCAGGTCGTGCAGGGCCTTCAGCCGGGCGAGGCGGGCGATCAGCGGCGCGGGGCCGCGCACCCAGCCGATCCGCAGCCCGCCCCACACCACCTTGCTCAGCGAACCGACGCCGATGACCTCGCCGTACGAGGAGAGGGGAGACCACCCGGCGGCCGCGTCGAAGGCGAGGTCGGCGAGGACCTCGTCGTCCACCAGCGGCACCCCCAGCGCGTTCGCCGCCTCGACGAGCCGGCGCCCGGCGAGCGGCGGCAGGACCGCCCCCGTCGGGTTCTGGAACCGGCTGATCACATACGCCAGAGCCGGACGGTGACGCTCCATCACCCGCACCGCCTCCGCCACGTCCACCCCGTCAGGACCCACCGCCACCGGCAGCGGCACGGCGGCCGCCTCCCGGAACAGATCGAGCGCCCCCGGATACGTCGGCGCCTCCACGAGCACCCCGTCACCGGGCGCGACGAGCAGCCGGGCGAGCAGCGAGAGGGCCTGCTGCGCACCGGTGGTGACCAGGATCTGCCCCGGTGCGGTCGGCACGCCCCGCGCCGCGTACCGCGCCGCGACCGCCGCCCGCAGGGCCCCGATCCCCGCCGGGTGGTAGCCGAGGTCTCCGTCCGGGAGCACGAGACCGCGGTACGCCTCCGCCAGCTCGGCCGGCGGCCGGTCCGGGGCGGCGCAGCTCAGCAGGATCACGTCGTCCGGAGCTTCGAGGAGGTGCAGGAAGAGCGGGTTGGAGGTCTCCTTCACCCGGGGTTCTTCCAGCGTCAGCGCGGCCGCCGCCACCCGGGTCCCGCTGCCCTGGCGCCGTACCACCCGGCCCTCCTGACGGAGCGTCTCGTACGCGGCGACCACCGTCGTACGGCCCACGGCCAGGGCCCGCGCGAGCCACCGGTCCGGCGGCAGGAGTGCGCCCGGCGGCAACGCGCCCTCGTCGATCAGCCGCCGCAGCCGGGCGGCGAGCAGCACGTACAGCGGCCCGCGCCCGGCGGACCAGCGGCCGAGCCGGCCGACGAGCTCATCGGGGGACGGCGGGGACGCCGGGGACGGCGGGGACGCCGGGGACGGCGGGGACGCCGGGGACAAGTGGATTGGCTCCATCACCGAACCAATCTGCCGGGATTGGACCTGTGAAGGCAACCGGCTTCTTCCCAGACTGAGTTCATGACCCACGCCGACTCCGCGACCCCGCGTCCCGAGACCCTCGCCGTCCACCCGCCCCACGTCGAGATCACCGGCAGCAGGCCCCTCGGCATCCCCCTCCACCAGGGGCACGTCTTCGCCTTCGACTCGGCCGACGCCCTCGCCGCCGGCTTCACCTCCCCGGACGCCTTCCTCTACGCCCGCCTCGGCAACCCCACCGTCCGCGCCCTGGAGGAGGCCGTCACCCGCCTGGAGGGCGGCGCCGCCGCCCGGTCCTTCGCCTCCGGCATGGGCGCCATCAACGCCGTCCTCCTCGGCCTGCTCGGCAGCGGCGACCACGTCATCGCCCAGACCTGCCTGTACGGCGGCACGTACGCCGTCCTCACCGACCTCGCCGCCCGCTGGGGCGTCGACGTCACCTACGTCTCCGGCACCGACCCGGACGAGGTGCGGGCCGCCCTGCGCCCCGAGACCCGGCTCCTCTACCTGGAGACCATCGCCAACCCCACCACCCGCGTCGCCGACGTCCCCGCGCTCGCCGCCGTCGCCGCCGAGGCCGGCGTCCCCGTCGCCGTCGACAACACCTTCGCCTCCCCGCTGCTCTGCCGCCCCCTCGACCACGGCGCCGACATCGTCGTCCACTCCGCCACCAAGTACCTGGCCGGGCACGCGGACGTCCTCGGCGGCATCGCCGTCTTCAAGGACGCGGAGCTGTACGGGCGCGTCCGCCACCACGCCGTCGAACAGGGCGCGTCCACCGACCCGTTCGCCGCCTGGCTCACCCTGCGCGGCATGCAGACCCTCTCCCTGCGCATGGAGCGCCAGTGCGCGAGCGCCGCCGAGCTCGCCGCCCGGCTCGAAGCGCACCCGGCGGTCGAGGCCGTCCGCCACCCGGCCCTCGCGAGCCACCCGGACCGCGACATCGCCGCGCGCCTGCTGCCGGCCGGGGGCGGCGGGGTGATCTCGCTCGACCTCGCGGGCGGCCGGGACGCGGGCCGCGCCTTCGTCGAGGCGGTACGGCTCGCCTCCCTCAGCGTCTCCCTCGGCGATGTGAAGACCCTGGTGATGCACCCGGCGTCCACCTCCCACCACCAGCTCGACGCGACCGCGCTCGCGGCGGCCGGCATCGGCGCGGGCACGGTCCGGCTGTCGGTCGGCATCGAGCACGTGGAGGACCTGTGGGCGGACCTGGAACAGGCGCTGGAGAAGGCCGCCTGAGGACTTGGGGGGGTCAGTCCTCCCTCTCCCGCTCCGCCATCCGGATCACGCACACGGCGACCGCGATCTGCAGCGCCGCGTCCGCGTCCTCACGGACCACGTTCACCGCGTACGTCTCACGGACGTGGAACCACTGCCGGGAGATGTGCGCCAGGAGCTCCCCCTCGTACTCGACGGTGAACTCCCGGTCCAGGATCCGGCCGCTGACGTCCAGTCCGGTGCCGTCGACGAGCGTCACCCGGTAGTGGTTGCGGAGCAGGGAGAGCCGCTTGCGGCGGACGGTCGCGAGCGGCCGCTCGTCCCGCTCGATCGTCATCGCGTCCCGGAGGCTGAACATCTTCTGCCGCAGGGTGACCAGGACCCGCCCGTCGGGATCCTTCAGCTCCAGGGTGTCGCGCAGCCGCAGCGCCTTGCCGTCGACGAGGAAGGCGTGGCGGCCCTGCTCGTCCTCGATCCAGTAGTCGTCGCCGATCGCGAAGATCTTGTCCCGTACGAGATATTTCACGGCCCTATGTCTGCCCGGCGCCGTGGGTTTCTCACCCGAAGCACCGGGTGAACGCCTCCCGCCCCCGCCGCGCGTCGTCGACGTGGCCAGGATGGCAAGCTTGAACCATGAACGATGCCGCCCCGGCGCCCCACCCCGCGCCCGCGCCCCGACGTGCCCGTGTCCGTGCCCCCGAGCTGATCGGCAAGGGCGGCTGGCTGAACACGGGTGGAGAAGAACTGACCCTCGCCGACCTGCGAGGAAAGATTGTTCTGCTCGATTTCTGGACGTTTTGCTGCGTGAACTGCCTGCACGTCCTCGACGAGCTCCGGGACCTGGAGGAGAAGCACCGCGACACGCTCGTGATCGTCGGGGTGCACTCGCCGAAGTTCGTGCACGAGGCCGAGCATCAGGCCGTCGTCGACGCCGTCGAGCGGTACGAGGTGCACCACCCCGTGCTCGACGACCCGGAGCTCGCGACCTGGAAGCAGTACGCCGTGCGCGCGTGGCCGACGCTCGTCGTGATCGACCCCGAGGGGTACGTCGTCGCCCAGCACGCCGGTGAGGGGCACGCCAACGCCATCCGGACGCTCGTCGAGGAGCTGGAGGCCGAGCACGAGGCCAAGGGGACGCTGCGGCGCGGCGACGGGCCCTACGTGGCGCCCGAGCCCGTCGCGACCGATCTCCGTTTTCCCGGGAAGGCGGTCATCCTGCCGTCGGGGAACTTCCTCGTCTCCGACACCACCCGGCACCAGCTCGTCGAGCTCGCCGAGGACGGCGAGACCGTCGTGCGGCGGATCGGCGAGGGGGTCTTCCGGGAGCCCCAGGGGCTTGCCCTGCTCCCCGGTGGCAAGGTCGTCGTCGCCGACACCGTGAACCACGCCCTGCGGACGTACGACCCGGAGACGGGGACCATCGCGCTCGTCGCCGGTACCGGGAAGCAGTGGTGGCAGGGCTCCCCGACCTCCGGGCCCGCGCTCGACGTCGACCTGTCCTCGCCGTGGGACGTCGCCTGGTGGCAGGGCAAGGTGTGGATCGCCATGGCCGGTGTGCACCAGCTGTGGACGTACGACCCGGAGAGCGGGACCGTCGAGGTCGCCGCCGGGACGACGAACGAGGGGCTCGTCGACGGCCCGGCCGCCGAGGCCTGGTTCGCGCAGCCCTCCGGGCTCGCCGCCACCGAGGACCGGCTGTGGATCGCCGACTCCGAGACCAGCGCCCTGCGGTGGATCGACGCCGAGGGGGTCGTGCACACGGCCGTCGGGACCGGGCTCTTCGACTTCGGGC
Source organism: Streptomyces sp. R44 (assembly GCF_041053105.1). Classification (NCBI taxonomy): domain Bacteria; kingdom Bacillati; phylum Actinomycetota; class Actinomycetes; order Kitasatosporales; family Streptomycetaceae; genus Streptomyces; species Streptomyces sp. R44. Next base: position 4,259,235 of record NZ_CP163444.1, on the reverse strand, counting down.
ACCGCGACGGCGCCGCCGACCAGGCCCTGCTCCAGCACCCGCTGGGCGTGACCGCCCTGCCCGACGGCTCGGTCGCCGTCTCCGACACGTACAACCACGCCCTGCGCCGCTTCGATCCGGCGACGGGTGAGGTCACCACGCTCGCCACCGATCTGCGCGAGCCGAGCGACGCCGTGCTCGTCGGCGGCGACATCGTGGTCGTCGAGTCCGCCCGGCACCGGCTGACCCGGCTGCGGCTGCCCGAGGAGGCCGTCCAGGTCGAGTCCGCCGCCTACCGGACGCAGCGGGAGGCCACCGAGGTCGCCCCCGGCCGCCTCCGCCTCGACGTCGTCTTCCAGGCGCCGACCGGGCAGAAGCTGGACGAGCGCTACGGCCCCTCGACCCGCCTCCTGGTCTCCTCCACCCCGCCGGAGCTGCTCCTCGGAGGGGAAGGGACCGGGACGGATCTCTTCCGCGAGCTCGATCTGAACCCCGAGGTCACCGAGGGCGTGCTGCACGTGTCCGCGATGGCCGCGTCCTGCGACGACGACCCGGCCAACGAGTACCCGGCCTGCCACGTCCACCAGCAGGACTGGGGCGTCCCGGTGAAGGTCACGGCCGAGGGCGTCGCCCGGCTTCCGCTGATCCTCGCCGGCATGGACGGCTAGGGCCTGTCTGACAATTCCCGCCGGGTCCGGGCCGTCCGGCACGCACGCTCGCCGCACGGCCGAAACGCCCAAGTAGCTCCGCTACGAGGGCGCCCCGGCCGCACGCCGATCGCACGCACCGGACGGCCCGGCCTGATCCGACGTGAATTGTCAGACAGGCCCTAGTCAGCGGACGATCCCCTGATTCCTGGACGGGCGCCCCGCGGCCCCGTCCAGGCACCCCTCCACCCAGGCCGCCGGGTCGTGCACGGCCCGGTCGCCGCCCATCCCCTGCCGCTCCATGAGCGCGCACTCCCCGGCGAGCAGGGACCTGGTCCGGGAGCCGTCGGTGTCGTAGCCGCGGATCCGGCTCGCCTGGACGTACCCGCCCTCGTACGCGATGTCCGTGCCCCACGGGGGCCGTTCGTGGTACCGGCCGATCAGGACGCCGGCCGCCGCCGTGCCCATGAGCACGGCGACGGCGGCGACGGTGACGAACTTCCGCAGCGGTGGACCCTCATGACGGTGCATGGGGACGACGCTGCCAGGCGGGACCTTTCGCGGATGTTTCGCGCGAGCGGCGTGGGCCTCAGCCCTCCAGGAAGGCGACCAGGGCGTTCGCCAGGAGGTACGGGTCGTCGGCGCCGCAGAGTTCGCGGGCGCTGTGCATGGAGAGGATCGCGACGCCGATGTCGACCGTCGAGATGCCGTGGCGGGCCGCGGTGATCGGGCCGATCGTGGTGCCGCAGGGCATGTCGTTGCTGGAGACGAAGGACTGCCAGGGCACCCCCGCCTTCTCGCAGGCGGCGGCGAAGACCGCGCGGCCGCTGCCGTCGGTGGCGTAGCGCTGGTTGACGTTCACCTTGAGGATCGGGCCGCCGTTGACGCGCGGGTGGTGCGTCGGGTCGTGGCGCTCCGCGTAGTTGGGGTGCACGGCGTGGCCGGTGTCGGAGGAGAGGCAGACGGTGCCGGCGAAGGCGCGGGCCCGGTCCTCGTAGGAGCCGCCGCGGGCGTAGACGGAGCGCTCCAGGACGTTGCCGAGGAGGGGGCCCTGGGCGCCGGTGTCGGCCTCGGAGCCGTTCTCCTCGTGGTCGAAGGCGGCGAGGACCGGGATGTACGGGAGGTCGTCGCGGCCGGCGAGGGAGGCGAGCGCGGCGGTGGCGGCGTGGACGGACAGCAGGTTGTCCATGCGCGGGCCGGCGAGGAGCTCGCGGTCGCGGCCGAGGTAGGCGGGGGCATCGACGGCGTGGACCATGAGGTCCCAGCCGGTGACGTCCTCGGCGTCGACGCCGGCCTCGGCGGCGACGAACTCGATCAGGTCGCCCTCGTGGACCTGGCCGATGCCCCAGATGGGCTGCATGTGGCGCTGGCGGTCGAGCTTGAGGCCGTCGTTGACCTGGCGGTCGAGGTGGATGGCGAGCTGCGGGACGCGCAGCAGCGGCCGGTCGACGTTGACGAGGTGGTGGCTGCCGTCGCGGAGGGTGAGGCGGCCGGCGAGGCCGAGGTCGCGGTCGAGCCAGGTGTTGAGGAGCGTTCCGCCGTAGATCTCGACGGCGACCTGGCGCCAGCCCTGGGCGCCCATGTCGGGCTGCGGCTTGACGCGCAGGTTGGGGGAGTCGGTGTGGGCGCCGACGATCCGGTACGGGGTGTGGGCGGCGGCGCCCTCCGGCACGTACCAGGCGATGATCGCGCCGCCGCGGATCACGTACTTCCCGCCGCTCGTCCCGTCCCAGGCCGCGGTCTCCTCGACCCGGCGGAAGCCGACCTTCTCCAGGCGCTCCGCGGCGCTCGCGACCGCGTGGTACGGCGAGGGGGAGGCCGTCAGGAATGCCATGAGGTCGTCGGTGTGTCCGCGGTCGAAGGGGCCGGCGGTGGGACGGGAAGCTGCGCTGCTCATGGGTTCACCTTACGCAGGGACCGGAATTCGAATATGGGACCCCGGAAAAAGGTGAACCGGGCCGTCGGAATCGCCCGGGGCAGCAGAACGGCCCGCCCCCCTCCCCGGGGACGGGCCGTGCCTGCGGAGCGAGGTGCGTCTTAGAACGCGGCCTCGTCCAGGTCCATCAGCGAGCCGTCGACGGCCTCGGCCAGCGCGCGCTCGGCGGAGACGCCGGGCAGGACGTTGGCGGCGAAGAACTTCGCGGCCGCGATCTTGCCCTGGTAGAAGGCGACATCCTTGCCGGTGGCGCCCTCGGCCAGCTTCTCGGCGGCGACGGCCGCGCCCTTGAGGAGCAGGTAGCCGACGACGACGTCGCCGGAGGCGAGCAGCAGACGGGTGGTGTTGAGGCCGACCTTGTAGATGTTCTTGACGTCCTCGCCGGTGGCGGTGAGGTCGGTGATCATCTTGCCGACGATGCCCTCCAGGTCGACGGCGGCCTTGGCGAGCGCGTCGCGGGCGCCGGCCAGCTCCTCGCCGCCGGTGCCGACCGCGAGGAACTTCTTGATCTCCTCGGACAGCGCGTTCAGGGAGGCGCCCTGGTCGCGGACGATCTTGCGGAAGAAGAAGTCCTGGCCCTGGATGGCCGTGGTGCCCTCGTAGAGGGTGTCGATCTTGGCGTCCCGGATGTACTGCTCGATCGGGTACTCCTGGAGGAAGCCGGAGCCGCCGAAGGTCTGGAGCGACTGCGCGAGCTGCTCGTAGCCCTTCTCGGAGCCGTAGCCCTTCACGATCGGCAGGAGCAGGTCGTTCAGGCCGTGGAGCGCCTTGGCGTCCTCGCCGGCCGCTTCCTTGATCGCGATCGAGTCCTGCACGGAGGCCGTGTAGAGGACGAGGGAGCGCATGCCCTCGGCGTACGCCTTCTGCGTCATGAGCGAGCGGCGGACGTCGGGGTGGTGCGTGATGGTGACCTTGGGCGCGGCCTTGTCCATGAAGTTGGCCAGGTCGGTGCCCTGGACGCGCTCCTTGGCGTACTCCAGGGCGTTGAGGTAGCCCGTGGAGAGGGTGGAGATCGCCTTCGTGCCGACCATCATGCGGGCGAACTCGATGATGAGGAACATCTGGCGGATGCCGTCGTGCTTGTCGCCGATCAGCCAGCCCTTGGCGGGGTGCTGGTCGCCGAAGGTCATCTCGCAGGTGTTGGAGGCCTTGAGGCCCATCTTGTGCTCGACGTTGGTGGCGTAGGCGCCGTTGCGGGCGCCCAGCTCGCCGGTCTCCCAGTCGAACTCGTACTTCGGGACGAGGAAGAGGCTCAGGCCCTTGGTGCCGGGGCCGGCGCCCTCGGGGCGGGCGAGGACGTAGTGGAGGATGTTCTCCTCCATGTCGTGCTCACCGGAGGTGATGAAGCGCTTGACGCCCTCGATGTGCCAGGAGCCGTCCTCCTGCTGGATGGCCTTGGTGCGGCCGGCGCCGACGTCCGAGCCCGCGTCGGGCTCGGTGAGGACCATGGTGGAGCCCCAGCGCTTCTCGACGGCGATCTGCGCGACCTTCTTCTGCGCCTCGTTGCCCTCGTTGTAGAGGATGCCGGCGAAGGCCGGGCCGGAGGAGTACATCCAGATGGCCGGGTTGGAGCCGAGGAGGAGCTCCGCGTAGGCCCAGATGAGGGAGCGCGGGGAGACGGTGCCGCCGATCTCCTCGGGGATGCCCAGGCGCCAGTACTCGGACTCCATGAAGGCGTTGTACGACTTCTTGAAGGTGGCGGGGACCGGGGCGGTGTTGGTCTCCGGGTCGAAGACCGGCGGGTTGCGGTCGGCGTCGGCGAAGGACTCGGCCAGCTCGTTCTCGGCGAGACGGCGGATCTCGTCGAGGATGCTCTTGGCGGTGTCGACGTCCATCTCCTCGAACGGACCGGTGCCGTACACCTTGTCGCGGCCGAGGACCTCGAAGAGGTTGAACTCGATGTCGCGGAGATTCGACTTGTAGTGCCCCATGGCGACGGCTCCGTAAGGCTCGGGGAGGCAGGTTCCTCGTACACGTACCAGCGAGTAGCAACACGCTCTCTCCGATGATGCTACCCACCGGTAATAAGAAGCAACCCCTATCCGGCCATCTGTGACGTCCGTGACGTCAATCGCCGCCGTCAACTCTGGTGAGGGGCTCGCCGGCGTGCGGGTGAAGAAACCTGGCGAGCGGGCCATGATGCGTAACCGGTCGGCTACGGTAGGTGATCGAGCGCCCGTCCCGTGTGCCGGCGGGCGGCCACCCCCCTCCTGGAGCTCCCTCCATGCCCCGACTTGTAGAGGTGTGCGAACGCGTCTCGATAGGCTTGGGCTCATGTACGGCTACGAGCAGAACCCGGGTGCCCAGCAGCAGTACGCACCGCCCCAGCAGGGGCAGTACGCCCCGCCGCAGGCCGGAATGCCGGGCGGCATGCAGGCCGGGATGCAGGGCGGCGGGTACGCCCAGCAGCAGCCCCCGCTCTACCCGGAGCCCTCGCCGCCCTCCCTCGCGGACGCCGTACGCGCCTTCACGACCGGCACCCTCGCCGCCGAGGACTTCCAGCAGATCTTCGCCACCTCCAAGGTCTACTGCCCGCGCGGCGACAACCCCGGCTTCCTGGCCCTGCACAACACCCAGCAGCCGGTCATCCCGATGTTCACCTCGCTCAAGGAACTGCGGCGGTACGCGGGCAAGGAGTCGAAGTACTTCGTGATCACCGGTGCCGAGGTGATCGACCTGCTGCCGACCGGCTACGGCTTCGTCCTCGACATGGAGGGCGATCACCGCATGGTCTTCGACGCGAAGGCCGTGGAGCAGATGGTCGACTTCGCGATGCGGCGGATGTACGGCTGACGCAGGCCGGTCGCAGGTCCGGGGCGCCCGGGGGGAATTCCTCCCGGGCGTTTCGCGTTCCGGGTGGCAAGAAGTTCAGCGTTCAACTAAAGTGGACGTACAAGGTCGCACCTAGGAGGTCCGGTCATGCCCGCTGTGACTGTCGAGAACCCGCTCACCCTGCCGCGCGTCGCCGCCACCGCCGACGCCGTCTCCCGCCCCGTGCTCGCCGTCACCACGGCCCCCTCGGGCTTCGAGGGCGAAGGATTCCCGGTGCGCCGCGCGTTCGCCGGGATCAACTACCAGTACCTCGACCCGTTCATCATGATGGACCAGATGGGTGAGGTGGAGTACGCGCCCGGAGAGCCCAAGGGCACGCCCTGGCACCCCCACCGCGGCTTCGAGACCGTCACCTACATCATCGACGGGACCTTCGACCACCAGGACTCCAACGGTGGCGGCGGCACCATCACCAACGGCGACACCCAGTGGATGACCGCCGGCTCCGGCCTCCTCCACATCGAGGCCCCGCCGGAGTCCCTCGTCGTCAGCGGCGGCCTCTTCCACGGCCTCCAGCTGTGGGTGAACCTGCCCGCGAGCGACAAGATGATGGCCCCCCGCTACCAGGACATCCGCGGCGGCCAGGTCCAGCTCCTCACCTCCCCCGACGGCGGCGCGCTGCTCCGCGTCATCGCCGGCGAGCTCGACGGCCACCAGGGGCCCGGCATCACCCACACCCCGATCACGATGATCCACGCCACCCTGCGCCCCGGCGCCGAGATCAGCCTGCCGTGGCGCGAGGACTTCAACGGACTCGCGTACGTGCTCGCCGGCCGCGGCACGGCCGGTGCCGAACGGCGCCCGATCCACATGGGCCAGACCGCCGTCTTCGGCAAGGGCGGCGCGCTCACCGTCCGCGCGGACGAGAAGCAGGACGGGAACACCCCGGACCTGGAGGTCGTGCTCCTCGGCGGGCAGCCGATCCGTGAGCCGATGGCCCACTACGGCCCCTTCGTGATGAACACCCAGGCCGAACTCCGCCAGGCCTTCGAGGACTTCCAGGCGGGCCGCCTCGGCACGATCCCGGCCGTCCACGGAATGGGCGAGTAGGTACGCAACGCCCGATGACGGGCCGTCACCCGTACGGCCCGTCAGCAGGCGACGACACGCCGGCCGGCGTGGTCCGGTGAGGAGGTGCAGACCAGCCGAGCGCCGCTCCTCCCCGAACCCGCCCGCCGGTTCGCCGCCTGGTGCGTGGTCCTGCTCCTCGCCGCCGGGGTCGCCGCCGTCTTCGTCTGGCTCTGCGTCGTCTTCAAGACGGCCGTCACCCCCGTCCTCCTCGCGATCCTCGGCACCGCCCTCCTCGGGCCGCTCCACCGGCGCCTGGTGCGGATGAAGGTCCGCGAGGGGCTCGCCGCCGCGCTCACGGTCGTCGCCGTCCTCGTGGTCGTCGGCGGCGCCACGTACATCGTCGTCGTCGCCCTCATCGACACCGGCGGCCAGATCATCGCCTCGCTCCGGCAGGCCGCCGGCGACATCGCGAAGCACCTCGGCGCGGCCGGCACCTCCCTCGACGACCTCGCCCGCAACGCCGAGAAGCTCCTCAAGGAGTTCGGCGGCACCGCCGCCTCCGGAGTCATCAGCGGGCTCAGCGTCGTCGGCCAGATGCTCGCCACCGCCGTCCTCGCCCTGCTCCTCATCTTCTTCTTCCTGAAGGACTCCGACCGGGTCGCCGGCGCCCTGCGCTCCCTCGCCCCGCGCGCCACCGGCGACCTCGTCGAGGCCATGGCGCGCCGCGCCTTCGAGGCCGTCGAGGGCTTCATGCGCGGCACGACGCTCGTCGCCCTCGTCGACGCCGTCCTCATCGGCATCGGCCTGGTCGTCCTCGACGTGCCCGGCGCGGTCGGGCTCGCCGCGCTCGTCTTCGTCACCGCCTACATCCCGTACCTCGGCGCCTTCCTCTCCGGCGCGGTCGCCGTCCTCGTCGCCCTCGCCGACCGGGGCTTCGTCATCGCGCTGTGGGTGCTCGGCATCGTCCTGGCCGTCCAGGTCATCGAGGGGAACGTCCTCCAGCCCATGGTCCAGAGCCGGACCGTGCAGATGCACCCGGCGGTGGTGATGCTGGCGATCACCGCGGGGGCGTCCGTCGCGGGCGTGCTCGGCATGCTCCTCGCCGTACCGCTGACGGCGGCGGCGACGGGGATCCTGGGGGAGCTGCGCACGCGGTACGGGACGCCGCCGGACGCGTCCTCCTAGGCCGGCGCGAGGCCGCCCGGCTGGAACGAGGCCAGGAGCCGTTCGAGCGCCGCCTGGTCGGGGCCCACGAACGGGTCGGAGTCCGGGGCGGCCGCGATCGTCTCCAGCATCCGGTCCGTCATCCGCACGGCCGGCGGCAGATGCGTGCACAGCAGGATCTCCGGGTTCAGCTCCGCCAGCGGCGCGAGCGTCGCCCGGTACTTCTCCGGGTCCACCAGGTGCACCCACGGGCTGTCGAGCGTCGCCCACAGCAGCTGGGCCCGGCGCAGCTCCTCCGGCTTGAGGTCGCTCGCGTGCCCGCTCTCGGCGATCTCGGCGCTCGGCATCGGGCCGCCGAAGCAGTCGGAGCTGAAGCAGATCCGGGTCCGGTCGTCGTAGAAGCCGACCGTGGCCGGGTTGTCGAAGAGCGGCGGCCGGAAGGCGTGCAGCGTCCGGTCGCCGACGTCGAGGGACTGGCCCGGGTTGAGGAAGTACACCCGGTCCATCGGCAGCGGCCGCTCGGTCGTCATGATCCCGAAGCCGAGGAAGGTCGTGACCACGCGCGCGCGTGGGGCGGCGTCGAGCAGGTCGAAGATGCCGCCGGTGTGGTCCCGGTCGGGGTGGGTGAGCCAGATCCAGCGGACGTCGGCCGGGTCCATGATCCCGCCGAGCGTGGCGACGAAGTCGCGGTCCTCGACCGAGAGCCCGGTGTCGACGACGACGGGTTCGGCGGCGGTGAGGACGTAGGCGTTGACGGGGATGTGCCCGATGCCCGGGATGTCGAGACTGTCGGCGATCACCGTGGTGTCGCTGCCGACCTTGTGGGTGTCCATGGCGCGCTCCGTGGTCCCCCACGCGACCGTATGGCACCAGTCTGCGCCGGGAGCCGCGGCGGCGCCTGGCGGGGCGCTGCGCTGACGCGCCCGCGCCCTGTCGGCCGGCGCCCACCTCCGTGTGGGCAATCGTCCCGCTGGGGCGGGACGGGTGGGCACACGGGACGGCGCCCTTCTGCGGCGCCTCCGCGTTCCGTGCCCTGACCCGCACCACGACCTCGCCGTCACCAGAGGTGCGGGTCAGGGCGCGGGAGCCTCGGGCGCCGGCAAGGCGCGGGTCCGTTGTGCCCACCCGTTCCGCCCCGGCGGAACGCATGCCCACAACGGCGTGGGCACCGCCCCCGGGGGAACGCAGGCCCACAACGGGGTGGGCACCGCCCCGGCGGAACGCATGCCCACAACGGGGTGGGGCTAGCGGCAGCAGCCTTCCCCCGACTCCGGTTCGTTCAGTTCGAACCAGATCGCCTTGCCCTCGCCCCGCGGATCGACCCCCCACGCGTCCGCGAGCATCTCCATCAGGACCAGCCCGCGCCCGCTCGACGCCATCTCGCCCGGGTGCCGCTTGTGCGGCAGTTCGTCGCTGCCGTCGGAGACCTCCACCCGCAGCCGCCGGGACTTCTCGCCGCACGCCACCTCGGCGACCAGGAGCGCGTCGCCGTCGGTGTGGACGAGGACGTTCGTGACCATCTCGGAGACCATCAGGACCGCCGCGTCCAGCTGGTCCTCGTCCGACCAGTCGTGCAGCAGCTGCCGGACCTGCTCGCGGGCCTCGGCGATCCGCTCCGGCTCCGCCTGGGCGATCGACATCAGGGTGCGGCGGGGGGCCTCCCGCACGGTGCCGGCGGGCCGGCGGGAGAGCAGCAGGACGGCGATGTCGTCCTCGCGGCGGTCGGCGAGCGGGCCCGTCGTGTGGTGCGAGCCGGGCCCGTGGACGGCCTCCACGAGGGCGTCGGCGAGTCGCTCCAGGTCCTCGCCGTCGTGGGACTCCAGAAGCTCCCGTACCCGCTCCCAGCCGCTGTCCAGGTCGTGCCCGCCGGTCTCCAGGAGCCCGTCGGTGCAGATCATGAGCGTCTCGCCGGGGTCCAGGGTGAGCCGGGTCGTCGGGTAGTCGGTGTCGGGGTCGATCCCGAGCGGCAGCCCCCCGGCCGTCGGCCTGAGGAGAACCGTTCCGTCGTTCATCCGTACCGCCGGATCCGGATGCCCGGCCCGCGCGATGTCGACCGACCCCGTCTCCAGGTCGACCTCCAGGTAGAGGCAGGTCGCGAAGCGCGGACCGCCGTTCTCCTCGGCGTCGTCCCCGTCCGTGATCCCGTACAGGAAGCGCGAGGCCCGGGAGAGCACCGCGTCCGGCCGGTGGCCCTCGGAGGCGTACGCGCGCAGGGCGATCCGCAGCTGCCCCATCAGACCGGCCGCCCGCACGTCGTGTCCCTGCACGTCGCCGATGACGAGCGCGATCCGGCCCGGGCCGTGCCCGCCGGTGCGGGTGGAGCCGCCGGGCAGCCGGATCATGTCGTACCAGTCGCCGCCGACCTGGAGCCCGCCGCCGGTCGGGACGTACCGCGCGGCGACCTGGATGCCGGGGATGCCGGGACCGAGGACCGGCATCATCGTCCGCTGCAGTCCGAGCGACAGCTCGCGCTCGGACTCGGCCACGCCCGCGCGTGCGAGGGCCTGCGCGAGCATCCGCGCCACCGTCGTGAGCACCGAACGCTCGTCGGGCGTGAACGCCACCGGGTGCTTGAAGGCCGCCATCCAGGCCCCCATCGTCCGCCCGGCGACGACCAGCGGCACGAAGGCCCAGGAGCGGCGCCCGAAGCGCTGCGCGAGCGGCCACGTCATGGGGAACCGCCGCAGGTACTCCTCCGGCGTCGGCAGATAGATCGCCCGCCCGGTCCGTACGACCTCCGCCGCCGGATAGTCCGTGTCCAGCGACATCGACGAGAACGGCCCCTCGTCCCCCTCGCTGTGCCCGTGGTGGCCGATCACCGTCAGCCGGTCGCCCGCCACGCCGAAGACGGCGAGCCCGTCCGGCGAGAAGCCCGGCATGGACAGCGAGGCCGCCACCCGCAGCACCTCGGCCGTCGACCGCGCCTCGGCGAGCGCCCGCCCCGCGTCGAGCAGGAAGGCCTCCCGGGAGCGGCGCCAGTCTCCCGTGATGGGGGTGCGGGCCGCGGTGCCCGGCAGCTGCTCGGCGACCTCCTGGAGCGTGCCGACCAGCTGGTAGTCGTTGCCGTCGATGAGCGGCTTCGACCTGCTCCGTACGGTACGGATGACCCGGCCGTGCCCGTCCATGATCCGCAGCCGGGCCTCGGCGAGGGTGCCCTCGGCGACGGCGAGGTTGACCACCCCGTCGATCTCGTTCCAGTCGACCGGATGAAAACGCGACCGCACGGCCGCCTCGGTGAGCCGCATGGGCTCGGCGGGCAGCCCGAGCAGCCGGGCGGCCTCGGCGTCGAGCGAGACGATCCCGGACGCGTTGTCCCAGCGCCACAGGCCGGTCGCGATCGCGGCCAGGACGTCCTCGGTGCGCATTGCCCCACTTTATGAATATCGGACAGCAGGTCGCCACCGACACTATTCGAAATGCGATCTTGGCCTGGCCGGTACTCTGGGTGGGTCTGCCCTCGTGTCCTGTGACATCTGTGACAGCGGTCACGACCGGCCGGCGCCCCACGACCCAAGATCCCGAAGACTGGATGAACGACGATGCATCGGTACAGGTCCCACACCTGCGGCGAGCTCCGCGCCTCTGACGTCGGCACCGACGTCCGGCTGAGCGGCTGGCTGCACAATCGGCGCGACCTGGGCGGCATCCTCTTCATCGATCTGCGCGACCACTACGGCATCACGCAGCTCGTCGCCCGGCCCGGCACCCCCGCCGCCGAGGTCCTCGACAAGCTCACCAAGGAGACCGTCGTCCGCGTGGACGGCAAGGTCGTCTCCCGTGGTGCCGACAACGTCAACCCGGAGCTCGCGACCGGCGAGATCGAGATCGAGGCCGCCGAGGTCGAGGTCCTGGGTGCCGCGAAGCAGATCCCCTTCACCATCAACGCCGACGACGGCGTCAACGAGGAGCGGCGCCTGGAGTACCGCTTCCTCGACCTGCGCCGCGAGCGCATGCACCGCAACATCATGCTGCGCTCCGCCGTCATCGCCTCCATCCGCTCCAAGATGGTGGCCCTCGGCTTCAACGAGATGGCGACCCCGATCCTCGCCGCGACCTCCCCCGAGGGCGCCCGCGACTTCGTCGTCCCGTCCCGTCTGAACCCGGGCAAGTTCTACGCGCTGCCGCAGGCGCCGCAGCAGTTCAAGCAGCTGCTGATGATCTCCGGCTTCGACCGGTACTTCCAGATCGCGCCCTGCTTCCGCGACGAGGACGCCCGCGCCGACCGCTCGCCGGGCGAGTTCTACCAGCTCGACGTCGAGATGTCGTTCGTCGAGCAGGAGGACGTCTTCCAGCCGATCGAGAAGCTCATGACGGAGCTCTTCGAGGAGTTCGGCGGCGGCCGCCACGTCACGTCGCCCTTCCCGCGCATCCCGTTCCGCGAGTCGATGCTGAAGTACGGCAACGACAAGCCGGACCTGCGCACCGACCTCGAACTCGTCGACATCTCGGACGTCTTCGAGAACTCCGAGTTCAAGGCCTTCGCCGGCAAGCACGTCCGCGCGCTCGCCGTCCCGAACACCGGCGACCAGCCGCGCAAGTTCTTCGACTCGCTCGGCGACTTCGCGGTCTCCCTCGGCGCGAAGGGCCTGGCCTGGGTCCGCGTCGGCGAGGAGAACGCCCTCACCGGCCCCATCGCCAAGTTCCTCACCGAGGAGAACGTCAAGGTCCTCACCGAGCGCCTCGGCCTCGCCCCCGGCCACGCGATCTTCTTCGGCGCGGGCGAGTTCGACGAGGTCTCCAAGATCATGGGCCCGGTCCGGGTCGAGGCCGCCAAGCGCGCCGGCCAGTTCGAGGAGAACGTCTTCCGCTTCGCGTGGATCGTCGACTTCCCGATGTACGAGCGGGACGAGGAGACCGGCAAGATCGACTTCTCGCACAACCCGTTCTCCATGCCGCAGGGCGGCCTTGAGGCCCTGGAGACCCAGGACCCGCTGGACGTCCTCGGCTGGCAGTACGACATCGTCTGCAACGGCATCGAGCTCTCCTCCGGCGCCATCCGGAACCACGAGCCCGAGATCATGTTCAAGGCCTTCGAGATCGCGGGCTACTCCCGCGAGACCGTCGAGTCCGAGTTCGCCGGTATGCTCCGCGCCTTCGAGTTCGGCGCCCCGCCGCACGGTGGCATCGCCCCGGGCGTCGACCGCATCGTCATGCTCCTCGCCGACGAGCCGAACATCCGCGAGATCATCGCCTTCCCGCTCAACGGCAACGGCCAGGACCTCCTGATGGGCGCCCCGACCGAGCTGGACGAGTCCCGCCTGCGCGAGCTGAACATCCAGCTCCGCAAGCCGGTCGAGAAGAAGACGGAGGACCGCCCGGTGACGGAATCGGTCCACCCGGAGGCGGGCCGCTAAGCGCCCCCGCACGCCAAGGAGGGGCCCGGAACCGCACGGCGGTTCCGGGCCCCACTGCTGTGCCCCGCCTCCGCGAACGACCAGCGGGCCCTGACCCCATGGCCGCGCGTACCCGGCCGGCCGCGCCGGGCGGCCGGGCTTCTCAGCTCTCCTCGGTGAAGTGATGCACGATGATCCACTTGTCGTACTCCTCGTCGGACACGGCGCACATCGTCCGCCCGTCCACGGACACGGCCAGGAACTCCGGGTGTCCGGCGCCTGCCAGGATGCGGGAGGGCAGGTCGACTCCGACGGGGTCCTTGATGCGCACCCAGCCGCGCTCGAAACAGCCGTTGCCCGGGACCAGCATGCAGAACTCACCGTCCTCGTCCACGAGGTGAGCGGACATCGCCAGCGCGTTCCACCGGCGGTCCAGTTCCGTCGCGGCATCGGGTCGCGCATGGCTGACCGTGGTGGTCGGCTTCACTTCATACCCCGCGAAGGCGAAGTGGGCCCGGCGGGCCTCGGGCAGAAGGGGTGATCTGTCGAAGTCCAGGACCTGGAGGCCGCTCGCTTCGAGCTTCCGGTACCAGTCGGGCAGGGGGTGGGACACGAGGACGTCGCCTTCCCGAAGCCCTTCGAGCGGCCCGCCGGAGAGGAGGACCGCGGCGCTGTGCGGGGGGCCGATCGATTCCAGGGACCGCCTGAACTTCTCGATGACGTGCAGCGTGAGCGTGACCTCGGGGTCGATCGTGTCCTGGTCCCGCTCCAGGACGAAGACCTGCCCGACGCGGGCGAGGCCCCCGATGCAGCGGATGACGCAGATTCCTCCGTCGGCGTCGCCCGCTCCCACCACCTCGTGGATCTGGAGCCTGCTGAAGAGGCCTGGACGCTCGGAGGCAGGCATGGCGGCCTTCCCGGTCGGTGGATCTCGGCTGCGGTCGACACCAGACTGACGTCGGGACACCAGGGCTCGCAAAGCGTTTCGCGCCCTGTGCGAGGCGGCCTACGAAGAAATTCTCCGGCCGCTGTCACACATCCCGCCCGGCCTCCGTCAGTGCAGTGTCCGGCTCGAACGAGGCGGACACGGGAAAGGCCTAAGGAGCCGAGATGTTCGCCGAGATGTCCACCACCGCCATCGTCGTCACCGCCGTCGCCGCGTTCATGGCCGGGTTCTCCGGGGCATCGATCTTCTTCAAGGCCAAGTTCACCGTCGAGCCCCTCGCCCAGTACGGGGTTCCGCAGGCCTGGTGGAACTGGCTCGGGGCCGCCAAGGCCGCCGGGGCCGTCGGACTCATCGTCGGGTTCTACGTCCCGGTCATCGGGACCCTCGCCGCGATCGGGCTCATCCTGTACTTCCTCGGTGCCGTGATCACCGTGATCCGCGCCCGCGCCTACGGCCACGCCGCCTTCCCGGTCGTCTACATGGCGCCCGCCGTCGCCGCCCTGGCGCTGACCTGGTGACGCGGTGCGCGTACGACGAAGGCCGCCGGCCCCCTGCGAACAGGGGAACGGCGGCCTTCAGCGTGGTGTCAGTCCTTCTTCGGGTCCTCCAGGCGCGGGAACAGCACCGCGCCCTTCGTCACCGTCGCACCGGCCGGCAGCTGCCCCCACGTGCCCGAGGACTGGACCGGCTGCGCCGCCAGGGCGCCCAGGGACGCCTCCGCGCCCAGGGACTCCCAGAGGGCCTGCGAGGTCTCCGGCATGATCGGGTTGAGGAGGACGGCGACGGCGCGGAGCGACTCGGCGGCCGTGTAGAGGATGGTCGCCAGGCGGGCCCTGCCCTCCGGCGAGTCGTCCTTCGCGACCTTCCACGGCTCCTGCTCCGTGATGTAGCCGTTGACCTGCTTCACGAAGTCGAAGATCGCCAGGATGCCGCCCTGGAAGTCCAGCTCCTCGCCGATCTTCGCGTCGGCCGTCGCCACGGCCTTCGCCAGGCCCTCGTGGACCGCCTTCTCCGCGTCGCCGTCGGCCGTCGACGCCGGCAGCTCGCCTCCGAAGTACTTGCCGACCATCGCCGCGACACGGGACGCCAGGTTGCCGTAGTCGTTCGCCAGCTCGGACGTGTAGCGGGCGGTGAAGTCCTCCCACGAGAACGAGCCGTCGCTGCCGAACGCGATCGCCCGCAGGAAGTACCAGCGGTACGCGTCCACACCGAAGTGCGAGGTCAGGTCCTGCGGCTTGATGCCCGTCAGGTTCGACTTCGACATCTTCTCGCCGCCGACCATCAGCCAGCCGTTGGCCGCGACCTTGCCCGGCACCGGGAGGCCCTGTGCCATCAGCATCGCCGGCCAGATCACCGCGTGGAACCGCAGGATGTCCTTGCCGACCAGGTGCACGTTCGCCGGGAAGGTCTCCTCGAACTTCGCCGGGTTCTCGTTGTAGCCGACGGCCGTCGCGTAGTTCAGGAGCGCGTCGACCCACACGTAGATGACGTGCTTCTCGTCCCACGGGATCGGGATGCCCCAGTCGAACGTCGACCGCGAGATGGAGAGGTCCTGCAGGCCCTGCTTGACGAAGTTCACGACCTCGTTGCGGGCCGACTCCGGCTGGATGAAGCCCGGGTTCGCCTCGTAGAACTCCAGCAGCTTCGGGCCGTACTCGCTCAGCTTGAAGAAGTAGTTCTCCTCCTTGAGGATCTCCACCGGCTTCTTGTGGATCGGGCACAGCTTCGTGCCGTCCTCGGCCTCGATGAGATCGCCCGGGAGCTTGTACTCCTCGCAGCCCACGCAGTACGGGCCTTCGTACCCGCCCTTGTAGATCTCGTCCTTGTCGTACAGGTCCTGCACGAACTCCTGGACGCGGTCGGTGTGACGCTTCTGCGTGGTGCGGATGAAGTCGTCGTTCGCGATGTTCAGGTGCTCCCAGAGGGGCTTCCACGCCTCCTCGACGAGCTTGTCGCACCAGGCCTGGGGCGTGACGTTGTTCGCCTCGGCCGTGCGCATGATCTTCTGACCGTGCTCGTCCGTGCCGGTGAGGTACCACACCTTCTCGCCGCGCTGACGGTGCCAGCGCGTGAGCACGTCGCCTGCGACGGTCGTGTAGGCGTGGCCCAGGTGAGGAGCGTCGTTGACGTAGTAGATGGGGGTCGTGACGTAGAACGCCTTCGCCCCCTGCTTCTCGGATCCAGTGGCCGCCATGGTCGAAATCCTAACGGCCCGACGAAGATCCACTCACATCGATAAGGCGGGGTGGGGCGGGGGCGGGCCCCGTGGCCCTCCTCGGGAAGGATGGGCCGCATGCGTGTACTCGTAGCCGAGGACGAGCGGGACCTCGCCGCGCTCCTCGCCACCGGCCTCCGGCGGGCGGGCTTCGCCGTCGACACCGTCCACGCGGGCGACGACGCCCTGGAACGGCTGGGCCTGCACGGGGACGGCGGTGCCGTGGAGCCCCCGGGGCCGCCTTCGTACGGCGGCGCCGTGGAGCCACCGGGGCCTTCCACGTACGGCGGCGCCGCCCTCGGTCCGTACGACGTGCTCGTCCTCGATCGTGACCTGCCCCGTGTCCACGGCGACGACGTGGCCCGGCGGCTCCTCGCCGCCGGGTCCCCCACCCGGATCCTCATGCTCACCGCCTCCTCCGCCGTCGAGGACCGGGTCGAAGGCCTCGACCTCGGCGCCGACGACTACCTCGGCAAGCCCTTCGACTTCCCCGAGCTGGTCTCCCGCGTCCGCGCCCTCCGGCGGCGCTCCGCCCGGCCCGCCCTGCCGCCCCTCCTCGCACGCGACGGGCTGGTCATGGACACCGTCCGGCGGACCGCCGTCCGTGACGGGCGGGACCTCGACCTCTCCCCCAAGGAGTTCTCCGTCCTCCAGATCCTCCTGGAGGCCGACGGCGCCGTCGTCTCCGCCGAGGAGCTCCTCGAACGCGCCTGGGACGCCCACGCCGACCCCTTCACCGGGGCCGTACGCGTCTGCATGAGCAAGCTGCGCGGGAAGCTCGGCGAGCCGGGGCTCGTCCGGACCGTGCAGGGCGTGGGGTACGTGCTGTGAGCGAGTCCGTCCTCGGCGCCGGTTCCACCATCCGCACCCGGATCGCGCTCGTCTACGGAGGCGTGTTCCTGGTCCTCGGCGCCCTTCTGTTGCTCGTGGTGAACCTGCTGGTCAGGGCCGGTACGGACGCCGACGCGGACGCCATCGTCGCGCGTGCGGACGACGTCGCCGTCGTCGAGGCGTACCGGATCGGCGACGACGTCAGCCGGGCCGCCGGCGAGCAGATGCTCATGTGGTCCTGCATGGCCCTGCTCGTCATGGCCTGCGGCGCGGTCGTGGTGGGGTGGTGGACCGCAGGGCGCGTCCTGCGGCCCGTCCACGAGATGACCGCGCGGGCCCGGCGGCTCTCCGGCCTCGACGAGAGGCTCGACGTGCGCGGGCCCGACGACGAGCTCAAGGAGCTCGGCGACACGATCGACGCGCTGCTCGGACGCCTGGAGACCGCCTTCGACAGCCAGCGCCGGTTCATCGCCAACGCCTCCCACGAGCTGCGGACCCCGCTCGCCACCCAGCGCGCCGCGATCCAGGTGGGTCTCGACGACCGTTGCGACGTGCGACAGATCCTGCTCGACAGCAACCTTCGCAGCGAGCGCCTCATCGACGGGCTGCTGCTCCTCGCCCGCAGCGAGCGCGGGCTCTCCGAACGGGAGGACGTGTCTCTCGGCGAGGTCGTCTCGGACGAGTACGCGCACGCGTGCGTGGCGGGTGACGGGGGTGTCGTACGGGGCAGCCGGGTGCTGCTCGCGCACCTCGTACGGAACCTCGTCGCGAACGCGGAGGCGTACAACCTGCCCGGTGGGGGCGGTGAGGTGGCGGTACGGGTCGAGGAGCCCGGGGTCCTGACCGTCGTCAACACGGGCCCGGTCGTCCCGGAGGGCGAGGTCGACGGGCTCTTCGAGCCCTTCCGGCGCGGGGAGGGGCGGGACCGGATGGGGCCCGGCGCGGGGCTCGGGCTCTCCATCGTGCGGTCGATCGCCGTCGCGCACGGGGGCGCGGTGCGGGCCGTGGCCCGGGGCGCGGGCGAGGGCGGCGGGCTGGTGGTGACGGTGACCCTGCCGGTCACCGTCACCCCCGCCGCTCGTTCCTAGAACTCCAGGCCGGCGAGCAGACCCCGGTAGAACGCCGTGTGCGCCGTCTCGACGGGGGTCACGCCCGCGAAGTACGTGCCGGTACGGGGGGTGCCGTCGAGCTTCCGGAGGAAGTCGAAGGCCTTGTTGTCCTCCTCGCCCCAGGCCACGAACCGCCAGTGCAGCGGGCGGTCGGCGGCCTCGGCGAGCGCCTGCGTGGCGGCCGTCTTCGACTCCGGGGCGCCGTCCGTCTGGAACACGACGAGCGCCGGGCGGGCCGGGTCGTGCTTCTCGTGGTGCGCGAGGACCTCTTCGACCGCCCGGTGGTAGTTGGTACGGCCCAGGCGGCCGAGGGTGGCGTTGACCTCGTCGATGCGGGTGGGGGTGAGGTCGGCGGGCGCCAGGTCGACGGTGCCGTCGATGTCCGTCGAGAAGAACACGGTCGTGACGGTGGCGGCCTCGTCGAGGTGCGCCGCGAGCGCGGTGACCTGCTCGGCGAGACGCTGCACGGAACCGTCCTTGAAGTACCCGCGCATCGACCCGGACCGGTCGACGACGAGATACACGGCGGCCCGCGCGCCCGTGAGCCCCTGCTTCTTGAGCTGCGCTCCGGCGGCCTTGTACGCGTCGGCGAGGTGCGGGGCGGAGGCCTTGAGGGCGGCGAGGGGGAGCGCGGGGGCGGCCGTGACCTCGTCGGCCTGAGCCTCGGGCTCGGGGGCGACCTCGGCCTCGGGCTCCGCGGCCGCGACGGCGACCGGCTCCGCCGGGGTGGTGACCTCGGCCTGCGGCTCGTCGTCGGCGTCCGTCTCGGGCTCCGCCGCCTCGTCGGTGGCTTCGGCGGCGGGCGCCTCCTCCTGCTGCTGCTCCGCAGCAGCTTCGGGGGCGTCGGCCTCGGTGGCCTCGGCCTGCGGTTCCTCCGTGGCCTCCTCCTCCGGCTCGGTGGCCTCGGCGGCGGGCTCCGCCGCCTCCTCCCGCACCTCCGCGGCGAGTTCGGGCTCCTCCGCGGCGACAGGCGCCTCCGGCTCGGCCGCCTCGACGGCCTCGGCCTGCGGCTCGTCCGCGGCGTCAGCCTCCGGCTCCGCCGCCTCGTCGGTTGCTTCGGCGGCGGGCGCCTCTTGCTGCTGCTCCGCAGCAGCTTCGGGGGCGTCCGCCTCGGTGGCCTCGGCAGCGGGAGCGGGCTCCGCCGCCTCCTCCTGCACCTCCGCGGCGAGTTCGGGCTCCTCCGCGGCGACAGGCGCCTCCGGCTCGGCCGCCTCGACGGCCTCGGCCTCCGGCTCGGCCGCCTCCGTGGTCGGCTCCGGCTCCGCCGGGGCCGCCTCGGCCGGCTCGGTGACGGAAGCCGCGGCCGCTTCCGGCTCGCCCGCCTCCGCCGTCCGTGCCTTCGGGATCTGCGGGTTGTCGAACGACGCCGCCACCAGGTCGTCCGCCGCGCGGCGCGCCGCCGCTTCCGGGGTCGCCGGGGCGTCCGGCGCGGTCGTGGCCTCCGGGGTCTCACGCGTCTGGGGCGGGACGGAGGTTGCCGGGGATTCCTCGCGGTCCCGGCCGAACACCTTGCGCAGCATGCTCCGAATACCCATGGGCGAACCCTTTCGCATGAGTGGGGGTGCAGTGTGAATGTCCGTACTGGGCGTTTCGGGACGTTCATCCCTGGCCAGGGCGGACACGTAAGGTTAGCGGCCACCCCCTCCTCCTCCGATGACCCGGTCGCCCCCGGATGCCGCGCATTCATTCGGCGTTCACTCCCACGCCGTCCCTGTGCAGATCTACGCACATAGCGTCGCCGCCGAAGGAATCCGATAACAGGAGGACGAAGTGCGCAAACTGCTGCCCCTGCTGAGCACGAACCCCCACGGCGGCGGCCGTTCCGCTCTCACCTGCCGGTTCCGCTGCGGTGACGCCTGCTTCCACGAGGTGCCCAACACCAGCGACAACGAGTACGTCGGCGACGTCATAGCCGGCGCCCTCTCCCGCCGTTCCGCCCTCCGCGCCGCCGCCGTCGTGACCGTCGCCTCCGCCGTCGGCGGGGCCGTCACCCTCGGGAACGCGCCCGCGGCCGAGGCGGCGAGCGCGCAGAAGCCGCAGCCCGTCGACGGCGCCCGCGGCCTGCGCTTCGCGCCCGTCGCGCCCAACACCGACGACCGGGTCACCGTCCCCGCCGGGTACGAGCAGAACGTGGTCATCCGCTGGGGCGAGCCCATCCTCCGCGGCGCGCCCGCCTTCGACTCCGAGAACCAGACCGCCGCCGCCCAGGCCGGCCAGTTCGGTTACAACAACGACTTCCTCTCCCTCCTGCCGCTGCGCCACGAGCCGCACCGCCAGGTCCTCGTCGCCAACCACGAGTACACCGACGAGGTGCTGATGTTCCGGGGGTACGACCCCGAGAACCCGACCCGCGAGCAGGTCGAGATCGCCTGGGCCGCCCACGGCCTCGGTGTCGTCGTGGTCCAGGAGGAGTACCGGACGGGCAAGCTGACCGCCGTCACCCGCCATCGGCTCAACCGGCGTCTCACCGCGACCAGCGAGTTCGAGCTGACCGGGCCCGTCGCCGGCAGCGACCTCGTCAGGACCTCCGCCGACCCGGAGGGCCGTACCGTCCTCGGCACGCTCAACAACTGTTCCGGCGGCACCACCCCCTGGGGCACCACGCTCCACGGCGAGGAGAACTTCAACCAGTACTTCGCCAACGGGTCGAGCGCCACCGACAAGCGGTACGGCATCGGCACCGGCGCCTCCGAGCGCAAGTGGGAGCGGTTCGACAAGCGCTTCGACCTCAAGCAGGAGCCGAACGAGTCGCACCGCTTCGGCTGGGTCGTCGAGCTCGACCCGTACGACCCCGAGTCCACGCCCCGCAAGCGCACCGCCCTCGGCCGCTTCAAGCACGAGGCCGCGCAGCCCCGCCTCACCGAGGACGGCCGTCCCGTCGTCTACATGGGTGACGACGAGCGGTTCGACTACCTCTACAAGTTCGTCTCCTCGAAGCGGATGAAGAAGGGGTCCTCCCGGTCCGCCCACGAGCACAACCTCACCCTCCTCGACGAGGGCACCCTCTACGTCGCCAAGTTCACCGGCGACTCGCCGGCCGCGGAGATCGACGGCACCGGGAAGCTTCCGAGCGACGGCGAGTTCGACGGCTCCGGCGTCTGGATCCCGCTCGCGACCGCCGGTCCCGACGGTGCCGTCTCGCACGTGCCCGGCATGACCGCCGAGGAGGTGTACGTCTTCTCCCGTCTCGCCGGTGACAAGGTCGGCGCCACCAAGATGGACCGGCCCGAGGACGTCGAGCCGTCCCCGCGCAGCGGCCGCGTCTACGTCGCGCTCACCAACAACTCCAAGCGCGGCACCACCGGCAACGCCCCCGCCGACGAGGCCAACCCGCGCAACGTCAACAAGCACGGCCACATCCTGGAACTCTCCGAGCACTGGGACGACCCGTCCTCCGACGGCTTCGCCTGGCGTCTGTTCCTCGTCGCCGGCGACCCGAACGACCCGGCCACCTACTTCGGCGGCTTCCCGAAGGAGAAGGTCTCCCCGATCTCCTGCCCGGACAACGTCGCCTTCGACCCGCACGGCAACCTGTGGATCTCCACCGACGGCAACCAGCTCGGCTCGCACGACGGCCTGTTCGGCGTGGCCACGCGCGGCGAGCGGCGCGGTGAGCTCAAGCAGTTCCTGACCGTGCCGACCGGCGCCGAGACCTGCGGCCCGCTCGTCCAGGACCGCCGCGTCCTGGTCTCCGTGCAGCACCCGGGCGAGATCGACGGCGCCTCCGTCGAGAAGCCCGCCTCCGTCTGGCCCGACGGACCCGGCAGGATCGTCCGCCCGGCCGTCGTCTCCGTGTGGCGTGCGGACGGGCGCGACATCGGCGTGTGAGCCCCCGAGCCTGAGGCGATCAGCTCACGTCCAGGCCGTCCCTGAAGCGGACGAACTGCTCCTCGGGATCCCCGGTGTACGCCCACGGCACCCATGCCGCGCGCGTCCCGAGCATCCCGAGGAGCTCTCGCGCGATCTCCACCTGCCCCGCGTAGCAGGCCGCGTGCGCGAGGAAGTTGAGGTCCGCGACCTCCTCCGGCGCCACCGGCTGCTCCGGGTCCCTGCCGCCGATCCAGCGCGCGTGGGTGCGGCGCAGCTCCGTCACCGCGAGCTCGTGCTTCCAGTGCTGGTCGAAGCCGCGCACCGGCCCCCGGCCGAGTGCCCCGTCCGCGATGTAGCGGTACTCCTCGACGCGGGCCACCTGCACCAGGACCGGCAGCGGGGAGCCGGGCGGCGCCACGCCCGCCGCGTCGCGGGCGAAGTCGTACATGCTGCCGTGCGTGCCGTGCCACCGCGCCGACCAGTAGCGAAGGACCTGGATGTGTCCCTCGGTGTTGTACGGGTCGCGGCGCCGCAACTCGTCGAACCAGTGCCGCAGTTCCCGGCGCGGCACCCCGCCCTCGTACAGACGCGCCACGGAGAGCAGCGAGACCCAGGGCATCGGGTCGGCCGGTGCCGCCTCGGCCGCGCCCCGGCAGGCGTCGACGGCCGCGTCGATCCGGCCCCGTTCCATGCTGGCGCCCCGGCCGGCCGCGATGGCCGCGTCGAAGACCCGTACCACCTCGGTCGCCGCCCGCAGCACGGCCGCGTCGGGGTTGCCCGGTTCGGCGGCCCGCCAGGTCTCGACGGTGGAGCTGCCGGCGGCGGCGTGCGACAGGAGCCGCAGCCGGTGCGTGCGGCGCGCCCAGTCCGTACCGGTGGCGGCGAGCAGATCCCGTACGCCCTGCCAGCGGCCGATGACGATGTCGTGGCGCGCGTCGGTCAGCGCCCGGTCCCCGAAGTCCGGGTCGAAGTCGGGCGCGAAGCGCTCCGGACGTGCCGGGCGCGCGGAGCGGCGGCGTACGGCCATCGGGGGCCTCCTTCGGGTTCGGCTGCCGTAGGAAGAAGTCGCTGGGTCCGCAGGTGCGGGCGTCAGAAGTCCGTCGCGTAGCTCTTGTCGCGGGTTCCGGTACGCGGGCGCGTGGCCGGGGCCGAGCCCTCCGCCGCCTCCAGGGCGCGGACGGCGTCCAGGCGGGCCGGGCGGTAGTAGTCGCTGCCCTTGCGCCAGTACACGAGCAGCGGGACCACGCCGAGGAGCAGTCCGCCGAGGCCGATGATGACGGCGGTCGTGGAGAGTTCGCCGAGCGATTCGACGAAGGCCCACAGCATGAACGCGGAGCCGAGCAGCGGCCACAGCCCGCCGAGGATCAGGTTCCGTGCGGAGCGGAACAGGACCGCCTTGTACGCGACGACGGCGGCGATGCCCGCGAGGCCGTAGTAGAAGGCGATCTGGAGGCCGATCGCGGCGACGGCGTCGCTGAGGATGCGCTGCACGGAGCCGGCGGCCGCGGCCGCGCAGAACATCAGGAGGGCGGCGCCGCCGACGGCGGCGATCGCGACCCACGGGGTGTTCCAGCGGCGGTGCACGAGGCCGAGCGCGGAGGGCAAGGTCCGGTCGCGGCCCATCGCGAAGAGGGAGCGGGTGACCTGGAGGAGGGTGGTCTCCAGGGTGGCGACCGTGGACAGGAGGACGGCGACGACGAGGAGCTTGCCGCCGACGCCGGGCCAGATCTCCTGGCCGAGGACGGCGAGGACGTTGGGTCCGGCGTCCCGGATCTCGTCGGCGGTCAGGAGGACGTTGACGGCGACGGTGAAGGCCTCGAAGAGGAGGAAGACGAAGCCGACGCCGACGAGCGCGGCGAGTCCGGCGGTGCGGCGGCTGTCGCGGGTCTCCTCGCTGAGGTTGCTGGTGACGTCCCAGCCCCAGTAGTAGAACGCGGCGATCAGCGCCCCGGCGGCGAAGCCCTCGGGCCCGTGGAAGCGGTCCAGGGCGAACCAGGACCAGTCGAAGGCGGTGGCCCGGCCGCGGTGCGCGACGGCGGCGAGGACGAAGCCGAGCAGGATCAGCATCTCGACGCCGGACATCACAAGCTGCGCCCGTACGGTGAGCCGGGCGCCGCCCAGGACGACGAGCAGCATCATCAGGAACCAGCCGGCGCCGACGGCCGCCGCGAGCGGGGTCGAGTCGGCGAGCCCGGGGCTGATCAGCGAGAGCGTGAGGGTGCCGGCGGGCAGCGACCCGGCCACCATGAACACGGTGGCGGCGAAGACGAGCGCCCAGCCGGAGAGGAAGCCGAGGAAGGGGTGGAGGGTGCGGCCCACCCAGGAGTAGCCGGCTCCGGCGTTGACGTCGATGCGGCCGAGGCGGGCGTACGCGAGGACGATGCCGAGCATCGGTATCGCGCAGTAGAGCAGGGCGGCGGGTCCTGCGAGGCCGACCGCGCCGAAGAGGACGGCGGTGGTCGCGGCCAGCGAATAGGCGGGGGCGCTGCCGGCGACGGCCATCACGATCGTGTCGAAGGTACCGAGGACGTTGGGCTGGAGCCCTCTGTTCGTGGTGGTGCGCATGGCGGGTCCTCGGGGGGCGGGGAGGCGAGGCGGGGCAGGGCACGGCTAAGTGGCGTGCTCGCCGGGCCGGTTGCCGACGGCGGCGGGCGCGGATCACGGTGAATCGAGCGCATCGTAGTCGCCCGAGTGGCTTCCGGTAACGGCGGTGGGGAGGGTTCCGTTCCGTGACCGCCGGTAAGTTCTCCCGTACGCCCCCTGAGGAAGGTTTACCGCAGGTCGGGACCGGCGATGGCGCGGGCCGCGCCGACCTCCTGGCGGAGGGGTGCGAGGACTCCGTTCTCGTCGCCGGGGAGCTCCGTGCGGACCTCCACGAGGGTGTCGGTGCCGCGCAGTCCGTCCGCGAGCTCCCGCAACTCGCGCTCCACGTCGGCGACCTCCGCCGGGTCGGGTGCGGGGGCGCCGTGGTCGACCCGGATCCTGGCCGCGGTCGTCGCGTCCACGATCCGCTCCACGGCCACGACGAGCGGCCACCAGGCGGCGGCGCGGGTGCCGGTGGGCGGCGGTTCGGTCAGGGCCCGCTGGAACTCGGAGCGGACGGTGGACAGATCGCGGTAGAGCTTCCGCCGGGCCCGCAGCCGGCCGGCCTGGTCCGTGTCGCCGCCGAAGGCCCGCGCCACGTACGCGGCGGTGTCGGCGACCGCGTCCGCGAGCCGGTCCCCGACCCGGGCGTGCCAGGACTCGGGCCAGAGCAGATAGCCGGCGACCAGGGCGATCCCGCAGCCGATGAGCGAGTCGTACAGGCGGGGCAGGACGAGGTCGAAGCCCTGGTGGTTGAGCAGGTCGGAGAGGAGCAGGATGACCGGGGTGATGGCCGCCGTCTGGAAGGCGTACCCCTTCGCGGAGGAGGCCGGGATCAGGGCCGCGAGCACGAACATGACCGGCACGTCCCACCAGCCGCGCGGCACCTCGGAGAGCACGAGGGCGGCGAGGACGAGTCCGGCGGCGGTGCCCGCGGCGCGGAGCACGGCGCGGGAGAAGACCGAGCCGAAGTCGGGCTTCATCACGAAGGTGACGGTGAGCGCGACCCAGTACGAGCGGGGCACGGCGATCAGCGACACCAGGGCCTGCGCCAGACCGATGCAGAGCGCGAGCCGCAGGCCGTACCGCCAGGACGCCTCGGAGAGCAGGACGGCGCGGGTCGCCCGGCGGGCGCGGACGCGGAGCGCGGCGGGGCGGCCGAGGCGGTCGTCGACGTTGTACGGATCGGGGTCGGCCGATGGGGTCTCCCCTGCTCGCGCGAAGCCGAGAGCTTGGGGAAGGACGACGGCCGCCGCGTGCCGCAGGGCGTGGTCCACGGCCTTCTCGGCGGGCCGCTCGGGCGTCGGCAGATCGAGCACCGGGGCCCCGGTGCGGCCCTCCTCGACGGCGTCGGCGAGGTCGCGCACCGCCGCCGGGATCGCGGGGGACAGCGGCCCGAAGAGCTGCGCCCGCAGATGGGCGGCGGGCGCGGCCTCGACGAGCGGGATGACGACGTTGAGCTGCGCGAGGATCCGCACGAGGGAGGGGGTGCGGCCGTGCTGGCGGGCCCGGCGGGCGAGGACCAGGTCGTAGGACTGGTTGAGGGAGGCGGTGACGGCCTGGCGCTTCTCGTCGTACGAGCCGGTACCGGTGGCCTCGTACAGCTCGGCGACGGCGCGGTAGGTGGCGGCGACGGCCTCCCGCTCGGGCGCGGCGCGGCGCATGGGCCAGCCGAGGAGCGTGAGGACGAGGACGAACAGTCCGCCGAGGGTGAGGAGCAGCGGCGCCTTCCACCAGGGATCGGGCATGGGGAGGCCGGCGCCGACGACGGCGTTGAGGAGCAGGAGGAGGCCGGAGACGGAGGCGACGGCGCCGATCGAGGAGATCATCCCGGAGACGAGGGCGACGAGGGTGAGCGCGATGACCGCGAGCCAACCCTCCCCGAAGACGAGGGTCCCGAGGGTCACCCCGAGGGCGCCGAACAGCTGCGGCACGGCGATGTTGAACACCCGCATGCGGTAGGCGTCGGCGGTGTCGCCGATGACACCGGAGAGGGCGCCCATGGAGACGAGGGCGCCGTACGCGGGCCGGCCCGTGGCCATCCCGACGGCGAGCGGCGCCGACATCGCGACGGAGGCGCGGAGGACGGCGGCCCAGGGGACGGGCGCGGGGGCGGGCCTGAGCCCGGTGGTCAGCCAGACGGGCGGGGCGATCCGTACGGGTCCTGCGGTCCGTGCCATGCGACCAAAGTACGACGGGGCGCCGCGGGCCTGCGGTGCGCGGCGTTGTGGGCGGGCGTTCCGCGCGTTGTGGGCGGGCGTTCCGCGCGTTGTGGGCAGGCGTTCCGCAAGGGGCGGAACGGGTGGGCACAACGGACGGCGCCCCTGCCGGCGCCAGAGGCTTACGCGCCTGAACCCGCACCACCCGCTCGGCACCATGGGGCGCGGGTCCAGGCGCGGAACGCGGAGGCGCCGCGGGAGGGCGCCGTCCCGTGTGCCCACCCGTCCCGCCCTGCGGGACGATTGCCCACACGGCGGCGGGGCGCGGGCCCACAACGGGGGGCGGCTAGTTGCGGTAGGACTCGACCTCGGTGGCCGGGCGGAGGGTCGCCTCGTCCGGGTCCTCCCCGAATTCGGCCTTCGCGCGCCGCTGTCGCAGCAGGTCCCAGCACTGGTCGAGCCGTACCTCGAGGTCGGCGAGGCGGGCGCGTTCCTCGGGGACGAGGCCGCCGGTGCCCGCGCGCTCCCGCAGGGCGCGTTCCTCCTCGACGAGGGCGCCGATGTCGTCCAGGATCTCCTCGTTCTCCATGCCTACCAGCGTGGCCGATCAGCGCCCGTCCCGCAGGTCGAGATCGGCGGGCACGGCCAGGAGCAGCCCCGCGGCCCAGGCGGCGGATCGGCGCCTGGGCCGGAGGGGCTGCGGTGCGTCCACGCGCCTCAGTGTCGCAGGGCCTGCGCGATCTCCGCCTTCGTCGCACCGGACAGGCTCCGGTTGCTGCGTGCCGTACCGGTCTTGGACTGTCCGGGTTCGACGCCGTCGATGTTCATGACGACGGAGTCGAGCAGATTGCCGTCCCCGTCACGGAAGTTGACCATGATCGTGTAGTCGGCCGTCTTGTCCTTGGGGTTGGTCGCGGTGATGTCCGCGACCGTGCGGTCCCCGTCGGTGCTCGTCGGCCCGGCCTTGACGTCGCCGCCGGCGTTCACCCCGTCCTTGACCTTGTTCATCTGCTCCTGGGCGGCCGAGGCGACGGCCGCGGTGGCGGAGGAGACGATCTCGCCGGCCTTGTCCTTGGCGGAGTCGCAGCCGGTGAGGGGGACGAGGAGGGCGGCGGCGGCGAGTACGGCTCCGGTCGTACGTCTGGTGCGTCGCATCTGGCCGCGCCTCAGAACGTCTCGCCCGGGCCGTACCGGTCGTCCGTGGCCAGTGCCCAGATCACGAAGATCGAGATGGCCATGGAGAAGAGCGCCCACCACGGCTGGTAGGGCAGGAAGAGGAACTGGAAGAGGACGTTGAGGGAGGCCAGGGCGATACCGGCGACCCGGCCCCACTCCGCGCCCCTGAGGATGCCGAAGCCGGCGATGGCGACGATGACGCCGAGGATCAGATGGATCCAGCCCCAGGTGGTGAGGTTGAACTTGAAGACGTAGTCGCCGATGCGGGTGTAGACGTCGTCCTCGGCGATGCCTGCGATGCCCTGGAAGATGTCCATGAAGCCGGTGACCAGCATGAGGACGCCGGCGAAGAGGGTGCCGCCGGCGGCCCAGGCGCCGGAGGTGCTGCTCGGCTTGGTGCCCGACGGGCGGGGTGCGGTGTTCTGGCTCATGGCCCCATCGTCGGAGCGTTCGTACGATTCCGAACTTTCAAAGGGGCCGAACGAGTGAGCGGAGGAAGGTGTCGAGGGCCGCGTCGAACTCCTCGGGCCGCTCCAGGTTCGGCAGGTGCGCGGCCCGTTCGATCACGGTGAGCGTGGAGTGGGGGAGCAGGGCGTGCATCTCCTCGGCGTCCGCCACCGGGGTGTACGTGTCGTCCCGGCCGACGACGACGAGCGCGGGCACCGCGACCGTGGTGAGCGTCTTGCGGTAGTCGGGGCGCTCGGCCCGCCCGCGCAGGGCGGCGGCCGCGGCGACCGGGTCGGTGGCGCACATCATGCGGTGGACGTGCGGTGCGGCGTGCGTGTTGTACGGGGCGACCATCCGGTCGAGCACCTCGTCGGCGTACCCGCGCATGCCCTCTCGCAGGAGCCGCTCGGCCATGGCGTTCCGGGCCTTCTTGCCGTCCTCGGTCTCGGCGGCGGGGAAGGTGTCGGCGAGGACGAGGCCCCGGACGCGCTCGGGGTGGCGGCGGACGAGCTCCATGGCGATCTGGCCGCCCATGGAGAGGCCGGCGAGGACGCACTCCTCGACGCCGAGGCCGTCGAGGAGGTCGATGAGGTCCTCGGCGAAGTCGCCGAGGCCGGTGGAGCCGCTCGTCGGACCGAGCGGCGTGGCGCCGTAACCCCGCAGGTCGGGGGTGATGACGCGGTGGGTGCGGGAGAAGCGGTCGATCTGCGGCTGCCACATCGTGTGGTCGAAGGGGTGGCCGTGGACGAGGAGGAGAGCGGGGCCGGTGCCCCGGTCCTCGAAGAAGGTGGGCATGACGGCAGGCTAGGCAGCCCCAACTCCTCGGTGCAATAAGATCTTTGCTCTCGGTGCAATGAAGGGGGTGGGGCTCGTGGAGGAGTACCGGAGGATCGCCGACCGGGTCGAGGCGGCCGTACGGGACGGGCGGCTGCGCCCCGGCGACCGGCTGCCGCCGCAGCGGGTCTTCGCCCGCCGGCACGGGATCGCGAACTCGACGGCGATACGGGTGTACGGGGAGCTGGCCCGCCGCGGCCTGGTCGTCGGCGAGGTCGGACGCGGCACCTTCGTCCGGGCCGCGCCCCCGCTGCCCGGGCCCGCCCTCGCCGAGGCGACCGGCGCCGCGCCCGTCGACCTCCAGCTCAACTACCCCGCGGCCGACGGCCAGTCGGAGCTGATGGCCCGCGCCCTCGCGGCGCTCGCCCGGCCCGACGTGCTCGCCGAGGCCGTGTCCCGGCCGGCCGCCGCGACCGGTACGGCCGAGGCCCGGGACGCGGCGGTGACCGTACTCGCCCGGCCCGGCTGGGCACCCGACCCCGACGGCGTCCTCTTCGCCGGGAACGGCCGCCAGGCCATCGCCGCCGCCCTCTCCGCCCTCGTACCGCCCGGCGGCCGCCTCGGCGTCGAGGCACTCACCTACCCCCTGGTCAAGGCGGTCGCGGAACGCCTCGGCATCCGCCTGGTACCGCTCGCCCTGGACGAGGAAGGAGTACGGCCGGAGGCCCTGGAGGCCGCTCACCGGAGCGCGCCCCTCTCCGCCGTCTACCTCCAGCCCACCCTCCACAACCCGCTCTCCACCACCGCCGGGGAAGGACGGCGGGCCGAACTCGCCGAGCTGCTGCGCCGCCTCGACCTCACGGCCGTCGAGGACACCACCTGGGCCTTCCTCCTCCCCGGCGCGCCCGCGCCGCTCGCCGCCCACGCCCCCGAGCGGGTCCTCCTCGTCGACAGCCTCTCCAAGCGGCTCGCCCCCGGACTGACCGTCGGCTACCTCGTCGTGCCGTCGGGACTCCGGGTGCCCGTGGCCGACGCCCTGCGCTCCGGCGCCTGGACGGCCGGCGGGCTCGCGCTCGCCGCCGCCACCCGCTGGACCGGGGACGGGACGGTCGCCGAGGCGGTGGCGCTCAAGCGGGCGGACACGGAGGCCCGGCACGCCCTGGTGCGGGACCGGCTCGCCGGCCACACCCTCCGCACCTCTCCGCACGCGTACTACTGCTGGTGGTTGCTGCCCGCGCCCTGGCGCGCGGAGACCTTCACGGCAGCGGCCGCCGCACGCGCGGGCGTGGCCGTCACCCCCGGCAGCGCCTTCGCCGTGGGCCCCGGGGTGGCGTTCGACGCGGTCCGGCTGGGCCTCGCGTCCCCGCCGCGACCGGTACTCGACGCGGCCCTGGACCGCCTCGCGACCGTGGCCGCCGAAGGGCCTTGATCCAGTTGCGGGGCACCGGGCGCGGGTGTGCCCTGGAGGGTGCGGGACCCGGAACCAGGGGGGCGAGAGACGAGGAGCTCCTGCCATGGCCGCACACGCAGCGGCGCCCACCAGGCGCCGGATCAGCACGCACGGCTGGGGACTCCCGGTCACGGTCGGCGTCCTGTACGGCTTGTACGCGGAGGTGAACGCCCGCGGCGGCGGCGCGCTCAGCTGGGGACAGTTCTGGCTGGGCCTCGTCTCGGCGATCGTCCTCGCCGTCGCGCTGTACGCCCTCCGGCGCTACGGCCACACCTTGCCCCGCGAGGCCCGCGGGGCCGCCTGGGGCGCCCTCTGCGGCATCGCGGTCGGCTTCCTGTACAGCCTGACCGGCGCGAGCATCTACTCGTCGACGGTGCTCGGGTTGGTGGTGGGAGGGGTGTCGGGCGGCGCGGCGTTCTATCTCTTCTACACACACGAGGACGCGACGGGCCACCCGGCCCCGTACTGACCGGCCCGCCCCCGTTGTGGGCATGCGTTCCGCCGGGGCGGAACGGGTGGGCACAACGGACCCGCGCCCTGCCGGCGCCAGAGGCTCCCGAGCCTGGACCCGCACCCCGTGCACCGAGCCGGTGGTGCGGGTCCAGGCGCGGAACGCGGAGGCGCCGCGAGAAGGCGCCGTCCCGTGTGCCCACCCGTCCCGCCCTGCGGGACGATTGCCCACACGGGCGGGGGCTAGGCCGCCCCGCGCGGGGTCGTCTGTTGGACCGACCAGCGGTTGCCGTCCGGGTCGGCGAAGTAGACGAAGGACCCCCACGGCTGGTCGGAGATCTCCGTGACCTCGATCCCCCGCGCCGTGAGCTCCGCATGCGCCGCCTCGATGTCGGTGACGACCACCTGCAGGTTGTCCAGCGACCCCGGCGTCATCGAGGTGATCCCCTTGCCCAGGGCGATCGAGCACGCGGAGCCGGGCGGCGTCAGCTGGACGAAGCGGATCTCCTCATTGACGGTGACGTCGTGGTCGGCGTGGAAGCCGACCCGTTCGTAGAAGGCCTTCGCCCGGTCGATGTCGGTGACGGGCACGCCGATCAGTTCGAGCTTGATGTCCATGGTCAGGACGTCACCTCGCCCCGTACGACCACGACCGGGCACGGCGCGTGCTGGGTGACGTGGGCGGAGACCGAGCCGAGGACCGCCGCCTTGAACCCGCTGTAGCCGCGGTCGCCGACGACGAGGAGGCTCGCGCCGGCGGCCGCGTCGATGAGGGCCTGGGTGGCGTTGGCGCCGACCACCGTCCGGGTGACGGCGGCGCCCTCCTCGGGCGTGAGGGTCGCGTCGATCGCCTGGTCGAGGATCTGCTTGGCGAGTTGCTCCGGGTCGAACTGGAGCGGAACGCCGGGCATCACCGGCGCCCACACCGCCGGGTAGTCCCAGCTGATCACCGCCTGGAGCGGGCCCCCGGTGAGGGCGGCCTGTGCGGCCGCCCACTTCAGGGCCTTCAGGGAAGGCTCCGATCCGTCCACGCCCACCACGATCCTGCCGCCGGCCATGGCCGACCTCCGTTTCGTCGCTGCCAGTGGACCTAACGTAACAAAACAGGTCAGTCCAGGCGCAGATCCGCCAGCTGCTTCTCGAACGGGACGATCTCCTCGTCCTCCGCCCGCCGGGCCGGCCGTGCCGCGACCGTGTCCGCGAACTCGTTCCCGGCCCGGGTGATCCGCGCCGGCAGCCCCTCGGTGTACTCGTCGCCGCCCGATCCCCAGTCCTCCGAGGCCGCGTAGACGGCGGTGGGGGAGACGGAGGCGCGGAGGTAGGCGAAGAGCGGGCGCAGGGCGTGGTCCAGGACCAGGGAGTGGCGGGCGGTGCCGCCGGTCGCCCCGATGAGGACGGGGGTGCCGCTCAGCGCGGTCGGGTCGATCAGGTCGAAGAAGGACTTGAACAGGCCGCTGTAGGAGGCGGTGAAGACCGGGGTCACCGCGATGACGCCGTCCGCCGACGTCACCTTCTCGATCGCCTCCTCCAGCGCCGCCGACGGAAAGCCCGTCACGAAGTTCTTCGCGATGTCGACGGCCAGGTCGCGCAGTTCGACGACCTCGACGTCGACGGCGTACTCCTGCTCGGCGAGCCGGTAGCGGGCCGCCTGGAGGAGCCGGTCGGCGAGCAGCCGGGTGGAGGAGGGCGCGCTGAGTCCGGCGGACACGGCGACCAGCTTCAACGTCTGCATGGCGTCAGACCTCCTTCGAGGCGTTCGAGGCGTTCGAGACGACGGCGGGGTGGAGCGGGGCGGTCTCCGGTACGCCGGCGGGCCGCAGGTTCGCGAACTCCTTGCGCAGCACCGGGACGACCTCCTCGCCGAGGAGGTCGAGCTGCTCCAGGACCGTCTTGAGGGGCAGTCCGGCGTGGTCGACGAGGAACAGCTGGCGCTGGTAGTCGCCGACGTACTCGCGGAAGGACAGGGTGCGTTCGATGACCTCCTGCGGGGAGCCGACGGTCAGCGGGGTCTCGCGGCTGAACTCCTCCAGGCTCGGACCGTGGCCGTAGACCGGCGCGTTGTCGAAGTACGGGCGGAACTCCCGTACGGCGTCCTGGGAGTTCTTGCGCAGGAAGACCTGGCCGCCGAGGCCGACGATGGCCTGCTCCTCCGTGCCGTGGCCGTAGTGCGCATACCGCTGGCGGTAGAGCCGGACCATCTTCTCGGTGTGCTGCTTGGGCCAGAAGATGTGGTTCGCGAAGAAGCCGTCGCCGTAGTAGGCGGCCTGTTCGGCGATCTCGGGGGAGCGGATGGAGCCGTGCCAGACGAACGGCGGGACGCCGTCGAGCGGGCGCGGCGTGGACGTGAAGCCCTGGAGGGCGCTGCGGAACTTGCCCTCCCAGTCGACGACGTCCTCCCTCCACAGCTTGTGGAGGAGCGCGTAGTTCTCGATGGCGAGCGGGATGCCCTGGCGGATGTCCTGGCCGAACCACGGGTAGACCGGGCCGGTGTTGCCGCGGCCCATCATCAGGTCGACGCGGCCGTCGGCGAGGTGCTGGAGGGTGGCGTAGTCCTCGGCGATCTTCACCGGGTCGTTGGTGGTGATCAGCGTCGTGGACGTGGACAGGATCAGGTTCTCCGTGCGGGCGGCTATGTGCCCGAGGAGGGTCGTCGGGGAGGACGGGACGAACGGCGGGTTGTGGTGCTCGCCGGTCGCGAAGACGTCGAGTCCGACCTCCTCGGCCTTGAGCGCGATCGCGACGGTGTTCTTGATGCGCTCGTGCTCGGTGGGGGTGCGGCCGGTGGTGGGGTCGGTCGTCACGTCGCCGACGGTGAAGATCCCGAACTGCATCGTGCTCACCTCTCGCGGTGTCTGCCTTGCGGCCTAATGGTTGAAGCTTAAACTATCCGCTCCAACGATGCGACCCCCTCCCCTATTCCGGCCCGCGCCGAGGGCCCCCGGGCGCCCGTACCCTGGACCCCATGACCGAGAAGACGCACGACCACGAACGCTGGAAAGAGCGGGGCGTGATGCTCCGCGTCTTCGTGTACGTCTTCGCCACCCACGCCTTCGCCGGCTTCGTCTGGCTGCTCTTCTACGTCGGACAGAACGCCCAGAAGTAGGGCACGCTCGACCTCGTCCCACGCGAAGCCGGGTTGCTTGTGGCGCCTGATCGGCTGCGCGATGTGAACGCGTGTGCCCTTGGTCGCTGGGTGGGGTGGCGGCTGGGTGATCGGGGTACGAGTGTGCGGTGCTCGTACGTATGGTGCTCGCGGAAGGGCCGGGACGTGATGGCATCCGGGCCGAGTCGAGGCGGGCACCTGCGGGATGGGGGCGATCATGGACGTGGCCCGGTACACGTACCGGCTTCGCGTGTCGTCCACTGCACTGGCCGCGTTGCTGGCGGAGTGGGACCGGTGCCGCTGGGTCTGGAACGAGTGCGTCGCCAAATCCAAGCACGTGTACGAGCGCAACAAGGCCACGGGCGAGAGGGAGACGTGTGGTCCGGCGCAGCTCGACAGACTGCTGACGCAGGCCCGCCTGCGTACTCCTTGGCTGCGCGAGGGATCTTCCGTTCCACAGCAGCAGACCGTCCGTGACTTCGGCACCTCCCGCGCCAAAGCGCAGAAGGACGTCAAGGATCGGCTGCCGACGCAGCGGCGAGCCGGGATGCCCAGATACAAGAGGAAGCGGGAGACCGACCCGAGCCTGAACTACACCCGACGCGGATTCCGCATCAAGAACGGTCGGCTGTGCCTGGCGGGCGGGATCGTGCTGAGGGTGGTGTGGTCGAGGGAGCTTCCGGCCGCCCCGTCCAGCGTGCGGGTGTACCGCGACGGCATCGGGCACTGGTACTGCTCGTTCGTCGTCCCCGCCCAGGTCGAACCGCTGCCGGCGACCGGTCGGGTGATCGGTGTCGACTGGGGTGTGAGGGAGACAGCGACAACCACGTCCGATGCGCATGATCTGGCGCACGCCGAGCACGGTAAGAAGGCCCGGTCGAGGTTGCGTCGGTACGACCGGATGACGGCCCGGCGCAAGCCGAAGAAGGGCCAGGCTGCCTCGAAGGGATACCGCGAGGCGAAACAACTGCGCGCCAAGCAGCACAAGACGGTCGCCCGTCGGAGAGAGGACACCGCACGCAAGTGGGCCAAGCGTGTGGTCCGCGACCATGACGCCATCGCCGTGGAGGACTTCCGGCCGAAATTCCTTGCCAAGACCACCATGGCCCGGAAGGCCGCTGACGCCGCCATCGGCGCCACCAAACGGATCCTGATCGAGATGGGTCGTAAGCACGGTCGTGCCGTGCACCTTGTTCACCCCGCGCACACCACGATGGACTGCGCGCAGTGCGGAGCGAGAGCCAAGCACGTACTGCCGCTGGGGATGCGCGTCTACACCTGCACCGCGTGCGGAGCCGTGTCCCCTCGGGACAAGAACTCCGCCCGCGTGATGCTCGTCAGGGCTGGGCTGTGCCCTGCTGGTGCCGAGGGCATAAGACCTGGTGAGGCGCTGCCCCACCAGGCCGCCTGAGCCAGGAATTCCCTCCTTTCAGGAGGGAAGCAGTCAAGTAGAGTCCCCGACGTGAACGCTGCGATATCGGTGGTGTCGGTCGTCGGGATCGGCGCGGACGGCTGGGACGGGCTCCCCGAGAGCTCCCGCCGTGTCCTGCGCGCCGCCGAGGTCCTCATCGGCGCCCCCCGCCAGCTGGGCCTCCTGCCCGCCGCCGACTGCCCCGGCGAGCGGATCACCTGGCCCTCCCCCCTCCGCCCCGCCGTCCCCGGACTGCTCGCCGCCCACGAGGGCCGCGCGATCGCCGTCCTCGCCAGCGGAGACCCCAGCTTCCACGGCATCGCCCGCACCCTCGCGGAGACCGCCGGCGCCGAGCG
The DNA here is from genome assembly GCF_041053105.1 of Streptomyces sp. R44. Taxonomy (NCBI): domain Bacteria; kingdom Bacillati; phylum Actinomycetota; class Actinomycetes; order Kitasatosporales; family Streptomycetaceae; genus Streptomyces; species Streptomyces sp. R44. The sequence goes on along the minus strand of NZ_CP163444.1, from coordinate 4,223,513 downwards.
CCTCCGCGTCCACCCGCACCCGTCCTCCGTCTCGTACGCCTGCGCCCGCCTCGGCTGGCCCCTGGACGCCACCGAGACGGTCTCCCTCGTCGCCCGCCCCCTCGCCGGGCTCTCCGCCGCCCTGCACGACGGCCGCCGCCTCCTCGTCCTCAGCGAAGGCGCCGACACCGCCGCGCGCGTCGCGGAACTGCTGCGCGCGACCGGCTGGGGCGGCACCCGGATCCGCGTCCTCGAACAGCTCGGCGGCCCCGCCGAGCGGCTCCTCGACGGGACCGCCGCCGACTGGCCCCACGAGCGGACCGACGCCCTCAACGTCCTCGCCCTCGACTGCGTACGCGACCCGGACACCCTCCGGCTCGGCGCCGTGCCCGGACTCCCGGACGAGGCGTACGAGCACGACGGCCAGCTCACCAAGCGGTACGTGCGCGCCGCCACCCTCGCCGCCCTCGCCCCCGCCCCCGGCGAGCTCCTCTGGGACGTCGGCGGCGGCTCCGGCTCCATCGGCGTCGAGTGGATGCGGACGCACCGCTCCTGCCGGGCGATCACGGTCGAGAAGTCCCCGGAACGGGCCGCCCGCATCGCCCGCAACGCCGACGCCCTCGGCGTACCGGGCCTGAAGGTCGTCACCGGCCCCGCCCCCGCCTCGCTGACCGGCCTCCCCGCCCCGGACGCGATCTTCATCGGCGGCGGCCTCACCGCGCCCGGCCTGCTCGACACCTGCTGGGAGGCACTGGCGCCCGGCGGCCGGCTCGTCGCCAACACGGTGACCCTCGAATCCGAGGCGCTGCTCGCTCAGTGGTACGGCCGCCACGGCGGCGAGCTGATCCGGCTCGCCGTCTCCACCGCCGTGCCCGTGGGCGGCTTCACCGGCTGGCGCCAGGCCATGCCCGTCACGCAATGGTCCGTAACGAAGGGTTGTACAGAGGAATGACCGTCTACTTCATCGGCGCGGGCCCCGGCGCGGCCGACCTGATCACCGTGCGCGGCGCGCGGACCCTCGCGCGGTGCGGGGTCTGCCTGTACGCGGGCTCCCTCGTCCCCACCGAGCTCCTCGCGGAGTGCCCGCCGGACGCGAAGCTCGTCGACACGGCGAAGCTGGACCTCGACCAGATCGTCGCCGAGATCGCCGCCGCCCACGAGGCCGGGCAGGACGTGGCCCGGCTGCACTCCGGCGACCCGTCGGTGTTCAGCGCGGTCGCGGAGCAGATGCGGCGCCTGGACGCGGCCGGGATTCCGTACGAGGTCGTGCCGGGCGTCCCGGCGTTCGCGGCGGCCGCGGCGGCGCTGAAGCGGGAGCTGACGGTCCCGACGGTCGGCCAGACGGTGATCCTCACCCGCATCGCGCAGCAGGCCACCCCGATGCCGGAGGGCGAGGACCTCGCGACCCTCGGGCGCAGCGGCGCCCTGCTCGTCCTCCACCTGGGCGCCCGCTACGTCGACCGGATCGTCTCCGAGCTGGTGCCGCACTACGGCGCCGACTGCCCGGTGGCCGTGGTCGCGATGGCGAGCCGGCCGGACGAGGTGATCCTGCGCGGCACGCTCGACGACATCGCGGAGCAGGTGAAGACGGCGGGCATCACCAAGACCGCCGTCATCATCGTGGGCCGCACGCTGGCGGCCTCGGAGTTCCGTGACAGCCACCTGTACGACCCGGCCCGGGACCGCCACACCTGCTGAGCGGTTCCCGGGCCCGGGGCCGGTCGGGATTCAGGCGTTGGGCCGCTTCCCGTGGTTGGCCTTCTTCTTCTTGCGGGCCCGCTTCTTGTTGCCGCGCTTCGCCATGGGACTTCCTCTCGCTCGGGACGGGGAACTCTGCCGTGGCCAGCCTAGGAGCGGGGCCGTGGTGCCGCATGTCGGTGCCAGGGGCTTGAATGGGCCCCGTGACCGTCTACGACGTGGCCCGGGCGCTGCCGGGCATCGAGGAACTGCGCGACCACTCCCGGGGGCTCGCGATGCTGGACGCCGTCCTGAGCCCGGAGTGGGAGAGCCGGTACTACTCCTTCGACGCGCACTGGTCGGAGACCGAGCAGCTGGCGTCCATGAAGGACGGCTCGGGCGGTGAGTACACGATCGTCCTCTCCGCCGCGGGGGCGTTCGCGCGCGTCTTCGACCACGAGTCGCCGCTGAGCCCCTTCGGGCCGCTCGCGGACGGGCAGACCTGGCCCGGGGTCCTCGACGGCGTCCCCGAGGCCTTCCGCGAGTACCTGGCGGAGCCCGCGTTCACGGACGAGGACGGGGTGCACGTGACCACCGCCTGCCTGTGGCGCGAGGCGAAGGACACGGCCTGGCACACGGGCCCCGTCGAGTTCCCCGACCTGGACGGCCGCGAGGACCCCGACGGCTCCGGCCGCTTCCTGCACCTGCTCGTCGACCGCTCGGCGGAGGCGTACGCCGAGTTCGCCGAGGACTACTACGAGCAGCCGGTCGACCTGGACGCCGTGCGTCACGTCCTGGCCCTGCGGCCTCTCACGCCCGGGGTCGTCGCGGCCCTCAACCCGGAGGTGACGCTCGCCGACCTGGCGGAGGACCTGGCGGAGATCGGCTACCCGACCGCCTGACGGGCCGCGTCCCACTCGGGCGCCAGCGCCGACATCACCGTCGCGTCCACCCGCTCCCCCTCCCAGAGGAGCGCGCCCCGCAGGACGCCCTCCGCGCGGAAGCCGGCCTTCTCGTAGGCGCGGCGGGCGCGGGGGTTGAAGGCGTAGACCTCCAGCCAGATCCGGTACAGGCCGAGCGCCTCGAAGCCGTGGCCGACGATCAGCCGGGTCGCCTCCGTGCCGAGGCCCCGGCCGACGGCGTCCGGGACGAAGGCGATCCGGAAGGCGCAGCTCTCGTTGCCGGGATCCCATTCCAGGAGGACGGCCTCGCCGACGACCCGCCCGGTCGCCCGCTCGACCACGGCCAGGTCGAGCCGGTCGTCCTGCGCGGCCCGCGAGCCGTACCACGTCCGGAGCGCCGCCTCGTCGAACCGGGTGTGGCTGCCGGTCAGCCGGGTGACCTCCGCGTCCTTGAACAGCGGCAGCAGCGCGGGCACGTCCGCCTCGGTGACGGGACGGAGGACGACCAGGTCACCGGTGAGGGTGGGCTTGTGCGAGAAGTCGGTCATCCCGGGATTCTCGACGGGCGGGCGCGGCGCTGTCGCGCGTATTACGGTGCCGCCGGCCCCGCCACCGACGACCGCCCGACCACCGTCCCCGCCCGGTCGATGCAGATCACGTCCACCGCGACCGGTGCGCCGCGCAGCACGGCGAGGGCCTCGTCGCGGGCGCGGGCGGCGACCAGGTCGCCCAGAGGGACGGCGGCGGCCTCGCAGAGGCGGAGGGCGGCGAGGCCCGTGTTGGCCTCGGCGATCTCGGCGGCCAGGGACTCCGGCGCGCCGCCGGTGCGGGCCAGGTCGGCGAGGAAGGCCTTGTCGACCTGGGAGCGGGCCGAGTGGAGGTCCAGGTGGCCGGCGGCCAGTTTGGACAGCTTGGCGAAGCCGCCGCAGATCGTGAGCCGGTCGACGGGGTGGCGGCGGATGTACTTGAGGACGGCGCCCGCGAAGTCGCCCATGTCGAGGAGGGCGATCTCGGGGAGGTCGTAGATCCCGGCGACCGTGCGCTCGGACGTCGAGCCCGTGCAGCCCGCGACATGGGTGAGGCCGCCCGCGCGGGCCACGTCGACGCCCCGGCGGATGGAGTCGATCCAGGCGGAGCAGGAGTACGGGACGACGACGCCGGTCGTGCCGAGGATCGACAGGCCGCCGAGGATGCCGATGCGGGGGTTCCAGGTGGAGCGGGCGATCTCGGCGCCGTTGTCGACGGAGACGGTGATCTCGACGTCGCCGCTGCCGCCGTGCCGGGCGGCGACCTGCGCCACGTGCTCGCGCATCAGCTGCCGGGGGACGGGGTTGATGGCGGGTTCGCCGACGTCGAGGGGGAGGCCGGGGAGGGTGACGGTGCCGACGCCCTCGCCGGCGCGGAAGACGACGCCGGAACCGGCCGGCAGGAGCCGTACCGTCGAGCGGATCACGGCCCCGTGCGTGACGTCGGGGTCGTCGCCCGCGTCCTTGACGACGGCGGCCATCGCGGAGCCGCCCGTCAGGGACTCGGCGGTCAGCGCGAAGGCCGGCGTCTGGCCCTTCGGCAGGGTGATCGTCACCGGGTCGGGGAAGTCGCCGGTGAGCAGCGCGGTGTACGCGGCGGTGGTGGCCGCCGTCGCGCAGGCACCGGTCGTCCAGCCCGGGCGGAGGCCGGTGTGCTTGAGTTGGGCCTCACGCCCGCCGCCTGTACTCACGAAGAGGCTCCTGTGCACGTACTCATTCTCGGCGGGACCACCGAGGCCCGCGCCCTCGCCGGACTGCTGTACGGCCGGGTCCGGGTCACCAGCTCCCTCGCGGGGCGGGTGGCGAGCCCGCGGCTGCCGGCCGGGGAGGTCAGGATCGGCGGCTTCGGCGGGCCGGAGGGGCTCGCGGCCTGGCTGCGGGAGCACGCCGTGGACGCGGTCATCGACGCCACCCATCCCTTCGCCGAGCGGATCAGCTTCAACGCGGCCCGGGCGGCCGCCACCGCCCATGTTCCCCTGCTGGCCCTGCGCCGCCCCGGCTGGGTCCCGGTGGACGGCGACGACTGGCACCCGGTCGCGTCACTTTCGGAGGCCGCCGGGGCCCTGGCCGGCCTCGGCGACCGCGTCTTCCTCACCACCGGGCGCATGGGCCTCGCGGCCTTCGCCGACTGCCCGCAGTGGTTCCTGGTCCGCTCGGTGGACGCCCCGGACACCCCGATGCCGACCCGCACCGAGATCCTCCTCGACCGGGGCCCGTTCACCCTGGCCGGCGAGCGCGAACTCCTCGCCCGGCACCGGATCGACGTCGTGGTGACGAAGGACAGCGGCGGCGCGGCGACGTCCCCGAAGCTGACGGCGGCCCGCGAGGCGGGCGTCCCGGTGGTGCTCGTCCGCCGCCCCCCGGTCCCGGAGGGCGTCCGAACGGCGGCGACCCCCGAGGAGGCCGCCGCCTGGGTGGCTACTCGGCCGGGGGCGTCCCCAGCTCGGTGACCTCGGCCCAGGTCAGGCTCGGATCGTCCACCCGGAGCAGGTTCTCCCACGTGTCCACGGCGATCACGCCGTACATCACGGTCTCGCCGTCCGCGTCGGCGGGATGGAGGAACGAGGTGGCGTCCTTGGAGAGGTACGCGACGCGGTGGGCGAGCCAGACGAAGCCGCCGTCGCCGTCGTCGTACTTCTCGGCCCGGTAGACCTCGTACCGCTTGAGGTCGGGCTCCGTGCTCGCGTCCCACTCGACCAGCACGCCGTCCTCGCGGGGCGTCGCCCTGACACCGGTGACGGCCGCCGGGGCGATCAGGTCGCCCTCGGTGGTGATGACGGCCTCGGCGGAGAGGGGGGACTCGTTGCCGGCCCGGTCGACCGCCGTGACCGCGTACCGGTACGTCGTGCCGTGCCAGACGGCGTGCATGTCCGTGTAGCCGGTGCCGGACGCGGTGCCGAGGACGCCGCCGTTGCGGTAGATCTTGTACGAGACCACGTCGGTGTCCGCCGGAGCCGTCCACCTCAGGGTGTGCTGCCGTACGGCGTTGGAGCTGTCCACCACCGTCAGGCCCGTCGGAGCCCCGGGCGCGTAGTCGCCGTGCGTGGCGGTGACGGCGGTGCGGGGCGAGGTGTTGCCGGCGGCGTCGACGGCCGCGACCCAGTAGGTGTAGCCGGTGCGCTCGGCTGCGGCGGTGTCCGTCCACGCGGTGGCCGTGACGCCGGTCGCGACCTGGGCGACGGGGTCGGTGGTGCCGGTCCGCTGCCGGTGCACGGTGTACCTCACCGCGTCCGTGACCGGCTGCCACGCGAGGGCGACGCCGGGGGCCCCGTCGGTCGCGGTCACGGCGGCCGGGGCGGCGGTCGGGGTCCTGTCCACGGAGACGACCGTCAGGTCGGCACCGCCGGGAGACTCGTTGCCGGCCTTGTCGACGGCGCGGAGCTCGTAGAGGTACGTCTGGCCGGTCGGTGCCGGGGAGTCCACGTACGGGCCGGTCGTGACCAGGGTGGTGGCGCTGCTCACCTTCGTCCAGGTGGTCGACGTGCCGAGGCGGCGGTAGACGCGGTAGCCGGCGAGGTCCATCTCCTTGTTCGGCGCCCACTTCAGGGTCGCCTTGTTGAGCGTCCTGTCGTACGTGACGGAGGCGCCGGCCGGCGCCAGCGGGCGGACCTTGTCGTAGGTCGCCGAAGTGACGGGCGTGTAGCCGAACTTGACGTTGGCCGCGCCCGTCCACGTCGCGTAGGACACGACGATGCTGTGCCGCCCGGCCGGGACGGCGAGGCCGACCGTCTTCTTCTGGGTGGTGGAGACGTTCCGCCACAGGTCGATCTTGCGGACGCCGTCGAGGGTGACGCGGACTCCGTCCTGGGCCTCGGCGGCGAAGGTGAACGGGCCGCCCGAGCCGAAGTCCCGTGTCACCGACCAGCGGACGGAGAAGTTGTCCTTGGGCAGGGTGACCCCGGGCGGGTCACCGAGGCCGTAGTTCTCGGAGATCGCGTTGTCGCAGACGGTCAGCTTCGGCGTGCCGGTGAGGGTGGTGTTGGCGAAGTACTCCGCCTTCCACGCCGGGGACGCGCAGCTGACGGCCGCGGTGGCGGGGGTGGCGGTCAGCAGACCGCCGGATGCGGCGAGGGCGGCCGTGGTGGCCAGCGCGCTCAGCCGGGTACGAGTCGTCACAGAGGGAGGGCCCTTTCCGGACCTGCGGGAAGCATGTGAAGCGGGTATCGCCTGTGTGACTCACGGGGCGGGGGGAGGGTTGCCCCCCGCCCCGGATCTCAGCCGTAACGCCGCGGCGTCCACGTGATCGTGCGCCCGTCGCCCCGTTCGACCGCCCGCGTCTGCGAGGAGCCGATCAGGAGGAGGGTGCGCATGTCGACCTCCGCGGGGTCCAGGGTCTTCAGGGTCAGGACCCGGACCGACTGCTCCGGGCCGCCCACGTCGCGGGCGACGACCACCGGGGTCTCCGGGGCGCGGAGTTCGAGGAGGAGGTCGCGGGCGGCGGCCACCTGGTGGGTGCGGGACCTGGAGCCCGGGTTGTAGAGGGCGATGACCAGGTCGGCGCCCGCGGCCGCGCGGAGCCGGGCCTCGATGACGTCCCAGGGCTTGAGCCGGTCGGAGAGGGAGATCGTGGCGTAGTCGTGGCCGAGGGGGGCGCCCGCCGCCGCCGCTGCCGCGTTCGCCGCCGTCACCCCCGGGAGGACCCGTACGGGAACGGCCGCGTACTCCGGTTCGCAGGCCACCTCAAGGACCGCCGTCGCCATGGCGAAGACGCCCGGGTCGCCGCCCGAGACGACCGCGACCTTCCGGCCCCGCCGGGCCAGGTCGAGGGCGAACTCGGCGCGCTCCGACTCGACCTTGTTGTCGGAGCCGTGCCGGATCTGACCGGGGCGGAGGACGGGGACCCGGTCGAGGTACGTCGTGTAGCCGACGAGGACGTCGGCGTTGACGAGCGCGCCCCGCGACTCGGGGGTCAGCCAGGGGGCCCCGGCCGGGCCGGTGCCGACGACGGTGACCTCGCCCGTCTCCCGTACGGGAGGCTCCTGGTCGATACGGGAGGGGAGGACGGCCACCGAGAAGTACGGGACCGAGGAGGGGTCCACGTCGGTGAGCTTCTCCGTGCGCTCGCCCGACATGAACGCCCGCTCCACGTACCGCGCGTCGTCCAGGCGGCCCGCCCGCTCCAGGGCCCGCCTCACCGTCGGGAAGGTGCGGCCCAGCTTCATCACGACCGCCGAGTCCGTGCCCGCCAGACGGGCCGTCAGCTCGTCCTCCGGCAGCGTGCCGGGGATGATCGTGAGGACCTCCTCCGCCTCGCACAGCGGCTCGCCGAGCCGGGCGGCGGCGGCGCTGACCGAGGTCACGCCGGGGATGACGGTCGTGTCGTAGCGGTCCGCGAGCCGCTTGTGCATGTGCTGGTACGAGCCGTAGAACAGCGGGTCGCCCTCGGCGAGGACGGCGACGGTGCGCCCGGCGTCCAGGTGGGCGGCGAGGCGAGCCGAGGCCTCCTCGTAGAAGTCGTTCAGGGCGCCCCGGTAGCCGCCGGGGTGGTCCGTGGTCTCCACCGTGAGCGGGTACATCAGCCGCTCCTCGATGTGGTCCTCGCGGATGTGCTCGGCGGCGATGGAGCGCGCTATGGAGCGGCCGTGGCGGGCCGAGTGGTAGGCGATGACGTCGGCGGAGGCGATGGCCTTCACGGCGGCGACCGTCATCAGGTTCGGGTCGCCGGGGCCGAGGCCGACCCCGTACAGCTTGCCGGTGCTCACTTCTGGATCTCCGCTTCGTGGGCGAGGGCGTTGATCGCGGCGGCCGTCATCGCGCTGCCGCCGCGGCGGCCCCGGACGACCAGGTAGTCGAGGCCGAGGGTGTTCTCGGCCAGGGCGTCCTTGGACTCGGCGGCGCCGATGAAGCCGACGGGGATGCCGAGGACGGCGGCGGGCTTCCCGGCGCCCTTCGCGATCATCTCCAGGAGGTGGAAGAGGGCGGTCGGCGCGTTGCCGATGGCGACGACGGAGCCTTCGAGGCGGTCCCGCCACAGTTCGAGGGCGGCGGCCGAGCGGGTGGTGCCGAGCTCGGCGGCGAGGCCGGGGACGGCCGGGTCGGAGAGCGCGCAGAGCACCTCGTTGTCGGCGGGCAGCCGCTTGCGGGTGACACCGCTGGCGACCATCTGCGCGTCGCAGAGGATGGGCGCGCCGGCCCGGAGCGCGGCGCGGGCGCTCGCGACGACCTGCGGCGAGTACGCGATGTCCTGCACGAGGTCGGTCATGCCGCACGCGTGGATCATCCGGACCGCCACCTGGGCGACGTCGGCGGGCAGGCCCGCGAGGTCCGCCTCGGCACGGATCGTGGCAAAGGACCGGCGGTAGATCTCCGTCCCGTCCTTCTCGTAGTCGAACATCCTGGTGCTCTCGCTCATCTCGTGTGGGTCGGCAGGCTGCGGGCCGTGGTCACTGCTTCGGGCAGGGCGGTACGGGGGGTGGGGACGCCGTCCACCAGGTAGGAGTCGTCGCCGGTGGCGAGGACGTCGACCCAGGTGCCGTGCGGGTGGCCGCAGCGGCGCTCGCACCCGGAGTAGTGGACGGGCAGGCCCCCGTGGCGGACGAGGCCGGCGTCCGTCCGTACGTCGGCGAGGGACTTGGCGCAGCCGGGGCGTCCGGTGCAGGCGCTGACCCCGACGGAGGGCAGATCGGGCCGGGTGACCAGGCCGTACGTCTCCAGTTCGGGCAGCCGGCCGGGGCGGGCCCCGACGACGACCGCTCCGCGCCAGGGCGTGAGCCGCAGCTCGTCGGCCCCGTCCGCCAGGGCCCGCAGCTGGGCGGCGGTGAGCCGGCCGAGCGGGGCGAGGACGTGCAGGGCGTGCGCGCCGAGCGGGCCGGGTGCGGGCGGCGGGGACGCGGGAAGCGGCGGTACGGGTACGGGTACGGGTTCTGCCGCGATCCCGGCCCGGGCCAGCGCGTCCACCAGGTCGAGCGGGTGCCCCGGGGGCAGTTCGCGGACCCGCCAGGCGCCGGTACCGGCCGTGCGGGCGGCCTCCAGGAAGGCGTCGGCGGCGGCGAGCGCGGCACGGGGCGCGTCGGCGCCCGCGATCCGGAGGACCTGGCCGCCGACGTGCAGGAGCGCGTCGGCGGCACCGGCCGGGTGCACGACCGCGGAGGTTTCGGCGTCGACCGCGACCGCCGGGTGCCCGGCGGACGCCGGGGTCTCCCCGTCCACTGCGATCAAGGTCACATCGCCGCCGAGACCGGCCACGTCCCCGCGGCCGTCGTCGAGGACGAAGAGGAAACGGCCCGAGAGGGCCGCCGCCGCGGGGGTGGCGCAGAGGAGGGCGTCCAGCGCGCGGGCCCACAACTGGACGGCGCCGTGGCCGAGTCCGTCGAGCCCGGCGGCCGGGGAGGCCACGATGTTGCGGACGCGCTCGTGGGTCGGGGAGGGCAGCAGCCCCGCCCCGGCCAGGAGCTCGGCCAGCTCCGCCCCGCAGCCCTCGCCGAGGCCGCGCAGCTCCGCGTTGCCGCGCGAGGTGACGCTGATCCGGCCGTCGCCGAGGCTCTCGGCGACGCGGGCCAGCACCTCCGCCTGATGCGCCGTCAGACGACCTGCGGGCAGGCGCAGTCGGGCCAGGCGTCCGTCGTCGGCGGGGTGCAGGCGCAGCGCCCCGGGGCAGGCGTCGCCACGGTCCCGTACGCGAGCTTCGCCCGGTTCGGGCGTCGGGGGTGGGGTGGGCGGCATGGCGGCGAGCATACCCACGGGGAACCGGGCGGCCACCGAGTGTGATCCGGCCGACTCTCCCGCCTTCTCCGGCCCGGAGACGGCACGATCTAGGATGCAGATCGGCATGGGGTCCCAGGACCCCGGGGAGGAAGCCCGGTGAGAATCCGGCGCGGTCCCGCCACTGTGAGCCCGTACCCACGGGTGAGTCAGGAACTCCCGCCGTCCATACGACCACCCGGGGCGCGGACAACCCCGAGGAAGGGCCTGAGCTCGCCATGCTCCTGCTGCTGTCGCACTCCGACACCGACCTGCTCAGCGCCCGCGCGGCCAATGCCGCCCAGGCCGAGGGAGCGGTCGAGTACCGCTTCGCCAACCCCTCCCGTCTCCCCCTCGCCGACCTCCCGGCCCTCCTCGACGGCGTCGACCTGGTCGTCGTCCGGCTCCTCGGCGGGCTCCGCTCCTGGCAGGAGGGGCTCGACGCGATCCGCGCCGCCGGAAAGCCGGTCGTCGTGCTCAGCGGCGAACAGGCCCCCGACGCCCAGCTGATGGAGGCCTCCACGGTCCCCGTCGGCGTCGCCACCGAGGCGCACGCCTATCTGGCGCACGGCGGCCCGGCCAACCTGGAGCAGCTGGCCCGGTTCCTCTCCGACACCGTCCTGCTCACCGGCCACGGCTTCGAGGCCCCGGCCGCCGCCCCCACCTGGGGCCCCCTGGAGCGGACCGTACGCAACGAGACCGGCCCGACCGTCGCCGTGCTCTACTACCGCGCCCACCACATGAGCGGGAACACCGCCTTCGTCGACGCCCTGTGCGGCGCCATCGAGGACGCCGGCGCCCGCGCCCTCCCGCTGTACGTGGCGTCCCTGCGCGCCCCCGAGGCGGAGCTCGTCGAGACCCTGCGCACGGCCGACGCCATCGTCACGACCGTCCTCGCGGCCGGCGGCACCAAGCCCGCCGAGGCGCAGGCCGGCGGCGACGAGGAGGCCTGGGACGCGGGCGCGCTCGCCGCGCTCGACGTGCCGATCCTCCAGGCCCTGTGCCTGACGGGCTCGCGGTCCGCCTGGGAGGAGAACGACGAGGGCCTCTCGCCGCTGGACGCCGCCAGCCAGGTCGCCGTGCCCGAGTTCGACGGCCGCCTCATCACCGTCCCCTTCTCCTTCAAGGAGATCGACGCGGACGGTCTGCCCGCGTACGTCGCCGACGCCGAGCGCGCGGCGCGCGTCGCCGGGATCGCCGTCCGGCACGCCCGGCTGCGCCACATCCCGAACGCCGAGAAGAGGCTGGCGCTCGTCCTCTCCGCGTACCCGACGAAGCACTCCCGCATCGGCAACGCGGTCGGTCTCGACACCCCCGCCTCCGCCGTCTCCCTCCTGCGTCGCCTCATCGCCGAGGGCTACGACTTCGGGCCGGTCGAGGACCTCCCCGGTCTCGTCTCCGGCGACGGCGACGAGCTGATCTACGCCCTCATCGAGGCCGGCGGCCACGACCAGGACTGGCTGACCGAGGAGCAGCTCGCGAAGAACCCGGTCCGCATCCCGGCCGCCGACTACAAGCGCTGGTACGCGACGCTGCCCGCCGAGCTCCGCGAGCAGGTGGAGGAGCACTGGGGCCCGGCGCCCGGTGAGATGTTCCTCGACCGCTCCCGCAATCCGGAGGGCGACATCGTCCTCGCCGCCCTGCGGCGGGGGAACCTCCTGGTCCTCATCCAGCCGCCGCGCGGCTTCGGCGAGAACCCGATCGCGATCTACCACGACCCCGATCTCCCGCCGTCCCACCACTACCTGGCCGCCTACCGCTGGATCGCCGCCCGCGCCGAGGACGGCGGCTTCGGCGCCGACGCCATGGTCCACCTGGGCAAGCACGGCAACCTGGAGTGGCTGCCCGGCAAGAACGCCGGCCTGTCCGCCGCCTGCGGCCCCGACGCGGCCCTCGGCGACATCCCGCTGATCTACCCGTTCCTCGTTAACGACCCGGGCGAGGGCACCCAGGCCAAGCGGCGCGTCCACGCGACCCTCGTCGACCACCTGGTGCCGCCGATGGCCCGCGCCGACTCGTACGGCGACATCGCGCGCCTGGAGCAGCTGCTCGACGAGTACGCGCAGATCAGCTCGATGGACCCGGCGAAGCTCCCGGCCATCCGCGCGCAGATCTGGACCCTGATCCAGGCCGCGAAGCTCGACCACGACCTCGGTCTGGAGGAGCGCCCGGAGGACGACGGCTTCGACGACTTCCTGCTGCACGTCGACGGCTGGCTGTGCGAGGTCAAGGACGCCCAGATCCGCGACGGCCTGCACGTCCTGGGCGGCGCCCCGGAGGGCGAGGCCCGGGTCAACCTGGTCCTCTCGATCCTGCGCGCCCGCCAGATCTGGGGCGGTACGCAGGCGCTGCCGGGTCTGCGCGAGGCGCTGGGCCTGGACGAGTCGGCCGCGACCCGTACCACCGCCGACGCGGCGGAGGCGAAGGCCCGCGAGCTGGTGGAGGCGATGGAGGCGGCCGGCTGGTCCGTGGACGCCGTCCCGACGGTCGCCGCCGCCCACGGTCCCGAGGTGCACGCCGTCCTCCGCTTCGCCTGCGAGCAGGTCGTGCCGCGGCTCGCCGCCACCACCGACGAACTCGCCCACGCCGTGCACGCCCTGAACGGCGGCTTCGTGCCGGCCGGTCCGTCCGGCTCCCCGCTCCGCGGCCTGGTCAACGTGCTGCCGACGGGCCGCAACTTCTACTCCGTCGACCCGAAGGCCGTGCCGTCCCGGCTCGCCTGGGAGACCGGGCAGGCGCTCGCCGACTCGCTGCTCACGCGCTACCGCGACGACAACGGCACGTGGCCGACCTCCGTCGGCCTGTCCCTGTGGGGCACGAGCGCGATGCGCACCGCCGGCGACGACGTCGCCGAGGCGCTCGCCCTGCTCGGTGTCCGCCCGCTGTGGGACGAGGCCTCGCGCCGGGTGAACGGCCTGGAGCCGATCCCGCTCGCCGAGCTCGGCCGCCCGCGCGTGGATGTGACGCTGCGCATCTCGGGCTTCTTCCGTGACGCGTTCCCGCACGTCATCGGCCTCCTCGACGATGCCGTACGGCTCGTCGCGGGCCTGGAGGGCGAGTCCGCCGAGGACAACTACGTACGGGCGCACGCGCAGGCCGACCTCGCCGAGCACGGCGACGAGCGGCGCGCCACCACCCGTATCTTCGGTTCCCGGCCCGGCACGTACGGCGCCGGCATCCTGCAGCTGATCGACTCGCGGGACTGGCGCACGGACGCCGACCTCGCCGAGGTGTACACGGTGTGGGGCGGGTACGCGTACGGGCGCGGGCTCGAGGGCCGCCCGGCGCGCGCCGAGATGGAGACCGCGTACAAGCGGATCGCGGTCGCCGCGAAGAACACGGACACCCGCGAGCACGACATCGCCGACTCCGACGACTACTTCCAGTACCACGGCGGCATGGTCGCGACCGTCCGCGCGCTGACGGGCACGGCCCCCGAGGCGTACATCGGCGACTCGACCCGCCCGGAGACCGTCCGCACCCGCACGCTCGTCGAGGAGACCTCCCGGGTCTTCCGGGCCCGCGTGGTCAACCCGCGCTGGATCGAGGCGATGCGCCGCCACGGCTACAAGGGCGCGTTCGAGCTGGCGGCGACCGTCGACTACCTCTTCGGGTACGACGCGACGACGGGTGTCGTCGCCGACTGGATGTACGACAAGCTGACCCAGGAGTACGTCCTCGACGAGACGAACCAGGCCTTCCTCAAGGAGGCCAACCCCTGGGCCCTGCACGGCATCGCCGAGCGGCTCCTGGAGGCCGAGTCGCGCGGCATGTGGGAGAAGCCGGACCCGGAGACCCTGGCCGCCCTGCGCCAGGTGTTCCTGGAGACGGAGGGCGACCTGGAGGGTTCCTCGGACGACTAGTGCGTCACGAGGTCCGGGGCCGGTTCGAGTGCGAGGACACGGCCCCGGTACCCCTCCCTCAGCCGCCGGTCGTGGCTGACGATCACCAGCGTGCCCGCGTAGGAGGCCAGTGCGGCCTCGATCTCCTCCACCAGGCCCGGGGCCAGGTGGTTGGTCGGCTCGTCCAGGAGGAGCAGATCGGCGGGGGAGGTCACCAACCGGGCCAGTTCCAGCTTGCGGCGCTGGCCCGTCGAAAGCAGCCGGACCGGGGTCGTCAGATCCCGGGCCGCGAAGAGCCCGAGGGCGAGCAGTTCGTCCTCGCGGCCCTCTCCGAAGGCCTCGCCCACCGTACGGGGGTCGAGGGGTGAGGCAGTGTCCTGGCGGAGCAGCCCGACCCGGGCGGGTACGGTCACCGTGCCCGCGTCCGGGTCGAGCTCGCCCGCCAGGACCCGGAGGAGGGTGGTCTTTCCCGCCCCGTTGGGCCCGGTGAGCAGCAGGCGTTCGCCCGGTTCGAGGTGGAGCGCGTCGAGGCGGAGCCGGCCGTCGACGCGGATCCCCGTGAGGTCGACGGGTGCGCCTTCGCCCGCGATGTCCGTGCGGAACCGGAGGGGTTCCGGCGGCGCGGGCACGGGGTGGGCGGTGAGCCGGGCGAGTTTCTCGCGGGCGGAGCGGATGCGGCTCATCGCGCCGTGCGCCCGTGACCGGGCGCGGAAGGCGCCGGCCCCGCTGAACGCGGCCGGGGCCTTGCGGGGGATCGCGGAGAAGCGGTCGATGTGGGTGTCGGCGAGGGCCCGGTGGCGGGCGAGTTCGGCCTTCCACTCCTCGTGCTCCCGCTGTCTGCGGGCCCGTTCGGCGGCGCGGCCGGTGAGGTAGCCGGCGTAGCCGTCGCCGTACCGCCGCACGGTGTGGCGGTCCTCGTCGACCTCCAGGACGGCGGTGGTGACCCGGTCGAGGAAGACCCGGTCGTGGGAGACGGCGACGACGGTGCCCCGGTGGGCGCGCAGCCGTTCCTCCAGCCAGGCGACGGCCTCGTCGTCGAGGTCGTTGGTCGGCTCGTCGAGCAGCAGCAGTTCGGGCTCGGCGGCCAGGACGGCGGCGAGGGCGAGCCGGGAGCGCTGTCCGCCGGAGTGCGTCCCGAGGGGCCGGTCGCGGTCGAGCGGGCCGGGCTCGCCGAGCCGCCGCAGGGTGGTCTCGACGCGCCGGTCGGCCCCGGCGCCGCCCCGGGCCTCGTAGGCGGCGAGCAGCCCGGCGTATCCGGCGAGGTCGCCGGTGGAGTCGAGCTTTGCCTCGGCCGTACGGATGGCCCGCTCCAGGTCCCGGATCTCCGCGAGCGCGTGGTCGACGGCGTCGCCGACGGTCGCGTCCGCGGGGAGGTCGAGGGTCTGGGCGAGGTGGCCGAGGCCGCCGGGGGCTTCGACGGTCACGGTGCCGTTGTCGGGGGTCTCCAGGCCGGCGAGCAGCCGGAGGAGCGTGGACTTCCCGGAGCCGTTGTCGCCGACGACGCCGAGGCGTTCGCCGGGGCGGACGGTGAGGGAGACCCGGTCGAGCACGGTCCGGTTCTGCACGTACCGGTCGTCGTAGCGCTTGGTGACGTCGATGAGTAGGGCACGGAACAAGGGCGACCTCCTGACCTCGGGGACATGGACGCGAGACGTGGCGTCTCGTCTGGATGACGGTACGGCACACTCGGAGGTCTGACAAGACGATACGTCTCGTGTTGTTGGTTGGCCGATCAGGCGGAGGCTATGCGCAGCACCAGCGCCGCCGCCGCGATCAGGGTGAGCACCGCCGCCGGCGCCAGCTCGAAGTCCTTCACGCGCAGGTGGGCGATCACGGCGCCGGTGAAGTAGAGCACCAGGCCCACCGCCGCGGCCTGGCCGAGGAGCGGGACGAAGAGCCCCGCGAGCAGGCCGAGCGCCCCGGCCGCCTTCGCGGTCGCGAGCCACGGCAGCGCGCTCTCCGTCACGCCCACCTTGGTCATGCTGCCGGTGACCTGCGGGTTCTTGGTGAACGTCAGGAAGGCGGAGCCGAGTGAGGCGAGGGCGAGCAGGCTCGCGACGACGGCGTAGGCGATGAACATGGAGGTGCTCCAACAGTCTGGGGATGAAAACCATTGAAGCGTAACAACGATTTACTCCGCTCCACAATCGAGATGTTCTTGTTACCGTGGACGGCATGGCAGCTCTCCCGTCCGACCGCCTCGGCTTCCTCCTCTCCTTCCGCGGGGAGCTCACCGGCGCGCGCATCCGCGCCGCCCTGGGCGTCGCCGGACTCCACCCGCGGAACGCGATGACGCTGATGCAGCTCGCGCCCGGGGCGATGAGCCAGCGGGACCTGGCCGCCGCGATGGAGATCGACCCCAGCCAACTGGTGGCGATCCTCAACGAGTTGGAGGCCGACGGGCTCGCCGAGCGACGGCGCGACCCGGCCGACCGGCGCCGCCACATCGTGGAGATCACCGAGGCGGGCGCGACCGCCCTGGGGCGGGTCGACGCGGCGGTGGGCGCGGCCGAGCGCGAGATCTTCGGCGACCTGACCGAGGCCGAACAGGCGGTGCTGCGCGGGCTGTTGGACCGGGTCGTGGTCGACCCGGCGGCCCACGAGTGCGGAGAGTAGAAAAAAGTCCGGCGAAGGCCGGTGAACTCCGATGAGTTCCGGTGGGGCCGGGGGTCTACCCCCTGAACGACCCACCACCGAGGAGATCACCATGGCCGAGACCGACACCCGGACCCTGGACGCCGTCGGCGCGACCCTGCGCTACGACGTGCGCCCCGGCAGCGGGACCGACGAGCGCCCCCTGCTCCTGATCGGCTCCCCCATGGACGCGAGCGGCTTCACCACGCTCGCCTCCCACTTCGCCGACCGGACCGTCGTGACGTACGACCCGCGCGGGGTGGCCCGCAGCGAGCGCACCGACGGCGCCGCGGAGACGCGGCCCGAGGAGCACGCCGACGACCTGGCCCGGCTGATCGAGGCGCTCGGCGCCGGTCCCGTCGACGTCTTCGCGAGCAGCGGCGGCGCGGTCAACGCCCTCGCGCTCGTGGCCCGCCGCGGCGACCTGGTGCACACCCTCGTCGCCCACGAGCCGCCGACCGCCCAGGTCGTCCCGGACCGGGAGGCCGCCCTCGGGGTCTGCGCGGACGTGCACGCGACCTATCTGCGGGAGGGCTGGGGCCCGGCCATGGCCAAGTTCCTGGCGCTGACGATGCGGCAGGGCGAGTTCCCGGCGGACTGGGCCTCGGAGCCCGCGCCCGACCCGGCCGCGTTCGGCCTGCCGGCCGAGGACGACGGCTCGCGCGGCGACCCGCTGCTCGGACAGAACATGCGCGGCTGCACCTCCTACCGTCCCGACTTCACCGCCCTGAGCGCCGCGCCGACCCGGATCGTCGTCGCCGCGGGCAAGGAGTCCGAGGGCACCTTCGCCGCGCGCGCGGCGGTCGGTGTCGCCGAGGGGCTCGGCATCCCGGTCACCGTCTTCCCGAGCCACCACGGCGGCTTCCTGGGCGGCGAGTTCGGACAGCACGGCGCCCCGGCGGAGTTCGCCGAGGCGCTGCGGGCCGCGCTGGCCTGATTCCCCTGCTTCCCGGCGCCGGCGGCCGCCTTCACGGCGGCCGCCGCGTCGACGTTCCCGAGGCCCAGCTTGGGTGCCTGGCCCGGGTTGGCGGCCGTGTCGCGGATCGTCCGCATGATCGCGGCCGCGTCCAGGCCCTGCTGGTGCAGGAGCGCGGCCACGGCGGAGACGTACGGCGAGGCCATCGAGGTGCCGGACAGCCTCCCGTATGTCGAGGTGTTCTTCAGGGTCTCCTTCGTCGTGTACGTCGGGAGGGTCGAGAGGATGTCCACGCCCGGGGCCGAAACGGCGTTCTGCGCGCCGAAGTTGGTGAAGGAGGCGGGGTTCCCGCTCCCGTCGGCGGCGTTCACGACGAGGACCGGGGTGTCGACCCGGTACGGCTGGAGGGCGGTGGAGTCGTTGCCCGCGGCGGCGACGACGACCGCGCCCTTGCCGTTGGCGTGCGTGATGGCCTGGTTGAGGATGCCGCCCTTGAGGAGACGGGCCATCAGGCCGGACTCGCCCAGGGAGAGGTTGATGACGTGGGCGCCGTGGTCGGCGGCCCAGACGATGCCCTCGGTGATGTTCGCGTCGCTGCCGCTGCCGTCGGCGCCGAGCACCCGGACCGGCATGATCCTGGCGCCGGGCGCGCCGCCCGCGACCCCGATGCCGTTGTCGGTGTGGGCGGCGGCGATGCCGGAGACGTGGGTGCCGTGGCCGTTGAGGTCCTGCGGCTCGTCGTCGCCGTCGACGAAGTCGTAGCCGTCGACGAGTCGGCCCTTGAGGTCGGGGTGGTCGAGGTCGACGCCGGTGTCGACGACCGCGATGACGGTGTCCTCGCCCTTGGAGGTCTTCCATGCGTCCGACAGTTTCAGCGAGTCCAGGCCCCACTGCTGACCGCGCAACGGGTCCGGCTCGCTGTCGTCGCCGCAGCCGGTGACGAGCCCGGCGGTGAGGGCGGTGAACGCGGTGAAGGCGGCGAGCGTGGCGGGCCTACGGCGCATGAAAATCTCCCCATTTGTCTGCGTTCGGCCCAGTGAACAGCCCGTTCGGGTGTGTCGCATCTCGAAGATCTCTCGACCGCAACTCTCATTGTTCTAGTAGAGTGCGAACAAAGGGGGTTTTCCATGAACCATTCCACGCCTCGTCTCCGCACGCTCGTCGCGCTGCCCTTCGACCTCGCGTTCGCCGCCTGTCTGGTGGCGTTCGTCCTCTGGTACGACCGGCTTCCCGACCCCCTCGCCACCCACTTCGGCGGCGGGGGCGAAGCCAACGGCTTCACCGGCCGGGCGACATACGGCTTCGTCGCCACGGCTCTGCTGATCGGCCTCCGCTTCGGCTGGACGCTCCTCGTCCGCCGCAACGCCCTGTGGGGAGCCTGGGCGACCGCCGGCTTCACCGGCACGCTCCTCTTCCTTCTCGTACGGGACAACCTGGACGCCGGCGACGCCGCCGGGGTCGTATCGCCCCTGGCCAACCTCACCGTCGCCGCGGCGGTGGGCGGCCTCTGCGCTCTTGTCGGCCTGGCCCTGACCCGGTTCGTCCCCGTGCCGGAGGTCGAGGCCCCCGTCGTGGACGGCCCGCTGCTCCCCCTCGGGGCGAGCGAGGTGGCCGGCTGGACGCGCACCGCTGAATCCTGGCCGCTCGCCGGTATCGCGGTGCTCGCCCTCGCGGCGGCGCCGGTCGCCCTCGTCCTCGTGCCCTGGCCCTGGAACCTGTTCGCTTTCCTCGACGTCGCCGTCTTCGTCCCCGGGCTCGCCCTGGCCCGCATCCGGGTCAGCGTCGACCGCCGCGGCCTCACCGTCCGCCCGGCCTTCCTCTCCTGGCCCCGCGTCCGGATCCCGCTCGACGAGGTCGCGGGCGCCGATGTCCGGGACATCGTCGCCATGGACGAATTCGGCGGCTGGGGCTACCGGGTCCGGGCCCACCGGACTGGAGTGGTGCTGCGGTCCGGCGAGGCCCTCGTCGTACGGCGCACCGGCGGGCGGGAGTTCGCCGTGACCGTGCCGGACGCGCGGACCGCGGCCGCGCTCCTCAACACCCTCGCCGAACGGCATGGGAAGGTCTGACCGTGCTCTTCCGTGTCGACCCCGCCTCCGCCGTGCCCCTCGGCGACCAGATCGCCGCCTGCGTCCGGGGGGCCCTGGCCGACGGCTCCGCCGCGCCGGGTGAACGCCTCCCGGCCGCCCGGGAACTCGCCGAATCCCTCGGCGTCAACGTCCACACCGTCCTCCGCGGCTACCAGCGGCTCCGCGAGGAGGGCCTCATCGAACTCCGGCGGGGCCGCGGCGCCCTGATCGTCCCCGGGGCCACGGCACCGGACCGCGCCCGCCTGATCGCCCGCCTGCGGGAGGCGGCGGCGGAGGCCCGCGAACTGGGCCTGACGGAGACGGAGTTCCTGGACCTGGCCCGCACGAGCCTGGGCTAGCACGCCCACAACGGGGGGCGCCGCCCCGGCGGGACGCATCCCCACAACGGGGGCGCCCCGCTCACCCCAACTCCCGCACCACCGCCCCCGCGAGAAACGCCTCGATGTCCTCCACCGCCTCCCCGAAGTACCGCCCGTAGTTCCCCTCCGTCACATAGCCCAGATGCGGGAGCGCCAGGACGTTCGGCAGCGAACGCAGCGGGTCGTCCGCCGGCAGCGGCTCCGTCTCGTACACGTCCAGGCCCGCCCCCGCGATCCATCCCTCGCGCAGCGCCCGCACCAGCGCCCCGCCGTCGACGAGACCCGCCCGGGAGGTGTTGACGAGGTACGCGGACGGGCGCATCGCCCGCAGTTCGGGTTCCCCGATCAGACTCCGGGTGCGGTCGGAGAGCACCAGGTGCAGCGAGACGAAGTCGCTGCCCGCGAGCAGGTCCCGCCGGTCCTTCGCGAGCCGTACGCCGTGCTCCGCGGCCCGCTCCTCCGTCAGGTTCGGGCTCCAGGCCGTCACGTCCATGCCGAAGGCGAGCCCGATCCGGGCCACCCGGGCGCCGATCTTGCCGAGGCCGACGAGGCCGAGCGTCCGGCCCGCCAGGTCGGCGCCGACCGTCGACTGCCACGGCCCGCCCTCCCGTACGGCCCGCGCCTCCGCCGGCACGTGGCGGGCCAGGCCGAGGAGGAGCGCCCAGGTCAGTTCGGTGGGCGGTTCGGAACTGCTGGCGGTGCCGCAGACGGTGACGCCGCGCGCCCGGCAGGCGGCGAGGTCGATCGAGGCGTTGCGCATGCCGGAGGTGATCAGGAGCCGGAGCCGGGGGAGCCGGGCGAGGAGTTCCGCGTCGACCGGGGTCCGCTCCCGCATCACCACGAGGATCTCGCAGTCTCCGACGGCGGCGACGAGCGCGTCGCGGTCCGTCAGGTGTTCGCGCAGCACGCGGACGTCCACGCGGTCCGCGAGCGGGCTCCAGTCGGCGGAGGCGAGGGCGACGCCCTGGTAGTCGTCGAGTACGGCGCAGCGCAGCTTCATGACCGCATGATCGCGTACACCCCGGTGCGCTGCCCAGAGCGACAGAACCACCCTCCTCCCGGATGAGGCGTGGGCTTCTCGCGAGCGTGGGTGTGGGCGGACTGCTGGCCGTCGTGACCGGCTGCGAGTGCTTCGGCCTCGCGGCCGAGGGGAAGCCGCGGGGTTGCGTGCACGTGGGCGACGGACGCCGAGATCTGCGGTCCCGCCCGGGCCGTCTGCTCCGACCCGTTCGAGCCGACCCGACCCCGAGGGCCCGCCGGGAGCTCCTTCTTCACCCGCGCCGGGGTCACCCCTCCGTCGCGTCCGCCCGCAGGCTCGCCTCCAGCCCGTCGAGCAGTGCGCCGAGTCCGAACGCGAAGGTGTCGCCGGGGCCTTCGGCGTACGCGCCGGCCGCCCCCGCGTCGATCCGGCTGCGCAGGCGCGGGAACCGCCCGGCCACCTCGGCGGCCTCCTTCATCGTGGTGGCGAACACCTCCTCGGCGTCCCGGCCGTCGCGCTCGATCCGGCGGGTGAGCGCGGCCGTGGCGGCGGCGGAGGAGGCGTTGCCGAGGACGTACGTGAAGACGGCGGCGGCGGCCCGGTCGGCCGCGGGCCCGGCGAACCCGGCGGTCTCGTAGACCGCGAGGTTGTGGTCGTCGTGGCGGGCCTTGCCCTCGCCGTGGAAGAGGTGGGTCGCGAAGGCCTGCACGAGCCAGGGATGGCGGGTGAACATCGCGTACAGGTCGCCGGCCATGGCGGTGGCGGCGGAGTGGAGGCGCTTCGACGCGAGCGGCCACGAGTGGTGGGCGCCCGGCTCCTTCGCCGCCGCCTCCCTCGCCGCCGCCGTGCTCAACCTGGCCGGAAGCGGCTGGGGGGCCACCCTGACCTGGGTCTTCTCCTCGATCGCCTTCCTGGCCAACCTCGCGATCCTGCAGAGCCAGCTGGGCGCGGTGAAGTCCGTCCGGGCCGCCTTCCGGCGCAAGGGCGACCCCGAGCTCCTCCGGGTCGACGTCCCCGCCTTCCTCGCGGCCGCCGAGGGCGCCTTCCCGGCCTGGACCCGCACCCTCCAGAACGTCCGCCACACCGTCGTCTTCGCCGGCTCGGCCCTGGCCGTCGCCCTCCTCGCCCTGTGACCGCCTCAGGTCGTACGGCTGAAGGAGCGGCGGTACGCGCGCGGGGGCACGCCCCGGCGGCGGACGAACTGGGCGCGGAGCACCGCCGCGCTGCCGAAGCCGACCGCGCGCGCGATCTCCTCCACCGGGAGCTCCGTGGTCTCCAGGAGCTCCTCGGCGCGGCTGAGGCGCAGACCGAGCAGCCACGCGTGCGGGGTCGTGCCGGTCGAGGCCGCGAAACGCCGGGCGAAGGAACGCCGGCTCATCAGCGCCCTGCGGGCCAGCTCCGCCACCGGCAGCGGCTCGTGGAGGTTCTCCCGGGCCCAGGCGAGGACGTCGGTGAGCCGCTCGTCCCGGCTGTCCTCGGGGACGGGCGTCGCCAGGTACTGGGCCTGGCCGCCGTCGCGGTGGGACGGCAGCACCAGGTCCCGCGCGATCGCGTTGGCCGTGGTCGCCCCGTACTCCCGCCGCAGCAGGTGCAGGCAGAGGTCGAAGCCGGCGGCGGCGCCCGCGCCGGTGACCACCGTGCCCTGGTCGACGTAGAGGGAGTCGGGCTCGACGGTGACCTCCGGGTGCCGCTCGGCGAGGAGCCCCGCGAACCGCCAGTGGGTGGTGGCCCGCCGCCCGTCGAGCAGCCCGGCCGCGGCCAGCGCGAAGGCGCCGACGCAGTGGGCCGCGACCAGCGCCCCGCGCGCGTGGGCGGCGCTCAGCGCGTCGAGCACGGCGGGGCCCGGGGGCGTACGGAAATCCGCCCACGGCAGGGCGATCACCAGATCGGCGGCGGCGAGCCGGTCGAGGCCGTGGTCGACCACCAGCGGCAGCCCGACATCGGTACGGACCCGGCCGGGCCGGTCGGTGCAGAGCGCGAACTCGAAGGCGGGCAGGCCCTGTCCGCGCGCGTCGAACACCTCGGAGACGATCCCGGCGCCGAGCATGCCGACGCCGTGCGGGGCGTAGGCGGCGACGGTCGGAAAAGGCACACGCCGAGTGTGGCACGGTGTGGCACGATTCCCGCGATCGGTGGCAGCACGGCCACTCGTGAAGAACCGTGCCCCACAGAAGACTTGAGGCATGACGACGACGAAGAACCCCCGCATCGACGCCCCCCGCAGCCACACGGCCACCCACACGATCCTGACCACCGGCTACACGCTCTCCACCGGGCCCGGCGTCGCCGCCACCGTCTCGTACGTCCACGACGGCGACCGGCACGTGATCGTCGACCCCGGCATGGTCGCCGGCCGCGACCGGATCCTCGGCCCGCTCGCCGAACTCGGCCTCGGCCCCGACGACATCACCGACGTGGTGCTCAGCCACCACCACCCCGACAACACCATGAACGTCGGCCTCTTCGGCCGGGCCCGCGTCCACGACCACAAGGCGATCTACGAGAACGACCAGTGGACCGACCGCGACGCCGAGGGCCACGAGCTCACCCCGTCGCTGCGGCTGATCCGTACCCCCGGCCACAGCGCCGAGGACATCACCCTCCTCGCGGGCACCGGCGACGGCGTCGTCGCCTTCGTGGGCGACCTCTGGTGGCGGCCGAACGGCCCCGTCGAGGACCCGGTGGCCCCCGACCACACGGTCCTGCGCGACTCGCGCCTCCGCGTCCTCGCCGCCGCCGACGTCATCGTCCCCGGCCACGGCCCCGCGTTCCCGGCGGACGACACCGCACCGCTCTGAAACCCACCCCCGGGGGCCCCGCCTCTAGAATCGGCTTCCATGTCGATCCCTGACGAACTGCTCGTCGACGTCGCCGCCACCGTGGAAGCCGGGCGGAGCAACCAGATGTCCCTGACCGTGGTCGCGGGGGGAGTGGTCATCACCGGGCGGCTCGCGCCGGAAGCCCTGTGGAGACAGCGCGTGTCGGAGGTCCTCACGGACTCGCCCCGGCTCGGCGAGTTCTCCGGCGTCTTCTCTCCCGTACGGAACGAGCTGAAGACCGTGGAGCCCCCCACCCACCTCCACTTCCACCTCGCCCGCATCCTCCAGGGGACGGTGGGCATGCCCGAGACCGGCGGCATGTACCGCGTCGCGATCGCGGACGTCAGCGCCTGGACCGTGGGGGACTTCAGCTACTCCGACAGCTGACCCCCACACCCGTCACCTGACGCCGGAGACCACCAGGAACGGCGGGTGCCCGGCCTCCGCCGGATCGGATCCCAGCTGCGCCGACTGATGCGTGAGGACGGGCTCGTGCACGTCCAGGTCCGTGAACCCGGCCTTGCCGAGCACATCGAGGTACGTCTGGCACGGCCAGTGGTGGTCGACCAGCTCCAGCGGCGCGCCGCCACCGGGCAGCTCCCGGCGCGACCGCCGCCGCTCGCCCTTGGTGTAGACCCGGCCGGGCTCGCCGCTGCGGAAGGTGGAGAACCGGATGCCCGCGGTGCGCGGGTTGGCGTCCAGTACGGCGAACCGGCCGCCGGCGCGCAGCACCCGGTGCGCCTCGGCGGCGATGTCGTGCAGGGCGGCGATGTCCCCGGAGGTGGTGAAGACGAAGCAGGCCATGGCGGCGTCGAGGGAGCCGTCGGCGAGGAAGCCGAGGCCGCCGTCCTCGCTCCGCCGGTAGTCGATCCGGGGGTGCGGGCGGCGCGTCCGGGCGATCTCCAGCATCCGGGGCGCGATGTCGACGGCCACCACGCGCGCGTCGGAGGCCTCGACGACGCGGGTGGCGACCTTGCCGGGCCCGCAGCCGTAGTCCAGGACCGTACGGACGGCGGAGGAGCCGATGCCGAGGGCGTGGAAGACGGCCGGGTAGCCGATGAGGCGCTCGGGAAGGTCGTCGTAGGAGTCGAAGGCGTCGGCGTGGGTGCCGGCCTGGGTGTCGGCGTACGCGTCGGCGTGGGTGCCGGCGGGGGCGTCGGTGTGCGTGCCGGCCTGGGTGTCGGCGTGCGTGTCGGCGTGCGTGTCGGCGTCCTGCTGGTCGACACCGGTGATCACGTATGGGGTCATGTGGTGGGGGCCTTCCGCTGATGATCCATTTCGTCCGGAACGTACTGGTCGGGGAAGCCGCAGGACAGGGCCACGGCGGCCCCCTCACCCGGGTGGGTCAACGATCGCGACCGCCGCCGGGCGACCCGCCCGGCCCCGTGGGTTGATGAGAGGACTGTCGACGACATCGCTGATCGAAGGGGAAACTGTGGCGCTCCACGAGATGAAGGGCCCGAAGAGCGTCGCCGATGCGGCGACCGACGTGTTCGCTTCCGCCCTCAGCGAGAGGGTCCTGCCGAAGCACCGGATGCCGGAGGAGTCGAACATCCCCGCGGTCGTCTACGCGATGCTCCACAACGAGCTG
Source organism: Streptomyces sp. R44 (assembly GCF_041053105.1). NCBI lineage: Bacteria > Bacillati > Actinomycetota > Actinomycetes > Kitasatosporales > Streptomycetaceae > Streptomyces > Streptomyces sp. R44. The sequence goes on along the minus strand of NZ_CP163444.1, from coordinate 4,198,019 downwards.
CTGCTCGACGGCAACTCGGCGCAGAACCTGGCCACGTTCTGCACGACGTGGACCGACGACGAGGTCCGCAGGCTGATGGACGAGTGCCTCGACAAGAACATGATCGACAAGGACGAGTACCCGCAGACGGCCGAGATCGAGTCGCGGTGCGTGAACATCCTGGCCGACCTGTGGAACGCCCCCGGGAGCGCGACCGGCGAGGGCACGGCGCTCGGCTGCTCCACCACCGGCTCCAGCGAGGCCGCGATGCTCGGCGGCCTCGCCCTGAAGTGGCGGTGGCGCGAGAAGCGCCGCAAGGAGGGCAAGCCGACGGACCGGCCCAACCTCGTCTGCGGGCCCGTGCAGATCTGCTGGGACAAGTTCGCCCGCTACTTCGACGTGGAGCTGCGCCAGGTCCCGGTGGAGCCGGGCGCCACCGGGCTCCGACCGCACCAGCTGAAGGAGTACGTCGACGAGAACACCATCGGCGTCGTCGCGATCCTCGGCGTCACCTACACCTGCGACTACGAGCCGGTCGCCGAGCTGGCCGCGGAACTCGACCGGATCCAGCAGGAGACGGGGCTCGACATCCCGATCCACGTCGACGCGGCGAGCGGCGGCTTCGTCGCCCCGTTTCTCCACCGGGACCTCGTCTGGGACTTCCGGCTGCCGAGGGTCGCCTCCATCAACGCCTCGGGCCACAAGTACGGCCTCGCGCCCCTCGGCGTGGGCTGGGCGCTCTGGCGCACCGCCGACCTCCTGCCGGAGGACCTCGTCTTCCGGGTGACCTACCTGGGCGGCGACATGCCGACGTTCGCCCTGAACTTCTCCCGCCCCGGCGGCGAGATCGTCGCCCAGTACTACAACTTCCTGCGCCTGGGCCGGGCCGGCTACCGGCTCGTCCAGGAGGCCTGCGCGCTGACCGCCCAGTACCTCGCCGAACAGATCGCGGAGATGGGCCCGTTCACGCTGCTCTACGACGGGCAGGGCGGGCTGCCCGCCGTCTCGTACACGCTCACCGACCCGGAGGGCGCGGGCTTCAGCCTGTACGACCTCTCCGACCAGCTCCGGATGCGCGGCTGGCAGGTCCCCTCCTACCCGCTGCCGCCCGACCGGCAGGAGACCGTCATCCAGCGCGTCCTGGTCCGGCACGGCATCGGCCGCGACGAGGTCGACCTCCTGGCCCAGGACATCCGCCGCTGCCTGGAACGCCTGGAGAAGGGCGTGCCTTCGGACGCCGACCGCGCGGGCTTCCACCACTGAAAAAGCCTTCCGGCGGAGACCGATCAGGATTCGAGAAGCGCGCACCCGGGGCCTGGAACTAGCGTGATGGGCATGGACATCACGATTCACACCAGCGCGCTTCCGCACGAGGACCCGGACGCGTCCCTCGCCTTCTACCGGGACGCCCTGGGCTTCGAGGTCCGCAGCGACGTCGGCCAGGGGAAGATGCGGTGGATCACGGTCGGCCCGGCGGGACAGCCGGACACCTCGATCCTCCTCGCGCCGCCGGCCGTCGACCCGGGCATCACCGAGGACGAGCGCCGCACGATCGCCGAGATGATGGCGAAGGGCACGTACGGCTGGATCCTCCTGGCCACCCGCGACCTCGACGCCGTCTTCGACAAGGTCAGGGCGGCCGACGCCGAGGTCGTCCAGGAGCCGACGGAGCAGCCGTACGGCATCCGCGACTGCGCCTTCCGGGACCCGGCGGGCAACCTGATCCGCATCCAGGAACTCCGCTAGATGTGCCGCCCGGGCTGGGCACGCGCCCGCGTCACGGCACAGCGCCTGAACGAGTTCACCCGCATGCGCCGGGTCCGTGACCGCATCGACCGCGAGTACGCACGCCCGCTGGACGTCCTGGAACTGGCCCGCGACGCCGACCTGCCGCCGCGCTTCCTGACGCGCCAGTTCCGCCGGGCGTACGGAGCCTCCCCGTACGACTACCTCCTGACCCGCCGCGCCGAACGCGCCAGCACGCTGCGGCTGCACGGCACCGCGTCCTGACCACCAGACGACCACGAGGGGAACCACGATGACCACGAACGAGAAGTCCCACGACGGCTTCACGGACGACGAGCGGGCCGCGATGAAGGACCACGCCAAGGAGCTGAAGGCGGCGAAGCGGCGCGGCGCGAAGGCCGACACCGAGCCCGAGGTCCTGGCGAAGATCGCCGAGATGGACGACGCGGACCGCGTCCTCGCCGAGCGCGTCCACGCCCTCGTCAAGGAGAACGCCCCGAACCTCACCGCCAAGACCTGGTACGGCATGCCCGCCTACGCCCGGGACGGCAAGGTCGTCCTCTTCTTCCAGAGCGCCCAGAAGTTCAAGTCCCGCTACGCCACCCTCGGCTTCAGCGACCAGGCCGCGCTGGACGAGGACACCATGTGGCCCACCTCGTACGCCCTGACGTCCCTGACCCCGGCCACGGAGAAGCGCATCGCCGCCCTCATCGCCCAGGCGGCGGGCTGACGGGCGGTCGGCCGTCAGGCCGCCGCCTCCGCCCGTGCGCGGCTCGGGGGCTCCTGCCCCACGACGGGCTGTACGACACGGCGGCGCCGGGCCGGCAGGCCCAGGGTCGGGTGGGAGACGCTCCAGGCCGCGCCCTTGCAGATCAGCTCCTTGTAGCGGGCGGCCATGCGGCCCGTCATGGCCTTCTCGACGGCCTGGTCGTCGGCGGTGACGAACTGGATCAGGCCTTCCCTGCGGCCGAGGGAGACGCACTGCTGGGAGTAACTGATCGAGACGTGGGGGACCTTGGCGCCGGTGAGGCGGGCGGCGATGGCGTCGGCGGCCTGCCAGGCCATGGGGACGCCCGAGGCGCAGGACATGCGGAGGGGCTTGTCGCCCGGGCCGACCGCCATCGCCGCGTCGCCCACGGCGTACACGTCCGGGTGGGAGACCGACCGCATCGTGCCGTCGACCACGATCCGGCCGTCGGTGAGCTCCAGGGAGGTGGCCCGGGCGATCGGGTGGACGGCGAAGCCGGCGGTCCAGACCGTGACGTCGGCGGGGACGGTCCGGCCGTCGGCGGTCGTGACGCGGTCGGCCGACACGGCGTCGACCGCGGCGTGTTCGTGAACGGTGATGCCGAGCCCGTCCACCACCTTCCGCAGGTGGGCGCCGCCCTTCTCGGAGAGCCAGTCGCCGAGGGCGCCCCGGGCGGCCAGGGCGACGTCGAGGTCCGGGCGGGCCTCGGCGATCTCGGTCGCGGCCTCCAGGCCGGTGAGGCCGCCGCCGACGACGACCACGGACCGCCCGGCCTCCAGGGCGGCCAGGCGCTCGCGCAGCCGGAGCGCTCCGGGGCGGCTGGAGACCTCGTGGGCGTGCTCGGCCGTGCCCGGGACGCCCTGGGAGTCCCAGCCGCTGCCGAGGGCGTAGACCAGGGTGTCGTACGCCAGCTCCTCGCGCCCGGGGCCGCTCGCGGCGGCGACCGTCACCGTCCTGCGGTCCACGTCCACGGCGGTGACCTTCGCGAGCTTCAGCTCCACGCCGGTGCCCGCGAACATCGCGTCGAACCGCCGGGGCGTGAGGTCCTGGCCGACGGCGAGCTGGTGCAGCCGGACGCGCTCGACGAAGTCGGGCTCGGGATTGACGAGGGTGATGGTGACGTCCTCGTGGTGCAGCCGCTTGGCGAGGCGTCCGGCGGCGACGGCGCCGGTGTAGCCGGCTCCGAGGACGACGATGCGGTGCTGCATGTCCGTGCTCCTGTCTGGGCGGGGCTGCCGTTGTCCGGCGTGGTGTCGCCCCTTGAACCGGACAGCCGCCCGTTCCCTGACAGGATCGGAACGTGACCTGCGTCATATCGCTTCAGGGGTTGGGCGCGCGGCTGCGGGGGCCCAGTCAGATCGCACGCAATTGGCCTGCGTGGGCGGCCAATTGCGCACTAGCGTAGGCGTAATGACAACAAGATCTCCTGCGGCCGACCGGCCCGCTTCCGTGGACCTGGCCGAGGCGCCGCTGCGTCAGGCCCGTAACTCCGCCGCCCTGTGGACCGCGACCGGCCGCAGCCGGGGGCACGAGGTCGTCCGGCGCCGCGGATTCGTCGCGGTCGACGGCGGCGAGCGGGTCGGCATGCGGATCCTGATCCAGGAGCCCGACCTCGACCAGGGCGAACGGGACGAGTTGAGCGAGCTGGTGCGCCGGGCGGCGGGCCCGGTGAACGCCGAGGATCCGTTCAGCTCGACCGACCTGGCTCACCTCGGCATGCGCAGCTGGCAGATGCCGGTCATGCTGCGCCCGCCCGCGCCCGTCGACGCGCCGGCGCTCGACGTGATCAAGGTGCGGCGGCCCGAGGACCTCCAGGCGGCCGAGCGGATCGTGATCGAGAGCTTCGAGCTGACCGGATTCGAGCCCCACCGCCCCGGCGAGCTGTTCCCGATGACGTTCGTCGAGCAGCCGGGCGTGGACGTCTTCGTCGCCCTGTACGACGGCGTGGCCGCGGGAGCCGGCGTCACGGTCGTCGCCGACGGCGTCGGCAGCCACTACTGGGTCGGTACGTCCTCGGCGTTCCGGTCGCGCGGCGCGGGCCGGGCCGTCATGCTCGGCTCCCTCGCCCACCTGGCGCACCTGCCGGTCACCCTCACCGCCTCGAAGCTGGGCAGGCCGCTGTACGAGTCCCTGGGCTACACCGTCGCGGCGCCCTCGACCTGGTGGGCCTCCACCCCTGCGTGATCCGGGGCCGGCAGCGACGAAGCCCCGGGCCACCACCGACCCGGGGCTTCGTTCAGCGCAAGCGCAGGCCGCCGCACGGGGACCCTGCCCGCGTGCCCACCGCCGACTCGGCCCGGCGTTCGTCATCCTGACGGGATGACGGATGACGCGGGCGACCGACTGCAGACCTCCGCGCGCGGCTGGCTGACCCTCCAGCTCGCCGTGCTGGGATTCGCGGGGCTGTGCGGGGCGATCAAGAGCGGCGGCACGGGCGGCTCGGGTGCGCCGCGGGCCGTGCAGGCGGTGGCCGGGGCGCTGGTGCTGCTCGCTCTCGGTGTCGCGTGCGTGGCGATCTACCTCGTCGCGCGGATCGCCTGGCCGGTGCACGTGCTGCCGGCGACGGACGCGGTGCGCGCCGGGCGGCGGCTCCGGCTCGGCATCAGCCTCACCTTCCTCACCGTGCTGCTGGTCGCCGTCGCGGCCAGTACGGGGTGGTGGCCGGAGGAAGGGGCCTCGAAGACGGGGGCGCTGGTCGAGGTGTCCACCGCCTCGGGCACCTGGTGCGGCACCCTGCGGGCGAGCGGCGAGGGCATCCTGGGCCTGGAGGTCGCGGACGCCGGGCAGTCCGTGGACATCCCCCTGGGCGAGGTGGCGGCGCTCCTGCCGGTCGGCGCCTGCGGCGCGTGACGCGCACCCGTTCCTCGCCCGCTCCTCGCCCGCTCCTCGCCCGTCTCCCGGCCGACCAGGGCACCCGCCTGCTCGCGGCGCCACAATGGGTGGTGCGGGACGCGCCTTCCGTCGCGGAGAGGCGGGACACATCGATGCCGTACATAAAGGTGACCGCCCTGAGCCATTCGGGGCTGGTTCGTGATCACAACGAGGACAGCCTCGTGGCCGGTCCGTGGACGCTCTGCGGCACCGTGACCGAGAACCCGCAGACGCTCGTGTTCCCCCTCGGCACACCGCTGGTCGTCGCGGTCGCCGACGGCATCGGCGGGCAGCCGGCCGGCGAGGTGGCCAGTGCCCTGACCGTCCGGCAGCTGGCGTCGTTCGGCCCTTCGCTGGACAGCGAGGAAGCCGTACGTGACGCTCTGGACCTCTGCAACCACGCGGTGTACGCGGCCGCCGGCCGTGATCCGGAGCTGAACACCATGGGGACCACGGTCGCGGGTGCCGTCCTGCTCGCCGAGTCACTGATGGTGTTCAACGTCGGCGACAGCAGAGTCTTCGACGCCACTCGGGACGGACTCCGTCAGGTCAGCGTGGACGACAGCCCGCCGCTGCCGCCGGGACGGCGCACCACCTCACTCGTCACGCAGGCGCTCGGCGGCGCTCACCGGTTCAGCGCCATCACGCCCCACGTCACGACGGCGCCGCTCTCCGCCGGCGATCGCTACCTGGTGTGCACCGACGGCCTGACCGACCCCGTGCCGGAGGAGGCGCTCGGTGACGTGCTGCGGGTCCACGGCGACGGCAGGGCCGCCTTCGAGCTGTGGAAGGCCGCCATCGAAGCGGGAGGCCCCGACAACATCACGCTCGCGCTGATCGGCATCGGCGAGTAGCGCCGATGGCGCGCGTAGGGCCGATGCCGCGCGCCGAGGGCGCCGTCGCTTCCTCAGGCCTGCGTGGCCGGGGTGCGTACGCCGAACCACTGCTCGGCGCCGTACTCCTCGAACCGCTCGACCTCGGTGAAGCCCAGCTTCGCCGCGAGGCGCATCGCGCGGTCGTTGGCGGTCTGGGTGGAGAGCACCACGGGCTCGCCGGGGCGCGCGCCGGAGAACCAGTCGAGTGCCGCCGCGCACGCCTCGAAGGCGTAACCGTGTCCCCACGCCTCGGGCAGGAACAGGTAACCGAGTTCGGCCTCTCCGGCCTCGGGGCGGACGTGCCCCCGGCGCTCGGCGCCGCGCGGGTCGAGCGTGATCACGCCGATCGCCGTTCCGTCGCGTTCGACGACGAAGCAGCCGGGGCGCCGGCCGGGAACTTCGGGCACCGCGCGCTCGACTTCGTCGCGAGGCCGGGCGCCGCCGATGTAGGTGCCCACCTCCGGCGAGGCGAACAGCTCGACGAACGCCGCACGGTCCCGGGCCTCGGACTCGCGGAGCACGAGCCGGTCGGTCGGTATCGGGGCGGGCGGCCAGGCGGAGGTTCCGGGTTCGGTCATGGCGGGGAACCTACCGCACGCCCCGCGGGGCCGACCGGCGGAGAAGTGCGGCTCCCGCCCGGCGATCTTTTTGCGGGGGGACTGCAACCGGGACCGCTTCGGCCCGCGTGTCGATGATCTGAGTAGCGCGACGCCGGAAGTCGTTGTCCGTAGGGCCGTCACGGGGGTTCGAGCCGTTCGGCCGAGAGGATCTGGAGCCGTTCCATGCCGGATGAGATCACCCTTCGTCCCGTCACCGCCGACGATCTCGACGTGTACGAGCGGGAGTTCAGCGGGCCGGAGGGCTGGGGCGCCCATCAGTGGTTCGGTTTCCAGTCGACGGCCGACCTGCGTCGCCGCTTCGCCGAGAACGGCCTGCTCGGTTCCGACGGCGGTCTGCTCTCCGTCGCCGAGGGCGGCCGTACGGTGGGCCGGGTGAAGTGGTTCCCCGGCACCTGGGGGCCCGCGGACCTGACCAACTGGAGCCTGGCGATCGGCCTGGTGCCCTCCGCCCGCGGCCGGGGCATAGGCACCCGCGCCCAGGAACTCCTGGTGGAGTACCTCTTCGAGCACACCAGGGCCGATCGGATCCAGGCGTGGACGGAACGGGACAACGTCGCCGAGCGGCGCGCCCTCGACAAGGCGGGCTTCGTCGAGGAGGGCGTGCTGCGGTCCGCGGCCTGGCGCGGCGGGCAGTGGAACGACCTGGTGATCTACTCCGTGCTGCGCGCGGAGCGGACCGGGGGGACGGCGAAGTGAGCGCGGGACGGCGGACGGACGGAGGGCGACGCGGCGGGGACCACGACCAGGTCCTCGAAGCCTTCCGGCGGGAGTGCGAGGCCCTCGGCGGCGCCGTGGCCGCACTGTCGGAGGCCGAGTGGGACCTCCCGACGCGCTGCACCCCCTGGACCGTACGCGACCTGCTCGGGCACGTGTGCGTGGTCATCGACTGGCTTCCCGCCATGCTGGACGCGCCGGCACCCGGCGAGGCGGAGATCTCCGCGGTGGAGTACTACCGCCCGGACGACCGTTTCTCGCCCGGGACCAACGGCAAGCGGATCGCCCTGGCCCAGGGCCGTGCGGCGGGGCCGGCCGACGGCGCCGCCTTCGCCGGGGACTTCGCCGCGACGTGGCGGCGAGCCGACCGGCTGTGCCGGGCCCAGCCCGGCGGCCGGACCGTGCGGACACGCCACGGCGACGCCATGCTCCTGTCGGAGTTCCTCCTCACCCGCGTCGTGGAGGTCGCCGTCCACGGCCTCGACCTGGCCGACGCCCTCGGACGCGAAGCCTGGCTCACCCCGGAGGCCGGTGACGCCGTGACGGAGCTGCTCCTCGGCGCGGAGCACGCCCCGGCGGCCGAAGAGCTGGAGTGGAGCCGCCCCCGCTTCCTGCGCAAGGCCACCGGCCGAGACCCACTGACCGAGGCGGAGGCCGCGCGGGTCGAACAACTCGGCATCCACTGGCTCGCCCTGGGCTGACCTGGCCGCTGGGAAGGGTGGGTCAGGGCCGGAGGAGGCCGGCTGCCTCGCGGGCGGCGTCGATGGCTCCGGCGCGGGCGGCCTGCCGGTCGTCGTCGCTGCGAGCGTAGGCGAGGGAGATCACCATGTTGCTGCGGCGGAAGACGACCTGTGCGGTGATGTTCTTGCCGGGGGTGGGCGGCCGGAAGCGGAGGAAGGCCTCGTCGCCGAGGCCGATCAGGTCTTCCTGGGTGTCCTTCTCCCAGCCCGGTCCGCCGTCGGCGCGCTCCTCGCGCAGGTCGTTCCGGGCCAGTTCGACGTTGAGGCGGCTGGCGAAGAGATGGACGTTGGCCCGGTACTTACCCTTCTCGCGCGGGGCGGACCAGGTGCAGGACGCCGCGTCCTCCCGTCCGCCGTACGCCTCGGGCACGAGCCGGTGGATCGTCCCGGGGGTGACGAGCCGGCAGAGCTCCGGATCGGCGCTGAAGTCGCCGTCCTGCGCGCGGTCCCACCACCGCCAGGCTCCGAAGGCGGCGAAGGCCATGACGATCAGTGCGATCAGCGCGATGACGGCGCGACGCGAGGGTTCGGCGGGAGTGGTCACCGCGGCAGCATAGGTGTCCCGGCCCCGGAGGGACGCCGGGATTCCACGGGTACGAGACCATGCGCACGGTGATGGGCGGACCGCGTTCATGACCGCGGCCCGCGCCGGTCCGTCCTCCCGGTGAGCCCGGGGTCGGACGGTGGCGGCGGCCCGGGGGGTCAGGAGGTGTGCGGGACGACCAGGCCGGATTCATAGGCGAGGACCACGAGTTGGGCCCGGTCGCGGGCGTGGAGTTTCGTCATGGCCCGGTTGATGTGGGTTTTCGCGGTCATCGGGCTGATCACCATGCGGTCGGCGATCTCGTCGTTGGACAGGCCCCGCGCGACGAGGGCGACGGCCTCGCGTTCGCGGCCGGTCAGCTCTTCGAGCCCCGCCCCGGCACCGGTGCCGAGCGGCTGGGACACCAGGTCTTCCTGATCTCGCGGGTCCGTGAGGAGTACGAGCGGACCGGCGACACCCGCACGGCCGTCGCGACGGGGCTGGCGCGGACCGCCAAGGTGATCACGGCCGCGGCCGCCATCATGATCGCGGTCTTCACCACCTCGCTGCTCGGCCCCGATGTCGCCGTCAAGCAGGGAGGCCTGGGCATGGCCGTCGCCGTACTGATCGACGCCACCGTCGTCCGGTTGGTCTTCGTCCCCGCGGTGATGGAACTGTGCGGCAGGGCCAACTGGTGGATGCCCGGCCGCCGGACACCGAAGACGACCTCGACCGCACCGACCGCGGGCAGGGAAGAGGCCAGGGTCTGACCCTCTGCCCCACCGGGCGGCGCGTGCGAGCGGGGCCGACGTGTGACCCAGGGCACATCGACGGGTCGATGAGTCTTCTCCTCGTCGTCGGTCATATGAGCGACAACACCGAAGCGAGGAAGGCCCTGCCATGACCGACATGCTCACCGCGCCCCACCAGGTCCGTTCCGCTGCGCCCGCGCCGCGCTCGGCGGTACGGCGGATCGCGGCCGGCGCTGTGGTGGCCGGTCCGCTGTTCCTGGCGGTCGGACTCGCCCAGGGTTTCACCCGGGACGGCTTCGACTTCACCCGGAACGCGATCAGCCAGCTCGCCCTCGGCGAGGCGGGCTGGATCCAGACGGCGAGCTTCCTGCTCACGGGTGCGCTGCTGCTCGTCGGCGCGACCGGGCTGCGGCGGGCGCTGCGCGGTGGCCCCGGCGGGACGTGGGGTCCGGCCCTCGTCGGTGTCTTCGGCGTCTCCTTCTGGGGTGCGGCGGCCTTCCCGGCCGATGCCGGTGCGGGCTTTCCCGTCGGGGCGCCCGAGGCGACCGTGATGAGCGGGCACGGCGCCGCCCACATGTTCGGCGGGATGATCGGCTACCTGGCCCTGTGTGCCGCGTTCCTCGTCCTGGCCCGCCCGCTCGCCGCCCGGGGCCTGCGGGGCTGGGCCGTCGCGTCCCGCGTCGTGCCGGTGGCCGTCCTCGCCGGGTTCATGGCCTCGGCCGCCTCGGTCCTGGCGTTCACCGCCGGCGCGGGCCTCGGCCTGCTGTGGCTGAGCGCGGTGACGGCCCGCCTGGCCGACCGCTAGCCGACCGCCGTTCCCTCGGGCATCATCGAAACGACCAAGATCATCACGATACGAAACGGGGCAATCATGACCGATGCTGTGAAGGGTCCTGCCAGCTACTTCCCGTCCATCGAGAAGAAGTACGGCCGCCCGATCGCCGAATGGAAGGACCTCATCCGCTCCTCGCCGCTGACCAAGCACATGGAGCTGGTCAACTGGCTCAAGTCCGAGCACGGCCTCGGCCACGGCCACGCCAACGCCCTCGTCGCCCACACCCTCGCCGAGGCAGGGCGTTCATAGGCGCAAGCAGGCGATGCGCGCACCGCACCGAAGGAACGGCCGCTCGGCACGCCGGAAGTGCGGAAAACGCGAGGAACCGTGATGACGGGCCGTGGCACAGTCACCGGATGTCCAACGACGTTGCCTATCCCGTCTTCCGTACCCCCGATCCGGTACTCGCCCTGCGCACCGCGCGCCGTCTCATGGAGTTCGGCCGCTGCGCGTACTCCGATGTCTCCGCGTACGCGGAGCTGTCCTCGGTCGCCGAGGTGCGGCGGGTGGCGAAGGTCATGCCCGAGGGATTGTTCCGCGGAGCGTCCGAGCTGGAGGAGTTCGACGGAGTGCCGTCCGAGGACCAGCCCGCTCTGGTCGTCGGAGTCCGGGCGGCCGGCCTGCCGGCCGAGGCGGCTGCGTTCGAGGGGCGGCTGCCGGTGGAGTGGGAGGTGTGGGGCCTGCCGGTCGGCAGCATCGAGGACGCCCTCACCGCGACGATCGGCCAGAACGTGGGCCTGATCAACTGGCGGTCGCTGCAATGGCCGAGCGTGCCCGAGGCGGGATTGCCCGGCGAGTCCAACCACGCCGAGGTGACACTCCTCTTCAACACCCACACCCGCGAGCTGGACGAGCCCGCCGACGACCACACCGTCCTCGTCCACGTCCTCAGCGCCGACATCGACGGTCGCCAGAGAAGGGAGCCGGACGCCCACTGGCTCGCCGCGCGGGTGGGACTCACGGTCATCGGACCCGCGCAACGGAGCTGAGGGCGGCCCGTCGTCCCTCGGCCGTGGCCGACGGGCGGATCGGCGCTCCCTTATTCGCTTGCCGCCGACCCGTGGTGTGCGGTGGTATCCCGGCATGAGCAGGATCGCCCAGGTCATCGTGTTGGCCACCTACGCGGACGAGGTCATGGAGCCGCTCACCCGCCCCGACGCATCACGCAGTTGGAGGGGCGTGTTCACGCCGCTCAACCTGTTCGTCGGTGGCTGGGTCATCGAGTTCTACCGGCAGTGGACGCGCTCGGGTCTGCTGAAGCACCTGGAATCACTTCCGTGGCCCGATCCCCGGCAGGTACAAGTGCTGATCCATGACGAGGAGGACGACTGCTTCGGTCTGTGGATGATGTACGACGGCGCGCTGGTCGAGGTGCCGCTCCCGCAGGTCCAGCGATTCCACGCCCCGGCACCGCCGACCGCCGAACATTCGCCGAGCCCGGGATTTCTCTGGCGGACGGACGGAGCGTTCGACGTGCCGGCACGCCTCTCGACCGAGCGCCAGGATCCGCGACCGGCCTGGTAGCGCACTCGCCCGAGCCGCCGTGTCGTCTCACGGCCGGCGTCCGGGCGTGCGGTCGTCAGCGTTCCACCACGTGCACGACCTCCTTGACGATCGCCCCGGCACCGGACACGAAGTGGTAGATGGCTCCGCCCGTCAGGATCAGGGCGCCGAAGAGGATCCACCCGCCCGGCCCACTCATCACCTCGAGGTCCGAAACACCCGACGCAGGGTTCTCGGTCGGCGCACGCAGCATGTCCCTGGCGATGTGCATCGCGCCGACCGCGGCATGGGCGGTTCCGGCGAGCGCCATGCCGATGACACCGATGCCGAACCATTCCGCCCGCCCGATCTCGTCCATCGTTCTCGCCTCCTGGGCGGTGAGGTGACCTCACCTTCACCTCCGATCCTCGGTGCGGCGCGCACGGACCGACAGAGGCCGGAAGGGGTAGGCCAGGGGGCCGTTGGACCCCATCGACCGAGGGACCGAGAGGACGGCGAGGGCCGTCGGGGCGGGCGGCCCGTGACGGCATCGGTCTTCTGATCGTTGTCGGGGCGCATCCGTGTCGACCGAGGGGGCCACATGCCCAGGGAACGTCTTGATCCCGCCCTGCTCAGGCTGTGCGGCGTTCTCGCTGTGGGTGCCTTCGCTCCGCTGCTCGACAGCACCATCGTCTCCGTCGCGGTCGACGCCCTCGCCGACGACCTCGGTGTCCCGACGACGACCGTGCAGTGGGTGAGTACCGCCTACCTGCTGGCGTTCGCGATGGTCATGCCGGTGAGCGGCTGGGCCGGTGACCGGCTCGGGACGCGGCGGGTCTGGCTGGGCGCGCTGGCCCTGTTCTCCGTCGGCTCGCTGCTGTGCGCCTGCGCCTGGAGCGCCGGCTCGCTGATCGTGTTCCGAACGGTGCAGGGGGCCGGCGGTGGGCTGATGATGCCGGTCCTGCAGACCATCGTCATCCGCGCCTGCGGCGGCCGACAGGTCGGGCGGCTCATCGCGGTCGTCTCGTTGCCGGCTCTCCTCGGCCCGGTCCTGGGGCCGGTGTTCGGCGGGCTGCTGCTCGGGCATCTCGACTGGCGCTGGATCTTCTACGTCAATCTGCCCGTCTGCGCGCTCGCGCTGTTCCTCGCCTGGCGGGGCGTGCCCAGGGATCGTCGGCAGCGTGCCTCCCGCCTCGATGTCGTGGGGCTGGTGCTGGTCTGTCCGGGCCTGACCGCGCTCGTGTACGGGCTCTCGCAGTGCGGCGGCCAGGACGGTGCGGCAGGAGGGCGGGTACTCCTGCCGATGGCGGCCGGGGTGGTCCTGGTCGCCGCGTTCGTCGGACGGAGCCTGCGGAGCGGCGCGCCCCTCATCGACATGCGTCTGTTTCGGCTGCGCTCCTTCGCCGCGACGTCGGTGCTGATGTTCGTCGGCGGTTCGACCATGTACGGCGGGATGTTCCTGCTGCCCCTGTACTGCCAGCTCGTACTCGACAAGGGCGTCGTCGCCACCGGTCTCCTGCTCGTTCCGCAGGGCATCGGCGCGCTGGCGGCGCGGGTGGCCGGCGTGCTCACCGACAGGATCGGGCCGCGTCCGGTCGTGGTGACCGGCCTGCTGCTGAGCGCGGTCGCGACGTGGCCCTTCGCCGGCTCGGTGGGTGAGGGCTCGGTCATCGCTGTCGCACTGTTCTTCCGTGGTCTCGGTACGAGCGCCGTCAACCTCGCCGTCACGGTCGGTGCCTATCAGGGACTGGACGACTCCCAGGTCGCGGACGCCAGCACCACGACGCGCATCCTCCAGCAGCTCGGCGGCTCCTTCGGCATCGCCGCCCTCGCCGTCCTGCTCCAGCGCGGCGGCCACACGGCCACGGCCTTCGCCCACGCCTTCGGCCTGACGGCCGCCCTCACCCTCTGCGCCGTCATCGCGGCAGCCCTGCTGCCCGGCCACCGAGCCGCGGCCTCAGCACCTCTGGCGACGGCGGAAGGACGGTCCTGACGGCCCTCAGGACCGGTCAGATGATCACCCATCGCGTGACTTATGCCCGCGCGTCCCTGTTGACCCGGCATGAACATTGAGAGGATCCGTCACCTCACCTTCGACGGCTTCGGCTACCGGTGCCGGATCGTCGAGAACGCCGCTCCCGCCACCGAGCCCGTCGTCGTACTCGGCGGCGCTTTCCAGGACATGTACGCCTACCAGCGGCTCGAAGCGCGCTGGGGGGCGTCCGCGACCGTCATCAGCGTGGACCTGCCGGGATCGGGTGCGGCCGACGTGCTGCCCGCCTCGTACGGCTTCGACTTCCTCACCGGCGCGCTGGCGGACCTGCTGGACCGGCTGGGCCTGGGACGGGTGAACCTCTTCGGGGCCTCCTACGCCATGCCGATCGCCTACGGTCTCGCCCAGGAGCATCCCGAGCGCGTCGCCCGCCTGGCCCTGGTGGGCGCCGCTCCCGTCTACCCGCCGGACCAACGCGCCGCGCTGCGGACGATGGCCGACGCCCTGGAGTCCGGTGACGCCGGCGCCTACGCCCGTATGAGCATCGCGGCCCTGCTGTCCCCCGGCGAGCGGGACGTCCACAAGCGCACGGTCGTCACCCGCGTCCTCGCCCGCACGATGGGGTCGGTCACGCGGGCCGACATCCCCCGGCATCTGGCCTCCACCTACCGTGTCATCGACTGGCAGGGGCTACGTCCCGGCGGTGTCCGGGACGTTCCGGCGCTGGTCTTCACCGGTGAACACGACAGCCTCACCCACCCCGACCTCGGGCGCGAGGTCGCCGCCACCATCGCCGGAAGCGTCTTCACCCTGATCCGGGGCGCCGACCACATCTGTCATCTCGAACGACCGTTGGAGATGTCCGAGTTGCTGGATCGCTTCTTCACCGATCAGCCCCTCGACGACCTGCCGTACCTCACGCCCCTCGAACGCCATGTCAGGCCGGCCGCCCTGGTCCCGTGACGGCTCCCCGGCGCCCCACGACCAGCAGTCCGCCACCGCACACCTCTCGCCCCACCTCCCAAGGGACACCGATGTCCGACCTCCGGCCCGAGACGGCCGTGACGCCCGAGTCCGCCGACCAGGGCTTCGTCACCTACGCGGAATCCATCCTCCACACCCTGGCCCGCCATCCCGCCCTGCCCGTGATCATCTGCCCCGACCGCCGGCGGATCACCGCGGGCGAGCTGCGCGACAGCATCCACCGGCTCGCCCGAGAGCTGATCGCGCGCGGCGTCCGGCCCGGGCAGACCGTCTCCCTGCTCACCGGCAACACCCCTCAGGCGCTCGTCGCGCGCTACGCGGCCAACCTGGCCGGTGCGCGCGTGACACCCCTGTACGACGGGCTGAACCCGGACGCCCTGGCGCACCTGGTGGACGTCGCCGACACCGAGCTGCTGCTGGCCGACCCGACCCGGTACGCGGACCTGGACCGGCTGAAGCCGCTTCTCCACGTGCCGATGCTGGCGACCCTGGGCCCGCACCCGCACGCCGACGACATCTGCGCGGCGGCGGCCGGGCAGCCGCCGGCGCCCGTCGCCGTGCCCGTCGGCGCCGATGACGACTGGTGCATCCGCCACACCGGCGGCACCACGACCGGGCTGCCGAAAAGCCTGCAGATGAAGCACGGCCCGTACCGCCGCACCCTGGCCGACCTGTCTTCCCCCACGGACACCCCGCTCCGCTACCTGGCATGCACGCCGCTCACCCACATCGCGGGTCTCTGGGCGGACCTGGCGCTCCTGCAGGGCGGATCCGTCGTCCTGCAGCCCGCCTTCGAACCCGGCGAGGCCCTCGCGGCGATCGAGCGCGAGCGGATCACCCGGCTGTTCCTCCAGCCGCCCCTCCTGCACCAGCTCCTCGACCATCCCGCGCTGCCCGCCACGGACACGTCCAGCGTCCGGCGGGTCACCTATGGCGGCAGCCCCGCGTCGACGGCCAGGCTGCGGCAGGCCGAAAGCGTCTTCGGCAAGGTGCTGCAGAGCTGGTACGGGCAGAACGAGACGCTCGGGCTCACCGAAGTCCTGCCCGAGGAACACGACCGCGTCGGCCGGCACGGGCAGATCACCGTCGGCCGCGCCATGCCCGGCGTCGAACTCCGCATCGTCGACCCGGACGGCCGTGCTCTCCCGACCGGCAGCGAAGGCGAGATCCACGCCCGCGCGCACAGCGCCATGAGCGGCTACTGGAAGCAGCCCGAGCTGACCGCCCGCGTGCTGCACGACGGCTGGGTGCGCACCGGCGACATCGGCTACCTCGACGACGACGGCTACCTCTTCCTCGCCGACCGGGGCCACGACACGATCACCGTCGACGGCACCCGGGTCTACCCCAGCGAGATCGAGGAGGTGCTGACGGCCCACCCCGCCGTCGCCCAGTGCGCCGTCTTCGGCATGCGCCATGACGACGAGTTCGAGCGCGTCCACGCCGCCATCGTGCCCGCCCGCGGTCACCGCGCCGACATCGACGAGCTGCGCGACTTCGTCGCCGCCCGTAGGAGCGCTCTCCATGTCCCGCACACGTTCCACATCTTGAAGGCCATCCCGCTCAGCGGCATCGGCAAGCCCGACAAGCACGCACTCCGCCGGGCACTCTCCTGAACGGCAGACCCGCGGCCGCTCAGGCCCCCGGCCTAAGCTCCTCAGGACTCGTGCTGCCGCCGCAGCGCGTCGGCGAGGGTCAGGAAGACGGGCAGGTTGGGGAAGCCGGGAGCCGCAAGCGTCATCCACGGCTTGCGGTCGCCGTGACGGCGGATCTCCACGCGGCCCTGCTTCACATCGACCCGTTCCACCTCCCGCCAGCCGATGCGGTTGCTGCCCTGCCCGATGCCGGAGATGTTGATGTCGACCACGCCGAAGTCGATCCGTTCACCGGCTTCCAGCCGGGCAGCGTCCCGCGGCACCCGTGCGCGGCTGAACGCGTCGCCGAGGCCCTCGGCGAACGGGACCATCCCGCTGAACTCGTCCCCCACCACGATCGCGGCACCTTGCTCGGACGTGATGGTCAGCCGGTGCGTGGTGGCGCTGGTGACCCCGTTGGTCACCTTGATGTCCTGCCGGGTGACAGAGGCGATCTCGTCCCAGGTGTATGCCCGCGTCTCCCCGCGGTCGATGTGCCAGAGGGCACCGTGCTCGTACCAGGCCACCCAGACCTGGGGCGGCCGGGGACGGAACAGCCAGGCGAAGAGGAAGAACCCGACGAACCCCAGCGGGATCGCCGCGAGAACGAGCAGCGGAAGCGAGTAGTACCAGGCGCCCTGCTCCCGCTGGTCCTCGATCGCGTACGACAGGGCCAGCCACCCCAGGAACGCGCCGAGCACGCCCACGGGCAGCACACCACCCCACGGGAAGCGCTTCGGCTCGTTCTGCACCAGCCCCTTGCGGGCCCCCAGCCCGTGCTCCTGCGCTGCGACACGTAACGCGTCCGGGACCCGTGCGGCACTACGTTTCGAGGACACCCAAGACTCCCCCACCCGGAAACCAGGGCCCCCATTATGGAGTTGCGGCGTTCGCGTGCGGTAGAGCCGGTCCGGACGGAAGGCGTGCACGAGCGGGTGGAGCGCGCTGCTTGGCACGGCAGCCCGGTGAGCTCCTCGGTGGGCGGGCATCGTCCGAGGCCCGCCCACCGGTGGTCAGTCGGTCGCGACGATCTCGTTCACGATCCATGCGCCGAGTTCTTCGGTGATGGTGGTGTGTCCTTCGTTGCGGTTGGCGCAGCGGAAGGTGTCGAGCCAGCCGGTGCCCGGGGTGATCGGTGTCCCGCAGAGTGCCGCCGTCGGACCTCACCGCGGTCGTGTCGGCCTTGATGCCGTTGCCGGTGCCGGTGTCCACGCCGTTGGCGACGCCGATCGTGCGGAGGGTACGAGGCCAGCCGCCGACCTCGTCGAGCGCCTCGAGGAAGGCCACCCGTTCCGACGCCTGCGCCGGGGTGTCGCCGACCTTGCCGATGTGCCATCGTGCCATCTGCTTGGCGGCCGGGCTGTTGAGCAGCCCGGAGAGCTGGCGCAGGGCCTGCCCGAGGTCGGGGTCGTCACCCCAGTGGTCCGTCGCGAAGTGGGTGAACGCCTGGAGGGCGACGGGGAACCACGCGCCCCCGTGGGGGGTGTCGTAGGAGAGGTAGAGGGACGTCTCGTGGTCGGGGAGCGAGGGGTCGTTCTCCATCTTGGCCAGCGCGTAGCGGGTGACCAGGCCGCCCATGCTGAATCCGCCCACGACCAGCTTCGCCCGGCCGATGCGCTCGTTGACGGCCCGGCGGATGCAGTCGACGGCGGTGTCCGCGTTGGCCGTGATCGAGGCCGTACGGTCGTCGTAGCCCAGGATGATCACGTCCCGGCCGGCCGCGTGGAGTTCGGAGATGAAGCGGAAGTTTCCGTTCTCCTCCAGGCCGTTCCAGAGCTGGTCGAGGCTGCTCGATCCGCCGGAGAAGCCGTCGGAGAGGATGACGGGCCGGACGAGCTGCCTGCGGTTCAGCGGGCTGTAGTAGACCCAGGCCGTTCCGCCGGCGAGGGGCCATGTGTCATGCGGCTCCGGCGCGGAGGGGATCGAGGAGCGGGTACCGGGGGCGACCGGGCCCCAGACGTCGACGACGGGTGCGGACATGTTCAGCACAACTCCTGTGCGGTCCTCGAAACCGCCTCACTCGAAGGGAGTACCCCCCGCAGGTCTCGGCAGCGACAAAGCCCCAGCTCTCTGACCTGGGGCAGCCGATCCGGGCGGAAAGGCCGCCCTCTTCAGCGGGCAGGGGCGTGCCGTCGCTCACTGCCCGGCGGGCGCGAGTGTGCCGTTCGGGCTGTACTGCGTGAACCGGGGTGCGGCGTCCTCGGGGACGGGATCGCTTCCGGTGATCCAGAGGCGGGACGCGCTTTCGGCGGGGTGCCACAGCGCTGCGTACCCGTCAGGTCCGGTGACGCGTACGTCCGCCTCGACGGCCCAGGCGTCGGTGCCGTCCTTCCACAGCTGGAGGGAGGCCGGGCGACCGAAGCCCGCGGGCACGCCCACGACGTACGTGTCCCGGCTGCCTGCCTCGAAGTCGTTGTGGTCGGGCGTGTCCAGTGCGGTCCACGGGGACGTGCGGCCCGACTCGTCGGTGAGCCGTGCCTGGACGTCGCTGTCCGTCCCCGCCCCCGCGGCGTTCGCCGTTGCCACGGTCACCTCGTAGGCGGCCGGGCCCGTCCGCGTCGGCTGGGGGACAGCCTGGTCGGGAGAGGTGGGGCCCGGCGGAGGTGTCGCGGCGCTGCGTCCGGTCGCGGCGGTCAGCACGGCGCCGACCGCGAGACCGCCCACGGCGGAGGCCGCGAGCGCGGCGACGACCCAGGTGCCGCGCCGGGGTCTGCCACGCGGTGCCCGGCGTGAGGCCGGGGCGGGCGGCAGCGGTGTGCCCGGGGCAGCGTCGATCCGAGCGAGCGGACGGGTGTCCGCGACATCCCCATCGGCACGCCACGGTTCCGCCTCCGCCGGGCCGGGCGCGATGTGCGGGAGGAGCTCGGTGGCCTCCGGATCCCACCACGGGTCCTGCTCGCCGGCCGCACGGCCGTCCCATGTCACCGCTCTGTCCCCCTGTCCTCCGCCTGTACGGACCGCCGGGCAACCTAGACCAACCCCCTTCGCGACGATCGTGGTGATCAGCAGGCGGACGCGACGGGATCGGGACGGCGACCAACCGTCCAACCGTTGTGCGGGCTCGGTTGCCACACGCTCGGCCTCCCTCGCACGGGGACGGTCCGCTCGACGCCGGACGTCGGCCGGCCGATCAGGAGGACGACGACGAAGGCCCTGGTCTCTGACCAGGGCCTTCGTTCAAGAGCGGATGACGGGAATCGAACCGGCGCTTGGGAATCACCCGGCACTTGGCCGTCTGCAAGGGCTGTCTGGCTCCGGTACGCCGTGACCGGGCACGGCGGCGGCCCTACAACTTGCTCATCTTGGCGTACGGACTCAGGATCCGCTCTTGCGTCGAGCCGAAATCCACGAGCGCCGCGATCCCGCCCTCGATGCCGATGACCCTGCCGAGGCCGTACACGTCGTGCGTGACCTGGTCGCCTACGGCGAAGTGCCGGGGAGGCAGCGTGACCGGGGCCTTGAAGGGGCTGGTGGGCAGATAGCGCTTCGGTGCACTGGGCTTTGTCATTGCCGCCAGTATGCGCCCCACGCACATCCGTTCGCTGTGGCCGTTCACGTCCGCAGCGCGAGGCAGCCGAGAAGGGGCTCGACGAAAACAACAGATCCAGGTCGCTGACCAGCTGTTTTCCGAGTTTCGGTACGGTACGGGCCAGGGGCGGCGGCCGCAGGGGGGCGACCCGGAGGTCACCGAGGCCGTTCTGCGCTTCCCGCACCCGGCGGCGGCCGAGGCGTCCGTGGCTCTGCCCGAAGAGGTGACGTCGACCAGACCCCCGCCCCGGATCGACGACGTGGCCCCGCCCGTTTTCCGGCCCGCGCGGTCTCGGCGGGCTCCCGGCGCCGGTACGGACAGCGATGTGCAGGGCCGTCCGACGGACGGGGTGGGCCGCGCGTCGCCGTGGACGGTCGCTCGACACCCCCGACCACCGAGGTGGACCCGGTGGTGTCACGGGTCCGTCGGAGGAGTCGGCCCGGCTCGCGCCCCGGCACCGGATCCGTGCGTGCCGGTCCGAGCAGCACCGGCAGCGTTGGATGGCTCGCCGAATGGACGGCCCTGGGCCCCGCGGCACGGATACTGAAGGGGGCCTCGCCCGCGCATGCGCGCTTGGGTGGTTCTCCGTCAAGCTCCGGCGGAATCGCCGGCAGGCGACCCCGTCTCAGTCCGAGGCCGGTGGCGCGGCTGATTCCGCGGCGCGGCGGTACTCGGCGTTGATGCGCTGGGCTTCTTCGAGTTGGTCTTCGAGGATGATGATGCGGCAGGCGGCTTCGATGGGGGTGCCCTGGTCGACGAGTTCCCGGGCACGTGCGGCGATCCGCAACTGGTAGCGGGAGTAGCGGCGGTGGCCGCCCGCGGAGCGGAGCGGGGTGATGAGGCGGGCTTCGCCGATGGCGCGGAGGAAACCCTGGGTGGTGCCGAGCATTTCGGCAGCCCTGCCCATGGTATAGGCGGGGTAGTCGTCGTCGTCGAGACGGTCGTACGAGTCATCTGCTGTCATTTGCACCTCTCCGGGAAACGCGTTGAGGGGCCCTGGCGCCGTACCGGCACCAGGGCCCCGAAGGAACTACTACACCACCTGCCGGCCCTGATACTGCGCCGGCCTTCTATGTCCGCTGAACCGACCCAGTGGCTGTCGGGTTCGCGGGGATCGCGGTTGCTTGACCGGAGACCACCTCACTGTCGCGATGTCCTGCGGTACCCGGGCTCAGGCTTACGCCCGGGCGATCCTGATGGCGCGGGTTCCTCCGTTCTTCCTCGGTGATCGAACTGCCTACTACGGGGAACGCGTACCGCTCACTGACTTCACTGCTGGGTACTGCGTACTGCACTCACGGGTACCGCGCCTGGCATGGCCACCGTCCCGCTTGCGGCGGCCCCTGATCACTGCGGGCCACCCGGTCCGGCCGTCAGTCCCGTCGCCGTCCTGCGAAAGCCCTGGCTTCGAAACTCCACCGCCGCACCGTCCTGCTCACTGCACCTACCTGTACTGCCGGCCGGCAGTTCGTCTCTGCCAGGCCCTGCTTTCTCCATGGGCTACGAGAGAAACCATAACCAGGCCACTGCTCAATGTCTACCTCGGCCGATATAGATTTTTGAGTGTCTGGTGAGCAGATAATCGACCTCCAGCGGTGACGCGGAGGGTCGCGGGGCGGTCACCGCCAGGTTGACCGCCGCGTTTCCGGGCACACGCCTCGGTCGGGGGATCCTTGAATACGGGCGGGATGCACCGCGTTTCGATCGCGGACGTCGGCGCCTGGACCATGGGGACTTCAGCTACTCCGATCACTGACCCGGCGCCCGGGGAGAAACCTGCCCACCGATACGCGAGAGGGCCCGACCGGCGGGTGCCGGTCGGGCCCTCTTGGGTTGGCTGTTCGGGTGTCGGCTCACGTTCGCCCGTGGGTCACGGTCAGGCCGCAGCCGGGGCGCCGTGCATCGCGGAGGCCTGCTGGAACGCGTCGGAGGCACAGGTGGGCGTGGTGTTCTCGGGCAGGCCGCGGCAGGTGAAGCCGAGCTTGGTCATGGCACGGAGGACTTCACCCGCGCTGAAGTCGCGGCGGTCCTGGCGGGTGATGACCTGGCCGACCTGCATGACGGGGTAGGCGCGGCGGCCGATGATCACGGACTCGCCGGTGATCTCCTCGGGCTTGACGCCCTTCATGGAGTCCAGGACGCCGCTCTTGGTGAGGTCGAAGGGGTAGCGGGCGATGACACAGCGCACGATGCCTCACAGGGAGAGGAAGGGGATGGTTCCGCCGGGGTGAGGCGGTTCACGCGAGGACGAGGGCGGGAGTGAGCGCGCCCGGAGTGTCGTCCTGTCCGCCCGCGCCGGACGAGGTGACGACCCGGGGACGTACGGCCCGCCCGGGCGTCAGGGGGGTGGCCGGGGTGAGCGGCTCGCCGTCGCCGGAGAGGTCGCGCAGCTGGAGCCGGTCCGTGTAGGTGGCGCTCTCGCGGACGGTGGTCAGCTGGGCCCGGGTGACCAGGCCGGTGCACAGGCCGTCGTCGTCGCAGACGAGCAGGTGACCGGTGCGGGCGCCGGCCATGACCGACAGGGCCACCTCGACGGTCATGTCGTCGCAGACCCGTGGTGCCGTGTCCACGGTGTCGGCCGGCGTGAGGTGCGCTGGGGCGGGGTGCGTGGGGCGGGGCTGGATCTGTACCGGCGTCACAACGTGCCTCCTGCTGAGATGGGTCGGCTTCCGGACGGTGTACGGCTCAGGCCGCCACGTCGCCGGCGGAACGCCGTCCGCCGGCGCGCCTCGTCGCCGAGGCGGGACCGCGCCGACCGCGGGGGGCCGAGCCGCGTTTGCGCTGCTCGGCCGGCGGCGCGGTGATCGTCACGGGGATGCCGGAAGGGGTCCGGGCGCCCGTGATCCGGCGCAGCGCCTCCTCGCCGGAGCGGACCTGGGTGGTCGTGGGCACGATGCCGGCGGCCGACATGAGGCGGGTCATGTCGCGCCGCTGGTTGGTGGTGACCAGGGTGACGACGCTGCCGGACTCGCCGGCCCGGGCGGTCCGGCCGCCGCGGTGGAGGTAGTCCTTGTGATCGGTGGGCGGGTCCACGTTGACGACGAGGTCGAGGTTGTCGACGTGGATGCCGCGGGCCGCGACGTTCGTGGCGACCAGGACGGTGACGTGCCCGGCCTTGAACCGGTCGAGGGTACGGGTGCGCTGCGGCTGCGACTTCCCGCCGTGCAGGGCGGCGGCCCGGACACCGCAGCGGAGGAGGTCCTCGGTGAGGCGGTCCACGGCGTGCTTGGTGTCCAGGAACATGATCACCCGGCCGTCGCGCGCCGCGATCTCGGTCGTCAGCCGCTGCTTGTCGGCGCCGTGCACGTGCAGGATGTGGTGCTCCATCGTGGTGACCGCGCCCTGTGAGGGGTCCACGGAGTGGACGACGGGGTCGATGAGGTAGCGGCGGACCAGGAGGTCGACGTTGCGGTCCAGGGTCGCGGAGAACAGCATGCGCTGGCCCTCGGGACGGACCTGGTTCAGGAGCGCGGTGACCTGGGGCATGAAGCCCATGTCGGCCATCTGGTCGGCCTCGTCGAGGACGGTGATCGCGACCTGGTTCAGCCGGCAGTCACCGCGGTCGATGAGGTCCTTGAGGCGGCCGGGTGTGGCCACGACGACCTCGGCGCCCCCGCGCAGCGCGTTCGCCTGTCGGCCGATCGGCATTCCGCCGACGACGGTGGCCAGGCGCAGCTTCACGGCGCGGGCGTAGGGAGTGAGGGCGTCGGTGACCTGCTGGGCGAGTTCCCGGGTGGGGACCAGCACCAGCGCCAACGGCAGGCGGGGCTCGGCGAGCTGTCCGGCGGTGCGGGCCAGCAGGGCCAGGCCGAAGGCGAGGGTCTTGCCGGAGCCGGTCCGGCCGCGGCCCAGGACGTCGCGGCCCGCCAGGGAGTTCGGCAGGGTCGCGCCCTGGATGGGGAACGGGACGGACAGGCCCTGTGCGGTGAGCTCGGTCAGGAGGCGCCGGTCCAGGGCCAGGTCGGCGAAGGTCTCGACGGCGGGCAGCGCCGGAGTGATCGTCTTCGGCGGGGCGAACTCCCCCTGTACGGAGGTGAAACGCCTGCCGTATCCGCCCGACCGGCTCGGGCCGCCCGATCGGCTCGCGGACGAACCGGGGCGACCACCCCGGCCCGTTCCGGCGGAGAATTCGTACGCGTGACCGCCGTTGCGGCGGGTGCGGGAGGTGCGGCCGTCCGTGCGTGCGGGGTTCATTCAGAACCTTCCTGGAAACGGCGCGTATCGAGGAATTCCGGCAGCAGGTGAACAGCCTCTGGAATCACGGGGACGGCCGAATGGAATGAGGAGGAGAGCGCCTCGGCAGGGGATAATCGACGGCAACTCACCGGGTCGCGAAATTGATATCGGCGAGGCAGGGGAGGCGAGAGTCAAGCAAAACGAAGAAAGCTGGGGCCCGCACCCCGAGGGATGCGGGCCCCAGCTGCTTATTGCGCGTCAGCGTCAGGCGGGAACGATGTTCTCGGCCGTCGGGCCCTTCTGGCCCTGCGCGATGTCGAAGGAGACCTTCTGGCCCTCCTGGAGCTCGCGGAAGCCCTGCGCGGCGATGTTCGAGTAGTGGGCGAACACGTCAGGGCCGCCACCGTCCTGCTCGATGAAGCCGAAACCCTTTTCCGCGTTGAACCACTTCACGGTGCCAGTAGCCATGTCATTTCTCCTCTGGGCAGTACGACGGAATCCGTACCGTACGGACGCCGTGTCGCCGCGATGATGCCCTGCCCGGAAGGTGACCGGAAATACGAAGCGTTTCCTTGTGGCGCGCGGCCGACGGGATGCGCTTGAAATTTTTGGGTACCAAAACTGCAACTGACTTCGACAGTAGCACGTCACCGCAGCCTGTGTGCTGCGAAAATTTCTCCCTCCGTGTCACCGGTAAAGATTCTGTCTGCGATGGCCGCTAAAATCTCAGGCCGCGAACACAGGTATTCGTGCTCCCCGAATGCGGCGTTCCCGGAAGCGGGACGGTCGACGCGGCGTCGGCGGCCGGCGGGCCCTGTGCCTGTGGGCCGGAGCCGGGGAGGGCGTCCCCCGGAACTCTCCGACTCCTCCACGCTCACGCGTGCCTCGATGTCCTCATGCCGTTCTCCTCCGTCCCTCGCCGAAGAAGGCCCCGACGCACGGGAGGCGCCGGTCCGGCTGTCACCACGCTGAGCCCCGGTCATCCGCACGGGACGGCACGTCGAGGCACGGAGTGCGGACCGCCGACGGCCGTTTCTCCCCGCCACAGTTCTCTGCGTCGACCCGGCAGGGCCGAGGGAATCGACGTCCCCCATGAAGGACAGCATCCGGGCGTTGACCACGTCCCGGTGGTCGATCTGCGAGCCGTGTCCGGTCGCGGCGATGATCTCCGCGCGGGCTCCGGATGGACCGCAGCTCGTCCTCGGTCAGCGGCAGGGGAGCGGGGCGACGGATCTGGTATGCGCGGGCGCCGGGCCTCGGGGGCCAAGGTGGCGAAGAGACTCGCGAAGACCCAGGCGAAGAAGCGCAGGCCGACCTTCTCCAGGCCGCCGGGGTCGAGGGCGGTGACGGAGGCGAGTCGTCGGGGTCGGACGTGGGCCTGGTTGAGCACCAGCCGGCCGCCGTACGACGAGCCGACGAGGTGGACCCGGTCGAGACCGAGCACGTCGAGGGCCTCGTCCATCCACTGGGCGGCACGCTCGGGCTGCCACATGGGCTCGCGGCGGGTCGCGGGGCGGCGCGGGCTGCATGCGGTCGGCATGCGGGACGTGGCCGCGGAGGCCGGTGTGTCGCTCCGGCTCGTGCAGTACTACTCGAGACCAAGGAGAAGCTGCTCTTCTACGGCCTCCGGCACCTGACCGACGCTTCACCGCGAGGGTGGGCGCCCGGCCGGCCGCTGTCGGCCCGGACCCGGGCCCGCGCGCCACGGTGGAGGCGCTGCTGCTGGCCTCGCTGCCGACCGAGGAGAGCCGTACTGCTGTACAGCTCCTACGCGATCCTCCGTGACCGACGGGGCGCTGGCCGCCCAGCCCTTCATCGACAACCCCGACGCCGCGCACGCTGCCAGAGCCTGGAAGCGATCTACGTCGACACCAGCACCGACGAGCCGGCCATGGCCGCGATCCGGGTCGGTCTGCCCACGCGCCACCGTCTGGTGTTCGCTCACCTGGACGGTGCGACGGTGGGACGGTGGGACCGGGCTCGCTAGCCTGCCGTTGAGCTTCCCGTCCGACCGAGGAGGCGCCCCTCGTGCCGCCTTTTCCTGGCCCTGATCATCGTCGCGATCGCGCTCGGCATCATCGGCGCCGTCGTCGACGGGCTCCTCTTCCTGCTCTTCATCGGCATCGTGCTGTTCGTGGCCGACCTCATCCATGCCGCCATGCGGATGCGCCCGCTCACCGCCGCCTCGTCTGGTGACGGATCAGAGTCCGTCGCACCCGCACGGAGCTGGTCGGCGCAGGCCGTGGAGGGAGACGGAAACGGATACGCCTCGTGACCCGATGCCGAAGCCATCGTCACGAGTGGGAGTCGGCCTGCCTCGCGTCGAGCCGCACTCGTGCCAGAGGCGGACGCTTACGCATCCTCGTCGAGCAGGAAGGCTTCGGTCTCTCCGAAGTCGGGCTCCTGGAAGGGATTTGTGGTGGGATGCGGTGATGCTGCAGCGGTGCGGGGGGACGCCCCTTCCGGAGCGGAGAACGGCGAGGTCAGGTCGATGAGAGGAGTCCTCTTCATTGCGGGTCCATGAACGGATCTGGTGTGCCGTGACCGGGCACGGCGGTCCTACAGCTTGCTCATCTTGGCGTACGGACTCAAGATCCGCTCTTGCGTCGAGCCGAAATCCACGAACGCCGCGATCCCGTCCTCGATGCCGATGACCCGGCCGAGGCCGTGCACGTCGTGTGTGACCTGGTCGCCTACGGCGAACTGCTTAGGAGGCGGCGTGACCGGGGCTTTGAAGGGGCTGGTGGGCAAAAAGCGCTTCGGTGCACGTGGCTTTGTCATTGCTGCCAGTATGCGCCCACGCATATCCGCTACGGCCGTTCCCGTCCGCAGCGCGCGGTAGCTGAGAAGCGTCTCGCCGAAAAGCAGCAGCCCCAGGTCGCTGACCTGGGGCTTTGCTGGGGAGCGGATGACGGGAATCGAACCCGCGCTATAAGCTTGGGAATCACCGACGCCCAGGGGTAGCGATGTGCCCTCTGACCTGCGCATATCGACTGTCGGGCGACTCGTGACGAGGACTCTGACGCTCCCGTGTCGACCGCTGTTCACCGCCGCTGAGAGCACGGATGGGGCACGCGCCCGCTGCCTTGCCGATGTCGAGCGCCTGGTCAGGTCCTCCCCGGTGCCGGCGGCTTCCGCGACTAGCCTCCGCATCATGCTGCGTATCGTCGACACCCGTACCGGCCACCTCGTGGAGATTCCCTCCGTACGCCGGCATCTGCTGAGCATCTGCGTCCACCTGTCGGTCCACCAGGCCGGGATCGGCCTGGTGGACCTGCGGGCGCTCCTCGTCGGTGACGTACTGGCGCGCACGGCGGAGCTGCACGGCCTGCAGTCCCGCACGTTCCTCACCACGTCGGACCTGCCGCACGAGCAGGCCGAGGCGCTTGATCACGCCATGTCCGCCCTTGGCATCCACCCGCCCGCCACCGTCGGTGTGCACCATTCGAGCGGAACGCTCTGCGCGGCTGCCGACGTACACGTCCACGCGTACGGGACCGCGGCACAGGACGCGGTCGGCGGGGTCCGTATCGACGTGGGCCAGTTCGGCCCGGCATCCAGGGAGAGGGGTGTCCCGGACCGTTCCCGCCTCCTGGACGCCGTCGCCCCGGAGGGGACCGATCCGCTGGCCGTGAGGATGCTGATGCTCGGGCACGCTCACCGGGCGCCGATCACGGTCACCGGTACTGCGCTCGAAGAGGCCCGGCGGATGCTGGGGGACTGGCGGCAGCTGGTGGCCGACTGGGCGCAGGAGCCGTCCAGGCCGATCCCCGCCGATGTGCTGCGACACGCCCATGCCGTGCTGGCTGATGATCTCGATGTCCCCGCCGTCCTGGACGAGCTGGTCACCGTGGCGACGCGCGCCGACGTACCGGCCGGTGCCAGGTTCGAGACGTTCGCGTTTCTCGACCGCGTCCTCGGACTGGACCTCGCGCGCGAGGTGGGTCACCAGCACCGGGCGGCGACATGACGTCGGGGGGCGGGCCATCGGGCAGTCCGGCTCAGCCGCGTTCTTCCTCTTCGGCCTCCATACGGCGGATTCCCTGGTGGGTCAGGGAGACCATCTCGGGTGTGTTGCCCGGTTCCCAGTCGACGGTGATCAGGCCCTCGCCGGCGAGGTAGGTGCAGGCGGCGGCCAGGTCCTCCTCCGGGATGCGCAGGTCGTTCCGCAGCTTCCGCCCCGGGACTCCGAGGAGACGGTTGCCTTCGGTGGCTTCGTAGAGGGCGGTCAGGACCCGTTCGCGGTAGACCTGTCGCTCGCGGAGCGTCGCCATGACCGAGTCCTTTCATGCGTGTGAGGAACGGCCGACGCTCCTCACACCTCGTCGTCGTGGGTGCCGGTGCGAGAGGACGGTCTGCTGGTGGCGAGCCAGGAGAGGGCGGGTTCCGCGCCGGATCCGGTGTCGACGGTGAGGTGGAGCCGTGTGCCGCCTTCGGGTACGGGGTAGCTGCGCTGTTCCGCCCCGGCGAAGGAGCGGCGGATCACCTGGGCGACCGCGCGGGCGGCTTCGGGGGTGGCGGCGACGATGCGGATCTCGGCGTGTCCGGCCGAGGGCGGCATCGCGGTGTCGGTGGGGTGCAAGGTGTGTGGTCCCTTCACGGGCGGGCGAGAGGCCGGCGGGCGGGTTGTCCCGGGTGTCGGGTGCCCCACCCGCCGCCTTCGGTCGGAGGAATGGTCTGAGGTGGTCAGGGCCAGGTGCCCGTGAGCCGGCGACGGGTGGCTCGTTCCGTCGGCGTGGGGTGGCTGTGGCCGGGCGGCCGGCGAATGGCCGGGAAGGGGTCGCCGAAGTGGTGGGCGGCGATGCGTGCGTCGTGCTGGTCGTTGAGCCGGTGGATCAGGCGTGTGCCGAGCGCGATCAGCAGGGTGACCGCCGCGAGTGCGATCAGGGTCTCCACGACGTCACCTCCGCATGTTCCTCGGCAGCGGGATCATCCGCGCACCGATGAGTGGGTGTCGCGGGGGCGCCGGGGCGGCCCCGCCATCGGTCTCCCAGGCGTCCTCACTGCTTCGGGCGTCCCGCATGCGGCGGTCGGTCGCGGCCTCGTCGGACATCAGGACACCGGCGGCCAGGACACTGCCGGGGAGGGCGGCGGCGGTCATCAGCCGGGCGGCTGCGGCGGGTTCGGTCTCGGGCGGGATCACCAGGAGATCGCAGCGGCCTACGGTGTAGGAGAGCAGGATCATCTTGTCGGGATCCTGTTCGGTGAACCAGCCGATGTGCAGGGTGTGCCCGGCGACGGCGACCTTGTGCGGGACGACGGGCCAGCGGGTGGGGTTCACCGCGACGCGCGTGATGCGTCCGAAGTGCTCCTCCAGCGCGTCGACCAGAGGCGGAAGTTCGACGGCCAGGTCATGCGTACGAGGCCACCAGGCACCGTCCAGGAGGCCGGCGAGGGTGGTCTTCGGTGTCAGTGAAAGGCGTGCCGAAAGCAGGGGTGCGACGGTGGCGTTCATGATCGCGGACCCGTCTCCGGGCCGCCCTGCAGGGCGGCCCAGTGTCTTGATCGCCGGAAACGACGTCCGCGTGGGAGCGGGTGCTCGACTTACTCCCGGTACTTTCAGCGTACTCCGCCCAGCGGCCGGACGAGCCGCTCTGACCAGGTCATTTCCCACCGGGCACGCCGCCCGGCCGATGGCCGCGGGCATGACCGCAGGCCCGCGGAGTGCGGTGTGACCACGGCGGTGTTCCGCCGGCCATGAGGCATCGGCGGCTCACCACCCGTGGCGACAAAGACCACTTGGCCCTCCTGGTGGCACCCCCGGACATGACATCCGACGCGGCACGGGGCGCCAGGCCCGTGCGGTCGACGCCGGCAACGTCACCCAGGCCGCCGAGACGCTTCACCGGCACCTCCCGGCACGCTCCTCCGTCACCCGCGCCACTCGACCAGGACCAGCGTGGCGTCGTCCGAAGTGGCTTCGCCCCGTGCCCGCTTGAGGGTGTGGGAGAGGTCCCGCACCACTGCTCGGACCTCTCGGTCCGCCCGCTCCAGTTGGTTCACCCAGTCGATCAGCTGGTCCTCCCCGAACTCCTCCTGTCCGCTCTCGTGTTCCTCGATCAAACCGTCGGTGAAGCAGAGGACGCGATCCCCCGCGTCGAGGGTGACTTCGCTGATCTGCGGCTGTGCTCCTCCGAAGCCGACGGGCAGGGTCGTGGGGCTGTCCAGGCGGCCTACGACGCGGTGGCTGCGGATCAGAAGGGGGGCGGGGTGCCCGGCGTTGACCCACTGGAGGCGGCCGGTGTTCGTGTCCAGCCGCATCATCTGCGCGGTCACGAAGTGGTCGGGGGCGAACTGCTCGGCAATGGCCCGGTCCATGAAGAGGTAGATCTCGGACAGCTCGATGCTGATCCGGCGGGCGTGCCGGTACGCGCCGATGGCCACGGTGGCCATCGTGGCCGCGTCCAGGCCATGGCCCATGGCATCGATCATGGCGAGGTGGAAGGTGTCCCCGTTCAGGGCGTAGTCGAAGCTGTCGCCCGCCACGTCGTAGGCGGGCTCCAGGACGCCGGCGATGGTGACGCGCGGCGTCACCATCGACAGCGGCGGCAGCAGTGACCACTGGATCTCGGCGGCGACGCTCATCGGTTCGCTGCGACGGGTGCGGAAGAAGAGGTCGGTGTAGCCGTTCTTGGTCTGCATCATGTCGGCGATCAGCTCGGCGATCCTGCGCAGCAGGCGGCGGTCGTCGTCATCGACGGCGTCCAGCGTGACCGCCAGAACGCCCGACTGGTCGCCCCCGTCCAGCAAGGGCAGCAGGACCCGTACGCCGTCGGCCAGCACGAGTTCCACCGGGCGCGAGGTGAGGAAGCACCGGCCGGCCTCGGAGCCGTCGATGACCTGCGGTTCCCCGCCCGCCAGCCCTTCGCCCGGCAGGGGGACCAGCCTCTGCTGCCCGTAGTCCTGGAGCAGGATCTGCGGATCCCGGCCCCCCAGCCGCGCCACCGTGTCGGCGAGCACCGGCCCGACCAGATGTGGTGGCAGCTCGTGGGCCCGGTCCAGGAGCCCGCCCAGCAACCCCTCTCCGAAGCTCTCCGAGCGATCAGGATCACCGGCCGATCGGACTTTCATCCCGCTCCCTCCCACAGGGCGACGGACGGGCTGCGGCGCCTGCGCCGCTGTCCTGCGGACACGGGAGCCGGGCCCGTTACCGGCGATCTCGCCACCAGGATGCGCTTCGGCGTCAGGGCGCGCCATCGCAGGCCCCGAAAGGTCGGGACAACGACGAAGCCCCAGGTCGCTGACCTGGGGCTTCGTTCAAGAGCGGATGACGGGAATCGAACCCGCGCCATAAGCTGGGGAATCACCCGGCACTTGGACCTGAAAAAGGCATCTGACCTGCGGAAACGGGCACTCTCGGTAGGGCTCTCGATTGCCTTCCGGCGTCTGCTGTTGACCGCTGTTCACCGCCCCTACTGGCACGTTGTGGCACGGGCCCCTCTCGTACCGAGAGGAGAGGGAGGCCGGCCGCAGGGTTGAATCAGCCGGAGAGCGTCGTCGCCACCGACTGGAACCAGGCACCATGGGAGAACGGCTCGGGCGGGCCGACCTCCATGCCGAGTTCGGCGGCGGCCAGGGCGTAGTCGCCCTCGTCCAGGGGGAGGGCGAGCAGTTCGTGGAGTTCGCCCACGAGGCGGGCGACCAGTTGGGGGTGGGTGGTGGCGGCGTAGTCGGCGACGGCGGCCTCGTGGTCGGGGAACTCGTCGACGATGTCCTGCGAGAACCAGCCGCCGAGCAGTTGCGCGGTCTCCGGGAAGCGCGCGTGCCACTCCCAGTGCGTCTGCGGGGATGCCGGCTCCGGGACGTCGCCTTCCTCGATGCTCTTCTTCAGGTGGTCGGCCAGCACCGTCAGCCAGCCGCCGATCTCCGACTGGGGCATCCCGGTATCGGGGATCGCGTAGAACTCGCCCAGTTCCTGCCGGATGCGTCCCGGAGGGTTGCGGCTGTACTCGCGCAGCTGGCGCTCCGCCTCCGCGATGGCCGAGGGGCGGGTGTGCCAGGTGTGACGGAGGTACGCGTCGAGGGCGCGGCTGCGTCGCTCCGGGGTGTCGTCGGCCGGCTGCCCCAGGTACGCGCGCATCACCTGGTCCAGCTCGCCGTACCGGCGGTCGTGTTCGAGGGGCTTCATGGACATGTGCGTGCGGCCCCTACAGGTAGAACGGGACGGTGGTGTGGACGACGAAGCCGTGCGGGCTCGACGGCTCGCGGCGCAGGACCACACGCGCCGCGCGGACGTCGACGGGCCCGCGGCCTGCCAGCAGCTCGGCTTCCAGCTGGACCCGTCCTACGGGCTCTTCGCGGGAGGGCCAGGCGGCCTCGATGGTGAGGCGGGCCCGGGTGTTCTGGGCGAGCCAGCGGTGGATGGCCTGCTCGTTGGCGTTCACCACCTGCTGGGTGGCCCAGTGGGCGGTGTCCCGGTCGGGGTAGGCAGCGGAACGGGTCAGCACGGGGGCATCCTCTCAAAGCACCTGGTCGAGGCTCGTACGGCTCAGTAGTCGGAGAAGTTCCAGAACATGCCGACCTCGGTTTCCGAGACGACGATCAGGCCGTAGTCCTCCGAGTAGACGCTGAGCGGGCTGTACGCCCAGCCCGACGCTGTGAAATCGAGTGTGCCGCGCATGTGTCCGGGCTTCTGGACGTTGGTGTGATAGGTGGCCCTGTCCCCGTAACGGGCGAGGATCGTGCGTGCCATGGCCCGCAGTTCCTCCTCGCTCTCCCTGAAGCGCCGCAGGTTGGACAAGGTGCAGCGGTCGTCCGTGAGGGCCAGGAGCAGGTTCTCGGCGCTGCCCCGGTCGATCTCCTGGAGACGTACGGCGACGTACTCCGGAGGGTGGTCGACGAAGGGGTACATGGGGGAAACCGTGCGCTCCGGGTCATGTGCCTCGTCGTCGAGACCGGCCCAGCCCCGAGGGTCAGGGACCCGTGCCATCAGGGCCAGGACGTCGAGGACCCAGTCCTCGTGCCGGCGCGGGCCCGTGGCGTCGTACGGGGACGCGTCCTCGTACAGGTGGTGCACTGCGGCTTCCCAGGCGGCTTGGTCGACGGACATGTGGTGCTGGCCTTTCTCGGCGGGACGCTAGGACTTGGAAGGCATCGACGTCATGACGGTGAACGGCGGGTTCCTGCTGCTGTCGTACCGGATCCGCGTGTCGATGCCGTTCACGTCGTACGCCTTGGCCTTCATGCCGCCCCGCTTGTAATCCGACAGGTCGTCTGGATTGCCATCCAGCTTCTTGCTCACGCTCCTGCCGCTGGGCTCACCATCGGGCGTCGTCGCATAGAACGACTTGACGTCGCCGTCGGACGGCGGGGGTGGGCCCTTGAGCCAGGCAATAGCGGCTTCCCTGCAGGCCATGCGGTTTCTGCGGGGCCCATCACCTACATGGGTGACGGGGCAGATTGAAGCGCATCGTGGGCGGACTGCCTCACTCTCCGAGGGGCCTCGCTCTCCTCAGGGGGCGGCGTGGCTTTCGTCGCCTGGACGTCCACGGTGGCGGATCAGGACAGTGAGGCGGGTCTCCGCGGTGGCGGTACGGCTCGCAGCAATTCCCACAGTGGGGTGGAGCCGGCGGCCCATCGGGCCAGGAGGTGGCGATCGACCAGGTGGAGGCGCTGGGACTTGGCGAAGTCGGGGGCCTTCTTGGAGAAGCGACCGTTGGTGAGCATGACGATGACATCGCCGTCGTGGATCTGGCGGCCGGTGCCATTGAGGCGTTGGAGGTCGGGGGTGCCGACGGCCGCCCCCGACCAGCCGGCCTTGCGATGCTTGCATTGGATCACCCAGCGTCTCCCGAACGGATCGGTAGCCTTCACATCGGCTCCGTTGTCGCCGCTTCCGCCGACCTGTTGGGCGTCCTGATAGCCGTCGCGTCGCATCAAATCGCGGACGGCGTACTCGAACTGGGTGTAGTGCAGGCCGTCAAGGTGCTCAACCAGGTATCGAAGACCCCGCAAACGGACCTGCTCCCGGCGAGTCGCCTCCCGCCGCAGAAGTACAAGGGCGATACCTGCCCCGGCCACTGCCAGGACCGGAAGGGCGAGGGTCCAGGGGTGCTCGGCCAGCCAGGACAGCGTGGCTGCCAAGAGCCCCTGAGCCACTACGCCGATCAGACCCAGCATCAACAGGAGCTTCCCGTCGGAACCACGCTTCTGGTTGGGCCGGCGACGGGTCGGGCGGCGGCTCATCGTCCACTCCCCGTGGTGGGGAAGGTGATCGGATACGAGACCGTTGGCGTGGGGCGGACCACTGGCTTGTCCCATCCGGGCCACTTGATCGGATAGACCACCGTCGACTGTGGCTGGGGTAACCGGTGCTGCCCCGGCTGGGTCCCGACGCCGGTGGTCGTGTTGCCACTGCCGAAGAGGAACACCCCCACCACGATCATCCCCGCGATCGCCGTCTGCCGACGGGCGCCTGCCGGCAGACGGACGTGTCTCCTCACCACGGTCCCGTCGGACCTCTCGTACTCCTCGATCACGGGCACAGCCGTGTCCCCCTCACCAGTCGAGTCACGCCTCCCTGCGTGACCGGCCCATGAAAGCACCCGCCACTGACAACCTGTCACAGGAAGATCGCTAACTGTGATCACTTTGCGCCGCGAGCCCGGCCTCCACGTCGGCGTGGTGCGAGGTGGTGCACCGCGTGCCCTCCGGGCAGGGAGCTTGTGCGGGATGGAGCACGCGGAGGGCATGGCGTGCCCTGGCATGTCTAGACAACGACGAAGCCCCAGGTCGCTGACCTGGGGCTTCGTAGAAGAGCGGATGACGGGAATCGAACCCGCGCTATAAGCTTGGGAATCACCCGGTACTTGGATGTCGATGTAGCCGCTGACCTGCGAAAACGGCTGCTGGCTATCCAGTCCGGTCGGCCTCTTTCGATCCCTCGTTGACCGCTGTTTACCGCCCCTACTGGCACGTTGTGGCACGGCCCTTGTCATTCCGCCCCCGGCCCGGGCAGTCGTGCACGGAAGGTGCGGTTCCAGTCGATCGTGTCCCCTGCCGTGGTTCAGGGGATCAGCCGGGGAGCGGAACCCGAATTGACCAACAGCGTCCGCCGTCCACGGTCACCACCAGCTCGGGCAGGCGGTCGTCGTATGACAGCTCGGCCCGGGTCTTGCGTGAGCGCAGCACGTCGATGCAGACCCGGCCGACCACGGTGGTCAGCCAGCCGGCCAGGTTGTCGATCGCGGCCGCGTCCTGTCGCGCCAGCCGGATCCACGCCTCCTGCACCGCGTCCTCGGCGTCGCCCCGCGACCCGAGCATCCGATAGGCGACCGCTACCAGGCGCTCACGCTGCTCTTCGAAGGCTCCCGCCAGCGTTTCGTGCGGACCTGATCCGGTCATGTTGTTACCTTCCTCGCTCGTACTCCGTCATGGTCATGACGGGCCCGAAGGTGCCGAGGTAACCGCTCGTCGTGCATCGGATGGAAGCGTGGCAGCGGCTGCCGGTGATCGACATGCGTGACCGCTGCCCCGGCAGCGGTGGTGCCGGCGGTTGGAATCCACTGTGCGGAACAGGACCGCACTACGCCTGACCTGTGTAAACGTGCCCTGGTCGGCCCCTCTGGAGGAGGCTTCGGAGCCCGCCGCTGACCGCTGTTGACCGCCCTCAAGGGCACGGCTGGGGCACGCCCGTCACGCTGACCCGTCAAATGAAGATCGAATCGGCCCGAACCGTTGTGAGCCGCCATCCCCGGCAGTCGTCCTTCGCGTCGGATCGCTGCGGTGGCGTCGCCGTTCCGACCCGGCGCCGTGAGTCGCGCCGAGCGAGCGGCCGGCCGCCGTATGCGGGCGGGCGTCATGGCCGCGGGTGCCGGCCGCCACCGATCGGAGGGGGTTTCAACGCGGTCCAGCCGCGGACGGTGACTACGTGGTCGGCTCCGGTCAGTTCCAGGAGGCGGGCGACGGGGCGGCTGAGGGCGGTCAGCACGAGGGATTTCCCGTTCTTGAGGGCCAGCCGGTTCAGGTCCACGAGGAGGTGCAGGCCCGAGCTGTCCATGAAGGTCACGGCGGACAGGTCGATGTCGAGGCCCAGGCTGCTGGAGTCCAGAGCCGTGGTGAGGTCCTGACGCAGGCTGCCGGCGTCGTCCATGTCGATCTCGCCGCTCACGCGCGCCAGCACCCGGTCCGGACCCGGCTCGAACAGCACGGCGACAACGGGAAGGCGAAGGGCGACGTCGAGAGGTTCCGCAGTGGCGGGGAGGCCGTTGGGAAGAGAAGTCATGGCCTTGCTCCCTTCACAACCCCCAAACGCGGGGAAAGAAGGCTTGGAAAGGGCAGCGACGGGGTGATCCCGGTCAGGCGCCTGGGTCGCGTTCATCGCGATCACGGTCGGCGGGGGGTGAGGGACCTCGGCCAGGCGGGTCGAGGTCGACCAGCAGGTTCAGGAGGCTCGCGATCTCGTGGTGCCCCTCGGCCGGGTGGCGGAAGAGCGTCCCCGGCGTGACTTCGTAGTGGTTGCGGCGGCCGTGGCGCCCCCGGGTGAGGTATCCCGCGCTCTCGAGATCACCGACGATGGCCTGGGCCGCCCGTTCGGTGACCAGGCAGCTTGCGGCCAGATCGCGCAGCCGGACCTCCGGATCACGCAGGATCATGGCGAGGATCCGGGCGTGGTTCGTGACGAACGTCCAGCTGCTCCGAGGCTCCATGGACTCCATGCCCGAAATTATACGATTTGCGATTCCGGTTTCGCCAGACCGGAATCACGATCCCGTCATCGGGCCGTTGCGGGTTACTGCGCAGGAGACAAGGACCTGTTGCAGGCCGGGGCTCTGCCATCCCCGGCACCGGAACCGAAGATCGCTAAGGCCGTCGCGGGCGATGCGGTGGTCTGCGTGCCGGCCGGCGACCCGTACGGGGACACCGCCGGCGCCGCCGCCCGGGATCTCGCCTCGACCCTGGAGCGGAAGCCGGCCCTGCTGGCCGTCGACCTCGCCGCTGCCACCCTCCATACCGCCGAGGGGCTCGACGTCCTGCCGGCCCTGCGACAGGACGCCCGCGCACGGGGTGTCCCGCCGGCGCTGCTCTCCCCGAGCCGGCCCGTGCTGCGCGTACTGGAGCTGACCGGTGCCGACGCCCTCTTCCACGCCTTCGGCACGGTCGAAGAGGCCCTTGCGGCGTACGAGCCGTAACTGGGCGGGCCCGCTGGGTATGGACCCGCGAGAGGCGGGCAGGCGCGGGACATGCGGTCCGTCCAAGGACCCCAACCCCGCCCAAGGGAACCGTCATGGGGTTTGCCCCGTCCGGCCTGTCACACCACCGTGAGCTCGACTTCCAGCCCGGGGACACCTGGGCGTGCCGCCAGGGTCTGACGTGCGTACGCCAGGCCCTCGCCGACTGGGACTTGACCGGCGCCGCCGAGGCCGCCGGGGACGTGACGCTGGTCGCTGCGGAACTCCTCTCCAACGCCGCCAAACACGCCGGCGGCCCGCTGCACCTGGCCGTCGACCACACCGGCGACCTCCTGCGGATCGCCGTCACCGACTCCGACCCGGCACCACCACGCCGCGACATGCACCGGCCCGAGGGCATCGGCGGCCACGGCGTCTTCCTCGTCGAACACCTCGCCCGCCAGTGGGGCACCCGGCCCGACGGTTCCGGCAAGACCGTCTGGGCCGACCTCGCCCTCCCTCCGTCCCCCCGGGCGCGGCAGCAACCCTGACGACCAACGGTTGCGGGCCCCGGGGAAAGCCTCTTCGCGCCCCGCCGCACGCCCAAGGATGCGGAGCCCGCCGGTGACCCATCGCCGGTTGCCCCAGGGGCGCTTGGCGGCTGCGGCCTGGCCGGCCTCGGCATCGGGGCCGGCCAGCCTTTCGCCCCGGTCAGTCCGCGGCGGGAGGCCGGCCCTCGGCTGCTGCGCGGCGGTACTCGGCGTTGATGCGCTGGGCTTCTTCGAGCTGGTCCTCGAGGATGATGATGCGGCAGGCGGCCTCGATGGGAGTGCCCTGGTCGACGAGTTCCCGGGCTGGGGTGGTTTGCGGCGGGTCGCGAGAGCGAGGGAGCTCAGCGTCGATAGGGCCATCGCCGCCCGCATGGTGATGCCGTTCATCTTCATCGGCTCGGCGCGCACCGGCACCCGGCCGTAGCCGTCGCGCGCTGCGGGCCGTCCGGACAACGACGAAGCCCCAGGTCGCCGACCTGGGGCTTCGCAGAAGAGCGGATGACGGGAATCGAACCCGCGCCATAAGCTTGGGAATCACCGACGCCCGTCTCGATCATCTGTGGCCTGACCTGCGGAAACGCTCCTTGGTATGGCATTCCTCGCCGATCCCGAGACGCCCGTGTTGACCGCTGCGCACCGCCCTGAAGGGCACGGCCGGGGCACGCTGCCAGAGCCTGGAAGCGATCTACGTCGACACCAGCACCGACGAGCCGGCCATGGCCGCGATCCGGGTCGGTCTGCCCACGCGCCACCGTCTGGTGTTCGTTCACCTGGACGGTGCGACGGTGGGACCGGGCCGGCCAGCCTGCCGCTGAGCTTCCCGTCCGGCCGAGGAGGCGCCCCTCGTGCCGCCTTTTCCGGGCCCTGATCATCGTCGCGATCGCGATCGCGCTCGGCACCATCGGCGCCGTCGTCGACGGGCTCCTCTTCCTGCTCTTCATCGGCATCGTGCTGTTCGTGGCCGACCTCATCCATGCCGCCATGCGGATGCGCCCGCTCACCGCCGCCTCGTCCGGTGACGGATCAGAGTCCGTCGCACCCGCACGGAGCTGGTCGGCGCACGCCGTGGAGGGAGACGGAAACGGATACGCCTCGTGACCCGATGCCGAAGCCATCGTCACGAGTGGGAGTCGGCCTGCCTCGCGTCGAGCCGCACTCGTGCCAGAGGCGGACGCTTACGCATCCTCGTCGAGCAGGAAGGCTTCGGTCTCTCCGAAGTCGGGCTCCTGGAAGGGATTTGTGGTGGGATGCGGTGATGCTGCAGCGGTGCGGGGGGACGCCCCTTCCGGAGCGGAGAACGGCGAGGTCAAGTCGATGAGAGGAGTCCTCTTCATTGCGGGTCCATGAACGGATCTGGTGTGCCATGACCGGGCACGGCGGTCCTACAGCTTGCTCATCTTGGCGTACGGACTCAAGATCCGCTCTTGCGTCGAGCCGAAATCCACGAACGCCGCGATCCCGTCCTCGATGCCGATGACCCGGCCGAGGCCGTGCACGTCGTGTGTGACCTGGTCGCCTACGGCGAACTGCTTAGGAGGCGGCGTGACCGGGGCTTTGAAGGGGCTGGTGGGCAAAAAGCGCTTCGGTGCACGTGGCTTTGTCATTGCTGCCAGTATGCGCCCACGCATATCCGCTACGGCCGTTCCCGTCCGCAGCGCGCGGTAGCTGAGAAGCGTCTCGCCGAAAAGCAGCAGCCCCAGGTCGCTGACCTGGGGCTTTGCTGTGGAGCGGATGGCGGCAATCGAACCCGCGCTATGAGCTGTGGAACCACCGGCGCCCAGCTGGAGAATCAGGTTCCTGACCTGCGAAAACGGCCTCAGTTGCGGGGCTTCTTGTCGGCTCGGCGACAACCGTGTTGACGGCTGTTCACCGCCCCCCGGGCACGGGAGCGGAGGGCGGGGCGCAGCGGCGGCACTTCCTGGACGAGACAAGGGATCAGCGTGGTCGCGGGAACGGCAGGTGTCATCTCCGCATGCCCTGGGGCAGGTAGATCATGCGTGCCCCGACGACGGGTCGGGGGTGGGATCGGGGCTGGGGCTGCCGGGAGGCGCCGCCGTCCGTTTCCCAGGCGTCCTCACCGGCCCCTGCCCCCCGCAGGAGACGACCGGTCTCGTGCTCCTCGGACATCAGGGTGCCGGTGGTGTGGACGTTGCCCGGGGCGGACGCGGCAGCCATCAGACGCGCGGCGGAGGAGGGTTCGGTCTCCGGGGGAATCACGAGCAGGTCGCAGCGGCCGAGGTTGTACGAGAGCAGGATCATCGTGTCGGGAGCCTGGTCGGTGAACCAGCCGACGTGCACGGCGTATCCGCCGACGGGGACCTGGTACGGGGCGACGGGCCAGGGCATGGGGTTCGCGGTGATGCGCGTGACGCGTCCGAAGCGGTCCCGCAGCGCGTTCACCAGGGGCGGCAGCTCGGTGGCGAGATCGCGTGAGTAGGGCCACCAGGCGCCGTCCAGCAGCCCGGCCATGGAGGTGCGCGGTGTGAGTGCCAGGCGCGCCTGGCGGGTGGGAGCGGTGGTGCTGGTCATGAGACCGGGACCTGTCCCCGGGGCGCCTGCGGGCACCCCGGCTTAGTGATCGCCAGGAACGACGTCCGCGTGACGGCGGGTGTACGAAGTGCTCCCGGTACCTCCAACGTACTCCGTGCCGTAGCTGGACGGGGGCGGTGGGCCGGGCCGGTTCTTCCGGTGGGCCGGGCCGCCGGACGCCCGGAGGCCCCGTCACCTTCGTCCGCGCCACTCGACGAGGACGAGGGTGGCGTCGTCGGTGGTGGTCTCGCCGCGGGCCCGTCTGAGCGTGTGGGACAGGTCGCGTGCCACGGCCCGTACGCCCCGGTCGGCCCGGTCCAACCGGTGGACCCAGTCGATCAGCTGGTCCTCGCCGAACTCCTCCTGCCCGGTCTCGTGTTCCTCGATCAGTCCGTCGGTGAAGCAGAGGATCCGGTCCCCGGGCGCGAGCGTCACTTCGCTGACCTGCGGCTGGTCTCCGCCGAAGCCGACGGGGAGGGTGGTGGGGCTGTCGAGGCGGCGTACGACGCGGTGGTCGCGGATCAGCATGGGGGCGGGGTGTCCGGCGTTGACCCACTGGAGGCGGCCGGTGCCGGTGTCGAGCCGCATCATCTGCGCAGTGACGAAGTGGTCGGGGGCGAACTGCTCGGCGACGGCCCGGTCCATGAAGAGGTAGATCTCCGACAGTTCGACGCTGGTCCGGCGGGCGTGCCGGTACGCGCCGATGGCCACGGTCGCCATGGTCGCCGCGTCCAGGCCGTGGCCCATGGCGTCGATCATGGCGAGGTGGAGGACGTCGCCGTTCAGGGCGTAGTCGAAGCTGTCGCCGGCCACGTCGTAGGCGGGTTCCAGGACTCCGGCGACCGCGACGTGGGGCATCGTCATGGCCAGGGGCGGCAGGAGCGACCACTGGATCTCGGCGGCGACGCTCATCGGTTCGCTGCGACGGGTGCGGAAGAAGAGGTCGGTGTAGCCGTTCTTGGTCCGCATCGTGTCGGCGGCCAGGGCCGCGAGCCTGCGCAGGATACGGCGGGCGTCGTCGTCGACCGCCTCCAGGGTGACGGCCAGGACGCCGGCCTGGTCGCCGCCGTCCAGCAGCGGGACGTGGACCCGCACCCCGTCGGCCAGCGGCACCTCGACCGGGCGCGAGGTGAGAAAGCAGCGGCCGGCCGCCGAACCGTCGATGGGCAGGGGCTCGCCGTCCTCCAGTCCGCCCCCGGCGAGGGGGACCAGGCTCTGCTGCCCGTAGTCCTGGAGCAGGATCTGTACCTCGCGGCCCCCGATTCGG
The DNA here is from genome assembly GCF_041053105.1 of Streptomyces sp. R44. NCBI lineage: Bacteria > Bacillati > Actinomycetota > Actinomycetes > Kitasatosporales > Streptomycetaceae > Streptomyces > Streptomyces sp. R44. The sequence continues at coordinate 4,156,362 of NZ_CP163444.1, read as the reverse complement.
GCGATCGCGTCGGCGAGGGCCGATCCGACCCGGTCGGGCGGCAACGCGTGGGCGTGGTCCAGGAGCCCGCCCAGCAGCATCTCCCCGAAGCTCTCCGAGCGGTCGGGGTCCCCGTCCTCGTGCGGTCCGACGGTCATCCGGGGGCCTCCAGGCGGGCGGCGGGGCAACGCCCTGGTCCGGTGCCGACGGGCCGATCCGTCGGTATCGCGGTGCGGCTTCCAGGATGCTCCGCGGCGACCGGGGCCGCCACGCGCGCCGTAGGCTCCGCCCCCTGGTCAGGGTTCCTGGGAGTGGGGCCCCGTGCCGCTCGGGGGCCTGCTGGTGGCCAGCCAGGACCGGGCCGGTTCGGCGGTGTGGGCGGTGTCGACGGTGAGGTGGAGGCGGGTGCCTCCGCCGGGGGCGGGGTAGCTGCGCTGCTCGTCACCGGCGAAGCAGTGACGGAGGACATCGGTCACCATCCGGGCGGCGTCCGGGGTGGCGGCGACGATGCGGACTTCGGCGTACCCCGGCGGCGGCAGGGCTTCGGCTTCCGGCTCGTTGCGGTCCAAGGCGGCACCGTCCTTTCCCATCGGCGACCCGCCCGCGCACGCCCGGAGCGGGCATGCCTCGGTACGTCCACGGTACGTCCGAAGCCGCCGGTGCCGATCGGCTCCGCAGCGGGGAGCGGCGCGTCCGCGGGTTCTCCCGGAGTACGGTGAAAGAACGGGGCCGTCGCCCCGCTCACCGGCCCGGCGTCCGCCGTGGCACCGGTTCGGGCGGCAGCGGCACCATCCGTGGACGGGCGGACCGACCATGACCGACACAGGCATTCCCCACACGCCGTCACGCCTCCTGCCGGACGAGGTCCACCGGGCCGTCGGACCGGGCACCGCGCTGCTCCGGCTGGAGACGACGGGGTCCCGGCAGAGCCTCCTCGACGGCGCCTGGTGGCCGCGCTCGCGTGACGTCGAGCGGGAGATCCCCCCGCTGATCACCGCCCTGACCGAACACCTCGGGCCCATCACCCGAGTCGGCCTGGACGCCTCCGCCTGGAACGACATCCCCACTCGCCTGACCGTCGACGACCGGGTCGTGCACCTCGACTCCTTCCCCGTCGGCGACGACACCGTCCTGATCACCCGCGGCGACAACGACCACTTCTCCCTCATGGTCGTCCCGCCCGCCACCACGCCCGAGGCCGCCCGCAGGGCCATGGCACGCGCCGTCCACGCCGACAACGTCACCCAGGCCGCCGAGATCCTCCTCGCCGAACTCCCCCACGCCGCAGCCCCGTCGATCGGCACCGCCCTGGACAACGAAGAAGGTCCAAGTCGCTGACCTGGACCTTCGATCAAGGGCATGAGTTGACTGTGTACGAGGGCACCGACAAAGGCTCCCTGTTGGGAGACGGGGCGAGGCCGGCTGTTCCTGCCGTTCCGTCTCGGAACGGCAGGAGCGTTCCAAGACGGAACGGGATCGGTGTTCCGAGACGGAGAGGATCCGCCGTTTCCTCGGGGGATAGAGGGGGTGTTTCCTGAGGAAACAGGCTGCTGTTCCCTTGGGGAACATGCCAGGGCTGCCTCAGGCGAACGCCAACTCGCGGAAGGCGTTGCGGACATCGGTCAGCGGCTGGCGGTCGCGGGTGTAGTAGAGCTTGTTGGTCAGTAGCACCGCCCACCGGTCCTGGGTGGGGGAGATCCACATGCCGGTGCCGGTGAAGCCGTAGTGGACCCAGACGTCCTGTTCGTCGGTGGTGCCGGGCGCCGGATGCCAGAACAGGCCGCGCTCGGGCTGGAGGCCGCCGGTCTGCACGGTGACGGAGTGGGCGCTCCACTCGGCACCGAAGCCGGCCTCGCCGGGGGCCGTGGTGTGGTCGAGCATGTAGCGCAGGAAGACGGCCAAGTCGTCGAGGACGGTGAAGGTGCCGGCGATGCCGCAGACTCCGCCGAGGAGCCGGGCGGAGAAGTCGTGTGCGGTGCCCTTGAGGTGGGTGCCGGTGTCCTGGTCCAGTTCGGTGGGAGCGCATCGGGACGCGATGTCGGCCGGCAGCGGGCCGAACCGGGTCGAGTCCATGCCCAGTGGGTGCCAGGTCCTCGTCTCGCAGAGCTGATCGAGAGGTTGGCCGGAGAGGTGCTCGGCGAGGTAGCCGAGGATGAGGGCGGCCCGGTCGGTGTACTCGACGGCTTCGCCGGGTGGCTGGTTGAGGGCTTCGTGCAGGACTCCGCGGCGGATGCCGGCGGGGTCGGTGCCGTAGAGGTTCTTCAGCTGGGCCCGGAGGGGGAGGCCGGCGGTGTGGGTCAGGAGCTGGCGGGCGCTTACGGCCCCGAGGGGGTGGCCGGTGACCTCGTCCCAGAAGGTGCCGAGCGGGGCGTCGAGGTCGAGGACGCTGTCCTCCCACAGGGCGCCGATGGAGGCCCAGACAGCGAGGATCTTGGTGAGGCTGGCAGCGTCGAAGACAGTGTCCGGCCGCATCCTCACGTCCGGTTCGTCGGGCTCCAGGACCCCGGTGGCACCCGACGCCCGGACTCCGCCGGAGTCGCCGACGGCCCACACCGCACCCGGGTAGACCTTGTCGCGGACGCCTTCGCTCAGAAGGTTCTCGATGCGGTCGGTGCGGTACGCCATGGTCTCCCTCTTCGTCTGGGTATCCCAGCGGCCAGCGTAATGACGTGAGACGGGTGGGCCGGGCAACGGCGTGCCGCTGGTCGTGGGGGCGTTGCCCGGCCCCGACTGGTGTTCAGGTGAGCTGGTGGCCGAGGCCGGCCAGTTCTCGGGCGGTCTTCGACAGGGGGTACCGGGCGGCGTTGGCGTATCCCGCCTGCTGCAGGGTGGGGAGGAGGCCGGGTTCGGTTCGCAGGCGGTCGAGGTCCCGGGCGAGGGCGGTGGGATGGGTGAAGTCCGTGGCCAACCCAGAGCGGGCGAGAGCTTCGCTGAGGCCGGGGACGGGCTGGTAGAGGACGGGGAGGCCGCAGGCTTGGGCTTCCAGGGCGACCAGGCCCATGGCCTCCAGGGTCGTGGATGGCATGACGAGCACGTCGTGCTCGGCGAACGTTTTCCACAGCTGGGGACGGCGGAGCCAGCCGAGATAACGGGCCCTCACCCCGGCTCGTTGCAGCCTTGGGGCCAGCGCGCGGAACTGGGCGCCGGGGGCGGCGATCGACAGCTCGACGCCCTGGAGCGGGGCCACGCCCCGGAGCAGGGCCTCGGCGCCCTTCTCCGCGGTCAGCCGACCCGCGTACAGCAGGCGGAGGTGGCTCTTGGACGTGCGGGCGGTGCGGCTGGGCGGGTGAGTGAGGAGCCGGTCGGGGATGCCCCAGGGGATGTGGGTGATCTTGCGGCGGTCGGTCTGCGGGGCGAGCTTGAGGAGGTGGTCGGCCATGGCGCCGGTGGGGACGACGATGGCGTCGGCGGCCCGGGCAGTCGCCCGCAGGGCCTGGAGCTGGTCGCGGTGGGCTTCGGCGAAGATCAGGTCGGTGCCGTGGACCAGGGCGATGCGGGGGTGCGCGGGCAGGGCCCGGATCAAGGCGGGGGTGGCACCGAAGGCGAGGTGGTGCAGGTGGAGGACGTCGATCTGGGAGGGGTCGAGCGCGGCCGTCAGAGCCCTGCGCAGGGCGGCGACGTAGCGGCCGAAGGCCGGCCCCTCCAGGCACTTGCCGCCCGCGCTGAGCAGTTCGAGGCCGGCTGGCGTTCGGGGGCCGGGTCCGGCCGGGGTGAGCATGAAGGCCCTCGCAGGGATGAGGGGCTTTTCGCCGGTGTAGAGGTCGAGGAAGAGTTCGACGCTGCCGCCGGGGCTGCCGGCAGGCAGGTCCAGGAAGGTGGCGGTCATCGGTTCCTGGGCGGGACTGGCGAGGGAGTTCATCGGCTGCCTCCGGCGATCTCCTCGTAGAGGCGGGAGATGTCGATGCCCTCGGTGGCGGCGTACTTCGCCAGCTGCTGCTGGTAGCTGGCCGGTGTGCCCTGGGTGGCTAGGAAGACCAGCTTGCCGAACGTCATGCCCGGATATACGCGGACGGGGCGGGCGGCGCGGATCTCCAGGGTCCAGCGGATCGCGTGTCCCTGGTGCCCGAGCGGGGCGGAGACGTGGACCCAGATGCCGAGGGCGCCGATGGTGCGGTCACCGTTGAGCATCTGCGCGTACGTCTCCGAGCCGGTGCGCTCGTGGGTGACGCCGAGGTAGAGCAGTCCGGGCTGGAGGACCAGGCCGGTGCTGGGGATCGTCTGCTCGGTGTAGGCGGTGGGGGCGGCGGCGTCGAGGTCGCCGTCGCACACGCGGAGGGTGTCGCCGAGGCGCCAGTCGTAGGCGTTCGGGGAGACACGGGTGGGGTCGTACGGGGCGATGGTGATCGCGCCGACTCGGATGGCGGCGGTGATCGCGGGGCCGGTGAGGATCACGAGGCGACCGCCCCGACGCGGGCGGTGTCCCGCCAGTAGCGGGAGGGCTGGGGGCCGTCGGCGGCCTGGTACTTGCCCGCGTACAGGTCGATGTCGCCGGTGGAGACGAAGAACATGATCTGCCCGATCTTCATGCCCGCGTACACGCGCAGAGGCCGGATCGGGGAGAGCATCAGGGTCCACTGGCCGTGGAAGCCGATGTCGCCGATGGGGGCGGTGATCTCGACGAACAGGCCGAGTCGGCCGACGGAGGAGCGGCCGAACAGCAGCGGGACGAAGGTGTCGGAGCCGACCTGTTCGAGGGTGTGGCCGAGGTAGAGCTCGCCGGGCTGCAGGACGTACCCGTCCTCGCCGATCTCGACCGTGGCGGTCGGGTTGGGCTGGTGGGCGTCGATGACGGCGGTCGTGTAGGTCAGCAGGGTGGGGCCGAGGCGGACGTTGTAGCTGTTGGGGTTGACCTGCCCGGGTTCGAACGGGCTGATCGTCAGGCGGCCGTCGTGGGCGGCGGCAGTGATCTCGGGGCCGGTGAGGATCATCGGGCACCGTCCTTGTTCTCGCTCCGGGGTAAGGGCGTGGCGATGGTTCCGCGGACGGCCTCGCCGAGGCGGAGGCCGGCCTGGTGGGTGCGTCCGCCGAGGTAGGTGTCGGCGAGGTAGTCCGTGGTCAGGACGGACCGGATGCCCTGCGGCAGCGGCCGGGGGGCGAGGGCCAGTGGGCCGGTCTGCTGGGTCAGGTGCTTGAGCAGGCTGTCCGGATCCTCCGCGTACCCGTTGGGGAGGTAGGCGTGGACGAGCTGGTTGTCGAACGGCTCGATGGCCAGCAGGTCCCCGAGCGTCAGGACGTCGCCCAGGCGGGTGGAGCGCAGGGCGGTTTCGTTGAGGAGGACGGCGTCGGCGCCGAGGCCCGTGTGCAGCCGGGCGGTGATGTCCTGGAGGAGCTGGCGGCGGTCGAGGACGGTGTCGCGGTAGGGCTCGTCGAGGGTGCCGAGGGGAGTGGCGAGCATCCGGCAGGTGGAGCTGACCCTCTCGTCCAGGGCTGCGAGGTCGTTCGGGACGTCCGGTGGGGTGGGGAAGACGGCGGTACGGGCGGCCCAGCCGGAGCCGACGGGTTCGGCGGCGGCGTATCCGGCGGCCAGCTCACGGCCCTTGACCACGAGGGTGTCGCCGACGTGCACCGGACCGTAGGTGTCGCTGTGGCAGTGACCGGCGAAGATGACGTCCACGAACGGACAAGCCTCGGCGAGCTTGAGGTCCTCGTCGAAGCCGGAGTGGGACAGCACGATCCACGAGTCCACGTGGTGATGGTGTTCCAGCATCAGCTCGCGCAGCGCGGTCACGGGGTCGGTGACGTGGTGTCCGGCCCGCTGGACGGCAGGGACGGTGTGGAACGCGCTCACGCCGATGACCGCGGTGACGGCGACCCGGCGGCCGTGTACCTCGACGACACGGAGACGGTCGAACAGCGGTCGTCCGGTGGCGTCGTCGACGACGTTGGCGCAGACCGTCATCTCGCGCAGGCCGGGCTCGAAGTAGTGGGGCCAGCCGTGGTTGCCGGGAGCGAGCACGTCGTACAGCGTCGTGACGATCTCCCGCTCGATGGCGCCCTTGCCCAGGCGGTAGTAGCCCGTGCCCTCGAAGAAGTCCCCACAGTCGACGACGAGGCTGTCGTGCCTCATCGTGTGCAGGTACGCGAGCATCGGCAGGGCGTCGTCGAAGGCCGAGTGGACATCGGTGGTAGCGATGATGCGCTCGAAGCGCCCGGTCGCGGTCATGGGGTGACCTCGCAGATGTCGGCTCCCAGAGCGAGGAGCTTTCCGGGCAGGTCGGCGTGGCCGCGGCGGATTTGGTTGACCCCGCCGAGCGTCGTGACGCCGCGGGCGGTGAGGCCGGCGACCATCAGCGCTGAACCCGTGCGGATGTCGGTTGCCTCCACTCCTGCACCCGTCAGCCGCTGCGGGCCAGTGAACCGGCATTCGGTGGAGGACAGTTCGGTGATCTCGCCGCCCATGCGGACGAGCTGGGGAATGAGGTTGCTGTGGCGCCCGGGGTTGATCGGGTCCGAGAAGAGGTGGGTGCCGGGGAAGCCCAGGGCGAGCCCGAGGAGCGGCGGCTCGAAGTCGGCGTCGAGGCCGTTGGGGGCGAGGGTGGCCATGGCCCGCAGGGGGCGGCCGGTCGGCTGGGTGTCCCGTCCGTGGACGACCAGGGTCTCCGGTTCGTTGGTCGTGGGGATGCCCATCCGGTGGAGGGCGCCGACCAGCGGCGCGACATCGGGTCCGTGGACGCCCTCGACCCGCGCGGTTCCGCCGGTTGCGGCCACGGCGCAGGCCAAGGTCCCGGCCTCGATCTTGTCTCCAGGCACCTTCCAGACGGGTACATCCTCTTCCGGGACGGAAGACGGCGGCACGAGAGTCAGGACGCGCTCGCGGGCACGGCACTCGTACCCCACGGCCATCAGCGCGTTCAGGACGCCGAGGACCTCCGGGGAGAGGTTCGGCTGCCCGAGCCGCAGCGGCGTACCGGCAACCACAGCGCGCAGGACCGCGGCGATCGTCGCCCCGCGCGACCGGAACGGCAGGACCAGCGACACCGTGCCACGGACGGCCTTGCCGGCTTCGACGACGTACCCGTTGTCATCTACGCGGACGCGATCGCCGAAGGCTTCGTACACCTTGAAGTGCTGCTCCATCCCGCGGTCGCCGATCCGGCAACCGCCTGGCCAGGGAAGCCGGGCCTGGCCGCACAGGGCGATCAGAGCGGGGACGAGGTAGTACGAGGCCCGGATGCTGGACGCGGCCTCGCGCAGGCCGTCGGGCATCGGGGCCGTCTCGCGGGGAAGGACAAGGACGGTGTGGTCGTCACCGACCGGATGGGCGGTGTTCCAGCCCGACTGCCGCAGCAGATCCAGAAGGGTCTGGACGTCCGAGCTGGCGGGCACGTTGTCGAGACGGACGGGGCGAAGGAGGGCTGCCGCAGCGGCTACGAGCGGGAGCGCGGCGTTCTTCGAACCATCGACCGTCACGGCACCGGTGAGGGGCCGGCCGGGCCGGATCGCGATCACCTGGGACATGACGGCGGGGACGCGGGTACTCACGTACAACTCCTCTGCGTGGGAAGGGACAAGGCGGCAGCAGCCCCGGCCGGAGGCGGGGCGGCCAAGTCGATCTCGGCCCAGCAGCACTTGCCGGAGTCGGTCGGCGTCGTGCCGAAGCGGTCTGCGAGGACACCGACGAGGAAGAGACCACGTCCGCCCTCGCTGTCTTCGTCAGGTAGCGCCGGTCTCGGCAGAGTGCGGCTCGCGTCGCTGACCTCCACCCGCAAGGCCGTGGCGCAGAATTGGATGACGAAGCTGATCGGCTGGTGGCCGGCGTATCGGACCGCGTTCGTGACGAGCTCGCTGACGACCAGCTCGGCCGTCTGGATGGCTTCCGACGCCGCTGTCACCGTGGGGCAGGCGGTTATGGCCTCCCGCACCTGGCGTCGTGCCGTGGGCACGGCGACCGGTGCGGGAGGGAGAGTCAAGGTGAGCTGGTGCGCTTCCACGAGCGGCCTCCAGGAGTCGGATCGACCACCCCAAGGAACCGCGCGGTCAGCCTCGTTCGCGACGCCGTGTGCCCGTCCCGCATCTTCTATGCAGAAGCTGCATGAAGCCCCTGCGTCGCTCGCCTACGCTCGACCGCAGGGGCATGCTCGACGCGGACGGAAGGGCATGGATGGCAGAAGTGAAGACCGAGGCCGAGAAGATCGGCGAGACGATCAAACACGCCCGACAGCGCACCGGCCGCTCGCAGACGGACGTTGCCACCGCGCTGGGCTACCACCAGTCGAAGCTCAGCCGCCTGGAGAACGGACGGGGTACGGAAGACACCCGGGTCTTACGTGCTGTCGCCTCCGAACTGGGCATCGCCCTCCATCTTCTTGGCCTGAGCGGCCCCGGCCCGTCCGTAGAAACGACCGACGATCCCGAGACAGAAGACATGCGCCGCCGAACCTTCCTCGCCGCGAGCATCGCCTCCCTCACGGCCCCGGCGACGCCCGCCACCGCCGCCCATGACGACCTTGTACGCGCACTTCTCCCTGGCCCCAGAGCAGGCTCCGCCTCTTCGTGGAACGGAGAGATGCAGCCCCTGCGGGACAGACTCACCACCGCCCGCCGCCTCTTCTGCACCTGCGACTACGCGGAGCTGGAGGCGATGCTGCCTGGTCTCATCGCCGATCTGCGGGAGGCGACAGGCGATCACCGCAACGCCGAGGAGACGGCCGGGCTTCTGGCCACCGCTTACCGGACCTCGACGAGCCTGCTGCTCAAGCAGGGCGACCAGGGCAACGCCTGGTTGGCGGTGGGACGTGCCATGGCAGAGGCCGAGCGCTCCGGTGATCCCGTCGTCCTCGCCTCCAGCGTCCGCCTTCACGCCCACGTCCTGACCCGCGAGAAACACACCGCCCAGGCCGTCACCCTCGTCCGCCACACCGCGGGCCAGCTCGCCGGCTCCTACGATCGGCACCCGCCCCGATACCTCGCCGCCGTCGGTCTGCTGCTTCTACGGGGAGCGACCGCGGCCAGCCGCGGCGGTGACCGCGCCGCCACCCGGGAGTTCCTCGACGAGGCACGGGAGGTCGCCCGGTACGTCGCGCTCGACCAGCCCGACGCCTGGGCCAACTTCAGCCCGACCAACGTCGCGATCCATGCCGTCAGCGCCTCGGTGTCCTTCGGCGACGCCGGTATCGCCCTGAACGCCGCGGCACCCCTTATGCGCCGACACATTCCCGCGCCCGAACGACGAGCAGCGCTCTGGGTCGAAGCCGCGCGTGCCTACAACCAGCAGGGCCGCCTTGCCGAGGGCTACCAGGCCCTCCGCATCGCCGAGACCTGCGCCGCCCAGGACGTACGCCGCCCCGCCGTCCGCGACCTGGTCGCCGACATGGCCGCCCGCGACCGGCGACGTACGCTGCCCGAGCTCCACCACTTCAGCCGCCGACTGGGAGTCCCCGCGTGACCGCACAGCCGTTCCTGTACGTCGTCGTCTGCGCCGCCGGCATCGCGGGCGACGCCCACAAGCTGATCACCGCCGCGCAGGAGCAGGGCTGGGGCGTCGGCGTCATAGCCACACCCCAAGGGCTCGGCTTCCTCGACACCGAGGCGATCGAGGCCCAGACCGGCTACCCGATCCGCTCGGCCTGGCGCAGCCCGGGTGACCCGCGCCCGCTCCCGCCGGCCGACGCCATCGCTGTCGCGCCGGCTACGTTCAACACGATCAACAAGTGGGCGGCAGGCATCGCCGACACCCTCGCCCTCGGCATCCTGTGCGAGGCGTACGGGATGGGCATTCCGATTGCCGTCCTGCCGTACGTGAACGCCGCCATGGCCGCACACCCGGCCTACGGCCGGAGCCTGGACCAGCTGCGCGAGATGGGTGTGCTGGTCGGGTCGTACGAGCCTCACCGCCCCAAGGCAGGCGGTGGAGCGGACCGCTTCCGTTGGGAGGAGGCGCTGGAGCTGCTGGACGGCAAGATCGCAGGCTCTTCCGGACGGTGATCGCCGTTCCCTTGGGGAACGCGACGGCTGTTCCCCAAGGGAACGCATTCGATGTTCCTTCGGGGAACACATCGGCCGGTCAACGTCGCCGCACGTGTGGCTGCTGCGGTGCAGCGGCTGGTGTGGCCGTCGGCGGGTGGATCTGGGCGCTGGGACGGCGTGTGGTGCTGCGGGACATGGCTGCCTGGGCGAGAGGGCCGGGTGCGTGGCGTTGGCCGAGGCGGTGGATGCGCCAGGTCAGGGCGCGGGCGGGGTTGCGGGCGTCGTCGAGGGTGCGTTGGCCGAGGGCCTGGTCGAGGAGAGTGGTCGGGTTGTGGCCCGCCGTTTCCGCGTCGGCGAGGACGGTGGCGAGGGCGTCCCAGGCGGGGTCCTTCAGGATGCGGTCGGCGTGCTCGGGGGCGGCCTGCTGGAGGTGACGGGCGTAGCGCTGTTTGGTCTGGATGCCGGGGGTGCGGCGGGCGAGGCCGTCCAGGACCGGGACGGCGACCTGGGCATAGGCGGTCTGGAGGTGGACGAGGGCCTGCTGGGCTGCCGCCTCCTGCTGGGCGTGCTGGTGGGTGCGGTGCCAATGCTTCGCGAAGGCCACGGCGATGAGGGCGGCGTCCAGCAACATCGCCAGCCCGGCCCCGTCGCGCGTCGCGGCGGGGGTGCGCAGGATCGCCTGGACGCTGCGGCGCAGGACGCGGGCGCTGTCGAGGTCGGCGGTGAGGCGGGAGCGGGTGGCGCGCTCGAAGAGGGCGGCGGCCCGTTCGAGTTCGGTCCTCGCCGCGGCTGGTGCGGTGAGTGGCAGCAGGTCGAGGGCTCCACCGAGGGCGACGAGCTGGCCTTGGGCGATGTGGTCGCTGCTGTGCGTGAGGCGGTGGGGGATGCGTTCGGTGGCGGCGGTGGCCTGGTGCCAGGGGTCGGCCGGCCGGGCGGTGACCGGTTCGGGTGTGGTGTCGGTGAGGCGGTGGCGGATCTTGGGCAGGGAGAGGTCGCCGGCAAGGGTGGAGCCGGAGAACCACACCGGTTCCCCGTGTTTGTTGAGGTCGCCGGCCAGGGCGACGCTGTAGCCGAGGATGTCGCCGGACGGTCCGACCTTGGGCCGGACGTCTACGCCGGTCGCCTCCAGCAGGGCGAAGAACTCGGTCTCGCTGGAGGCGGCTGCCACGGCGCGGCGGACGCGCATGCGCAGGATCTCGCGGGTGGTGGTGTCCTGGCCCTGGCGCTTGGCCTTGAAGTGCTCCTTGCTGGTGGGGCGTTTGGCGGCGGTGCCGTCGCCGGGGTTGAGGCGGCGCAGGCCGAGGTCGGCTTCGATCTGGCGGGCTTCGCGCTGGACGGCGCGGATGTCGTGGTCGCGGCGGGGGCGGCGTCCGTCCTGGCGTACGAGGGTGGCGGCGATGTGGATGTGGTCGTCGGCGTGGCGGACCGCGACCCAGCGGCAGGCTTCCTCGTCGCCTTCGGGGGCGATGCCGGCGACGGCCACGATCCGGCGGGCGATGTCCGCCCACTGGGCGTCGGTCAGGATCGGGTCCTCGGGCGCGGCACGCATGGGGCAGTGCCACACCGTGGTCGTCGGGGCCTTGTCGCCGAGCATCTTCACGGGCTGGTCGAGCTGCGCGGCGAGCTGGTCCTCGACGTCCCTGGGATTGCGGCGGGGGCTGCGGCCGGGGTCGGGGGCGAAGCCGTTCCAGGACGCCACCAGGTGCGGGTCGGTGTGCTCGTTGGCGGAGCCCGGGCCGTAGAGGTAGCCGATCAGGCGGCGGGTGGCACGCGCACCCTTGCCAAGGATGATCTTCGGTATCACGCGGTCACCGCCCCGAGATCACCTGGGCGACGGCCAGGTCCACATCGTCGACCGATGTCTCGACCCGGTCCAGCAGCCTCGCCACGATGTCCGGCGCGGGCCAGGCGCCGTCCTTGTTGAGGTGGCAGGCGAGCTGGTTGAGGTTGTTGCCGATCAGTGCGAGCTGGCGATTGGCGGCCATCAGCGCCTTGACCATGGCGCGGTAGTCGGCGACCGCGGCGGTGGGGTCGTCGGAGCGGGCGGCGGCGAGCGAGGTCTCGGCGACGTAGCCGCCGATCTGCATGCGGCTGAGGTGAGCGGCGGTTGCGAGGAGGGCGAACTCATCGTGGCTGTAACGGGGGTGGACGCGCTTCTCGCGCAGCGTGGGTTCGCGAAGACGGCGGCGCGGCGCGGACGGCTGTGTGGCTTCTCCCTGAGTCGGCTCCCCCGGGCCGGCCGACAGCGGCGTCCCCTCAGCGCCGGACGCCTCCGCCTCCCCTGGGGCGGAGGCCGGGTAAGGACTCCTTACCCGACAACTTGCTGCGCTGTTGAGGCCGGTGATCGTCTCCTGCTGGGTGGTGGGGAGTTCGTGGTGCGGGTCGTGCATGGGTCGGTTCTCCGTGGGGTGATAGTGCCTGGGGCTTGGCTGTGCGAGGCCCCGTGTCCCCGTGCTCGGCTGCACGGGGACACGGGATGCGCCGAAGGGCAGGATCAGACGGTGCGCGCGGGGGAGGCGCCTTCGTCGAGCGACCCGGCCTCGAAGGCGTTGTACGTGACGGGTTGGACCTGACCGGTGCGGTCGGCCTGCAGTTGGTCGCGCAGGAGTCGGGAGGGTTTCTGGCCGATCCGTAGTTCGGTACGCAGCCGCACGGCGGTGAGCTGTTCGTCGGTCCAGTCGGCGGTCAGGAGTCGGGCCCGATCGAGGAGTTCGGGCGAGATGCCGGTCTGGTCGGTGGTCGACTTGGCGGGAGCGGGGACCTGACCGGTCGCCCGACGTGGGGAGGCTCCGGTCGACTCCGCCACTGCGGCCGATCGGGGCGGCCGGGTGGCGGGGGACGATTCGGCTCCCTCGGCCGGCCCCGTCACGGGCGCTTCGGTGACCTCCATGCGGGTCGACTCGGGCAACTGCTGGGGGACCGATTCGGCCCGGTCAGGCGTCGACTGCGGGGCCTGCTCGCCAGCCGACTGGCCAGAGGCCAGTTCGGAGGAGTCGGCCGACTCGGGGTTGTGGTGCAGCACCTTGGCCACGAGGTCCGACCCGAAGTAGATCGACCCGACCGGCAGTGAGGTCGCCAGCAGGACGAGGGCCCAGTTCGCGTAGTCCAAGTCGGTCAGTCGGCCCCACTGGATCGAGTCGGTGTGCAGGGCCGGTACGAGGCCGTGCACGTAGTTCAGTAGGAGGCTGGCGATCGTGTAGGTCGCCAGGACCCGTAGCGCGAACTTCCGGTCGGCCCCGGTCAGCACGAGCGTGGCGATCAGCGCGAGGGCCATGAGCCCGTCGACCACGATCGGGTAGAGCAGGGCGGCGGTGGAGTCGGCGCCGATGGCGCGGGCCACGTCGGACAGCGCGTTCCACGAGACTCGGAAGGCCATGAGGACGACGGCCACCAGGCCGATGACGAGGGCGATGCGTCCCGTGCGGTTCACGCGCCGACTCCCAGCGGGTGTGGGTGCTCGGCGAGTGTTGCCAGGGTCGGCACGCCGCTTGAGGTCGTCGTTCTTGGCGCCGGAGGCGAACCGCGCGATACCGGCGCGGATGCTGCGCATGGCTGCCGGGGCGCTTGGAGCAGGGAGGTGCAAGGTGGAGGGCTCCAGGGCTGGGTGTGGCCGCCGGCGTGGGCGGCCGTGAGCGGTGGGGACTCGTCCCACCCGTCCCGCTGCTGGTCAGGGCTGGTACGGGTGGGGCGGTGATGTCGAGTCGACTCGTTGCGGGTCGCTGACTCGTCCCCGCGCTGACCTGCGCGGGGACGAGTGGGACGAGTCGGGGAGGGTCAGGCGCCGGGCTCGACCGGGAGGGTCGCGGTTGCCTCGGGCGGGCAGTAGCGGGTCCAGGCGTCGGTGAACTGGGCGCGGGTGAAGCCCTTGGCCTGGTGGCCGCCGGGGAAGCGGCGGTTGGCCGACTTGATGCCGTAGTCCTGGAGCAGGATCTGCAGGCCGCGCGGCGTGAGCCCGTTGGGGCTGTGCTCGGCCCAGGGCGCCTCTGGGTCGGCGTTGAGGATCTCCAGGAGGCGGCCGGTGCGGATCGCCGGCTGGTCTCCTTCGGAGGCGAAGGCGCGGCGGATGTCGGCGAGGATGCGGATCTTCAGTCCGCCGTCCTCGTCGCGCCCGGCCTCGTAGTCGGTCATGGCCGTGCACGCGGTGCGGGCGAGGACGGGCCAGTGTCCGCCCGCGAGGTCGGCGACGCTGATCAGCGGCGCCCAGGTGTCGGCGGCGCGGTCCTCGACCGGCATCTTCGGTTCCAGGGCGAGTGCCTTCTCGCGTACGGAGGCGAGCCAGGCCGCCAGCCGGGTCCGGAGCTCGCGTACGGTCAGGTCGTCGCGGCCGTAGCGCCAGGCGCTGACCTTCTCGGTCTCGGCTCGGCGGCGCATGCGGATGACGACCGACCGGTCCATGATCGTGTCGGGGAGGTCGCCGATTCCGGCGAGGGCGGCCATGGCGAAGGTGTCGAACTTGACCACCTCGTGGTTGGGGCCGGTGACGCGCAGGGTGGGCCGGTTGCGCTGGTGGCCGGCGTTGAGCAGGCCGCGCATCTCCTCGTTCTTCTCCGCGACCTTCGCGCTGCCGAAGATCGTGTCGACTTCGTCGACCAGGAGCGTGGGCGGGTTGCCCTCGCCGATCGACCGGAAGATCGCCGCGGCGGAGGCGTTGACCGTGATCAGCGGCTCGTGGACCGCCTCGATCAGGACTTCGAGCAGCCGCGATTTCCCGCAGCGCTTGGCGGGCCCGACCACCGCCAGGCGCGGTGCGTGCTGCCACACCGTCTGCAGGTGGGTCGCCGCGGCCCAGAGCGTGGTCGCGGTCAGGGCTTCGTCGCTCGGCATCACGACGTAGCGCCGGATCGCGTCCCGGAGCAGGTCCAGGACCTCTACGCCCTCGGGGTCTGCGGCGGGCGGCGGGGCGGTCGGCTGGCCGGGGATCGCTGTCGGCGGCCACTCGACGGGAAGCGATGGCGTGTTCGGGGTGGCTTCGTCCATACTGGACATCGAGCTCCTCAATCTGCGGGCCATACGGGACGGCAATCCCGGCCTTGCAGCTAGTCGTTCAGGGATGGGCGGCGTGAGGTTTGCGCTTTGAGCCCCTCGGTGTCGCAAGCACTGGGGGGCTTTTTGCATGTCTGGCTAGGTGCTGGCGGTCTCCTGCGGACAGCAGCGGTCCAGCACAACAACCATGCCACACGCAGAGCGACTATGCAAGCGGCAGAGCATGGTGTACTGTTTAGGCTGCTGCGAATTGCAGGAACGTGCTGCGACAGGAAGGAGGGGGAATGTCCGACGACGACCACGAGAACGCGTCCGAGGGCGTCCTGCTCAAGGGCGAGGACAACGCCGCCAAGCGGATCAAGGCCGAGCGCGAGCAGCGCGGCTGGAGCACCACCACGCTCTCCGACCGCCTCAACGAGGCCGGCTACGAGATGAACCCGTCAGGGGTGTGGCGGATCGAGAACGGCAAGCGCCGCATCAACCTCGACGAGGCCATCGGCTTCGCCGAGGTCTTCGGGGTCTCCCTGTCCAACCTCGTCGGCCCGCCCGCCCTGGCCGCCGCCGGCCGCGCCATGGAGCTGATCGACACCGTGGTGGCCGCCAGCGCGGCCGCCCAGCGCGCTCAGCACACGTACCGCCGGGTCAACGCCGAACTCATCGCCTACCTCGACGAGCACCCGGACATCCGCGAGGAGGCCAACGCGGTGGTCAGCAACGCCATCGCCGAGAGCACCATGAAGATCAACCAGGAGGAGTTCGGCCTGCCGCCCGAGCCGTAGCCGGCTCCTCCGGCCGCCCCTGGACCGCAAACCCCAGGACCCGGCCAGTCACACGCCCATCCCATCCCTGAACGACACCGGCCCGGCCGGGGGTTGCCGCCCCACCAGCCGAGGCCAGGAGAGGACCCCGCTTGCGCCACACGGCGATACCCCACGCCTCCACCCGGCCCCGCACGGCGAAGGAGGTGAACAACAACGACCGCCTGCTCACGGTCGACGAGGCCGCCGAACGCCTCGGCACCGGCGTCCGCTTCATCCGACGCCTCATCTCCGAGCGCCGCATCCGCTACGTCAAGCTCGGCAAGCACGTCCGCATCGCCGACAGCGTCCTGACCGCGTATGTAGAGGAGCGCACGGTCGAACCCGTCCGCGCCCGCCGCACGGGCTTCGGGCTGGTGGCCTGACATGACGCGATCTCGCAGGAAGGCCCCGCGCCGCAGCTTCGGCGCGATCCGCAAGCTGCCCTCGGGCCGCTACCAGGCCCGCTATCCCGGAGCGGGCGGCGTACTGCGCGCGGCGCCGCAGACCTACGAGACCAAGCGCGAAGCCGAGCTGTTCCTCGCTCAGATCCAGGCCGAACAGGCCCGGGGCGACTGGATCGACCCGGCCGCTGGCGAGGTCCTGTTCGCCGAGTACGCCACGCGCTGGATCGACGAGCGCGGCGTCGCGGCCACGACCGACGAGCTGTACCGGCGGCTGCTCCGCCTCCACCTGGAGCCGACGTTTGGCAGCCAGTACGTCAACGCCATCAGCCCCGCCAAGGTCAGGACCTGGCGCGCGGAACGGCGGAACGCGACCGGTGCCACGACGACCGCCAAGTCGTACCGGCTGCTGAAGGCCATCATGCAGACGGCAGTCGAGGACGACCTGATCCGGCGGAACCCCTGCTCGATCCGCGGGGCAGGGCGCGAGGATGCGGACGAACGCCCCGTGGCCACCGTCGGGCAGGTCTTCGCTCTCGCCGAGGCCATCGGCATCCGCTGGCGGCTGATGGTTCTGCTCGGCGCCTTCGCCTCCATGCGGCCCGAGGAACTGGCCGAGCTACGCCGAGGCGACATCGACCTCGACACCGGTTCGGTTCGGGTGCGGCGAGCCGCTCCGGAACTCAACACCGGCAGAAGGGTCATCGGCGACCCCAAGTCCCGAGCGGGCAAACGGGAGATCATGCTGCCCGGCTTCATCCTCCTCGACGTCCGCCGGCACCTGGAGTGGTTCGCCCAGGACGGACCCGACGGCCTCGTCTTCGTAGGGGAGAGGGGTGCCGCCCTCCGTGGCACCACCTTCGGTCGGAAGTGGCGCAAGGCCCGTGACGCGGTCGGCATGCCGAAGGAGTTCCGCTTCTACGACCTCCGGCACACCGGAAACACCCTCGCCGCCGACACCGGCGCCAAGCTCAAGGACCTGATGGTCCGCGCGGGTCAGTCGTCCGAGCGTGCGCAGCTGATCTACCAGCACTCCACCAAGGAGCACCAGCGCAAGCTCGCCGGTGACATCGACGCCACCGTCCGGAGCCAGCTCGCGTCGGCGGACCGCGAGTCGGGCAACAGCGCGACCGCCACCGTCCACCGGATCGTTCCCCCGCTCGCGGCTCCTGCCGGAGTGGCCCGGCGGAGGTGACGCACAGGGGGTGCGGTCCCGGAACCTACCCGGGCCGCACTCCCTGCGGCGTGTGGTGCAGGTCACTCGAAATCCGTCTCGGGATTCAAGACCACTCGGCGTGCGGTGGCCGCGAGTGACGGTTCGGGGCCCAATCTGACGCACCGTTACGGCACTTATGGCACGCGAATGGCACGCAGGCCCCGAGAGGTCTAGACAACAAACAAGCCCCAGGTCGCTGACCTGGGGCTTTACTGTGGAGCGGATGACGGGAATCGAACCCGCGCTATAAGCTTGGGAAGCTCATGTTCTACCATTAAACTACATCCGCACAGCGGCCGGATGATCCGTGCCGCATCGTTGCACACTGTACCCCATGCGCCACTTGAGGCGAAGCTCACCGCTTCGGCCGTGCGGAGTGCCGCGTGGAGGGCGCCCCCTTCATCCCCTAATGTGGCTGATCGTCCACCACATGTGTAGGGGAAGGGACTTGATGGCTTCGATGGAGCGCACCGTCGTCCGTTGTGCCGAAGGGCATGTGTTCAGTACCGCCTCGTTCCCGCTTCAGCAGCTCGGTGCCGGGCGCATCGGGCCCGGGCGGCTCATCCGCTGTCCGCGGTGTGCGCGGTTGCGGCACGCGGTGCCGGTGGAGGTCGGGCGGCGCTGAGCCGTGCGGTGCCGGGCGCGGACGGCTGCCGATTGGGGCAGGTCCGCGCCCTCTGCGTATCGTGGGGGCGTGCTTCTCTCAGACAAGGACATCCGGGCCGAGATCGACGCCGGACGGGTGCGCATCGACCCGTACGACGAATCCATGGTGCAGCCGTCGAGCATCGACGTGCGTCTCGACCGCTTTTTCCGGGTGTTCGAGAACCACCGCTACCCCCACATCGACCCCGCCGTCGAGCAGCTGGACCTCACCCGTGAGGTCGAGCCGGAGGGCGACGAGGCGTTCATCCTGCATCCGGGCGAGTTCGTGCTCGCCTCGACCTACGAGGTCATCACCCTGCCGGACGACATCGCGTCGCGTCTGGAGGGGAAGAGTTCCCTCGGGCGGCTCGGGCTCGTCACGCACTCGACCGCCGGGTTCATCGACCCCGGTTTCTCGGGGCACGTGACCCTGGAGCTGTCGAACCTCGCCACCCTGCCGATCAAGCTCTGGCCCGGCATGAAGATCGGCCAGCTGTGCATGTTCCGGCTGAGCTCGCCCGCCGAGTTCCCGTACGGGAGCGAGCGGTACGGCTCGCGGTACCAGGGTCAGCGGGGGCCGACGGCCTCCCGTTCCTACATGAACTTCCATCGGACCCAGGTGTGAGGCGGTCGCAGGCATGAGTGAAGTACGCGAGAACCTGACGTACGAGGGCTTCGGGACCGCCATCCGCGAGCTCGCGCAGACCATCGCCGACGACGGCTACGAGCCCGACCTCGTGCTCTCCATCGCCCGTGGCGGGGTGTTCGTCGCCGGCGGGCTCGCCTACGCCCTCGACTGCAAGAACATCCACCTGGTGAACGTGGAGTTCTACACCGGTGTGGGGACGACGCTGGAGATGCCGGTCATGCTGGCGCCCGTGCCCAACGCGATCGACTTCAGCGACAAGAAGGTGCTGATCACCGACGACGTCGCCGACACCGGCAAGACCCTGAAGCTCGTCCACGACTTCTGCGTCGACCACGTCGCCGAGGTCCGCTCCGCCGTCATCTACGAGAAGTCCCACTCCCTCGTGAAGTGCGAGTACGTGTGGAAGAAGACCGACGAGTGGATCAACTTCCCCTGGTCGGTCGAACCGCCCGTCGTGAAGCGCGAGGGTCAGGTTCTCGACGCCTGAGCCCCCCATATGCGCAAAGGAGAAGGCCCCCACCGTCCCCGGTGGGGGCCTTTTCCGTCTGCGTACGTCGTCTACAGCATGCCCAGCTTGATCAGGCTCAGCAGTGCCACCAGCTGGATCGCCGACGCTCCCAGCGCCTTCGGCCACGGCAGGTCGTGCGAGCGGCTCACCATCACGGTGAACAGGGCGCCCGCCGCCAGCCAGGTCGCCCAGCCGAGGACCTGCACCAGGCCGTTCTCGCCGCCCAGGAAGAGGGCGAAGAGCAGGCGCGGCGCGTCCGTGATCGACATGATCAGCATCGACAGGCCGACCGTGGGCTGCCAGGCGCCGTCGCCGCCCAGCTGGCGCGCCAGGGTGTGGGTGACCGCGCCCAGGATCAGGCCGCCGAGCACGAAGCCGAGGGCGGTCATCAGGACGTACGGGATCGCCGTCGACAGCGTCGCGTTGATCGCCTCTTCGCGGGCCTTCTCGAAGCCGAAGATCGCGAGGAGTCCGTAGAGGAACGTGACGATGAGCGCCGGTCCCCAGACGGCGTGGTCCCGCATCCGCAGGAACGTGTCCGCCGGGCGGAGCACGATGCCGCTCAGGAGCGCCTTCCACGGGAGCCGGGGGCCCGTCGGTACGGGGGCGGGGGCCGGCCCCTGCTGCCCGTACGGGTCGTCGACGCTGAACATCTGGGTGTGGCCCGGGTTGTTCGCCGCCGCCGCGTGCTGCTGCCCGCCGTACGGCTCGCCGAAGTACTCCGGCTCCCCGTAGGGCTGCTGCCCCTGCTGCCCCTGCTGCCCGTACGACTGCCCCTGCGGCGGCTGCTGCCACTGCTGCTGCGGGTAGGGCGGCGGGGCCGCGTTGTACCCGTACGGCGCCTGCTGCGGTTGTTGTTGCGGGGGGCGGTTGTCCCGGCCGCGTCCGTTCCTGAATCCAGCCACGTCGTCGAACGTACCCGGTTCTGCCGGGTGGTTGCTCCACAGGCCGGTGCTTGCCACTGAGCTGTGACATCCCCTAGGGGACCCGACGGGCGTGACGTGGCTGTGGGGGAGGCGCGGGAGCGCTGTTACGAATCCGACATATCACCTGAATGTCGTACTCGTAGCTTCGGAGATCTCAGCGACCCGAGCAAGGAGTTCTTCCGATGCGTGTCACCCGTCGTTCCGTCCGTACCGCCGCCGTCGCCACCGGGGCCGCCGCCCTCCTCCTGCCGGCCACCGGGGCCGCCTTCGCCGCCGATTCCGGCAGCGGCCAGACCACGAGCGACCAGACCGCGAGCGACCAGGCGGTCTTCTGGCGGAACGTCGACCTCGCCGACGGGTCCCTCGCCAAGGCCGCCAAGGTCGTCAAGCTGCCCGACGGGCACACCGCCACCTTCTTCGCCGGCAAGGACGGGCGGCCCTACGTCAAGCTCTCCGTCCCCGGCGGCACGAGCTGGACCTACGACTTCCATGGCGTTCTCGTGGGCCAGAAGTAGCGAAAAGGGCCGCCTCGCGCTTCTCGCGCGGGGCGGCCCTTTCAGGTGTCCGGGATCAGACGGCCGGCTCCGGCTCCTCGGCCGCCGGCTGCTCCTCCGGCTCGACCGGGGTCTTCACCGAGTCGAGGAGGAGCTGGGCGACGTCGACGACCGTGACCGACTCCTTGGCCTTGCCCTCGTTCTTCTTGCCGTTCACGGAGTCCGTGAGCATGACGAGGCAGAACGGGCAGGCGGTGGAGACGATGTCCGGGTTGAGGGACAGGGCCTCGTCGACGCGCTCGTTGTTGATGCGCTTGCCGATCCGCTCCTCCATCCACATCCGGGCACCACCGGCGCCGCAGCAGAAGCCGCGCTCCTTGTGGCGGTGCATCTCCTGCTGGCGCAGGCCGGGGACGGCGGACATGATCTCGCGCGGCGGCGTGTAGACCTTGTTGTGACGGCCCAGGTAGCAGGGGTCGTGGTAGGTGATGAGGCCCTCGACCGGGGTCACCGGGATCAGCTTGCCCTCGTCGATGAGGTGCTGGAGCAGCTGGGTGTGGTGGATGACCTCGTACTCGCCGCCGAGCTGCGGGTACTCGTTGGCGATGGTGTTGAAGCAGTGCGGGCAGGTCGAGACGATCTTCTTGGCCGACTTCGGCTTCTTCGTCGACTCGTCCTCGTCGTCCTCGCCGAACGCCATGTTCAGCATCGCGACGTTCTCCGCGGCGAGCTGCTGGAACAGCGGCTCGTTGCCCAGGCGGCGGGGGGAGTCACCGGTGCACTTCTCGTCGCCGCCCATGATCGCGAACTTGACGCCCGCGATGTGGAGGAGCTCCGCGAAGGCCTTGGTGGTCTTCTTGGCCCGGTCCTCCAGGGCGCCGGCGCAGCCGACCCAGTAGAGGTAGTCGAACTCGGAGAGGTCCTCCGCGTCCTTCCCGATGATCGGGACCTCGAAGTCGACCTCCTTGGTCCACTCGACGCGCTGCTTCTTGGCGAGACCCCAGGGGTTGCCCTTCTTCTCCAGGTTCTTGAGCATCGTGCCCGCCTCGGACGGGAACGCGGACTCGATCATCACCTGGTAGCGGCGCATGTCGACGATGTGGTCGATGTGCTCGATGTCGACCGGGCACTGCTCGACGCAGGCGCCGCAGGTGGTGCAGGACCACAGGACGTCCGGGTCGATGACGCCGTTCTCCTCGGCGGTGCCGATGAGGGGGCGCTCGGCCTCGGCGAGGGCGGCGGCGGGGACGTCCTTGAGCTGCTCCTCGGAAGCCTTCTCGTTGCCCTCCATGTCCTTGCCGCCGCCCGCGAGCAGGTACGGCGCCTTGGCGTGCGCGTGGTCGCGCAGCGACATGATGAGGAGCTTCGGGGAGAGCGGCTTGCCGGTGTTCCAGGCGGGGCACTGCGACTGGCAGCGGCCGCACTCGGTGCAGGTGGAGAAGTCGAGGATGCCCTTCCAGGAGAACTGCTCGACCTGGGAGACACCGAAGACGGCGTCCTCGGCCGGGTCCTCCCAGTCGATCTCCTTGCCGCCGGTGCTCATCGGCTGGAGCGCGCCCAGGGCGGTGGAGCCGTCGGCGTTGCGCTTGAACCAGATGTTCGGGAAGCCGAGGAAGCGGTGCCAGGCGACGCCCATGTTGGTGTTGAGCGAGACCGTGATCATCCAGGTGAAGGACGTGACGATCTTGAGGCACGCGAAGAAGTAGGTGAGGTACTGGATCGTGCTCAGGTCCAGGCCGTCCAGGAGCGCGATCAGCGGGTACGAGGCGAAGAAGCCCGGCTCCCAGCTCGTCACGTGGTGCTGGACGCCTTCGAGGGCGCGGAGCGTCATGATGCAGACGCCGACGATCAGGATGACGGCCTCGACGAAGTACGCCTGGCCGGTCTTGGAGCCGGCGAAGCGGGACTTGCGGCCGGCCTTGGTCGGCTTGCTCAGCTGGCGGATGACGATGAGGGTCACGATGCCGAGGACCGTCATCAGGCCGAGGAACTCGGTGAAGATCTCGTACGGCAGCCAGTCGCCGATGATCGGGATGAGCCAGTCGGCCTGGAAGAGCTGGCCGAAGGCGTTGACGATCGTGAGGAGCAGCGAGAAGAAGCCCACCGCGACGAACCAGTGCGCGAAGCCGACGATGCCCCAGCGGTTCATGCGGGTGTGGCCGAGGAATTCCTTGACCAGCGTGATGGTGCGGGCCTTGGGGTCTCCGGTGCGCGTGCCGGCGGGGACCGGCTGGCCGAGCTGCACGAAGCGGTAGATCTGCACGATGGCGCGGCCGAACAGCGCGACGGCCACCACCGTGATGGCGATCGACACGATGATCGCGGCGAGTTGCATGACGGGCTCCTCGGGCGGGCCTACTAAGCGGTAACTTATTGAGTTCCTGCTGAGATTACCCGGTCACGGCGCCGCGCTGTAGCGGCGCTCGCGGTGATATGTGTCGCTCAGGCAAACCTTGCCCTCTCAGGTAAACCTTGCCGCGCGACGCCTGCGTACAGCTGGAAGCGTACGCGCAAGGATCAGCAGATCCATCCCCAGCCAGTGGTGGTCCACATAGTGGAGATCGAGCAGCTCGCGCTCCTCCCACGGCAGGTCCGAGCGGCCGCTGATCTGCCACGGTCCGGTCACCCCCGGGCGTACGGAGAGCCGGCGGCGGCCCTCGCCCGCGCACTCGCGGTGGGCCGGGGTCAGCGGGCACGGTCCGACCAGCGACATCCGGCCCGCGACGACGTGCAGCAGCAGCGGCAGCGCGGCCAGCGGGCTCCTGGTGCGGAAGGTCAGCATCGTGAAGGGCCGCCCCTCAAGGCCGGCCACCGTCCGGCGGCGCAGCACCGCCCCGCTGCCGCCGAGGGAGACGGACAGGGCGGTCCCGGCGATCAGGGGCGCGAGGGCGAGGAGCAGGACGAGCCCGCCCGCCACGTCGAACGCGCGCTTCGCCGTCATGCGCTCACACCCTTCGGCGGGAATCCTGGGATCGGGAATCCCGGACATGTCCTGAGTATGTCCGGACCCTCTCATGCGAACCTGGTCAAACGGGGGAGCGGCACGCCCTTTGAGTGGCCTGGCCGACGAAGAGTTGAGTCGACCCCGCTCAGGTCTGTTGACGCGAGAGACCTCCTCGTGCATCCTTGAGTCAGTTCCACTCAAGTCAGTCAGCTGGAGGAATCGAAATGGCACGTGCGGTCGGCATCGACCTGGGCACGACTAACTCCGTCGTCAGCGTTCTGGAAGGCGGCGAGCCCACCGTCATCACCAACGCCGAGGGCGCCAGGACCACGCCGTCCGTCGTCGCCTTCGCGAAGAACGGCGAGGTGCTCGTCGGCGAGGTGGCCAAGCGTCAGGCCGTCACCAACGTCGACAGGACCATCCGGTCGGTCAAGCGCCACATGGGCACCGACTGGAAGATCGAGATCGACGGCAAGAACTTCAACCCGCAGCAGATGAGCGCCTTCATCCTGCAGAAGCTCAAGCGTGACGCCGAGGCGTACCTGGGCGAGAAGGTCGTCGACGCGGTCATCACCGTCCCGGCGTACTTCAACGACTCCGAGCGTCAGGCCACCAAGGAGGCCGGTGAGATCGCGGGCCTCAACGTCCTGCGCATCGTCAACGAGCCGACCGCGGCCGCCCTGGCCTACGGCCTGGACAAGGACGACCAGACGATCCTCGTCTTCGACCTCGGTGGCGGCACCTTCGACGTGTCCCTCCTGGAGATCGGCGACGGCGTCGTCGAGGTGAAGGCCACCAACGGTGACAACCACCTCGGTGGTGACGACTGGGACCAGCGCGTCGTCGACTACCTGGTGACGCAGTTCCAGAACGGTCACGGCGTGGACCTGGCCAAGGACAAGATGGCCCTCCAGCGTCTGCGCGAGGCCGCCGAGAAGGCGAAGATCGAGCTGTCCTCCTCCACGGAGACCTCGATCAACCTGCCCTACATCACGGCCTCCGCCGAGGGCCCGCTGCACCTGGACGAGAAGCTCACGCGCGCCCAGTTCCAGCAGCTCACCTCCGACCTGCTCGACCGCTGCAAGGTGCCGTTCCACAACGTCATCAAGGACGCGGGCATCCAGCTCTCCGAGATCGACCACGTCGTCCTCGTCGGTGGCTCGACCCGTATGCCGGCCGTCGCCGAGCTCGTCAAGGAGCTGACCGGCGGTCAGGACGCCAACAAGGGCGTCAACCCGGACGAGGTCGTCGCCATCGGCGCCGCCCTCCAGGCCGGTGTCCTCAAGGGTGAGGTCAAGGACGTCCTGCTCCTCGACGTGACCCCGCTGTCCCTCGGCATCGAGACCAAGGGCGGCATCATGACCAAGCTCATCGAGCGCAACACCACGATCCCGACCAAGCGGTCCGAGATCTTCACGACGGCCGAGGACAACCAGCCGTCCGTGCAGATCCAGGTCTACCAGGGCGAGCGCGAGATCGCGGCGTACAACAAGAAGCTCGGCATGTTCGAGCTGACCGGTCTGCCGCCGGCCCCGCGTGGCGTCCCGCAGATCGAGGTCGCCTTCGACATCGACGCCAACGGCATCATGCACGTGACCGCGAAGGACCTGGGCACGGGCAAGGAGCAGAAGATGACCGTCACCGGCGGCTCCTCGCTGCCGAAGGACGAGGTCGACCGGATGCGCCAGGAGGCCGAGCAGTACGCGGACGAGGACCACCGTCGCCGCGAGGCCGCCGAGTCCCGCAACCAGGGTGAGCAGCTCGTCTACCAGACGGAGAAGTTCATCAAGGACAACGAGGACAAGCTCCCCGGTGACGTCAAGGCCGAGGTCGAGGCCGCGCTCGTCGAGCTGAAGGAGAAGCTCAAGGGCGAGGACACCGCCGAGATCCGCACCGCCACCGAGAAGGTCGCGGCCGTCTCGCAGAAGCTCGGTCAGGCGCTGTACGCCGACGCCCAGGGCGCCCCGGCCGCCGGCGACGCCGGCCAGGCCCAGGCCCAGGACGACGACGTCGTCGACGCCGAGATCGTCGACGAGGACAAGCCGAAGGGTGGCCAGGCGTGACCGAGGAGACCCCGGGCTTCGAGGAGAAGCCCGACGTCCCCTCCGGCGCCACCGCTGACGACGCCGCCGAGGCCGTCGAGAACTCCCCCGAGGAGGACTCGACGGCCCCGGCCGGGGACGCTACGGACGTAGCCATGCTGGCGCAGCTGGACCAGGCCCGCACCGCGCTCACCGAGCGCACGGGCGACCTCCAGCGGCTCCAGGCCGAGTACCAGAACTACCGCCGCCGCGTGGAGCGGGACCGGGTCACGGTCAAGGAGATCGCCGTTGCGAGCCTCCTGTCCGAGCTCCTGCCCGTCCTCGACGACGTCGGCCGGGCCCGGGACCACGGAGAGCTCGTGGGCGGGTTCAAGTCGGTGGCCGAATCGCTGGAGACCGTCGTCGCCAAGATGGGTCTGCAGCAGTTCGGCAAGGAGGGCGAGCCCTTCGACCCGACGATCCACGAGGCCCTGATGCACTCGTACGCGCCGGACGTCACCGAGACGACCTGCGTGGCGATCCTGCAGCCGGGGTACCGGATCGGCGAGCGGACCATCCGGCCCGCCCGCGTGGCCGTCGCCGAGCCCCAGCCCGGGGCGCAGGGCAAGGCCGAGGAGTCGGAAGACCCCAACAAGTCCGACACGTCCGAGAAGGACAGCGAGTAACAGCCGTACCCGTACGCGGGAGGAGGGACGTCGATGAACACGAAGGACTTCGTCGAGAAGGACTACTACAAGGTTCTCGGCGTCCCCAAGGACGCCACCGAGGCCGAGATCAAGAAGGCGTACCGGAAGCTCGCACGCGAGAACCATCCGGACGCCAACAAGGGTGACGCGAGCGCCGAGGCGCGCTTCAAGGAGATCTCCGAGGCGAATGACGTCATCGGCGACCCCAAGAAGCGCAAGGAGTACGACGACGCCCGCGCCCTCTTCGGGAACGGCGGCTTCCGGGCCGGCGGCCCCGGCGGCGGCTCGTTCAACTTCGACCTGGGCGACCTCTTCGGCGGCGCCCAGGGCGGGGCGGGTGGCGGCTTCGGGAGCGGCGGCGGGATCGGGGACGTCTTCGGCGGCCTGTTCAACCGCGGCGGGAGCGCGGGCACCCGCACCCAGCCGCGGCGCGGCCAGGACATCGAGTCCGAGGTGACGCTCAGCTTCACCGAGGCCATCGAGGGCGCGACCGTACCGCTGCGGATGTCCAGCCAGCAGCCGTGCACGGCGTGCTCGGGCACCGGCGACAAGAACGGCACCCCCCGGGTGTGCCCGACCTGCGTCGGCACCGGGCAGGTCTCGCGCGGCGGCAGCGGCTCCTTCTCGCTCACCGACCCCTGCGTGGACTGCAAGGGCCGCGGCCTGATCGCCGAGAACCCCTGCGAGGTCTGCAAGGGCAGCGGCCGGGCCAAGTCCTCCCGCACCATGCAGGTCCGCATCCCCGCGGGCGTCAGCGACAACCAGAAGATCCGTCTCCGCGGCAAGGGAGCGCCGGGCGAGCGCGGCGGGCAGAACGGCGACCTGTACGTCGTCGTGCACGTCGACGACCACCCGGTCTTCGGCCGCAGGGACGACAACCTCACCGTCACGGTGCCGGTCTCCTTCTCGGAGGCGGCGCTCGGCGGCGAGATCAAGGTGCCGACCCTCGGCGGCCCCGCGGTCACGCTCAAGCTGCCCGCGGGCACCCCGAACGGCCGGACGATGCGCGCCCGGGGCAAGGGCGCGGTCCGCAAGGACGGCACGCGCGGCGACCTCCTCGTGACGGTCGAGGTGGCGGTGCCGAAGGAGCTGGACGACAAGGCACGCGAGGCCCTGGAGACCTTCCGCGAGGCGACCGCCTCCGAGGACCCGCGGGCCGAGCTGTTCCAGGCCGCGAAGGGAGCGTGACCCGGTGAGACGCAATCCGTACGAGCTGACCGACGAGAGCCCCGTGTACGTCATCTCGGTGGCGGCCCAGCTCTCCGGTCTGCACCCGCAGACCCTCCGGCAGTACGACCGGCTCGGTCTGGTCTCCCCGGACCGCACGGCAGGCCGCGGACGGCGCTACTCGGCCCGTGACATCGAGCTGCTCCGTCAGGTGCAGCAGCTGTCGCAGGACGAGGGCATCAACCTGGCCGGAATCAAGCGGATCATCGAACTGGAGAACCAGGTCGCGGCGCTCCAGGCACGGGTGTCCGAGCTGTCGGCGGCGGTCGAGGGCGCGGCGGCGACGCTGCGCCAGCGCGAGGCCCAGGTGCACGCCTCGTACCGCCGGGACCTGGTGCCGTACACCGACGTGCAGCAGGCGAGCGCCCTCGTGGTGTGGCGCCCGAAGCGCGGCGAGTAGCTCCTGGTGCATCCCCGGGTACACGCAGAGCCATGAGGCCCCCTCCACCGCGGTGGAGGGGGCCTCGTCGTTCAGCTGTCCCGTTCGAGGATCCCGGACTGGGCGATCAGATAGCCGAGCTGGGCCCGGCTCCCGCTGCCGAGGGCGGCGGCGAGCTTGGCGATGTGCGCGCGGCAGGTCCGCACGTTCATCCCGAGCCGGCGGGCGATGGCCTCGTCGACGTGTCCTTCGACGAGGAGCTTGGCGATGGAGCGCTGGACGCCGCCGATGCCGTCGGTCTTGATGTCGTACGGGATCTCCTCCCGTATCGGCACCGCCAGCTGCCAGAACTGGTCGAAGACGCCGCCGAGGTAGGCGACCAGGCCGGGGTGGCGCAGCTCCAGGGCGACCTGGCGGTCGCTGCGGGCCGGGATGAAGGCGACCTCGCGGTCGACGATGATCAGCCGGTCGATGATCTCTTCGAGGGTGCGGACCTGGACCTCGGGGCCGACGTGCTCCAGATAGGTCAGCGTGAGTTCGGTGTGGCGCGCGGTGTGCTGGTAGAGCGTGCGCATGCTGATGCCGCGCCCGAGCAGCGGGGAGACGCGGTCCAGGGCCTCGCTGAGGGCCTGTGCGGGGCGGCCGCCGCCCGGCTGGACGGTGAGGAGTTCGCTGCGGCAGTCGGCCACGACGCGGTCGAGGGTCGAGTTGATGCGGTCGATGCCCTCGAGCACGGTGATGGCGTGTGTGGCGGGCGAGTCGTGGGCGCTGAGGGCCATGAAGGGCTCGAAGGCGTCCGACAGGGCGACGGTGCGCCGCCGGCGGTCGAGTATCTCCCGCTCGATCGGCTGGAGCAGCTGGGCGAGCGCCGCGGAGGGGGGAACCGGGCGGAGCCACTGCGCGTCGTCGGGGTCGGGGTGGAGCAGCGACAGATCGAGGAGGCACGGTGCCTCGACCGCCTCTGACCGGGGTATTCGCCCGGTCCGCAGAGCGGCCGCGTACAGCTCGGAGCCCGCTGCGCACAGTTCGGCATGCGAATGAGGGTGACCTGTTTCGTCCGCTTGTTTCCGCATATGTACACCCCCAGGCTCCTGCATCTCAGGAACATGATGCCTGGGTTTGGTGGTGCAGGCGCAGAGAGTAAGCCATCGTCTTACTCGCGGGGGTTGGAAGTAGACGTTGCCTTCAAGTGAGGTTGCTCGGTGATGATGAAGAAGCTCATACGCGCGGCGGCCGGAGTCGCCTTCATCGCGGCCGCCACAGTGGGCGCGGTGGGAGTGGTTCCGGACCCGGGCTGGCACTCGGAGCCGGCCCATGTGCAGGCTGCTCCGCTCGACCCGGGCTGGCACTTCTCTGCCCCCACGCTCCTCGATGACCCGGGCTGGAGCGTGGCCCCCGCGCAGGACCCCGGCTGGAGCTAGTCGGGCGCATGAATGTTCCCGATGACCCCAGGTTCCGCCGGGAGATGGCCTCGGCCTATCGCTCCGGCTGGCACTTCGTCGATCTCGCCACGGCCATCCCCCACCGTGGTGACTCGCTGAAGGTCACGCTCTTCGGAGAGCCGATCGTCGTCGCCCGTGAGCAGGACGAAGACGTCCGCGCGTACCGCTGTCTGCGCCGTCCCCGCGGCGCTCCGCAGCCCATCCGCTGTGCCATCCGGTACGGCATGATCTTCGTCAATCTCGATCAGCGGGACCACCAGCTGATCGAACCAGAGGCCATCACCGCCACCCCCCGCAGTGCCTGAGCGATTCCCCCGTCGTTGTAGATCGCTCCGGCACTTCCCCCACACAGCGGCGCCATCGCGGACCTGAAACGCGATGGCGCCGCTGTGCGTCTGCGTGCGGGTCGCTCAGGCGCGGCCCATCGCCCGGGTGAGGGCGATCTCGATGACGACCCGGTCCGGGTTCGGGGCCGGCGTGCGCCCGTACCGCTCGGCGTAGCGGGCGACGGCGTCCGCGACGGTCTCGGCCTCCGTACGGATGCGGGCGACGCCCTCCAGGGTGGCCCAGCGCCCCTTGTCGACCTGGCAGACCGCGACCCGCGCGCCGTCCGCGCCCGCCGCCAGGACGTTGGCGACCTTCCGGCTGTTCTTGTTGGTGATCACGCGCGCGTACCCGCCCTCGGGGTCGTACGTCACGCCGACCGCGACGACGTGCGGCGTGCCGTCCGCGCGCGGGGTGGTCAGGGTGCACATGTGGTACTCGCGCCAGAAGCTCAGGTACGAGTCGGAGGGGTTCCTGGGGTCTGTGGCCATGCCCGGAAACTACCTGTGACGGGACTCCCTCCGATACCTTGAGCGGAATGGACTCAACTTTGTGTACGTTGGAAGGGTCATAGAGAGAGACGACCCACGACGTTCGAGGAGGAGCACCGCACGTGGACGCCGAACTGACCAACAGGAGCCGGGACGCGATCAACGCGGCGAGCAGCCGCGCCGTGTCCGAGGGACACGCCGACCTGACCCCGGCCCATCTCCTGCTCGCCCTCCTGGCCGGTCAGGACAACGAGAACATCATCGACCTGCTGGCCGCCGTCGGCGCCGACCAGGCCGTCGTCCGCGGCGGCGCGGAGCGGCTGCTCGCCGCCCTGCCGAGCGTCACCGGGTCCACGGTCGCGCCCCCGCAGCCCAACCGTGAGTTCCTCGCCGTCATCGCCGACGCCGACAAGCGCGCCAAGGAGCTCGGCGACGACTACCTGTCGACCGAGCACCTTCTCGCCGCGATCGCCGCCAAGGGCGGCCAGACCGGTGAGATCCTCGACGCGCAGGGCGCGAGCGCATCGAAGCTGCTCGACGCGTTCGAGAAGAGCAGGGGAGGACGCCGGGTGACCACACCCGACCCGGAGGGGCAGTACAAGGCGCTGGAGAAGTTCGGCACGGACTTCACCGCCGCCGCGCGCGAGGGAAAGCTGGACCCGGTCATCGGCCGCGACCACGAGATCCGGCGCGTCGTCCAGGTGCTGTCCCGCCGCACCAAGAACAACCCGGTCCTCATCGGCGAGCCCGGCGTCGGCAAGACCGCCGTCGTCGAGGGCCTCGCCCAGCGGATCGTGAAGGGCGACGTCCCGGAGTCCCTGAAGAACAAGCGGCTCGTCTCGCTCGACCTCGGCGCGATGGTCGCCGGCGCGAAGTACCGCGGCGAGTTCGAGGAGCGCCTGAAGACCGTCCTCTCCGAGATCAAGGAGAGCGACGGCCAGATCATCACCTTCATCGACGAGCTGCACACCGTCGTCGGCGCGGGCGCCGGCGGCGACTCCGCCATGGACGCCGGCAACATGCTGAAGCCGATGCTGGCCCGCGGCGAGCTCCGCATGGTCGGCGCGACCACCCTCGACGAGTACCGCGAGCGGATCGAGAAGGACCCCGCCCTGGAGCGCCGCTTCCAGCAGGTCCTGGTCGCCGAGCCGACCGTCGAGGACACCATCGCGATCCTCCGCGGCCTCAAGGGCCGGTACGAGGCCCACCACAAGGTGCAGATCAACGACTCCGCCCTGGTGGCCGCCGCGACCCTCTCCGACCGGTACATCACCTCCCGCTTCCTCCCCGACAAGGCCATCGACCTCGTCGACGAGGCCGCGTCCCGGCTCCGCATGGAGATCGACTCCTCGCCCGTCGAGATCGACGAGCTCCAGCGCTCCGTGGACCGGCTCCGCATGGAGGAGCTGGCCCTCAAGAACGAGACGGACGCGGCGAGCAAGCAGCGCCTGGAGAAGCTCCGGCGCGACCTCGCCGACCGCGAGGAGGAGCTGCGCGGCCTGACCGCCCGCTGGGAGAAGGAGAAGCAGTCCCTCAACCGGGTCGGCGAGCTGAAGGAGCGTCTCGACGAGACCCGCGGCCGCGCCGAGCGCGCCCAGCGCGACGGCGACTTCGACACCGCCTCCAAGCTGCTGTACGGGGAGATCCCGGGCCTGGAGCGGGAGCTGGCGGAGGCCTCCGAAGCCGAGGCCCAGCAGGAGTCGGCCAAGGACACCATGGTCAAGGACGAGGTCGGCCCCGACGACATCGCGGACGTGGTCGGCTCCTGGACCGGGATCCCCGCCGGCCGCCTCCTGGAGGGCGAGACGCAGAAGCTGCTCCGCATGGAGGACGAGCTCGGCAAGCGGCTGATCGGCCAGTCCGAGGCCGTGCAGGCCGTCTCCGACGCGGTGCGCCGCACCCGCGCCGGGATCGCCGACCCCGACCGGCCCACCGGCTCCTTCCTCTTCCTCGGCCCGACCGGCGTCGGCAAGACCGAGCTGGCGAAGGCGCTCGCGGACTTCCTCTTCGACGACGAGCGGGCCATGATCCGCATCGACATGTCGGAGTACGGCGAGAAGCACTCCGTCGCCCGCCTCGTCGGCGCGCCTCCCGGCTACGTCGGCTACGAGGAGGGCGGCCAGCTCACGGAGGCGGTCCGCCGCCGCCCGTACAGCGTGGTCCTGCTCGACGAGGTGGAGAAGGCGCACCCGGAGGTCTTCGACGTCCTGCTCCAGGTCCTGGACGACGGACGCCTGACCGACGGGCAGGGCCGGACGGTGGACTTCCGCAACACCATCCTGATCCTCACCTCGAACCTGGGCAGCCAGTTCCTGGTGGAGCCGCTGACCTCGGAGGACGTGAAGAAGCAGCAGGTCCTGGACGTCGTGCGGGCGAGCTTCAAGCCCGAGTTCCTCAACCGTCTGGACGACCTGGTCGTCTTCTCGGCGCTCGACCGGGCCGAGCTGGGCCGGATCGCGCAGCTCCAGATCGACCGGCTCGCGAAGCGGCTCGCCGAGCGGCGCCTCACCCTGGACGTCACCCCGGCGGCCCTGGAGTGGCTCGCCGAGGAGGGCAACGACCCCGCGTACGGCGCGCGGCCGCTGCGCCGCCTGATCCAGACGGCGATCGGCGACCGGCTCGCGAAGGAGATCCTCGCGGGCGAGGTCGTGGACGGCGACACGGTCCGGGTGGACCGCTTCGAGGACGGCCTGATCGTCGGCGCGGCCCAGTAGCCGTGCCGGCTACATGTCGTAGGAGCTGAGGTGTACGAGGGCGGTGGAGCCCTCGTACACCACCTCCACGTCGACGTAGAGCGCCTGGTCGTAGTCGACCGACACGCACAGGTCCTTGTCGCAGCCGATCGACGGCTTGCCCTCCGGATAGGTGGTTCTCAGCCAGTCGGCGACGTCGGCGCGCGGCATGCGGAAATCCGCGGTGATGTACGAGTCCTGCCAGTGCGTCCCGGTGCACCGGGCGTCCTCGGCGTCCGCCGGAAGCCTGCCGTGGGCGAACTCCATCGCCTTGGCGCAGTCCACCGTCTGGGTCCTTGCGCTCTCACTGATGGAGTAGGCGCCCCAGGCCAGTAGCGTGACCGGCAGACCGCAGAGGGCGACGAGCCCCACGAGCAGCCAGATCCACCACCGGGATTTCCTCTTCGCGTCCCCCATGGGCACGAGATCATGTCAGCTCGCAGCGGATCTTGCCGCTTCCGGACCAGCGGGGCTTGCCACGTACCGCCCGGCATGGGGGAGGATGGCGAGCATCCGTACGAAGGGAAATAACGGTGAGCATCGACCCGTCCTCGATTCCGAATTTCGGGGGCCAGCCCCAGCCTCAGGCCGCAGGACCGGCGGGCCCCGTCGTCCCCGACCAGGACCTCGTCAAGCAGCTCCTCGAGCAGATGGAACTCAAGTACGTCGTCGACGACGAGGGTGACCTCGCGGCGCCGTGGGAGGAGTTCCGCACGTACTTCATGTTCCGCGGCGAGGGCGAGCAGCAGGTCTTCTCGGTGCGGACGTTCTACGACCGTCCGCACGCCGCCGACGACCGCGCCAAGATCCTCGACGCGATCGACGACTGGAACCGCCGCACCCTGTGGCCCAAGGTCTACACGCACCTGCACGAGGAGGAGGACGGCTCCGCCACCCTCCGCCTCATCGGCGAGGCGCAGATGCTGATCGGCACCGGCGTCGCCCTGGAGCACTTCGTGTCCTCCACGGTCAGCTGGGTCCGCGCCTCCATCGAGTTCGACAAGTGGATCGTCGAGCAGTTCGGCCTGGAGTCTCCCGAGGAGAAGGCCACGGGCGACGACGAGGCCTGAGTCCTCCCCGTACCCCTGCCGCTCAGATCGCCATGCGTGCGAGCGTCAGGGCGTACGCCCCGTAGCAGCACGAGAGCCCGGCCAGGGCCGCGATCACCAGGACCGCGGCCCTCGGCCGGGCTTTCGTCAGTGCCGCCGCGAGCGGGAGCAGAAGCGGGAAGGCCGGCAGCAGGAAGCGCGGTTTGGACTCGAAGAAGCCCGAGCCGCCGACGGCGATGACCACGAGCACCGCCGTGTAGGCGAGGACGGGCAGCGGCAGCCGCTCCCCGCACACGAGGAGCGCGAAGAGCAGCACCCCGGCGCCGGTGATGAGCAGCGCCATCGCGAACCCGAACTGGGTCGGGCCGCCGAGCATGTCCCGTACGAAGACGAGCGCGCCCTTGCCGAAGTCGAACCGGGACGTCCAGCCCTTTTGCACGGCGAAGTAGCCGCCGAGCGGATCGCCGCTGCGGACGCCGACCCAGAGGACGTACGAGAGCCAGCCCGTGGGCGCGAGCAGGCCCGCCGCCCATACGCGCGGCCCGGACCGGCCCCGGGTCCGCCACAGCTCGCAGGCGACGGCGGTCAGGACGGCGGCGGCGACCGCGACGCCGTTCGGCCGGGTGAGCCCGGCGAGGGCCGCGAGGGCGGCGGCCCACAGCCAGCGCCGGGTGAGCAGCGCGTACAGCGCCCAGGCGGCGAACGCGGTCATCACCGGCTCCGTGTACGCCATGGTCAGCACGACCGAGTGCGGCAGCAGGCCCCACAGCAGGACGAGCACCGTGGCGGTCCGGCGCCCGCGCAGTCGCTCCCCGACCAGGTAGACGCCCCAGGCGGCGGCCCCGGCGGCCAGCCAGGACAGGAGCAGCCCGGCGGTGCCCCCGGTGACGGGCAGCACGGTGGTCACGGCCCGGACGAGCGCCGGGTAGAGCGGGAAGAAGGCCAGGTCGTTCAGGACCATGCCGTGGGCGCCGTGAAGGACGCGCCCGTAGCCGTGCGCGGCGATCCCGGTGTACCACTCGGAGTCCCAGGAGGTCGCGAGGAGCGCCCGGGGCGAGCGGCCGGTGTGCCGGGCCCACAGGGTGAGGACGAGCAGACCGGTGAGCCGGGCGGCGGCGAAGAGCCCGAGCGCGGGGGCGGCCCGGCGCAGTGCGCTCCGGGGCGGCCTGCGGTCGCGGGGGCCGCTCCGGACCGCGGCCGGGGCCGCCGGGCGGTCGAGGGTCTCGGCGGACAGGGTGCACCTCCGGGCGCGGGAAACCGATTCTTACCCGGTAAATCGGTCTACCCGACGATCGTCCCGGCGCCCGGAGGGCGCGCGCGGGTGCGGGCGCCCACACCCCACCCGGCCGAACACCCCGCCGTTCAGCCCAGCCGCTTCAGGCGCGAGACGGCCTCCTCCAGGACCTCGGTCCGCTTGCAGAAGGCGAAGCGGACGAAGGGGGCGCCGGCCTCGCGGTGGTCATAGAAGACGGCGTTGGGGATGGCGACGACGCCGGCGCGCTCCGGGAGGGAGCGGCAGAAGGCGAAGCCGTCGGTGGCGCCGAGGGGGCGGATGTCGGTGGTGACGAAGTAGGTGCCGGCCGGGCGGTAGACCTCGAAGCCCGCCTGCGCGAGGCCCTCGCTCAGCAGGTCCCGCTTGGCGCGCAGCTCGGCCCTGAGGGTGTCGAAGTAGGCGGCCGGGAGGCGCAGGGCCTCGGCGATCGCGTACTGGAACGGGCCCGAGGAGACGTAGGTGAGGAACTGCTTGGCCGAGCGGACGGCGGAGGTCAGCCCGGGGCTCGCGGTGATCCAGCCGACCTTCCAGCCGGTGAAGGAGAACGTCTTGCCGGCCGAGCCGATGGTGACCGTGCGCTCCCGCATGCCCGGGAGGCTCGCGATCGGCAGGTGCTCGGCGTCGTCGAAGACCAGGTGCTCGTACACCTCGTCCGTGACGACGAGCAGGTCCCGCTCGATCGCGAGCTCGGCGACGGCGGTCAGTTCGGCGCGGGTGAGGACGGTGCCGGTGGGGTTGTGCGGGGTGTTGAGCAGGATCAGCCGGGTCCGGTCGGTGACGGCGGCCCGCAGCTCGTCGAGGTCGAGGACGTAGCTGCCCTCGTGGGGGCGGAGGGTGACGGGGACGCGGGTGCCGCCGGCCATCGCGATGCAGGCGGCGTACGAGTCGTAGTACGGCTCCAGGGCGATGACCTCGTCGCCGGGCTCGACCAGGGCGAGCAGGGCCGCCGCGATCGCCTCGGTGGCGCCCGCCGTGACGAGGACCTCGGTGTCGGGGTCGTACGCCAGGCCGTACCGCTCCCGCTGGTGGTCGGCGATCGCCGTCCGCAGCTCGGGGATGCCGGGGCCGGGCGGGTACTGGTTGCCGAGGCCGTCCCGCAGCGCGCGGACCGCAGCCTCCCGGATCTCCTCCGGGCCGTCGGTGTCGGGGAAGCCCTGGCCGAGGTTGATCGACCCGGTCCTGGCGGCGAGCGCGGACATCTCGGCGAAGATCGTCGTCCCGAACTCGGCGAGGCGGCGATTGAGCAGCGGTCGTGTCATGACCGCCATCCTGGGGCCAAGCTCTGGACTTGCTCAAGTGCGCTTTGACGGCCGGCCGGGGCGGGGATCGCCCTGGCATGGACATCGCATTCTTCATTCTCGGGATCGCGGCCGTGCTCGCGCTCGGGGTGTGGCTCATCGTGAGCGGGATGAGGGGGACGGGCGGGGCGAAGCGCGGGGGCAACGGGGGCGACAGCTGGTGGGCGGGATCGTCCTCCTCGTCCTCCTCCTCGTCGTCCTCCACCTCCTGCTCCTCGTCCTCGTTCTCCTGCTCCAGCACCTCCTGTTCGAGCTCTTCCTGCTCGTCGTCCTCGTGCTCCAGCTGCTCCAGTTCGTCCTCCTGCAGCTGAAGCTCTGGACTCGCTCAAGTCGGCTTTGACGGGGTGTCGGACCGGGCATCCCCCTCGCACAGAAGAACGGGGGTAGTACAGATGGAAATCTTCATCTTCGTCGTCATCGCGATGGTGGTCTTCGCGCTCTTCAAAGGAGGCCGGAAGGCGCGCGGTGGAGGCAAGCGGCGCGGCGGGCGGCGGGGCGGCAGCTCCTGGGCCGACGGCGGGGGCGGCGGCTGCGGCAGCAACAGCTCCTGTGGATCGGGCGGCTCCTGCGGGTCCGGCTGTGGCGGTGGTGGCTGCGGCGGCGGCAGCTGACTGAACAAGTGAACTGTTGGGGCCCCGAAGGGGTTGGAAAACACAGCAAGTTGGGTAAAAACGCTGCGAGTCGCCCGGGGTCCGTGGTTCTCTCGCTCCTGACAGAGACAGCCCTCGGACCGTGTGTGGACCCGAGCCGGCGATTCCCCACTCCCGTAGAACCCTTCTCCGGGGCGCCCCCGGCCCACCCGTCAAACCGTGTTTGCGGAGCCGACCCATGCTCACCACCCTGAAGACCTCCTACACCGATACGCGCGCGGCCGATCTGGCCTGGGCCCTCGGGCGCGAGCCGCTGCCCGCGCTCGCCGTGCTCGATCTCGAACTCTCCGGAGCCAAGCTCCAGTTGAGGCTGCTCGGCGCCTCCCACCAGGTCCTCCTGGAGGAGGAGGGGCGCCACTGCTCGGAGACCGTGGCCTGCATGCCCGGCAGCAGCACCCCGCTCCCGCTCGGCGTCTCCAAGCGCGTCGGCGAGTGGGAGTACGAATTCGCGGCGCGCGTCGAGACGCTCTCGCACGGCTCCTTCGCGGGCCGTGCGCAGGAGCTCCTCGCGCTCGTCGCCGACCACCCGAACGGGCTCGCGGGGACCTTCCCCGGTTCCCCGCACGCCTTCACCGCGATGCTGGCGCAGCGTCATGAGGGTCAGGTGCGGTGGCGCACCTGGCACGCCTACCCGCAGGAGGGGCAGTTGGTGGTGACCAGGACCCGTATCGGCGCACGTATGCCCGCAACGCTCTGATGCGCCCTCCCGGCACCCCATGTGCACTCGTGTGGGTGACAAGGGGTGTGAGAATCGTGACGTAGCGTTACGGGCATGATCGAGCCGACCGTGACCATGCCGCCCAAGCGGGTGCGCCGGCCGCCCGCGCGGCGCTCCGTGCGGCCGCCGCGCGAGGCGGTGCGGTTCCCGGTCCTCGCGGTCGTCTTCGTCTGCGCCGCCTGCGGCCTGGTCTACGAGCTCGAACTGGTGGCCCTCGCCTCGTACTTGATCGGCGACTCGGTCACCCAGGCCTCCGTCGTGCTCTCCGTGATGGTCTTCGCGATGGGGGTGGGCTCGCTCCTCGCCAAGCGGCTGCGCTGCCGCGCCGCCGTCGGCTTCGGCCTGGTCGAGGCCGGACTCGCGCTGATCGGCGGCTGCTCGGCGATGGTGCTGTACGCGTCCTTCGCCTGGCTCGGCGAATCGCGGTACGTGCTCGTGGCGTTCTCGCTCGCGATCGGTGTGCTCATCGGCGCCGAGATCCCGCTCCTGATGTCGCTGATACAGCGGGGCCAGGCGGCGGGGGCCGATCGGGCCGCGCGCGCCGCCGGCTCCGGTCGGGCCGGGCGGCAGACCTCGCTCGGGGAGCGGGACGACGCCGCGGGGACGGTCGCCGACCTCTTCGCCGCCGACTACGTCGGCGCGCTCGTCGGCGGCCTCGCCTTCCCCTTCCTGCTGCTGCCCTGGCTCGGCCAGCTCACCGGCGCGCTCGTCACCGGCGCGGTCAACGCCGTCGCGGGCGGCGGCCTCGTGCTGTGGGTGTTCCGCCGCGACCTGACCGGTCGGTCCCGTGCGCTGCTCGTGGCCGTGAACGTGGGCGTCCTCGCCGTCCTCGCCACCGCGACCGTCCTCGTCGACGACTTCGAACAGGCCGCGCGCCGGGCCGTCTACGGGGAACGGGTACGGGTCGCCGTCCACACCGAGCTCCAGGAGGTCGTGGTGACCGGGGGCGTCGAGGAGCTGCCCGACCTGTTCCTCGACGGACGCCTCCGGGTGGCCGGCCGGGACGAGTACCGCTACCACGAGGCGCTCGTCCACCCCGCGATGAACGGCGCCCACGCGCGCGTACTGATCGTCGGCGGCGGCGACGGCATGGCCGCCCGCGAGGTCCTGCGCTACGCCGGGGTCCGCTCCGTCACCGTCGTCGAGCTCGACCCGGGAGTCGTCCGCCTCGCCCGTACGGACCCGGCGCTCGCCGCCCTCAACGCCCAGGCCTTCCGCGACCCCCGCGTCCGGGTGGTCTACGCGGACGCGTTCCGCTGGCTGAGGGGGGCCGCCGATCGCCTGCAGGAACGGTACGACGTGGTGATCTCCGATCTGCCCGACCCCGGGATCACCCCCAGCACCAAGCTCTACTCGGAGGAGTTCTACGGCCTCGTGGCCCGGGTGCTCACCGCGTCCGGACGGTTCGCCGTGCACGCCGGATCGGTCACCGACCGGCCCCGCACCTACTGGACCGTCGACGCCACCCTGCGCGCCGCCGGCTTCGCGACCCGGCCCTACAGCGCGAGCGGCCGCGCCCCCGGCTTCGCCGCGGGACCCGACCGCGCCGACCGCACCAGCGGCACGGAGCGCGGGCCGGGGGACTGGGGCTTCCTCCTGGCCGTACGGGGCGAGCGGCCGCCCGCCCTCCGCCTCGCCGCCGACGCGCCCCGGCTGCGCTCGCTCGGCGCCGGGACCCTGGAGAGCGCGGCGCGCCGCGCCGAACGGACCCGGGGCGCCGAACCGCCGCCCTCGACCCTGGTGCACCCGCGGTACGGAGCCTGACCCGTCTGCCGGGACGACTGCCGGGACCCGTCTGCCGGGCGCAAACAGGCGACGCCGCGCCCCGCCCTGAGTAGGCTCGGCTTCCATGGAGCATGAGGTGTTCGTACCCGTCCCGGCCGAGGCCCTGCGCGCGACGCTCACGGACCCGGCCCGAGTGGTGCGCTGCGTGCCCGGTCTCCAGCGGGACGCCGACGCGGAGGCGGGCCCCCTCACGGGCCGGCTGAAGGTGCGGGTCGGCGGCAACACCATCACCTACCGGGGCGCCCTGCGGGTCGTCGAGCGGGACGGTGCCATCACCTACGAGGGCGAGGGCACCGAGGCCCGCGGCAAGGGCTCGGCCGAGCTGTCCCTCACCGTCGTCCTCACCCCGGTGGCTGAGGGGACCAGCCTGAGCTTCACCGGCGCCCTCACCGCCGTCGGCCGGCTCGCCGACGCCACGGACGAGGCACGCTCCACGGCCGGCGTCCGACTCCTCGACAAGTTCGTGGAGGCGGTCGCGGCGCTCGCCGAGGAGCCCGAGGCCCTCGAAGAGGCCACCGACGACGACGGGGTCGACGACGGGGTGGAGGAGCCCGCCCGTACCGCCGCCTTCGACGTGCCCGTACCGCCGCCCTCCCTCGACCCGCTCCTCGACGAGGACTTCGCCGACAGCCCGATCGAGTTCCCCGCCCCGCAGCCCGCCGCCGAGGCCGCCCACGCCCGCCGGACCATGATCGGGCGGAGCGCGGAGGAGGTCGACCACGCCCCGCCGCGCGGCCGCTACGCCCCCGTCCCCGCCCCCGAGGCGACGAGCGCCGGCGCCACCCTTCGGTGGATCGCCCCGGCCGCCGCCCTCGCCCTCGCCTCCGCCGTCGTCGTCGGCCGGGCCCTGCGCCGCCGCCGCTGACCGGCCCGGACGGCCCGGCCTGATCCGGCGCGAATGGTCGGACAGGCCCCAGGGCCTGTCCGACCATTCCCGCCGGGTCCGGCCCGTCCGGCACGCACGCTCGCCGCACGGCCGAAACGCCCAAGTAGCTCCGCTACGAGGGCGCCCCGGCCGCACGCCGATCGCACGCACCGGACGGCCCGGCCTGATCCGGCGCGAATGGTCGGACAGGCCCTAGGCTCAGGACGTGAGCATGCAGACGCGACTGACGGCGGGCGACGCCGAGTTGACCATCAACCCCGACCACGGCTGCCGGATCGAGAGCCTGCGCATCGCCGGCACCGAGGTGCTGCGCCAGGGCGAGCGCTACGGAAGCTTCCCGATGGTGCCCTGGTGCGGGCGGACCGAGAACGGCCGCTTCCGCAACGGCGCCACCACCCACCAGCTCCCGGTCAACGCCGCCCCGCACGCCATCCACGGCACCGTCCGCGACCTCGCCTGGAAGACCGCCCGGACCTCCGCGACCGAGGCCGTCTTCACCTGCGAGCTCGGCGACCCCTGGCCGTACAAGGGCCGGGTCACCCAGGTCTTCGAGCTGGCCGAGGACTCCCTCACCCTCCGCTTCGGCGTCGAGACCTACGACGACTCCTTCCCGGCGCAGGCCGGCTGGCACCCCTGGTTCCTGCGCAACCTCGGGCAGGGCGGTCAGGACGTACGGATCGACTTCACGCCCGCCTGGCAGGAGGAGCGCGGGGAGAACCACCTCCCCACCGGCCACCGCATCGACCCCCTCCCGGGCCCCTGGGACGACTGCTTCGGCATGCCCGACGGCGTCGACGTCACCCTCGTCTGGCCGGAGGAGCTGGAGCTCAAGCTCGCGAGCCGCGCCGAGTGGGTCGTGATCTACGACGAGCCCGCCGAGGCGGTCTGCGTCGAGCCGCAGTCCGGCCCGCCGAACGGCCTCAACACGCATCCGCGCCTGGTCACCCCGATCGACCCCCTGGAGGTCGAGAGCACCTGGACCTGGCGGCGGCTTTAAGCTCAGGGGCATGACTGACGTACGCGCTGAGCTGCTCCAGCAGATCAAGGACAAGGCCGTGGTGCACGGCAAGGTGACCCTCTCCTCGGGTCTGGAAGCCGACTACTACGTGGACCTGCGCCGGATCACGCTGGACGGTGCGGCTTCGCCGCTGGTCGGCCAGGTCATGCTCGAACTGACCAAGGACCTCGACTTCGACGCGGTCGGCGGCCTCACGCTGGGCGCCGACCCGGTCGCGACGTCGATGCTGCACGCCGCCGCCGCGCGGGGCGAGCGGCTCGACGCCTTCGTCGTCCGCAAGGCCGCCAAGGCCCACGGGATGCAGCGCCAGGTCGAGGGCCCGGACATCAAGGGCCGTCGCGTCCTGATCGTCGAGGACACCTCCACCACCGGCGGCTCGCCGCTGACCGCCGTCGAGGCGGCGCGCGCCGCCGGCGCCGAGGTCGTCGCCGTCGCCACGATCGTGGACCGGGCCACCGGAGCCGGCGAGAAGATCAGCGGCACGGCGGGCGTTCCGTACCTCTACGCGTACGCGCTGGACGAGCTCGGCCTGGCGTAACCGCCGCGAAGTCGTGACTTAGGTCCCGGACCCCCGCCAGAACGGTCCTGACCTGCGATTTCACCGAAGGGCGGGGTGTTTCACGTGAAACACCCCGCCCTTC
This sequence comes from Streptomyces sp. R44, assembly GCF_041053105.1. Classification (NCBI taxonomy): domain Bacteria; kingdom Bacillati; phylum Actinomycetota; class Actinomycetes; order Kitasatosporales; family Streptomycetaceae; genus Streptomyces; species Streptomyces sp. R44. The sequence continues at coordinate 4,114,270 of NZ_CP163444.1, read as the reverse complement.
GTCATGCCGCGCCCGTGGGAGCCCGCACAAGAGTCTGGAAAGATGGGCCGCGACGATGACGTCGCCCCTAGGTCAGGGACAGCAACGCACACACCCCGCACATCACAAGGAGCGGACGAATGCCCATCGCAACCCCCGAGGTCTACACCGAGATGCTCGACCGGGCGAAGGCAGGCAAGTTCGCCTACCCGGCCATCAACGTGACCTCGTCCCAGACCCTGCACGCTGCGCTGCGCGGCTTCGCGGAGGCCGAGAGCGACGGCATCATCCAGATCTCGACCGGCGGTGCCGAGTTCCTGGGCGGTCAGTACAACAAGGACATGGTCACGGGCGCCGTTGCCCTGGCCGAGTTCGCGCACATCGTCGCCGCGAAGTACGACATCACGGTCGCCCTCCACACCGACCACTGCCCGAAGGACAAGCTGGACGGCTACGTCCGTCCGCTGCTCGACGTCTCCGCCGAGCGCGTCGCCAAGGGTCTGAACCCGCTGTTCCAGTCGCACATGTGGGACGGCTCCGCCGAGACCCTCGCCGACAACCTGGCCATCGGCCAGGAGCTGCTCGCGAAGGCCGCCGCCGCCAAGATCATCCTTGAGGTCGAGATCACCCCGACCGGCGGCGAGGAGGACGGCGTCAGCCACGAGATCAACGACGAGCTGTACACCACCGTCGAGGACGCCATCCGCACCGCCGAGGCGCTCGGCCTGGGCGAGAAGGGCCGCTACCTGCTCGCCGCGTCCTTCGGCAACGTGCACGGCGTCTACAAGCCGGGCAACGTCGTGCTCCGCCCCGAGCTCCTCAAGGACCTCCAGGCCGGCGTCGCCGCCAAGTTCGGCAAGGCCGACCCGTTCGACTTCGTCTTCCACGGCGGCTCGGGCTCGACGGCCGAGGAGATCGCCACCGCGCTGGAGAACGGCGTCGTGAAGATGAACCTCGACACCGACACCCAGTACGCCTTCACCCGCCCGGTCGTGGACCACATGTTCCGCAACTACGACGGTGTCCTGAAGGTCGACGGCGAGGTCGGCAAGAAGTCCACCTACGACCCGCGCACCTGGGGCAAGCTGGCCGAGGCCGGCATGGCCCAGCGCGTCGGCGAGGCCTGTGTCGCGCTGCGCTCGGCCGGCACGAAGCTGAAGTAGGACCGTGCACGACGGGGCCCGGTACCTCCCGAGGTGCCGGGCCCTCGTGCGTCCCTGGAGGGCTGATGTACGACTTCGACCGTGAGATAGACCGGCACGGGACCTGGTCCGTGCAGTGGGACGGCATCGCGGACCGCTTCGGCGTCTCCGACCTGCTGCCCTTCACCATCTCCGACATGGACTTCGCCTCCCCGCCGGAGGTCCTCGCGGCCCTGCGCGAGCGCGTCGACCACGGGGTCTTCGGCTACACCGACTGGCGGCTCGGCGAGTTCCGGGAGGCGATCCGCCACTGGTACGCGAGCCGGTACGGCACCGAGATCGACCCGGAGACGCTGGTGTACGCGCCCTCGGTGCTCTCCCAGCTCTCGCAGCTCCTCCAGATGTGGACGGAACCCGGCGACGGCGTCGTCGTCCACACCCCCACGTACGACGGCTTCCGAAAGGCCGTCACCGGGCTCGGGCGCGAGCTGCGGGGCGTCCCCGTCGGCGACCCGGAGGCCCTGGAGCGGGAGCTCGCCCGGCCGGACAGCCGGATGCTGCTGCTCTGCTCCCCGCACAACCCGACCGGCCGGGTGTGGACGGAGGAGGAGCTCAGGGGCTTCGCCGAGCTGGCCGAGCGGCACGGCGCGGCCGTCGTCAGCGACGAGATCCACGCCGACCTGACGACCGACGGCCACCGGCACATCCCCTGGACCCGGATCGCCGAGCCGGGCCGGGGCCGCCGCTGGGCGCTGGTCACCTCCGGCACGAAGGCCTTCAACTTCCCGGCGCTCTCCGGTTCGTACGGCATGGTCGGCGACCCCGACGAGCGCGAGGCCTTCGTGCGGCGCATGGAGACCGGCGAGGGCCTCGCCTCGCCCGCCGTGCTCTCCCTGACGGCCCACATCGCCGCGTACCGGCAGGGCGCTCCCTGGCTCGACGAGCTGCGCGGATACGTCGCGGGCACGATGGGGCTGGTCCGGGAGCGCCTCGCGGACGGGCTGCCCGAGGTCGACTGGGCGCCGCCGCAGGCCGGCTATCTGGCCTGGATCGACCTGCGGCCGCTCGGGATCGAGGAGACCCGGCTCCAGGAGGAGCTGGTGGCGGTGGAGAAGGTCGCGATCATGCCGGGCGGGGTGTACGGCACGCCCGGCTTCGTCCGGCTGAACGTCGGCTGCCCGCGCGGCAAGGCCGAGCGGGGCGTGGACGCGCTGGTCCGGGCGGCGAACCGGCTGCGTACGGCCTGAGCGGGGGGCGTGGCGAACCGGCCTGCGTACGGCCCGGTCCCGGCGCGGCGAACCGGCTGCGTACGGCCCGGTCCCGGCGCGACGAACCCGCTGCGTACGGCCTGAGCGGGGGCACGGCGAACCCGCTGCGTACGGGCCGGTCCCGGCGCGCGGAGGCCCCCGCTTCGCGGGACCATGCAGACATGGGTGCGGCTACGGGCGTGCGGGACGTGCGGATGGCCACGGGGACCGGCCGGTGGATCGTGTTCACCACGGTCCTCGGCTCCGGGATGGCGCTGCTCGACTCGACCGTCGTCAATGTCGCCCTGCCGCACATCGGCGAGGACCTGGGCGCCGACCTCGCCGTCCTCCAGTGGACCGTCAACGCCTACATGCTGACCCTCGCCGGGCTGATCCTGCTCGGCGGCTCCCTCGGCGACCGGTACGGGCGGCGGAAGGTCTTCGTCCTCGGCGTGGTCTGGTTCGCCCTCGCCTCCCTGCTGTGCGGGCTCGCCCCGAACGCCGGGGTGCTGATCGCGGCCCGCGCCCTCCAAGGTGTCGGCGGGGCGCTGCTCACGCCCGGCTCCCTCGCGCTGATCCAGGCGAGCTTCCACCCGGACGACCGGGCGCGAGCCGTCGGGCTCTGGTCGGGCTTCGGCGGTGTGGGCGCGGCGATCGGGCCGTTCGTGGGCGGCTGGCTGGTGGACGGTCCCGGCTGGCGGTGGGTGTTCCTGCTGAACGTGCCGCTCGCCGCGCTCTGCGTACCGGTGGCCCTGCGGCACGTGCCGGAGTCGCGGGACGAGACCGCGCACGGCCGCTTCGACGTGCTCGGCGCGGTCCTGGGCGCGGTGGCGCTCGCGCTCGTCACGTACGCGCTGATCGGCGCGGCCTGGTGGGCCGGGGTGGCCGGGTTCGTGGCCGGCGCCGGGTTCGTGGTGGTGGAGCGGCGGCGCGGGGAGCGGGCGATGGTGCCGCCGTCGATCTTCCGCTCGCGCCTGTTCACCGCGGTCAACCTGGTGACCCTCTGTGTGTACGCGGCGTTCGCCGGTTTCTTCTTCCTGGCGGCGCTCCAGCTCCAGGTGGTCGCCGGCTACTCGGCGCTCGGCGCGGGAGTGGCGCTGCTGCCGACGACCGTGCTGATGCTGCTGCTCTCCGCGAAGTCCGGGGAGCTGGGGGAGAAGATCGGGCCGAGGATCCCGCTCACGGTGGGGCCGCTGCTGTGCGCCGGCGGGATGCTGCTGATGCTGCGGGTCGGGGAGGACGCCTCGTACGTGACCGACGTGCTGCCGGCGATGCTCGTCCTCGGGCTCGGCATGACGACCCTGGTCGCCCCGCTGACCGCGACCGTCCTCGCCTCCGTGGACGTGTCCCGGGCGGGTCTCGCGAGCGGCATCAACAACGCGGCCGCGCGCGCCGCCGGGCTGATCGCGGTGGCCGCGCTGCCGCTGCTCGCCGGGATGGGCCCGGAGGCGTACCGCTCGGCGGAAGAGTTCGGGGACACGTTCCGGCGGGCGATGCCGATGTGCGCGGGGATCCTGGTGGTGGGCGCGGTCCTCGCCTGGACGACGATGCGGACCCCCGCCGCGGCGGGGGACTGCCACCCGGAGTGCAAGGTCCACTGCGGGGTGCAGTCCCCGCCGCTCGACCCGGGGCGGCGGGACGTGGCTCCCTGACCGGTTCCGGCCGCTGTTACCGCGAGAGCTCGGCGTACGCCTCGGCGCTGCTGTCCTTCAGGAACTGCCCGCAGCGCTCCGCCTCGTCCTGCTCACCGATCGCCTCGGCGGCGCGGGCGAGCGCGGCCAGGCAGCGCAGGAAACCGCGGTTGGCCTCGTGCTCCCAGGGGATCGGGCCGTGGCCCTTCCAGCCCGCGCGGCGCAGCGCGTCGAGGCCCCGGTGGTAGCCGGTGCGGGCGTAGGCGTACGACTCGACCACGCGGCCCGCCTCCCACGCCTCGTCGGCGAGCAGCGCCCAGGCCAGGGAGAAGGTGGGGTGGGCGGCGACGACCTCGACCGCCGGCTTCGACTCCTCGACGAGCAGGCGGTTCGCCTCCTCGTTCTCCGGCAGGTAGGTCGGGTTCGGCCCGCTCAGCAGGTTCTGGTGAATGTCCATGCCTGCAGTCTGCCATCAGGGAACCGGCGGCCGGCGGGCCGTTTCAGCTGCGGCATTCGGAGCACGCGCCGTTGGAGCTCCTGCAGGGCGCGGCCCGGTTCGGTGCCGAGTTCCGTGGGTCGGCGCCGCCCCGGACATCAGCGTGATCGAGCTGCGGTCGTCCCCGGAGGCCTGTGCGATCCCCCCGTTCCGTTCGAAGGTGTTCGAAGTGGCGGGTACGATCCCGGGACCGGACCAGGGGGGGGAACTCTGCCATGGGGAAACGTGCCTTACCCGCCGGAAGGCGGGGAAAGAGGAAACAGCGCAGATCCAGGTCCAGGTCCGGGCTCGTCCTGCCGGCCCTGGTCCTGATGACGGTCTCGCTCGGTGCCGGGGCCGCCCTCGCGCACTACCAGGGCAGGGCCGCCGACGAGGCGACGACGGCGGCACCCGGCGCGGTGGAACCGACGACCGCTGCGCCGCGCCCCCGCCCCACGACGGCGAAGCCGGCGCCGAAGCCGACGCCCAGGAAGACGACGAAGCCGGCCCCCAAGCCCACGGCGACCAGGAAGAAGGGCACCGTCCCGCAGTCCGGGGCCGGCACCTTCACCACCGCGCGGGCCTCCGGATCGCCCGTCGGGGACACCGGCACGCTGCGCCGCTACCGGGTCCAGGTCGAGGACGGCATCGACCTGTCGGCGCGCGAGACGGCCGCCGAGATCCAGCGGATCCTGGCGCATCCGCGCAGCTGGGCCGCGCACGGCCGGGGCCGCTTCCAGCTGGTCTCGGAGAACGCCGACTTCGTCATCCGGATCGCCACCCCGGACACCGCCGACGCGCTCTGCCTGCGGCAGGGGCTCCGCACCCACGGCGAGCTGAACTGCGAGACCGCCGACGGCGTCGTCGTGAACCTCAAGCGGTGGATGCTCGGCTCGCCGACCTTCGCGGGGCCGGCCGCGGAGTACCGGCACCTGATCATCAACCACGAGGTCGGGCACGAGATCGGCATCCACACGCACATGGGCTGCCCGGGTCCGGGCAGGCTCGCGCCCGCGATGATGCAGCAGATCAAGGGCCTCGACGGCTGCCGGTCGAACGCTTTTCCGTATGACGAAGACGGGAGCTACATCACGGGCCCGATCGTGTCATGATGCGCTTGGGACGCGCGCGAAGGAGCGCGCCTCCCGAGGGGACCGGAGCTCCCGTAGGGCATCGCAGCGTGCACACGGTGGAGCGGACCGCTACCCGGTAGCACGTATCGAGGAGACAGAAATGTCCACCTTCCCCGATGCCTCCGGAGCCGGCTCGGTCGTCGACGACCCGAACCTCGACTTCGCGGGCACGACGCCGTACGAGGACTACGTCCAGGCGGACGTCCTCACCCACCTCCAGCACCTCCGCTCGGACGACCCCGGCGAGATGGTCTTCCTGGTCACCACCCAGGTCATGGAGCTGTGGTTCACGGTGATCGTCCACGAGTGGGAGACCGCGAGCCGCGCCCTGCGCGAGGACCGGGTCCCGGTCGCGATGGACGCGCTCAAGCGCTCCGTCCGCGAGCTGGAGGCACTCAACCACTCCTGGCGCCCGCTCGCCCAGCTCACCCCCGGCCAGTTCAACGCCTACCGGGCGGCGCTCGGCGAGGGCTCCGGCTTCCAGTCGGCGATGTACCGGCGCATGGAGTTCCTGCTCGGCGAGAAGTCCGCGTCGATGCTCGTCCCGCACCGGGGCGCGCCCCGCGTCCACGCCGAGCTGGAGAAGGCGCTCCAGGAGCCGAGCCTGTACGACGAGGTCCTCGGCCTCCTCGCCCGCCGCGGTCTGCCCGTGCCGGCGTCGGCCCTCTCCCGCGACCTCTCCCAGCGGTACGAGCCCTCGCCCGAGGTCGAGGCGGTCTGGGCCGGGATCTACGCGGACACCGACCAGAACGCCGAGCTCGTCCGGCTCGGCGAGGCCCTGAGCGACGTCGCCGAGCTGGTCTGGCGCTGGCGCAACGACCACCTGGTGGCGACCCGGCGCGCGATGGGCGCGAAGACCGGCACCGGCGGCTCCGCGGGCGTGGCCTGGCTGGAGAAGCGGGCCCAGAAGAACGTGTTCCCCGAGCTCTGGACGGCCCGCAGCCATGTCTGAGTCGTACGAGGAGAGGGCCGCGCGACTCGACGCGGCCGACGCCCTGTCCGGGCACCGCGCGAAGTTCGCCCTCGACGAGGGGACCGTCTACCTCGACGGCAACTCACTGGGCGCCCTGCCGGCGCACGTCCCGGCCCGCATGGCCGACGTCATCACCCGGGAGTGGGGCGAACTGCGCATCCGCTCCTGGGACGAGTCCGGCTGGTGGACCGCCCCCGAGCGGATCGGCGACCGGATCGCCCCGATCGTCGGCGCCGCCCCGGGGCAGATCGTGGTCGGCGACTCGACGAGCGTGAACGTCTTCAAGGCGGTCGTCGCCGCGGCCCGGCTGAACGGTGACGACCGGGACGAGATCCTCGTCGACGCGACGACCTTTCCCACGGACGGGTACATCGCGCAGTCCGCCGCGCGGATGACGGGTCACGAGATCGTGCCCTGCGACCCGGCCGACATGGCGGCCGCGGCCGGCGACCGGACGGCCCTCGCGCTCGTCAACCACGTCGACTACCGCACGGGCCGGCTCCAGGACCTGCCCGGCATCACCGCCGCGCTCCACGCGGCGGGCGCGCTCGCCGTCTGGGACCTGTGCCACAGCGCGGGCGCCCTGCCCGTCGGCCTGGACGCGCACGGGGTGGACCTGGCGGTCGGCTGCACGTACAAGTACCTGAACGGCGGCCCGGGTTCACCGGCCTACCTCTACGTGGCCGAGCGCCACCAGGGGGCCTTCGACTCGCCGCTGCCCGGCTGGAACTCGCACGCCGACCCGTTCGGCATGACCCCCGGCTACGAGGCGGCGGACGGCGCGCTCCGGGGCCGGGTCGGCACGCCCGACATCCTCTCCATGCTGGCCCTCGAAGCGGCCCTCGACGTCTGGGACGGGGTCGCCGTCGAGGACGTGCGCGCCAAGTCCCTCGCGCTGACGGACTTCTTCCTGGAGTGCGTCGAGGCGTACGTCCCCGAGGGCCGCGTCACCTCCGTGACCCCCGGGGCGCACGGGGAGCGCGGCAGCCAGGTGGCGCTGCGCTGCGCGGACGCGCCGGCCGTGATGACCGAGCTGATCAAGCGCGGGATCGTCGGGGACCTGCGCCGTCCGGACATCCTGCGGTTCGGCTTCACGCCGCTGTACGTGGGCTTCGCGGACGCGGAGCGGGCGGCGAGGATCCTCGCGGAGGTTCTTGCGTAGGTCGGATGATCGCCTGATCTGCGGGGGTTCCGGTGCTGGTACCGTCCCCGCAGGTCAGGCCAATTCGGCCGCGTACCCGAGAGGTTGGAACAGCATGCCGGACCCCGCCGCGCGCGATGCCGCCGAAGAGGCGTCGGCCTTCTCGCACCCGGCCGTCGCCCCGGACGCCACCGCCGCGTACGGCGACCACCCGGACCAGGTGGTCGACTTCTACGCCCCGCGTGACGGGCGCACCCGGGCCCCGCTCGTCGTCGCCCTGCACGGCGGCGCCTGGCGGGCACCGTACGACCGGCAGCACCTGACCCCGTTCGTGGACTTCCTGGCCCGCCGGGGCTTCGCCGTGGCGAGCGTCGAGTACCGCCGCGGCCCCGGCCTGCCCCACCAGGGCGGTACGGCTCCGGTGGCGGGGCGCTGGCCGGAGACCTTCGACGACGTGGCGGCGGCGCTCGACGCCGTACCGGAGCTGGCCGCGACGCACCTTCCGCAGGCCGATCCGCGGCGTACGGTCCTCACCGGCCACTCGGCGGGCGGCCACCTCGCGCTGTGGGCGGCCGCCCGGCACGTCCTGCCCGCGGACGCGCCCTGGCGCCTGCCGTCCCCGCCGGAGCTGCGCGGGGTCGTCGCCCTCGCCCCGATCGCCCACTTCGGCCGGTCGGTGGAGCTCGGGGTGTGCGGCGGCGCGGTCACCGAACTCCTGGGCGGAGAGACGGAGTACGCGGCGCGCGCGGCGGTCACGGACCCGTCGGTCCTCCTGCCGACCGGCATCGCGACGACCCTGGTCCAGGGCCGCGAGGACATCGTCGTCCCGTACGCGGTGGCCGAGGCGTACGCGGAGGCGGCGGCGAAGGCGGGCGAGGAGGTCGGCCTGACGCTCCTGGAGGGGATCGGCCACTTCCCGCTGATCGACCCGGCGGCGGACGCGTGCGCGGTGGTGGCGGAGGAGATCGCCCAGCTCGCCTGGTGAACCGGAATTCCGTCCGCCGCCCGTACAACCCTTCGAACGGATCACGAGTCTCATCGGGCACGGCACTCCCGTGTCCGATCTTCTTCGTGGGGGTTCACCTTGCAGTTCCGCACCACCGGCATCCGCCTCGCCTCGGCCGTCACGGCCGTCCTCGCCGTCACGGCGCTGGGCGCGGGCACCCTGGCCACCGCCCCGACCGCCTTCGCGGCGGTCCCGGCGGGCGTCTCGGCCACCCAGGACACCGCCCTTCCCGTCTTCCCGAAGGGCTCCGACCTCGGCGGCGCCGCCACTTCCGGCTTCCTGAGCTACTCCTTCGACCAGGACCTGAACAGGAACCTGCTGTGGACGCCGTACGACGGCAGCGCCGCGATCCCGCTCCAGGACCCCACGGGCTGGGACCTGGGGGCCGGTGACGTGGTCGTCCTCGGCGACCACAACTGGACCGCCGAGTTCAAGGCGATCACCCTGCGGAACATGGCCGACCCCGCCGCGCCCGTGGTGTCCATCGACCTCGGCGCGCTGAACGGCAACTACGTGGCCGTGCTGAGCCCGACGAGCGTCCTCGCGCAGATCAAGAACGAAGACGGCACGGCGGAACTGCACGTCGTGACCAAGGACGGCGCCACGACCACCACCACCAAGATCGCGGGCCTGCCCGCGGAAGCCACCGACTTCTTCGGCTCGCAGGCCCACGACGACCAGGTCTTCGTCGGGTACGAGACGGGGCCGGCGGACAAGAGGGTCGGTGGCCGGGCCATGGTCGACCTGAAGGGCGCGACGGTCACCGCGACGTACGCCGCACCCGAGTCCGGGTACGGCATGAGCGCTCTGGGCTTCTCGGCCTCGCACGTGACCTGGTACGGCTACGAGTCCGGCACCGGCGACTACATCACGTCCGTGGACCGCAAGACGGGCGAGCAGAAGAAGACCGTCCTGGGCCGTCACGACGAGGAGTGGTACGGCACGCTCGTGGGCGAATGGCTGGTCTACGGCAACGCCTATCACCCCGCCAAGGCCCGCAACCTGACCAGCACCAGCGACGAGACCATCGAGCTCGGCGTCTCGGCCTCGCGCGCGGTGTCCGTGGGCGACGGCAGCGTCGTGCTGCGCGGCACCCGGACCGCGGACGGCGAAGGACTGTTCCGCGTCGTGGCCGGCGCGGACGGCGCCCCGACCGTCACCAAGGTCGCGGAGATCGGCGCCCCGGTGACCGAGCAGCGGCTGCAGTTCGAGCAGACCCACGTCCCCGACGCGGTGAACCTCGACCAGACCGGCGGCAAGGTGACCCTCGGCTGGACGCTGTCGCGTGCCGACGCCGTCGTGGACGTCACCCTCACGCACACCGCCACCGGCAAGGAGTTCAAGAAGCGCCTGACCGCTCCCGCGAGCGGCACGCTGTTCTCCTTCGACTGGGACGGCGTCATCGCCGGGGTGGACGCGCCGAACGGCACCTACGGTGTGGAGGCCGAGGCGACGCTGCTCGCCGACACCGGCGTGACCGCCTACGACGGCTGGCTTCTGAACGTCACCCGCACCCCCAACCCGCACGACTACACGAACAACGGCTCCACCGACGTCCTCGCCCGGGACGCCTCCGGCGTGCTGTGGCGCGACGACCTGCGGGACCGGCCGGTGAACGGCCAGGTGACCCGGGCACAGCGCGCGTCGATCGGCAGCGGCTGGGGGATCTACAAGCAGATCGAGGCCGTCGGCAACCTCGGCGGTGCCGCCACCGGCGACCTGATCGCGGTCGACGGCTCGGGCGTGCTGTGGCTCTACCTCGGCAAGGGCGACGGCACGTTCGCCACCCGGGTGAAGGTCGGCACGGGGTGGCAGGGCTACAACAAGCTGGCCGGGGGCTCGGACCTCGACGGCGACGGCCGCGCCGACCTGGTGGCCACGGACGGCGCCGGCGACCTGTGGTTCTACAAGGGCACGGGCGACTACACGAAGCCGTTCGGGACCCGGGCCAAGGTCGGCGGCGGCTGGCAGGCCTACAACCACATCACCGCCGTCGGCGACATCGCCGGCACGGCCACGGGTGACCTGATCGCCCGCGACACCACCGGCGTCCTCTGGCTGTACCAGGGCAACGGCCGCGGCGGCTTCGCCACGCGCGTGAAGGTCGGTGCCGGCTGGGGCGCGTTCTCCCAGCTCGTCGGCGCCGGCGACCTCGACAACGACGGCCGCCCGGACCTGATCGCGTACGGCGCGAACGCCACGTACGTCTACCGCTCGACGGGCTCCGCGACCGCCCCCTTCAGCCGTCAGACGACCTCGCTGTACGCGGGCGAGGGCTCGAAGTTCAACCACGTCCTGTAAGGACGCTAGTCCTCAAGGGGGACCCGGAAGGATCCGCATCCAGCGGGACGACCGGGTCCCCCGCCGCCCGTACGGTGGTTCGCGTGACCGAGACGCAGACCACCGACACGAGCCGCAGCCCCGAGCTCCGCCTGGCGCAGGACGCGCTCGGTGGGCTGCGCGCCGACCTCTTCCACGACGCCTTCGCCTACCGCCCGCTGTCGCGCATGGACGTGGAGCGGGGTCCGACCCGCTTCCTGCCGAAGCGCATACGGATCTACGCGGGCCTCCTGCCGCACGCCTTCGTCGCGTTCTGCGCGGTGATCGTCTTCGCCATGGGGTACGACCGCATCTACTACGCCTTCGGCCCCCTGGCCTTCGTCACCGCCGCCGCACCGGCCGCGATCGTGCTGCTCACCCTGGTCCGGCCCGTCCTCGCCTTCTGGGCCTCGCTGGCGTCGACCCCCTTCGTGGGATACATCGCCGGCTACGACGGCGGCTGGCCCTGGGCGGCGAACTCGCTCGCCGCCCATCTGGTGGTCCTCGCCGTCGTCGCCGCCCGCACCCGGCCCCGTACCGCCGCGTGGATGTGGGTGGTGACGGCCGCCTACTCCTTCTTCGCCGAGATGTTCCTCGGGGTCGGACGCAGCTCCGACTCGGTACCGCTGCTGTTCGTCGCGGCCCTCGTCCTGCTCACCGTCACCGTCTTCCAGGTCCGCCGCCAGGCCGACCGCGACGTCAGCGCCCAGCAGACCGTCACCGCCCAGGAGATCTCGAAGCGGACGGTCCTGGAGGAGCGGACGACCATCGCCCGCGAGCTGCACGACGTCGTCGCCCACCACATGTCCGTGGTCGCCATCCAGGCGGAGGCCGCGCCCTACCGGGTGGAGAACCCGCCGCCCGAGCTGGAGCAGGCCTTCCTCACCATCCGGGAGAACGCCGTCGCCGCGCTGACCGAGCTGCGCCGCATCCTCGGGGTCGTCCGGGCCGAGGACTACGAGGCCCCCGACGCCCCGCAGCCGACCCTCGCCGACCTCGACGCGCTCGTCGCCAACGTCCGTGAGGCCGGGCTCGACGTCGAGAAGACGGTGACCGGCGCCGTGCGCGAGCTGCCGCAGGGCGTCGAACTCTCCGCGTACCGGATCGTCCAGGAGGCCCTGTCGAACGTCCTGCGGCACGCCCCGGGCGCGGCCGCGAAGGTCGAGGTCAGCTATGTCCTCGGCGGCCTCGGCCTGCGCGTCGCCAACGGCCCCGCGCGCGGCCTGGTCAAGCCCTCCCCGGGCGCTGGGCACGGCATCACCGGCATGCGGGAGCGTGTGACGATGCTGGGCGGGGAGATGACGGCGGAGGCGACCGAGGACGGTGGCTACGAGGTGACCGCCTTCGTCCCCGTGAGCCGTGAGGAGCAGCAGGCGTGATCCGGGTACTGATCGTCGACGACCAGATGATGGTCCGTGAGGGCTTCTCCGTGCTGCTCGGCGCGATGCCGGACATCGAGGTCGTCGGCGAGGCCGTCAACGGCCGGGAGGCGATCACGCAGGTCGCCGCCCTCCACCCCGACGTGGTCCTCATGGACATTCGGATGCCCGAGCTGAACGGCATCGAGGCCACCCGGGAGATCGTCGCCGCCGACGCGGACGCGAAGGTGCTGGTCCTGACGACCTTCGACCTCGACGAGTACGTGTACCAGGCACTGCGCGCCGGGGCCTCCGGCTTCCTCCTGAAGGACGCCTCGGCCCGCCAGCTCGCGGACGGGGTGCGGGTGGTCGCGGCGGGCGAGGCGCTGCTCGCGCCGACCGTCACGAAGCGGCTGATCACCGAGTTCGCGAAGGCCCCGGGGAGCGCTCCGCGCCCGCCGGCGATGGCGCGCATCGGGGAGCTGACCGAGCGGGAGACGGAGGTCCTGGTCCTCATCGCGCAGGGCCTGTCGAACGCCGAGATCGCCGACCACCTCGTCGTCGCCGAGTCGACGATCAAGACCCACGTCAGCCGGATCCTGGTGAAGCTGGGCCTCCGCGACCGCACCCAGGCGGCCGTCTTCGCGTACGAGGCGGGCCTGGTACGCGTCGGCGGCTGAGCCGGTCCGTGACGGCGCCCTCGCGCGTCGGCGGCCGGCCGCGGTCCGTGACGGCGCCGGTGCCGCTTCCGCCGAGCCGGTGCGTGACGGGGCGGGAGGGGTAGCGTCCGGTCATGGACGCTGTTGACGCTGTGTACGACCCCTGGTCGGCCGAGTTCGTCGCCGACCCCTATCCCGCCTACGCCCGGCTCCGCGCCGCCGGCCGCGCCCACTGGCACGCCCCCACCCGCCAGTGGCTCGTCCCGCACTACGAGGACGTGTCCGCGCTGCTGCGGGACCGGCGGCTCGGCCGGACGTACACCCATCGCTTCACGCACGAGGAGTTCGGGCGGACGGCGCCGGACGCCGCGTACGAGCCGTTCCACACGCTCAACGACCACGGGCTGCTCGATCTGGAGGCCGCCGACCACACCCGGATCCGGCGGCTGGTCTCCAAGGCATTCACGCCGAGGACCGTGGAGAACCTGGCCCCGACGGTACGGCGCCTCGCCGCCGGGCTCGTCGGTGATCTGGTCGCGGCGGGCGGTGGCGACCTGCTGTCCGCCGTCGCCGAGCCGCTCCCGGTCGCGGTGATCGCCGAGATGCTCGGCATCCCGGCCGAGGACGAGGAGCGGGCGCGGCTGCGGCCCTGGTCGGCGGCGATCTGCGGGATGTTCGAGCTGAACCCCTCTGAGGGGACGGCCCGGCGCGCGGTGCAGGCCTCCGTCGAATTCTCGGACTACCTGCGGGAACTGATCGCCCGTCGGCGGAAGGCCCCGGGGGAGGACCTGATCTCGTCCCTGATCGCGGTGGAGGAGCTGACGGAACAGGAGATGATCTCCACCTGTGTCCTGCTCCTCAACGCCGGCCACGAGGCCACCGTGAACACCACGGTCAACGGCTGCCGGACGCTCCTCAAGCAGGGCGTACGTCCCGATCCCGAAAAGTTGTCCACAGCTGTGGAAGAACTTCTGCGCTACGACACCCCGCTCCAGATGTTCGAGCGCTGGGTCCTCGACGACATCGAGCTCGGTGGCGTCACCCTCCCGCGCGGCTCCGAGGTCGCCCTCCTCTTCGGTTCCGCCAACCGTGACCCCGCCCGCTTCGGCCCCACCGCCGACGTCCTCGACCTCGAACGGGCCGACAATCCGCACATCACCTTCGGTGCCGGCATCCACTACTGCCTGGGCGCCCCGCTCGCCCGCCTCGAACTGACCGCCGTCTTCGGCGAGTTGCTGCGCCAGGCGCCGGGCCTGAAGCTCTCGGCGGAGCCGGTGTGGAAACCCGGTTACGTCATCCGGGGCTTCGAGGAGCTGCTCGTGGAGGTGTGACCCGGCCCTGCGGCTCAGCATGTCTCCGCCAGGACCTGGCGGAGGCGGGCCGCGTACGCCTCCGGGTGGCTCGTGTTGCCGTTGTGGCCGCCGGGGAACTCGACGAGCTCCCCGCCGACGAGCTCGGCCAGGGAGGCCGCGCACAGGCGGTCGAAGACGGTGTGCGGGGTGGTGCGGCCGACGGCGGGGACTATGCGGGTGCCGGTGCTCGCCAGTGCGGTGGTGTCGAGCGTGTCGTGGACGATCGCGCTGAAGTCGCGGCGGATGAAGTGGTCGAAGTTCGCGATCCGCTGCGCGTTCATCGGCTGGGGCGTGAGGCCGGGTTCGGCATCGGTGCCGGTGGTGTCGATGCCCAGGGTCCGGGCGATCTCCGGCAGCACGGCGCCGAGACCTCCCTGGCCGTACAGGTCCTGGAGAGCGGCCAGTTCGCCCTCGTGGTGGGCGCGCTCCTCGTCGGGCAGCAGGCGCGGGGCGACGGGCTCGTGGGCGACGAGCGTGTGAAGGAGGCCGGGGTGGCGCACGGCCGCGTGCAGCCCGATGACCGCTCCCAGGCTGCAGCCCAGCATGAGGGCGGGCCCGTCAGCGAGGGCGGCGAGGAGGCGCTGGACGTCGTCGGCGTGCTCCACCAGCGTCGCCCCCCGCTCCGGGTCGTCGAGCCGGCTCCGGGAGAGGCCGCGGCGGTCGTAGGTGATCACGCGGTAGGAGTCGGTGAGCCGGGCGACGAGGTCGGTGGTGCGGTCGGCGTCGCCCTCCCCGCTCTGCGAGATCAGCAGCGTCGGTCCGGCGCCCTCGACCCGGTAGTGCAGGACCGCGCCGGGAACGTCCAGCGTGCCGACGGTGACGGCAGTGGTGGCGGCAGTGGTCGTGGTCATGATGCTCCCCCTTCGTGTGCGGCGGGCTTCTCGCCCCCCGTCCTCCTCAACAACGTTATTCCATCCAACTCGATACATCAATCCCGATGCATCAATTCAGATGCATCAGTTCGGATGAATCCAGTTCGATGTATGTTGGCGGGGTGAATGGAGCCGAACTGTTCCTGCTGGGCCGCCTCCTGATGAAGATCGGCGAGGACGCGCTGCCCGAGCCTCCCGGCGGCGAGGGCCGGTACGCCGGCAGCGCCCGGCTGGTCCTGATCGTCGCCGGTGACATCGCCGCCCACCCCGACAGCGCCGTCGGCGAGATCGCCGCCCGGACCGGTCTGCCGCAGAGTCAGGTGTCCACCGCCGTGGCCCGGCTGAAGGAGGCCGGCTCGGTGCGGGCCGTGCCGGACCCCGCCGACCGGCGCCGGGTGCTCGTGCGCCCGGCCGCGGAGGCGTCCGAGCGCGTGGCGGAGGTGCGGGCCACCCGGATCGAAGGCGCGCTCGCCGCGGCGCTGGGGTCCGACGACCCGCAGCGCCTGGGTGAGGTCACCCAGGCGCTGGAAGTACTGGCCCGCACGCTCATGCCGGCCTCACCGGCCCGCTCCTGACGGATCGGCCGAGGGGAGCCTCAGCCCCCGGCCACATCCCGCCGCCGCAGCCCCGCAAGCCCCGCCGCCGTCAGGGCCGCCGCCAGGGCCGTCAGGACCAGGACCGGCCCCCAGGCCATCTCCGGGCCCGGCAGCTTCGGCAGGTGGCCGAAGGGGGAGAGGTCCAGGACGCCCTGCGGCAGCCCGAGCGCCGGGCCGATCCAGCCGAGGGCCAGGCAGAGACCGGCCACGCCCCACCCGGCGGCCGCCGCCTTCGGGGCCGCGCCCCAGAGCAGGACCGCGAGTCCGGCGAGTGTCCACACGGCCGGGAGCTGGACGAGCGCGGCGCCCAGGACGGGCCCGAGGTCGTGCCCGTACGACAGGGCGAGGCCGAGCCCGGCGAGGGCCAGGATCAGCACGGAGCCGCCGAAGGCGATGACCAGGTGCCCGGCGGCCCAGCGGACCCGGCCCAGGGCGTTCGCGAGGAGCGGTTCGGCCCGGCCCGAGGTCTCCTCGCCGTGCGGCCGCAGCACGGACCCGACCGCGTACAGCGCCGCGAGCATCCCGAAGAGGGACACCATGGTGGCGAGGAACGCGTCGGTCAGCGCGTTCTGGCCGCCCATCCGCTCGAAGATCTCCCGGGCCCGTTCGTTGTCGCCGACGATGTCGGCCGCGCCCTCGACCATCCCGCCGAAGACGAGCCCGGCGAGCAGGAAGCCGAGCGACCAGCCGAGGAGCGTGCCGCGCTGGAGCCGCCACGCGAGCGCCCCGGCCGACCCGAGCCGCCCCTCCGCCGGGCCGGGCCGGGTCGCGAGGAAGCTCGCGCCGACGTCCCGGCGGGCGGTCAGCGCGTACGCCGCCGTCGTCTGGACCAGGACGGCCGCGGCGATCAGGAGCAGCACCCACCAGCGTTCGCCGGCGAAGGCGCGGACGTGCTCGGCCCAGCCGATCGGCGAGATCCAGGTGAGGACCGAGTCGCCGTCGGCGCTTCCGGAGTCCCCCGCCGCCCGCAGGGCGAACGCCAGCCCCAGGACGCCGGCCGACAGGCCCTTCGCGAGCCGGGCGCTCTCGGTGAACTGGGCGGCGAGCGCGGCCGTGGTCGCGAAGACCATGCCGGTGCCGCCGATCGCCAGGCCGAGCGCGAGCGCCCCGGCCGCTCCCTGTCCGGCGAGGCCGGCGGTGACGACGAGGGCGACGGCCGTGTTGAGGGTGAGCGCGGCGAGGAGGGCCGCCGTCAGCGGGGCCCTGCGGCCCACCGCCCCGGCGGACAGCATCTCCTGACGGCCCGTCTCCTCCTCCTCGCGGGTGTGCCGGACGACCACGATCAGGCTCGCGACGGCGGCGAGGACCGCGCCGAAGGTGCCGAAGCGCCAGGCGACGAGCCCGCCGAGGGAGTCGCCGAAGACCGGCCCGTACAGGGCGCGCATCGAGCTGTTGGCGGTCATCGAGGCCGCGACCTCGGCGCGTTCGGCGGCTGTCCCGTACAGCCCCTCCAGGGAGCCGGCGCCGCTCGCGACCATGCCGCCGGTGACGACCGCCCAGACGGGGAGCATCAGCCGGTCGCGGTGCAGGGCGAGCCGGGTGAGCGGTCCGGTGCCGGCGAGGCTCATGACGCCGCCTCGTCGGTGTAGTGCCGGAGGAAGAGCTCCTCCAGGGTGGGCGGGGTGGAGGTCAGGCTCCGTACGCCCGAGGCGGTCAGGGAGCGCAGGACGGCGTCGAGCTTGTCGGTGTCGACCTGGAACGACACGCGGTCGCCCCGCAGGTCGAAGCCGTGGACGCCGGGGAGGTGGGCGAGACCGTTGGGCGGTCCGGCGAGTTCGGCGGTGACGCTGGTACGGGTCAGGTGCCGCAGCTCCGCGAGCGAGCCCGACTCGACGGTCCGGCCCTTGCGGACGATGCTGATCCGGTCGCAGAGCGCCTCGACCTCGCTGAGGATGTGCGAGGACAGCAGCACCGTCCGCCCCTGCCGGCGGGCCTCCTCCACGCAGTCCTGGAACACCTCCTCCATCAGGGGGTCGAGGCCGCTGGTCGGTTCGTCGAGGACGAGCAGGTCGACGTCGGCGGCGAACGCGGCGACCAGGGCGACCTTCTGCCGGTTGCCCTTGGAGTAGGTGCGGCCCTTCTTGGTGGGGTCGAGCTCGAAGCGCTCGATGAGCTCGGCGCGCCGAGCCTTGTCGAGGCCTCCGCCGCCGCGCAGCCGCCCGTACAGGTCGATGACCTCGCCTCCGGACAGATTGCGCCAGAGGGTGACGTCGCCGGGGACGTACGCGATGCGGCGGTGCAGCTCGACGGCGTCCCGCCAGGGGTCGCGGCCGAGGAGCTGGGCGGCGCCGGAGTCGGGCCGCAGCAGGCCCAGGAGGACCCGGATGGTGGTGGACTTCCCGGCGCCGTTGGGGCCGAGGAAGCCGTGGACCTCGCCGGTCTCGACCGTGAGGTCGAGGCCGTCGAGCGCGTGGGTGCGCCCGAAGGACTTGTGGAGTCCGACGACGCTGATTGCCTTCGTCATGGTTCTGAACGTACGGTAGTTTCACAAATTTGTGAAGTTAAGGAACGGCGGAAAGCCGGAGATAGAGTCAGAGGATGGGTGAGAGCGAGATGACGAAGACCGACGGCGGCGACGAGGAAGCGGTGTCCCGCTTCGTCGAACGCTTCGCGGGGGAGATGACCGCGGCCGGCATGCAGCGCATGGCGAGCCGCGTCTTCGCGGCGCTCCTCGCCTCGGAGACGGCCTCCCTGACCTCGGCCGAACTCGCCGAGCGCCTGCGGATCAGCCCCGCGGCGGTCTCCGGCGCGATCGGCTACCTCACCCGGGTCGGCATGGTCAGCCGCGAGCGCGACCCCGGCACGCGCCGCGAGCGGTACGTCCTCCACAACGAGCTCTGGTACGAGACCTTCACCCGCCGCGACCAGGTACTGGTGCGGTGGGAGAAGGTCCTCCAGGACGGCGCGGAGACCCTGGGCCCCGACACCGCGGCGGGGCGCCGGACGGCCGAGACGGCGGAGTTCTTCGCCTTCCTGCACGGCGAGATGGCCGGGATCATGGACCGCTGGCGCGCCCACAAGCAGGGCCGGGCGGCCGAGGCCCCTCAGGAGGCCTGAGCCTCCAGCGGCGGGGCGAGCCGGTCGAGGAGCGCGGCGAACTCCTGCCCGTCCGGCTCGTGGTACGTCCCCGCCGGCCACAGCGGGCGCCCTTCGATCCACGGCACCACGAACGACCGGCGCTCGACGAAGTCCAGCCAGCCGTGCAGCGCGACCTTGCCGGCGGGTGCGGCGGGCAGGCCGCGGCGCGGATCCTTCTGCGGGCCGGGCGGAATCAGCGGGAGCACCGCCTCGGGCCCGGCGCCCCAGCCGCCGTACATCGGGAAGAGCACCAGGACGGGCCCGCCACCCTGCGGGTCGTACAGCAGGACGTACCGGCGCAGTAGGTGGACGGGCGCGGTCGCGGCCCGGGCCAGCACCCGCGCGGACCGCCTGCCGAAGGCCAGGAACCGGTAGACGGAGTAGACGAGCGCGAGCACGACCACCGCGCCGACGGCGTACAGCTTCAGCCGGTCCTCCTCCGGCGGCCCGGTCAGCGCGACGGCGCCCACGGCCGCGCAGAAGGTCAGCGCGATCAGCACCCGGTGCAGCCCGGCGGCCCGCCGCAGGCCCCGCACCCGCCACCACGCCACCTCGCGCACGTCCGCCTCCCGACGCGGCGCCCGGGCGGCCTTGGGCCCGGCCTGCCGACGGGCGTGCTCGACGAGCTCGGCGTACGTGGGCAGGGCCGGCGCGGGAGGCGCCTTGTCGAGTCGCACGGGAGGGCCGTCGGGGGAGCCGTCGACGGTGCCGGGACCGGGACCGGTGACGGAATCGCGGTCGGTGACGGAATCGCGGCCGGTGACGGGATCCAGGCCCTGTACGGGATCAGGGGCCTGCGCGGAATCCAGGCCCCGTACCGAATCCAGGCCCTCTACAGAATCCAGGCCCTCCACGGAATCCACACCCAGCACCCGCTCCGGCACCGCCCCCTGCCACTGCGGCTGTCGTGGCGTCGCCCGGTGCATCAGGCCCTCCGCCTCCGCACGCGCGACGACCCGGCGTCGCACGTGCCCGCCGCGCATCTGCTTCGCCCAGATCAGCTCGCCGCCGCCGGGCGGCGCCAGGACCCCGCCCACGCGCGGGTCGCCGCACCACCACAGCACGCCGTCCGGGCCCGGCCGCACCAGCTCGTAGCGCTGCCGGGTCGCGATCACGGTCAGCGGCCACGCCTCGGAGCGGTCCGGGGAGCGCAGCACGACGGTCGTCGCGGTCCGGCCGTGGCCGATCGCCACGGCGGGGTGTGCCGACCAGGTGCCCGAGCCGAGGGCCCGCCGCATCCGCCGCGCGATGATCCACGAGCCGATCCCGGCGCCCAGCGAGAGGATCCCGAACGCGGTGAACATGGCCGCGACCTGCTCGGCCCACTCCTCCCCGAGCAGCTCTCCCGCGGCGAGGGCGAGGAGGAGCAGCACCACCCCCGCGCACATCAGCCCGAAGATCTTCCCCCGGTACTCGTCCAGCGCCCGCGCCGTCGTCTCGACGTCCAGCGCGGACGTCACCGCACGCGTCTCCGCACGCGTCATCGCACTTCCCCCACCCCTGAGTACGTGTCCCCGCTCGTGAGGTTATGCGGCCTCGACGGGCAGTGTCAGCCCCCAGGCCCCCGCCCGCACCGTCCAGGTGCGCCGCCGCACCGGCCCCGTCAGCCGCCCGTCCGCGCGGTAGCGGAAGTCCGGGCCCGAGACCGTGACCGTCCCGGCGGTCGCGTGCCGCGTGGGGGCGGAGGCCGGGTGGACGGTCACCTCGGCCGTACCGCCGACGGGCCGGACCGTGAGGCCCTCAAGGGGAGCGTCGACGTCGGCGAGGAGGATCCCGTCCGCCTCTACCCGCAGCCGGGCGACGGGCGCGGGAGCCGGGCGGACCAGGGTGCGGACGAGGGAGCGGCAGGTGCCCCACACGGACGGCGCGGCGGCGACGGGGAGGGGCACGCCCGGGACCAGGAGGTCGCCGAGGACGACGCCGTCGCTGTCGTCGACGAGCAGGTCGAGGCGGCGTACGGCCCCGTGCAGGGCGACCCGGGCCGCTGCCGGCGTGGAGCGCGGCACGCCGAGCGCGTGGGCCACTTCCAGGGCGTCCTGGGGGCCGATCGGGACGAGCGAGAGGGCCCCCTCGGCGAGCTCCCGCTCGCGGTGCAGCAGGGCGACCGTGCGGAGCAGCGCACGGTCGTCGCCGAGCACGACGGGGCGCCGGGAGCCGCGCCGGGCCAGGGCCCGGGAGAATTCTTCCGGGCTGTCCGGCAGGCAGATCTTCGCCTCCGCGCCCGCGGACAGCACATCTTTCGCGATCCGTACGGACTCGCCGTCCATTCGGCGGGCGACCGGGTCGACGATGACCAGCAGCTGGTCGTGATCCGACACCTCGGTCCTTCCTCGGGTAGCATCTTTGTGCAAGAGCCCCTTGCGCTATTGCGCCAGGGGCTTCGTCTATTCCGGGGCACACCGGTGAGGCGGCGTACGCCCCCTGACCTTGGACATGCCCCACCCGGAAGGGGTGTACGCCTGTGCCCGCACTTGTGCTGCTCGGTGCTCAGTGGGGTGACGAGGGCAAGGGAAAGGCCACCGACCTGCTCGGTGGATCCGTGGACTACGTGGTGCGTTACCAGGGCGGCAACAATGCCGGCCACACGGTCGTCGTCGGCGACCAGAAGTACGCGCTGCATCTCCTCCCTTCCGGAATCCTCTCCCCGGGGTGCACCCCGGTGATCGGAAACGGTGTCGTCGTCGACCCGGCGGTCCTGCTCTCCGAGCTGAGCGGACTGAACGAGCGCGGCGTCGACACGTCGAAGCTCCTGATCAGCGGCAACGCCCACCTGATCACCCCGTACAACGTCACCCTCGACAAGGTGACGGAACGGTTCCTCGGTAAGCGCAAGATCGGCACCACGGGCCGCGGCATCGGCCCGACCTACGCCGACAAGATCAACCGCGTCGGCATCCGGGTCCAGGACCTGTACGACGAGTCGATCCTGGAGCAGAAGGTCGAGGCGGCGCTGGAGGGCAAGAACCAGCTGCTCGCCAAGCTGTACAACCGCCGCGCGATCGAGGCGGAGCAGATCGTCGAGGAGATGCTCCAGTACGCGGAGCAGATCAAGCCCTTCGTCGCCGACACGACGCTGATCCTCAACAAGGCGCTCGACGAGGACAAGGTCGTGCTCTTCGAGGGCGGCCAGGGCACCCTGCTCGACGTCGACCACGGCACGTACCCCTTCGTCACCTCCTCGAACCCGACCGCGGGCGGCGCCTGCACGGGTGCGGGCGTGGGCCCGACGAAGATCTCCCGCGTCATCGGCATCCTCAAGGCGTACACGACCCGCGTCGGCGCCGGCCCGTTCCCGACGGAGCTCTTCGACGAGGACGGCGAGGCGCTGCGCCGCATCGGTGGCGAGCGCGGTGTCACCACCGGCCGTGACCGTCGCTGCGGCTGGTTCGACGCGGTCATCGCGCGCTACGCGACCCGTGTGAACGGCCTGACGGACTTCTTCCTCACCAAGCTCGACGTCCTCACCGGCTGGGAGCAGATCCCGGTCTGTGTCGCGTACGAGATCGACGGCAAGCGCGTCGAGGAGCTGCCGTACTCGCAGACCGACTTCCACCACGCGAAGCCGATCTACGAGATGCTGCCGGGCTGGTCGGAGGACATCACGAAGGCGAAGACCTTCGCGGACCTCCCGAAGAACGCGCAGGCGTACGTGAAGGCGCTGGAGGAGATGTCGGGCGCCCCGATCTCCGCGATCGGCGTCGGCCCCGGCCGCACGGAGACGATCGAGATCAACTCGTTCCTGTAGGCCTGTAGGCCTCTAGGCACGCCGGAAGGGCCCGCACCCGAGGGAGGGTGCGGGCCCTTCCGTGTGTCCGGTCAGGCGTCGAACTTCGTGTCCCGGCCGACCTTGTCCCACGCGTTCAGGTCCGCCCGGACCTGGTCGAGGTGGGCGTGGATCATGTCGATGGAGTCGTCGCCGAGGGCCAGCCGCAGCGGCGGCTCGTCGGCGGCGAGCGCGGTCAGGACCGCCGCAGCGGCCTTCGCCGGGTCGCCGGCCTGGCCGCCGTCGCCGCCTTCGACGAAGGCACGGGTGGCGCCGACCGTGTCGGCGTAGTCGGCGATGGTGTCCACGCTGAGGCTGCCGTTGCCGAAGAGGGACGTCCGGAAGGCGCCGGGCTCGACGATGAGGACGTGGATGCCGAGCGGCTTCACCTCGGCGGCCAGCGCCTCCGACAGGCCTTCGAGGGCGAACTTCGTCGCGCTGTAGGCGCCGAAGCCGGGCATCGAACCCTGGCCGCCGACACTGCTGAGCTGCACGATCGCGCCGGAGCGGCGGGCCCGCATGTGGGGCAGGACGGCGCGGGTGAGGGCCGCGGGCGCGAAGACGTGCACGTCGAAGAGCGAGCGCAGTTCGTCGTCGCCGGTCTCCTCGACCGAACCGACGTGGGTGCGGCCCGCGTTGTTGACCAGGACGTCGATGCGGCCGTGCCGCTCGGCGACCTCGGCCACCACACGGTCGACGGCGGCCAGGTCGGTGACGTCCAGGGTGACGGCGTGGACCTGGTCGGGGTGGGCGGCGACCAGGTCGTCCAGGGTGCCCGCGCGGCGCGCGGCGGCGACCACCACGTCCCCGGCGGCGACCGCCGCCTCGGTGAAGGCGCGCCCGAATCCGCTGTTCGCACCGGTGATCAGCCAGACCTTGCTCATGTGCGTGTTCCCCTGCTGCTCGATTGCTCGCTGTCCCAACAAGCTTGGGACAGTGGGACGTTGTCCGTCCAAGATCCGCCGTGATAGCCAGAGGGCATGGACGTGCACGGGCGGGATCTTCGGTATTTCCTCGCGGTCGCCGAGGAGCTCCACTTCACGCGGGCCGCCGAGCGGCTGTACGTCTCGCAGCCCGCGCTCAGCAAGCAGATCCGGGCCCTGGAGCGGCAGCTCGGCGCACCCCTCTTCGACCGGGACCGGCAGGGCGTGGCCCTCACGCCGGTCGGTGCGGCCCTGCTGCCGCACGCCCACGCGGTGCTCGCCGCGTGGGCGGAGGGGGAGGGCGCGGTGCGCGCCGCCCGGGCCGAGCGGGAGGCCACGCTCAGCATCGGCATGTCGACCAGCCCCGGCCGGAGCGGCCTGCTTCCCGCGATCCGCTCCCGCTTCACCGAGAAGCACCCGGCGGCCCGGCTCCGGCTGCGCCAGATCGGCTGGGACGACCCGACCGCCGGGCTCGCCGACCGCACCAGCGACCTGGCGTTCGTCTGGCTCCCGCTGGTCGGCGCCGAGCGCTTCCGCTGGGTCGTCGTCGCCACCGAGTCGCGTCTGATCGCCCTGTCCGAGCGGCACCCGCTGGCCGGCCGCGAGCGGATCGCGTTCGCCGACCTACTCGACGAGCCCTTCCTCGCGCTGCCCGGCGCCGTGGCCCCCGAACTCCGCGACCACTGGCTGGCCCTGGACGCGCGGGACGGCCGCCCGGCCCGGATCGGCGCCGAGATCGGATCCACCGACGAGACGTACGAAGCCCTCGTCGACGGCCTCGGCATCTGCCTGGTCGCCGAGGGCAACGCCCCGCTGCTCACCCGTGGCGGCGTCGTCGTCCGCCCCGTCGACGGCGTCTCCCCGACCAGCTTCGCCCTCGCCTGGCGCGCCGACGACTCCCGCCCCCTGGTGCACGACTATGCCCGTGCGGTGTCCGAAGTCGTCTCACGGGAGGCCTGAACTCGCCTTGTTCTGCGGGAGAGTCGAGTGCTTAATGGGGCTCCACTTCGGCCCGCCACAGCACAGGGGGAAGCATGGGAACACCAGCACCGCCGCCCACACCGCCACCACCGCCGTCCCACCCGCCGCATTCCGGAATCGCCGCGTCGGCGGCTCTTCCGCTGGTCATCAGCAAGCGGCTGCTCTGGGTGAGCGGCGCGGCCTATCCGCTGGAGAACATCGTCCGCGTCTACACCTTCGTGCTCCGGCCCCGTAAGGCTGATGCCGTCCGCGTGTTCGTGAAACGGGTGGTGCTCACGCTGCTCGCGGCGCTCGCGATCGGCCTCGTCGCCTTCCTGGGCCAGGTCTTCGCCCGGGGAGAGGGGCCGGGCGGCTTCACCGCATTCCTGTACCAGATCTCCATCCTGGGCGTCATCGGTGCCCTGATCTGGTTCACGGTCGACATGCTGGCCGTCGTCACCGCGTCCGCCCACGACGTGCTGGCCATCGAGACGAACGGCCGGTCGACCGCGATGGTCTCCGGGGACCGCCGGTACCTGAACGAACTCGTCGTACGGATCGCGTCCGCGATCGACGAACCGGACGCGGAGCTCACCGTCACGGTGGGGGCGCTCACGATCAGCAACCCCAGCAACTACTACTTCGGCGACGCCGTGAACATCTACGGCGGCAGCGGCAACACGGGAGTGTCCAAGTGACGAGCGGGAACCACCACTACTACGGGGACGCGGTCAACATCAACGGCGGCCAGGGCCACACCGGCATCGTCCACCACCACGCCCCGCAGGCGAGCCTGGAGGAGACGCTCCGGGCCGTCGTGGAGCTCGCGCGGGCGCTGCGCGGCGAGGTGCCGGAGGAGGACCGGTCCTCCATCGACGACGCGCTGCCCGTTCTCGCCGCCGGCCCGTCCGCCGAGGCAGGGTCCCGGCGCCGCTCGCTGATGGCCCTCGCGGCCGTCGCGGCCACGGTCGGCGCGATCGGGCAGCCGCTCCTGGACTCGGTCAGGGCGGCCCTGGAGCTGCTCGCGAGGTGACTAGTCCCGGACGAACTCCGCCGGTTCCCCGTCCGCGCTCATCCCGTAGACCTGGAGCCGTTCCTTGCCCTGGTAGCGGACGATGCGGAGGTTGCTGGAGCCGTTCTCGGCGCAGTCCGGGTCCCAGGTGTCCGGGTCGCGGGTCTCGGGGCCGATGACGAGGAGGGAGCCCGCGCCGCCGACGAGGGCGGTGGTCGCGCAGCGGATGGTGCCGGAGAGCTGGTTCCCCTGGTCGTCCGTGCGCGGATACGCCTGCTCGAAGCGTACGAGCGGCGCGCCGACCGGGCCCTGGGTGACGGTGACCACGTAGGACCAGCGGTCGGGGTCGGGCTGGGTCACCGTGTCCGGCGCCTGCTTCCAGGTGCCGACGAACGCGGCGGGGACGATGTTCGTGCCGGTCCTGACCCGCTGGAAGGTGCTCTTGGCGACGCCGGAGCCCCATTCGACGACGTCGGTCGAGCGCAGTGTGAGGGTCTGGCGGGCGGCCGGGGTGCAGCGCTGGGCGGGCACGCTCTCGGTGATCTCGGCCTCGCCGAGGACGAGTTCGCTGTCGGTGGCGGAGATCAGGGTCGCCCGGCCGATGCAGAGCTGTTCCCCGGTGACGTGGGTGTAGACGGCGGCCTTGGCGCCGGCCGCGCCCTGGGTGATCTCGATCCGGCTGGTCTCGTACGGGGCGTCCGGCTTGCCCTTGAGGACGCCCTCCCAGGCGCCGAGGAAGGCGGCGGGGACGATCCCGGCGGCGGGCCGGGTGGGGCCGGTGGTGACGTTCCTGCCCCCGCCCCCGCCGCCGGTGGTGCCGCCGTTCCTGGGCCAGTACGTGTAGGCGGCGCCGGCCGCCGCCACCACCACGAGCGCCGTGACGGCCGCGAGCAGCGCGGTACGGCCCCGGCGCCGGGGCGCGGCGGGCGCGGTGGGGGAGGTGGTCCCCGTGGGCGGCGGGGGAGTCTCCGAAGCCTCCGCGCTGCTGCCCTCCGCCTCCAGGAGCTGTGCCGCGTGCCGTCCGAGCCGGGCCAGGACGTCCGCCGGGAGCCACGGGTCGGCGACCGGGAGCGTCTCGACGATCTCGGTGGCCGTGGGCCGGGCCGCCGGGTCCTTGGCGAGGCAGGCGCGGATGAGTCCGGAGAGTTCGGGCGGGAGGTCCGTCAGGTCGGGCTCGTCGTGCGCGATGCGGAACATGGTGGCGTGGACGCCGCTGTCCACGGTGCCGAAGGGGGCGCGGCCGGTCGCCGCGTACGCGAGCACGGACCCGAGGCAGAAGATGTCCGAGGCGGGCGAGACCTGGTCGCCGCGGACCTGTTCGGGCGACATGAAGCCGGGGGAGCCGACGACGGCCCCGGTGGTGGTGAGGTTGCCGCCGTCGGAGACGTGGTCGACGGCGCGGGCGATGCCGAAGTCGATGATCCGCGGCCCGTCGACGGTGAGCAGCACGTTCGACGGCTTGAGGTCGCGGTGGACGAGTCCGGCGGCGTGGATGTGGTCGAGGGCGCGGGCGAGCCCGGAGGCGAGGGCCCGGACGGTCGCGGGCGGCAGCGGCCCGAACTCGTCGCCGACCACGGTCCGCAGCGAGGGCCCCGGCACGTAGCCGATGGCGACCCACGGCGACTCGGCGGTGGTGTCGGAGCCGAGGACGGGCGCGGTTCCGGTGCCGCCGACCCGTTCGAGGGCGGCGACCTCGCGGGCGAACCGGCGCCGGAACTCGTCCTGGGCGGCCAGTTCCGCGTGCACCACCTTGACCGCGACGGTCCGCCCGCCGGCCGAGCGCGCCAGGAACACCCGGCCCATCCCGCCGACCCCGAGGCGGCCGATCAGACGGAACGGGCCGACGCTGACCGGATCTTCCGCGTTCAATGACTCCACGTCGCCAGAGCATGCCAGACGAGGAGATCGGCGATCAGCCCTCTCCGCACACCGGAAGTCCCTTCGGGGTCGCGCAGGGCAGGTGCCCGTGCGCGCTGATGACGTCCTGGCCGCGCCCCGACCGGAGGTACGTGAGGAAGCTGGCGGTCAGGGAGTCGGTCGGGGGCAGGCCCCGGGTGTAGGCGTACTCGATCTCCCGGTACGGGTAGCCGGACTCGCCCAGTTCCGCCACGACGGGCCGCCGCCCGTCGACGGCCACCCGGTGCAGGCCCTTGCGCCCGTCGGTCGCGCGGAGTTCGGAGTAGCCGAGGGCACCGGGGAGCTGGGCGACGGTGGCGAGGACCTGTTCGGTGGAGTCGAGTTCGCAGCGGATGACCTTCGACTCGGGGTCGTCGGAGGTCTGGCAGTCCTGGGAGGAGTTGGCGGGCTCGTTGCGTTCGAGGACACGGCGCTGGAAGACCTGCCGGGTCCCGGAGTTGGCGTCGCGGCTGACGAGGAGGACGGGCCGGTCGAGGCCGGGGACGAGCTCGCCCCAGTTGTGGATGTCGCCCCGGTAGACGCGCCGGATCTGGTCGAGGGTGAGGTCGTCGAGGGGCACGCCGTCGTTCACGACGACGGTGAAGAGGGAGACGGCGACCATGTTCTCCCGCAGTTCGGGGAAGCCGCCGGGCTTGCGCCCGTCGGAGAAGGCGATGACGGAGCCCTTGTCGGGTCCGGCCGCGGCCAGCTCCCGGATGCCGGCGGTGGAGCCGTGCACGTCGACGGTGACCGTGGAGCCCTCACAGTCCTTCTCGTACCGCTTCGCCGCCTCGCGCAGGGCGGGCGCGAAGGCCGTCGAGCCGGTGACGGTGAGGGTGCCGCGGGCGCAGCCGATGGGCGGCGGGTTCTGCTCGCGGACGATGATCGCGGCGAGGGCCATGACGCAGGCGGTGAGGACGATGGTGACGGTCCGGGCGGTGGGGCTGAACCTGGCCGGTTTCTCGTCGGGGGTGGTGCTCCGGTTGCGCCGGATGGAGCCGCCCTGGAGGCTTCCGTCGATCTTGATGTCGCGGTCGGCGACGCCGCCGGAGAGCTGGACGAGCAGCTTGAAGTACTGGCCGCGTTCGAGGGCCACCTTGGGGACGAGGACGGCGCTGCCGTTCCGGCCGAGCTTGGGGGAGCGCTCCAGGTCCTCCCGTACGGAGTCCCAGGCGGAGGGGATGGTGGCGACGACGCCCTGGACGGTCCGCTCACCGAAGGTGATCTTCAGTCCGTGGGGGTCGGCGGAGGCGCCGTAGTCCTCGGAGGCGATGTCGAGCTCGCGGTCGTTCTCGATGCGGAGGAGGACGAGCGTGGAACCGTCGGCGGGCGCGGCCATCCCCACGACCTGGCCCTCCCGCACCGTCATGACCTCGCTGTCCTGGTTCTCCTCCCGGTGGAGCGGGGTGTTGAGCTGCACGCGGTAACCGAGCCGCTTGCGCTGCGGCGAGAACCGGTCGATCCAGACGACGGCGAGCGTGACCAGGACACCGACGAGGGCCGTTCCCACGGCGATGACGTTCTCTGCGGTTATCCACTCCATGGCCGGGACGGTACGGACGCCTGTACGAGGGCGGGGGCGGCGTAGCGGGCCGCCACCTGGACTTCGCCGTTCGTTCAGACGCCTTCCCGCGGACACCTCCCCAGGTGGACCGACAGAGGTTGCCCGGGGCTGCGGAGCGTGGGTGTAATGGCCACGAGGGGGCCTTCCGTCTGAGGAGTACCCCATGCGCGTCGTCGAAGTGACCGCCTACGGCGGACCCGAGGTTCTCCGCATGGCCCGCCGGCCGAAGCCGGAGGCCGGGGCCGTCCCGGGCAAGGTGCGGGTGGCCCTGAGGGCGGCCGGGGTGAACCAGGCCGATCTGCGGATCCGCGCGGGCCGGTACGCCGACGCGGTCGGCGATCTCAGGCCCCCGTTCGTCCTCGGGACGGACTTCGCGGGCAAGCTGCTCGATCCCGTGCCCGGAGAGCCGGGGATGACGGTCGGCACCCGTGTGGCCGGATTCGTGCCCTGGTTCGAGATGCTGACGGGCGACGGCACGTACGCCGAGATCATCTGGGCCGACCCGGAGTGGCTGGCCCCGATCCCGGAGGACGTGGACTTCACGGTGGCCGCGTCGCTGCCGCTGGCCTCGGCCACCGCCCAGCAGGGCCTCGAACGGCTGAACCTTCCGGCGGGCGCGAGCGTGCTCGTGACCGGCGCGAGCGCGGTGGTGGGCCGCCTGGCCGTCCAGTACGCCCATGCGGCCGGGCTGCGTGTCGTGGGCGTCGCCCACGAGGGCGACGAGCCCGAACTGCGGGTCATCGGCGCGGACCACGTCGTGCCGCGCGGCATCCCGGAGGACATCGTCGCGAAGGTCCACGCGGGCGACCCGGACGGGGTCGACGCCGTCTTCGACGGGGGACTCATCGGCGCCGAGCTGCTCCCGGTGGTCAAGGACGGCGGCGCGTTCGCCGCGCTGGCCCCCGACCGGGTGCCGGCCGCCGAGCGGGACATCCGCGTCGAGACCGTACGGGCCGTCCCGGACGCGGCCGGGCTCACGGAGAGCCTGCGGAAGGTGGCGGACCGGGAGCTGATCACCCGGGTGGCGGACGTGATGCCCCTGGAGGAGGTCGCGGAGGCGCACCGCAGGGCCGAGGCGGGGCACCGGCCGGGCCGGATCATCCTGATGATCTGAGGGTGACCGGGGTCACAGGGAGAAGGGGCTGGACCTCAACTTTGGTTGAGGAAGAAAGATCTCTTTCACCAGCCCCCGCGACTCCCCAGGAGACGATCCCCATGGCCACGCTGCTGCACATCGACACGTCCTTCAACGGCGACGACTCCCACTCCCGCGCCGTCACCGCCGCCTTCCGCAAGGCCTGGGAGGCGGAGCACCCCGAGGGGACGGTGATCTACCGCGACCTCGCGGAGGAACCGATCCCCCACCTGGAGGCCGCCGCCTACTACGCGGACAGTACGGCGCCCGCCTTCGCACTGCGCGGGAGACTGATCGAGGAGGCCGAGCGGGCGGACGTGATCCTGCTCGCCGCGCCGATGTACAACTACACGATCCCCTCCACCCTGAAGGCGTGGCTCGACCACGTCTTCCTCGTGGGCCGCACCTCGATCGCCGAGCACCCCTCGCTCGCCGGCAAGCGGGCCGTCGTCGTCACCAGCCGGGGCGGCTCCTACCGTGAGGGCACGCCCCAGCACGGCAACGACTACGTCGAGAACTACCTCCGGCTCGCCCTGGGGGAGATGTTCGGCCTGGACGTCACCTTCATCGCCCCCGAGCTGACCCTGGCCCCGCACGTCCCGGCGATGGCCGGGCTCGTCCCGCTCTTCGAGTCCTCCCGCACGGAGTCCATCGCGGCGGCCGAGTCCCTGGCGAAGGAACTGGCGGTGCGGGTGGCCGCGTAAGGCCGCACCTTCGGAGGACGACCCCACGGTGGCGCCGTGGGGTCGTTTTCTGGTCTAGACCTTGACAGGTTCAGACCAATCGCGCTTCGCTGTGGCTTCCCACCCGGACCCCACCCGGAAGGAAGTACGCACCATGCTGCGCAAGTTGGTCACCCTGATGGCCGCGCTCTGTACGGCCGTCGGCCTCGCGGTCCTCCTCCCCACCGCCTCGGCGGGCGCCGCCCCCGCCTGCGTCGCCGCCTGGAACTCGGGCAGCGTCTACACGGGCGGCATGACCGCCTCGTACAACGGCCACAACTGGTACGCCAAGTGGTGGACCCAGAACGAGCGCCCCGGCTCCTCGGACGTCTGGCGCGACGAGGGCGCCTGCGGCACCGGCGGGGGCGGCACGGACCCGAACCCCTCCGGATTCGTGGTCTCCGAGGCCCAGTTCAACCAGATGTTCCCGAACCGGAACCCCTTCTACACGTACGCGGGCCTCGTGGCCGCCCTCAAGTCCTACCCCGGCTTCGCCACCACCGGCAGCGACACGGTGAAGAAGCAGGAGGCGGCGGCGTTCCTCGCGAACGTCTCCCACGAGACGGGCGGGCTCTACTACATCGTCGAGCAGAACACGGCCAACTACCCCCACTACTGCGACACGACCCGGCCCTACGGCTGCCCGGCCGGCCAGGCCGCGTACTACGGCCGGGGCCCGATCCAGCTCTCGTGGAACTTCAACTACAAGGCGGCCGGTGACGCCCTCGGCATCGACCTGCTGAACAACCCGTGGCGGGTGGAGCAGGATCCGGCCGTCGCGATGCAGACGGGCCTCTGGTACTGGAACACGCAGAACGGCCCGGGCACGATGACCGCGCACAACGCGATGGTCAACGGCGCCGGCTTCGGCCAGACCATCTGGGCGATCAACGGCAGCCTGGAGTGCAACGGCGGCAACCCGGCCCAGGTCCAGAGCCGGGTCACCAAGTACCAGCAGTTCACCCAGATCCTGGGCGTGCCCGCGGGGGCGAACCTGTACTGCTAGAGGGTCAGGCCGGCGACAAAAGCGGTCCAGGCGGCGGGCTCCACGACGAACGTGGGCCCGTCGCTGACTTTGGAGTCCCGGAGGTGGACGGCGTGGGCGCAGGTGGCGACCTCTACGCAATTGCCGCCGCTGTCACTGCTGTAGGAGGACTTGCGCCAGGCGAAGGCGACCTCGACGCAGTTGCCGCCACCGCTGTCGCTGTAGCTGGACTTGAACCAGTGCAGGGTCTCGCTCATCTCCGTACTCCCGCCAACTCCTCGATGACGCCCAGCGACCTGCGCGGATCCAGGGCCTGTGCCCGGATCTTCGCATACCGCTGCCTGTACGTACTGACCTTCGTCCGGTCGGTGATCAGCAGGCTCTCGTCCCCGATCTCCAGGTAGGTGACGAGGTCGTGGGCCGGAGTCTCCACCACGTTCACTTCCCCTCGCGCACCTGCGTACTCGCCACCCAACCCCGCGTCCAACGGCAGTACCTGAAGAACCACGTTTCTCCTCCGGGCGCACTCTGCCAGGTAGGTCAACTGCTCCCGCATGATCTCCGCGTTCCCGATCGCCCGCAGGAGCACCGACTCGTCAAGCACCAGCTCGATCTCGCATACCGGCTTCCGGTCGAACAACGCCTTGCGGGCCATTCGACCCGCGACGAGCTCCTCAGTGCGCTCCTGCGTGGGCTCCGGGCACCCGCCCGCGATCAACGCCCGCGCGTACGCCTCCGTCTGGAAGAGTCCGTGGACGACATGGTTCGCATAGAGCCGCAGGCTCACCGCCTTCTGCTCGATCGGCGCGTACCCCCGGAACTGCTCCGGCAGCTTCTCCAGGCGTACGAGTTCCCTCAGCTCCTCGAAGAAGCCCGTGCCGCCGCCGAGGCCCCGTTCGAGCTGGACCAGCATGTCGTCGCTCACCGGATGGATGAGCCGTTCCATCGCGCTGATCGCCGCTCCCGTGAAGCCTGTCTGGCTTCCCAGGTACTCCTGTGTCCAGCCCTTCTTCTGCCGCATTCTCTTCGCCACGGCGGCCGCCGTCCTGGCCGCAGGGCCCACCGTTTCCTTGTTCTCGGCTCGCGCCATTCACGCTCCCCATTCGGACTCAACCGATCTCAACCGGTCTCAACTGCTCCCCGCCGAATTCGACTGCGTTGAGGGTGTGTTGGCGCAGGTCAAGGGGTTGCCGACGCGCCCGCCGCAGTCGTGGAAAACGCTAGCGCCGACGCGGGAACATGGTGCTGTGAATGCAGAGAATCGGGAAGTTGATGTGAGTTGGATTCCTGTTTCCGGATTCCAACTCCGCAAGGCGGGCGTACAATTCGACGCCGTTCGAGTGGACGGTGACGAAGGGCGCCGGCTCGCCGACTGGATGGAGGCGCTCACCGGGGGAGACCCGGGGCCCGTCGTCATCGAGGCGAACGGCCGGCGCGGGGTCTATTTCCTCGTACCGCCCGGCTCGACGGCCCGCCGCCCCTGGCCCCGCGGGGTGACGCGCTTCAACGCGAGCCCGGCGCATGTGAGTTACGTACCGGTCCCGGCCCTCACCGGCCGCACCTGGCCCCTGGCGTGGCGCTTCCCGCCGACGTGCCCGGACCGTTTCGTGCATCCGCTGCTGCTGCGGAGTGCGGTGAGCGAGCTGTTCACACCCTCTTGACGACCCAGGTCAGGGCCAGGGCGGGGGTCAGGCTGGAGACGAGGGCGTACAGCTGGTCGTGGCCCGCCACCTGGAAGTCCAGGGCCTTCGGGAGGAGCAGGACCAGGCCGGTCAGCAGGACGGCGAGGGCGGGCAGGTGGACGCCGGGGTCGAAGCGGCGCAGTCGGTGCAGGTCGTTCGCGTCGCCCATCGCCTTGATGGTGAAGCCCGCGACCAGGATGAGGGGCCAGATCCAGAGCCCGAGGAAGGCGACGAGGAAGAGGCGGACCGTGGAGCGTCTGCCGTCCTCGACGACGGGGGTGTTCGGGTCGCGGGGCGCGAAGTAGACGTCGACCTTGCGGCCGGGCCGGGGCGCCTTGAAGCGGGTGTACATGCCCCGGACGGTCACCTCGCGGGGGCCGGCCTCGTACGGGATCCGCAGGGTGAGGTCGGTGAGGTAGTACGGATCGTGGTCCTCGTCGCCCTCGTGGAACTCCGGCTCGCCGGCGAGGCGGACGACGGTGACCTCGTACTCGGCGTACCCGGCGCGCTCCAGGCGCTCGGTCTCGCGGCCGTAGGAGCCGCTGACGGTGAAGGCCGTCAGGAAGGCGGCGAAGGTGGCGAAGGGGACGCCGAAGCAGAGCACGTACCGCAGGACGGGGTTCGGCTTCCGGGTGTCCGGGCGGGGCTTGTGGAGCGGGTCGCGCTCGCGGGCCCCGGCGCGGTACGAGGCGAGGACCCAGCCCGCCGCGAAGAGCGCCGCGAGCCCCGCGAGGGCCAGCTCGGGGACGAGCGGCGGGTGCGGGGAGACCCCCCAGAGGGCGGCCACGACGGCGGCCGCCCCGCTGAGGACCATGCCCCAGCCGGTGAAGGCGGTGGCGGCACTGCGCGCTGACGTGCTCATGGCGCGGAGCCTAGACGGGGCGGGTCGTTCGATTGTATGCATGCAGATATGCATGCAATCATCGGGGCATGGTTGCACTGCAGATTCGTGATGTGCCGGAGGAGATGCGCGACCGGCTGGCGGCCATAGCGGGTGAGCGCGGCCAGTCGTTGCAGGCGTACCTGTTCGACGTGCTGACGGACGAAGTGCGGCGCCGGGACAATCTGGCCGTCCTCCAGGGCTTCTCCCGTGGGCGGTACGGCACTCGGCTCGGTACCGCCGACGTTCTGGGGGTGCTGCGCGCCGAGCGTGCCGAACGGGATGCGGGACTCGGTGTGCCTGGAGATGACGAGTGATCGTCGTCGACGCGTCCGTCTTCGCGTTCTCGCTGCTCGACGAGGGGCCGATCGGGGACCGGTGTCGCGCCGCCCTCGCAGCCGACAGCAGGTGGATCGCGCCGGAGCACTGGACGATCGAGGTGCTCTCGGTGATTCGGGGCAACCTGCTGGGCGGAAAGATCTCCAAGGAGCACGCGGAGGACGCCGTCGCCGCCCTTGCCAAGTTGGAACCTGTCGTGCCGTTGTCGCGGGTGCTTCTCCCCCGGATCTGGGAGCTGCGGGGAAACCTCACCGCCTACGACGCGGCCTACGCCGCGGCGGCGGAGGCGTACAGCTGTGCGCTGGTCACCGCGGACGGCCGCCTGGCCCGTGCGTCCGGCATTCGCTGCCCCGTGGACGTGATCGTCGGCTGAGCGCCCGCCGCGCCGCTCACCGCCCCGACCGGCAACGTGTCGGGTCCGCCACGGTCTCGGTGGACAAGATGGTGATGGCCCGTCCCACCTGCGGTTCCTTACCCTCGGTCCCATGACCCCTCATGTCGAACCCGATCCTCAGGCCGGCGCGGCCGTCAAGGCCGCCGACCGCGCGCACGTCTTCCACTCCTGGTCCGCACAGGGACTGATCGACCCGCTCGCCGTCGCCGGCGCGGAGGGTTCGTACTTCTGGGACTACGACGGCAACCGCTACCTCGACTTCACCAGCGGCCTCGTCTACACCAACATCGGCTACCAGCACCCCAAGGTCGTCGCCGCCATCCAGGAGCAGGCCGGGAAGCTCGCGACCTTCGCGCCCGCCTTCGCCGTGGACGTCCGCTCCGAGGCCGCACGCCTCATCGCCGAGCGCACCCCGGGCGACCTGGACAAGATCTTCTTCACCAACGGCGGCGCCGAGGCCGTCGAGAACGCCGTCCGCATGGCCCGTCTGCACACGGGCCGCCACAAGGTGCTCTCGGCCTTCCGCTCGTACCACGGCGCGACCTCGACCGCGATCAACCTGACCGGTGACCCGCGCCGCTGGGCCTCCGACACCGGCTCCGCGGGCGTCGTGCGCTTCTGGGCGCCGTTCCTGTACCGCTCGCCCTTCTACGCCACCACCGAGGCGGAGGAGAGCGCGCGGGCCCTCCAGCACCTGGAGGACACGATCGCCTTCGAGGGTCCGGCGACGATCGCCGCGATCATCCTGGAGACCGTGCCCGGCACCGCCGGCATCATGACCCCGCCGCCCGGCTACCTCGCCGGCGTCCGCGAGATCTGCGACAAGTACGGCATCGTCTTCGTCCTCGACGAGGTCATGGCCGGCTTCGGCCGCACCGGCAAGTGGTTCGCCGCCGAGCACTTCGACGTCGTGCCCGACCTGATGACCTTCGCCAAGGGCGTGAACTCCGGCTACGTGCCGCTCGGCGGCGTCGCCATCAACGCCGAGATCGCCGCCACCTTCGAGAAGCGGCCCTACCCCGGCGGCCTGACCTACTCCGGTCACCCGCTGGCCTGCGCCGCCGCCGTCGCCACCATCGACGTGATGGCCGAC
The DNA here is from genome assembly GCF_041053105.1 of Streptomyces sp. R44. Lineage (NCBI taxonomy): Bacteria > Bacillati > Actinomycetota > Actinomycetes > Kitasatosporales > Streptomycetaceae > Streptomyces > Streptomyces sp. R44. The sequence continues at coordinate 4,077,961 of NZ_CP163444.1, read as the reverse complement.
GAGAAGGTCGTCGAGCACGCCGCCCACATCGGCGAGAACGTCCTCGGCCCCGGCCTGCGCGAGCTGGCCGAGCGCCACCCGTCCGTCGGCGAGGTCCGCGGCATGGGCGTCTTCTGGGCGCTCGACCTGGTCAAGAACAAGGAGACCCGCGAGCCGCTCGTCCCGTACAACGCGGCCGGCGAGGCCAACGCCCCGATGGCCGCCTTCGGTGCCGCGGCGAAGAAGCAGGGCCTGTGGCCCTTCATCAACATGAACCGCACCCACGCCGTTCCCGCCTGCAACGTCTCCGAGGCGGAGGCCAAGGAGGGCCTGGCGGCCCTGGACGCGGCGCTCTCGGTGGCCGACGAACACACCGTCTGACCGCGGAACGGAGAGGCCCCTTCCGTCTGGACTAGGGTGTCCGGAACCGGACGGAGGGGGCCCGACCCATGCCCGCGAGCGGAGCTGTCACTCGCAACACCTTGCGACAGCAGATCGCGGACGCGCTGCGTGACGAGGTGCTCGCAGGGCGTCTCCAGCCGGGCGAGGAATTCACCGTCAAGCAGATCGCCGAGCAGTACGGCGTCTCCGCGACGCCCGTCCGCGAAGCCCTCGTCGACCTGTGCGCGCAGGGCCTCCTCGACTCCGACCAGCACCGCGGCTTCCGGGTCCACCAGTACTCGATCGCCGACTACCGGGGCATGGTCGAGGCCCGGATGCTCGTCGTCGACGGCATCTTCCGCCGCCACGCGCCCGCGACGACCCCGCCGCCGGAGCCCGACCACAACATCGGCGTCGCGCTCGTCTCCATAAGGCGCCGGGGCGAGGCCGCCGCCCGCGCCGCCCGCGCCGGGGACCTCGACATCCTCATCGGCTACGACATCCGCTACTGGCGCGAGCTGGGGCGGCTCGTCTCCGCCAACGACTACATCGCCGACTTCCTGCACAAGCTCCGCGTCCAGGCCTGGGTCTTCTCGGTGCCCTTCCTGCGCTCCGAGCGGGACGTCCTCGGCTGGCTGTGGAGCGGACACGTGGAGCTGGTCGACGCGATCACCCGCGGCGACGCGGAGGCCGCCGTCCAGGTCGTACGGGACTACAACGCGCACTCGCTGGAATGGGCGGACAGGCTGGAGGCTCGGACCGTCCGCTGATCCGGTGATCCGGGTTGAGGCGGGGGCTCCGGGGGCAGGTGGTCAGCGGGTGGGCGTCGTCGGCCCGGCCGACTACCCTGGCCGTCCCTGCAACTGACGGAGAGCGAGCCTCCCTTGGCCTGTGACCTGTGGCTGGTCCCCCTCGTCGACGTGCTGTGCCACAGCCCCGACAACCCCTTCGCCGAAGAGATAGCGGCCTACGACGCCGTGCTGACCGCCTCGGGCCTGCCGACCGTGCCCGTCTACGCGTACATGCCGGGGCTGTCCGGCGACGTCGCCCCGGTCGCCGGCTTCGACTACGAGGCCCTGCACTTCCTGCGCCGCGCCTACCTGCTCCAGATGTGCGGGCTGCCGGTCGAGCCGGTCGGCGAGCTCGGCGGGGACTACGAGCAGCTCCTGGAGATGTTCGAGGCGACCGCCCAGCAGTCCCACCTGGTCTGGCACTACGACCACGCGGGCGCGTACGTGCCGGTGGACTTCCCGGTGCCGCTGGCCAGCGACGAGCTGCTGGAAGGCGGCGGGCCGCTCGGCTCCTCGTACGGGCTCCTGCGGGAGCTGGAGTTCGTGGCGCCCGCCCTCGGCATCGACCCGGCGAACCCGCCGGCGGCCCCGCAGCCGCCGGACCGGCCCACCACCCTGGAGGAGCCGGCCGCGGCCGTGCCGTACGAGGACCACCCCTTCGCCCGGGAGCGGCACGTGTGGCTGGGGCTGCACGCGGCGGCGACCCGGAGCCTCGCCCAGGGCTCGATGATCATCCTGAGCTGAGCTGAGCTGAGCTGAGCTGAGCTGAGTCCGTCCGGCCCCCGGATCGCCCTAGCGGGCCTCCGGGGGCCGCTGGCGCGGCATGTTCGGGCGGGTGCCCGGCGGCAGCGGGAAGCGGCCCGAGGGGTGCGAGCTCTCCGCCCTGGCCGGGACGACGCCGACCGACTGGAGCGCCAGCGGCGCCGGGCCCGAACGGAACTCGACCATCCAGTCCGCGGTCTCCGCCCGTACCAGCTCCGTCACGTCCTCGGAGAAGCGGCGCAGCACGCCGAGACAGCGTTCGGCCGCCTCGCTGGCCGTGCCCTCCGTGGGACCGAGGACCTCCCGGACGCTCTCCGAGGCCCAGTCGAACTGGAGCGCCTGGAGGCGGCGCTGCACGGCCTGGGCGGTCGCCACGTCCCTTATCCAGCCGGACGTGAGGCCGAAGTACCGGTCGCAGGCCAGGCAGGCGGCGCCGAGCAGCAGCGACAGATAGCCCCAGCCCGCGGTGCCCTCGGCGACCCCGGTCAGGTCGAGCAGCGGGAGCGCGGCACCCGCGATCACCCCGGCGGCCGTGCCGATCCGCAGGATCCGGGCGGCGCGGCGCTTCCAGACGCGGTCGGAGAGGTACCACTCGGCGGTGCGCAGGGCGTTCGCCTCGACCCAGCGGTACAGCTCGTCGAGCCGTTCGGCCGGCTCGCCCCAGTCGCCCAGGGGGAACGGCGTACCGGTCAGATCACGGGTGACGTCTCCCCCGGGGGGCCCCGGCGGCTGCATCTCCGGCTGCTGGCTCACCGGGGGACTCCTCTGTTCAGCTCAGCGCTCGTGTCCTTCTGTGACGTGCGGTGCACGTGGTGCCTGCCCTTCCTACCGCCGAATGGTGGGCGATGGGCCCGGAATCCCGGGATTTCCGCCCGCAAGAGGGTCTTGATCAGGTAGAGAGGCCCGCAGTTTCTCACTCGAAAGAGTTGCGTCGGCACCCCGGTCGAGGAGCACGTAGGCTCGGCATACCGACGTTCCGATGACCAGGACGTTCCGACCAGCAGGAGTGAGTGACCGTGATCCCCGGTGGTGGCCAGCCCAACATGCAGCAGCTCCTCCAGCAGGCCCAGAAGATGCAGCAGGACCTGGCCCGGGCGCAGGCGGAGCTCGCCGCGACCGAGGTCGACGGCCAGGCGGGCGGCGGTCTCGTCAAGGCGACGGTCACCGGCTCCGGCGAGCTGCGCGGCCTGGTCATCGACCCGAAGGCCGTCGACCCGGAGGACACCGAGACGCTGGCCGACCTGATCGTCGCCGCCGTCCAGGCCGCCAACGACAACGCGCAGCAGCTCCAGCAGGCCAAGCTCGGCCCGCTGACCCAGGGCATGGGCGGGATGCCGGGCCTGGGCTTCTGAAGCCCTTCTAAGGCTCGCTTCCAGCCACTACCGTAAGAATCAAGCACTCCCGAGAAGGGCGTTCCGGTGTACGAAGGCGTGGTTCAGGACCTCATCGACGAACTGGGCAGGCTGCCCGGCGTCGGTCCCAAGAGCGCGCAGCGGATCGCCTTCCACGTCCTCCAGGCGGAGCCCACGGACGTCCGCCGTCTCGCGCACGCGCTCCTGGAGGTCAAGGAGAAGGTCCGGTTCTGCGCGGTCTGCGGGAACGTGGCGCAGCAGGAGCAGTGCAACATCTGCCGCGACCCGCGCCGCGACCTGACCGTCATCTGCGTGGTCGAGGAGCCCAAGGACGTCGTCGCGATCGAGCGGACCCGCGAGTTCCGGGGGCGGTACCACGTCCTCGGCGGCGCGATCAGCCCGATCGAGGGCGTCGGCCCGGACGACCTGCGCATCCGCGAGCTGCTCGCGCGGCTCGCGGACGGCACCGTCACCGAGCTGATCCTCGCGACCGACCCGAACCTGGAGGGCGAGGCCACCGCGACGTACCTGGCGCGGATGATCAAGCCCATGGGGCTCAGGGTGACCCGGCTCGCGAGCGGCCTCCCGGTCGGCGGCGACCTGGAGTACGCCGACGAGGTGACCCTCGGCCGTGCCTTCGAGGGGCGGAGGCTGCTAGATGTATGACGACAGGGCCGGTGCGCTCTCAGGGAGGCTGCTCGATGTCTGACGCCACACTGCACTCCGTCACGCAGGATCCGGACGACTTCGCGGTCCAGATCTCCGACTCGATCGAGAGCTTCATCGTCGCCACGACCGAGGTCGCCAAGGGCGACGAGCCGGACAGCGCCGTCCCCTTCCTGCTCCTGGAGATCTCCCAGCTGCTCCTGGCGGGCGGCCGGCTCGGCGCGCACGCGGACATCGTCCCGGACGAGCGGTACGAGACGGACACGGGCCCGGAGCCGGACGTCGACGAGCTGCGCGAGCGGTTCGCGGTGATGCTGGACCCGGTCGACGTGTTCTCCGAGGTCTTCGACCCGTACGAGCCGCGCAAGGCCCCCGTCCCGGCGCGGATCTCCGACAACCTCGCCGACATCGTCACCGACCTGCGCCACGGCCTCGCCCACTACCGGGCGGGCCGCACCAGCGAGGCGCTGTGGTGGTGGCAGTTCTCGTACTTCTCCAACTGGGGCCCGACCGCCTCGGCCACCCTCCGCGCCCTTCAGTCCCTCGTCGCCCACGTCCGCCTCGACCAGCCCCTCGCGGCCCTCGACGGCCTCGACACGGACGAGGACCTCACCGAGGACGACCTCGCCGAGGAGGCGGGTCGCGTGATGCTGGAGGAGATCGCGACCCCCCTGGGCCTGCGCGGCCGCCCGCTCGCGAAGTGAGCTTGAGCTTCAGGCAGTGAGCTTCAGGCAGTGAGCTTCAGAAGGGCGCTGATGTCCTTCTCGTACGTGAACTCGCGCAGCAGCGTCCCCCAGCCGCCGTGGGGGGCGCGCCGCCAGACGAAGGTGTAGAACACGGGCAGGCCGTCCTGCACGCGGCGCATGACGATCGAGCCGTACGCGTCGTACGTGCTCGTCGTGAGGAACGTCGCGTCGTCGACGGACTCCCCGATGCTCACGCCCCGCGCCTTCAGGGCGCGGAACCGGCCCATGAACATGTCCTTCGTGAGCGTCACGGTCCGGCCCTCCTCGTCGCAGCGGACGTTCTCGAAGGCGGGGTCGTACGTCGCGTCCAGTGCCTCGACGTCCATCGCGAGGCCCGCGTCCAGGTAGGCGCGCATCCGGTCCACCAGGGTCTCGTCCATGATCGGCTCCTCTGCTCGGTGCTGTCTGTGGTCCCACCGTGGCGGGGCGTACCGACAGATCGCCGACCGATGGTCGACAACCCGCCGATGATCACTCCCTGAGCCGCTCGTCTCACCATGCGATATCACGGTGGCGTTTCCGGGTCCCTCGATAGACTGAGCCGATCGCAGCGCCGGCTGCGGCACAGACTGAGCGAGGAGCGCACGTGGGCCTTGTCGTGCAGAAGTACGGAGGCTCCTCCGTTGCCGATGCCGAAGGCATCAAGCGCGTCGCCAAGCGGATCGTGGACGCCAAGAAGAACGGCCACCAGGTGGTCGTCGTGGTTTCCGCGATGGGCGACACGACGGACGAGTTGATCGATCTCGCCGAGCAGGTATCCCCGATCCCTGCCGGGCGTGAGTTCGACATGCTGCTGACCGCCGGAGAGCGGATCTCCATGGCCCTGCTGGCCATGGCGATCAAAAACCTGGGCCACGAGGCCCAGTCGTTCACGGGCAGCCAGGCCGGTGTCATCACCGACTCGGTCCACAACAAAGCGCGCATCATCGATGTCACGCCGGGCCGGATCCGCACCGCCCTCGACGAGGGCAACATCGCCATCGTCGCCGGCTTCCAGGGTGTGTCCCAGGACAAGAAGGACATCACCACGCTGGGCCGCGGCGGCTCCGACACCACCGCCGTCGCGCTCGCCGCGGCGCTCGACGCCGAGGTCTGCGAGATCTACACCGACGTCGACGGTGTGTTCACGGCCGACCCGCGCGTCGTGAAGAAGGCGAAGAAGATCGACTGGATCTCCTTCGAGGACATGCTGGAGCTCGCCGCCTCCGGCTCCAAGGTGCTGCTGCACCGCTGCGTCGAGTACGCACGCCGTTACAACATCCCGATCCACGTCCGCTCGTCCTTCTCGGGGCTGCAGGGCACCTGGGTCAGCAACGAGCCGCAAGGGGACCGCAAGGTGGAGCAGGCCATCATCTCGGGCGTCGCCCACGACACCTCCGAGGCGAAGATCACCGTCGTCGGCGTGCCGGACAAGCCGGGCGAGGCCGCGGCCATCTTCCGCGCCGTCGCGGACGCCGAGATCAACATCGACATGATCGTGCAGAACGTGTCCGCCGCCTCCACCGGCCTCACGGACATCTCCTTCACCCTCCCCAAGGCCGAGGGCCGCAAGGCCATCGACGCCCTGGAGAAGGCGAAGACCGCGATCGGCTTCGACTCGCTGCGCTACGACGACCAGATCGGCAAGATCTCCCTGGTCGGCGCCGGGATGAAGACCAACCCGGGCGTCACCGCGGACTTCTTCCGCGCGCTCTCCGACGCGGGCGTGAACATCGAGCTCATCTCGACCTCCGAGATCCGCATCTCGGTCGTCACCCGCGCCGACGACGTCAACGAGGCCGTGCGCGCCGTCCACACCGCCTTCGGTCTGGACAGCGACTCGGACGAGGCCGTCGTCTACGGAGGCACCGGCCGATGACGCCGAAGCCGACGCTCGCGGTCGTGGGAGCGACCGGGGCGGTCGGCTCGGTGATGCTCCAGATGCTCACGCACCACGCGGACGTCTGGGGCGAGATCCGCCTCGTCTCCTCCCCGCGCTCGGCCGGCTCCAAGGCCTCCGTGCGCGGGGAGGAGTGCGAGATCCTCGCGCTGGGCGAGGACGTCTTCGACGGCGTCGACCTGGCGCTCTTCCTGGTGCCCGAGGACGTCGCCGCCCGCTGGGCGCCCGTCGCCGTCTCCAAGGGCGCCGTCGTCGTGGACACCTCCGCGGCCTTCCGGGCCGACCCCGACGTGCCGCTCGTCGTCCCCGAGCTCAACGCGCACGCCGCACGGGTACGCCCCCGGGGCATCGTCGCCGGACCCGGCTCCACCACCCTCGCGCTGATCGTCGCCGTGGGCTCCCTGCACGCCGAGTTCGGGCTCGCCGAACTGGTCGTCACCGCCCAGCAGGCCGCCAGCGGCGCCGGAGCCGGCCAGGCCGGCGTCGACGCGCTCCGCGCCCAGCTCGGCCTGGTCGCCGCCGACGACGACCTGGGCACCCACCCCGGCGACGTACGGCGGGCCGTCGGCGAGAACACCGGCCCCTTCTCCGGCCCCCTCGCGCTCAACGTCCTCCCCTGGTCGGGCACGCCCGGCGCCGACGGAGCCTCCTCCGAGGAGGAGCACGTCCGCGACGAGACCCGCCGCATCCTCGGCCTGCCCGGCCTCCGGATCGCCGCCACCTGCGTCCGCGTCCCCGTCGTCACCGGGCACTCCGTCTCCGTGCACGCCCGCTTCGAACACCCCGTCCCGGTCGGCCGCGCCCACGAGGTCCTGGCGACCTCGCCCGGGGTCGTGCTCTACGACGACCCGGCCGCCGGCGACTTCCCCACCCCCGCCGACGTCGTCGGCACCGACCCCGCCTGGGTCGGCCGGGTCAGGCGCTCCCTCGACGACGAGCGCGCGCTCGACTTCTTCGTCTGCGCCGACAACCTCCGCAAGGGCGCGGCCCTGAATGCCCTTCAGATCGCGGAATCCCTTGTCACGGATTTGTGGGATCTGTGAACGACCTGTGAGCAAAAAGGCGTCAGATACCTCTTGAACTGCGGTGATGCGGTGGTCGACGATGCACTTCCCCCGTACTGCAACCAGAGTTGGGCGGGGCGCGTCTCTGCGTGCACCCACGACCGTGTGGCACGGGACACGCTCAAAGCGGGGCATCGGGGGAGAACGGTTACGCATGAGGGCGAAGAACTCGCCGCCGAAAAGGGTGGCGAACGCGTACAACCCTGTCGGGGGGAAACGTGTCCAACAGGCGTGGCAGAGGTACTCGACATCGCGACCATCGCCCCGCTGCGCGGCGGGGGCACGGCGGTGCTCCCCGTGCGGAGCACCGCCGGCGCACCCGTACGCGGCTCCGCTGTGCGTCCGCTCAGACGCCCCCGCGCGCTCGGCGGACTGCCGGTGATCGCCCCCGTGCCCACCGGATCCCGCACCGGCTCCGTGGACGGCATCCCCTCGCCTCGTAAGAGCGCCGAGGCCGCCCCGGCCGCCGGAACCACCGTCGACCACCTCACCGAGACCTACCGCGCCCACTACCGGTCGCTGCTCGGTCTCGCCGCGCTGCTCCTCGACGACACGGCCTCCTGCGAGGACGTCGTCCAGGAGGCCTTCATCCGCGTCCACTCGGCGCGCAAGCGGGTCCGCGAGCCCGAGAAGACGCTCGCCTACCTGCGCCAGACCGTGGTGAACCTCTCCCGGTCCGCGCTGCGGCGCCGCATCCTCGGCCTGAAGCTGCTGTCCAAGCCGATGCCGGACATGGCCAGCGCGGAGGAGGGGGCGTACGAGCAGCTGGAGCGCGAGGACCTGATCAAGGCCATGCGCGGCCTCCAGCGGCGCCAGCGCGAGGTGCTCGCCCTGCGGTACTTCTCCGACATGACCGAGGTCCAGGTCGCCGAGACGCTCGGCATATCCCTGGGCTCGGTGAAGGCGTACGGTTCGCGGGGCATCGCGGCGCTGCGCGTCGCGATGGGAGCGACGACATGAGCGAGGCACCCGGCGGGGACGGCGTGGCCCACGAGAACCGTGACGGCGACGACGTCCCCGAGAGGCATGCCGCCGAGACGGACGGCGGAGCCTCCGAGACCCCTGACGCCCTGGATGTACGTGACGAGCCGAGTGGACAGCGCATGGTGAAGATCGAGCCCGGACCCCACGAGGGCGACGACGAACTCGCGGTGCGGAAGCTGTTCCAGGACGCCGTCGGCGGCCTTGAGCCCTCGCTCGGCTCCCTTGAGCACCTGCGCCGGGCCGTGCCCGCGCGGCGCGCCCGCAAGCGGCAGGCCGTCGTCGGCGCCGCGGCCGCCGCCGTCCTCATCGGCACGGCCGTCCCCGCCTTCGTGCACGTCGCCGCGTCGGGCGGCCTCTCCGCCACCAACTCCGTGAACGCGGGCCACGGCGAGCAGGCCCAGGGCGGCACCGGCTCCGAGACCGGCACCGAGGGCGGCAAGAGCTCCCAGGGCCCCGCGAGCGGCGTCTCGCCGAGCCCCGGCGCCATCGGCGCCTCGGGCGGACCGCAGAGCCCGGGCTCCGGCGGCAACGGCCCGAAGCAGTCCCAGGGCACGGGCCCCGACGGCGCCCCCCGGTGCACCGCCGGCCAGCTCGGCGTCAGCCGGGAGGGCGCCGAGGCCGCCAATGCCGAGGGCAAGGTCTACGGCACCTTCCGCATCGCCAACTTCTCCGAGAAGGCCTGCCTGGTCGACGGCGCGGGCACGGTCGGCTTCGAGGCCCGCGGGGCGGCCGACCCCGCGCGGATCTCGGTCGCCCGGCACACCTCGGGCGACGGCAGCGGGCTCCCCGACCCCTCGCAGGAATCCTTCGCGCTCGTCCTGAAGCCGCAGGCCAGCTACGAGGTGAAGTTCGTCTGGATCCCCAGCGAGACCTGCCCGACGGGCGGCGGTGGCACCCCGACGCCGACGCCGACCACCCCGACCGAGCCGCCGCCCTCGCCGACCCCGACGCCGACGCAGACCCCGACGACCGACCCGACGAGCGGGGCGGGCGGCACCGACTCCGGTGGCGCGGGCACCAACCCCGGCACCGGTCCGGAGGCGGGCTCGGGCGCCGGCATGGCTCCCCAGCTGCTCCACGAGGACGGCGCTCCGGCGGACGGCAGCGTCGTGGTCAGCCACACCGCGGAACCGGGCGGCGCGACGGCCTCGGCCGTGGTGACGAACGCCTGCGCGGGCATGATCATCCGGACGGGAGTCCTGGCGGGCTCCTGAGCCGGCACCGGGTGGTGGGTGGGCCTGTGGGACGGAAGTCCTCCGGGCCCTCTGTCTTACCGGCCGGTCCTACAGGCCCAGCGCCTCGTCGCGGGAGGCCTCCGCCTCGCGGCGGACGAGGCGGAACCACATGAAGACCACGAAGCCCGCGAAGACGAACCACTCCGCCGTGTAGCCGAGGTTCTGGAAGGCCTTGGCGTCCAGGCTCGTGCCCGCCGCGGCCGCCGCCGGCACCGGCGTGAGACCGGTGGGGGAGTCGGCGAGGGTGATCCAGGCGTCGTAGACGTCGTCCGTCACCACGTTCACCAGGGACGCCGCGCTGATCATCCCGAGCTGCCCCTCGGGCAGCCCGCCCGCCGCGCGGACGCCCTTCGTGCCCGGGTTCTCCGAGGCCTGGAGCGCGCCCACCACCGTGACCTCGCCGGTCGGCGGGGCCGGGGCCTTCGCGCCCGTGGGGAGCCAGCCCCGGACCACCGGCAGCGAGCGGCCGCCATCGGTCCTGAGGAGCGTCAGGACGTACGAGCCGGTCCGGCCGTCCAGCTCGCGGTCCGGCACGAGGAACTGCTCCCCGAACCGGCCGCGCGCCTGAGCCGAACGGCCCGAGGTCTCCTGGTCCACCGGCAGCAGGGAGTCCAGCGGCTCGGCCTTCAGCGAGCTCGCCGCGGGCCGCTGCTCGGCCTCCCGGTGGGAGTCGACGCGGTCCTCGAACTTGCCGAGCTGCCAGGTCCCCATGAACACGCAGAACGGGATCGCGAGGAGGACGAAGACGTTGATCCCCCACCAGCGGGGCGTTCTCAGGAACCGGTACACCCCCCCCACGGTACGCAAGCCGCCTCAGCCCTCCGACGGCCGGGTCCCCAGGTGTCTGGCCGCGAAGTCCAGGTCCAGGGCGACCTGCTTGATCCGCTCCTCCACCACCAGCGAGCCGTGGCCCGCGTCGTACCGGTAGACCTCGTGCACCGCGCCCCGGGCCGCGAGCCGGTCCACGTAGTTGTCGATCTGGCGGATCGGGCAGCGCGGGTCGTTGACGCCGGCCGACACGTGCACCGGGGCCTTCACCGCGTCCACGTACGTCAGCGGCGACGAGGCCGCGTACCGCTCGGGCACCTCCTCCGGAGAGCCGCCGAGGAGCGTCCGGTCCAGCGCCTTGAGGGCCTCCATCTCGTCCTCGTACGCCGTGACGTAGTCCGCGACGGGCACCGCCGCGAGACCCACCGCCCAGTCGTCCGGCTGCGTGCCCAGACCGAGCAGCGTCAGATACCCGCCCCAGGAGCCGCCGGACAGGACCAGGCGCTCCGGGTCGGCGAGGCCGCTCGCCACCGCCCAGGCGCGGACCGCCGCGATGTCCTCCAGCTCGATCAGACCGACCCGGTGCTTCAGGGCGTCCGTCCACTCCCGGCCGTACCCCGTGGATCCCCGGTAGTTGACCCGCACCACCGCGTACCCGTGGTCCACCCAGGCCGCCGGGCCCGAGGCGAAGGCGTCGCTGTCGTGCCAGGCCGGGCCGCCGTGCACCTCGAAGATCGTCGGGAAGGGGCCCTCGCCCTCCGCCGGGCGCTGCACGAGCGCGTGGACCCTGCCGCCGGGTCCCTCCACCCACACGTCCGCCACGGGCACGGACGGCGGTGCCTTCGGGCCGGGCGGGTCCAGGACCACACCGCCGGCCGTGGACCGCACCACCGGCGGCTCGGCGGCCGAGGACCACAGGTACTCCACGGAGCCGTCGGGCCGGGCCGTCGCGCTCGACACCGAACCGGCCGGGGTCTCCACCCGGACCAGCGCGCCGGTCGCGATCTCGTACCGCCACAGCTCGCTGCGGGCCTCGAAGCCGTGCACGATCAGCAGCCCCGAGCCGTCCGGGTACCACTCCGCCGACACGTCGCCCGGCAGATCGAGCCGCAGATCGGTCTCGGTGCCCGTCGCCACGTCCCACAGCAGCGGCTCCCAGCGGCCCCGCCGCTGGTGGCCGACGAGCAGCCGGGTGTCCCCGGCCAGCGGCGCGAAACCGAGGACGGTGAGGCCCAGCTCCTCCGTGCCGCCCTTGGTGTCGTCGAGCTCGGCCACCACACCCGCGTCCGAGGCGCGCAGCACCCGCAGCGACGAGTGCATCGCGTCCCCGTGCTCGGTGTGCTCGATCGCGATCAGCGAGCCGTCGTACGACAGGTCGCCGACACCGGCCGACTCCCGGTGCCGGTAGATCTCGACCGGGGCGGCGGCCCCCGGCCGTACGAGATGGACCGTCGAGCCGTCCTCGTCCGTGGAGCGGCCCACCACCAGCGTGCCCTCCCGGCCGATGGCGAGCCCCGCCGGATAGGAGGCGGCGAGACCGGGCACGGCCGGCTCGTCGGGGCCGCCCGCGAACGGCTGGCGCATCCACACCCCGAACTCGTCCCCGTCGGTGTCCGCGAACCACCAGATCGAGGCGCCGTCCGGCGACAGCGTGCCGTCCGTCGTCCCGTTCGGCCGGTCCGTGACCTGGCGCTGCTCACCGCTCGCCCGGTCCCAGGCGTACAGCTCGTACGTCCCCGTCGCGTTGGACACGAACAGTGAGCGGTCCGGGGCCTCCTCGGCCCATTCCGGCAGGGAGACGCGGGGTGCCCGGAAGCGCTGCTCCCAGACGGGGGCGTCGCTGTGCTTGCTCTCGGTAGTCATGGCAACCATCATGCTCCGCGCCGCCGACAAACGGGTCGCGTCGTCCGCAGCCTGTGGATAACCTCCCCGGCATGTACTCTCCGACGCCCGAGGACTGGCTCGAGGCCAACCGCGCGAAGTGGGACGAGCGCGTCCCGATCCATGCCGCCAGCGAGTTCTACGACCTCGACGCCTTCCGCGCGGGCAAGGACGCCCTGCGGGACTTCGAGCTCGCGGAGGTCGGCGACGTCACGGGCCGCTCCCTGCTGCACCTCCAGTGCCACATCGGCCTGGACACCCTCTCCTGGGCCCGGCACGGCGCCTCGCACGTCGTCGGCCTGGACTTCTCCGAGCCGGCCGTCGACACCGCCCGCGCGCTCGCCGCCGACCTGGGCCTCCCGCAGGAGCGGGCCGCCTTCGTCGCCGCCGACGTGTACGACGCCGCCGAGGCCGTCCCGGACGCCTCGTACGACATCGTCTACACCGGCCTCGGGGCGCTGTGCTGGCTCCCCGACCTCGACCGCTGGGCGGAGACCGCGGCCTCCCTCGTCGCCCCGGGCGGCTTCCTCTACGTGGCCGAGTTCCATCCGCTGACCGACTCGCTCGACGACGAGACCGGCAGCCGGGTCGTGCACGACTACTTCGTCCGCGACCCGTGGGTGGACACCAGCCCGGGGACGTACGCCGACCTCGACGCCGTCACCGTGAACAACCGCAGCGTGGAGTGGGTGCACCCGGTCGGCGAGGTCGTCACGGCGCTCGCGAAGGCGGGCCTGCGCATCGAGTTCCTGCACGAGCACGACGCCTCGCTCTTCCCGCGGTACGGAGCCCTCCAGCGGCACGAGGACGGCTACTACCGCTTCCCGGCGGACCGCCCCCGCATCCCCCTGATGTACTCGATCAAGGCGACCCGCCCGGCCTGATGCCAGGGCCGGGCTTCCCGCCCGGCCCCACCCGCGTCACCGCTGGATGCGGATGACGGCCCGTCCGCCGCCGAGGTCCACCGTCGAGTGGCGCGGCGGGGCGCCGTCCTCCTCGTCGTCGCGCAGCACGAGGGCGCTCTGCCGTTCCTTGAGTTCGTTCTGCTTGCCCTGCGAGAAGGTGGCGTGCAGCTGCTCGAAGCCCGTCGAGGAGAGCTGGCCGGTGCGCTTGCCGCGTCCGGTCATGCGGAGGAACTGGTCGGCGAAGGCGATCACGGTCAGCAGGATGACCAGACCGGGCAGCGTCACGAACACGGCGAACTCCATGCCTCCATCAGAGCACGCCCCCGGCGCGCTGTCAGGGGGCGGTCGTGGGCCTGATGTGGTGGGTGCGCCGCCCGTCCGCGCCGAGGACCTGCGCGCCGATCTTGTGGGTGCGCAACGACACCGCGGTGCCCGTGATCCGCAGCGCCGGCGCCGCCCGCACGAGCGCCGCCGTCACGTCGTGGAGTTCCTCGACGGTGCCGAGCCACATGGCGAGGGCCAGGTTGTGCCGCCCGGTGACCGAGGTGACCACCCGGGTCTGCCGCAGCCTGCCGAGCGCGGCCACCGACTCGGCCACGTCCAGGGGCGGTACGTCCGCCGTGACCAGCGCCCACACCGGCCGCCCGGAGAACCGCGGGGCCGGCAGGCAGTGGTGGTGGCAGGCGCCGGCCGCGCCGAGGGCGTCCAGCCTGCGGCGCACGGTCGACTCGCTCGTGCCGCACTGCCGGGCCAGTTCGGCGGCGCTGCGCCGGGCGTCCCCCGCCAGCTCCGCGACGATCCGCTGGTCGAGCTCCGTGACGTGCGGGTACGCGCGCGCGGGGGGCCGGACCCGCCGTTCCCCGCCGGTGAGCTCGGCGAGGTGCTGCACCTGTCCCGGGGTGAGCTGCTCGATCCGCGAGCGGTACGGCCGGTTGTGCAGCTGGGTGACGACCTGGGTGCGCGCCCTCAGCACGCCGGGGAGCCGCCGCACCCGGCCGGCGAGGTAGCCGTCGAGGGCGTGGAGGTCGGGGCAGTTGACGAGCAGGATCAGATCGGAGTCGCCGGTCACCTGGTGGACGCCTAGGGTGTACGGATCCTCCGCGAGCTCGACCGCGGTGGCCTCGGCGTCGCCGGCCACGCACTCCAGCTCGACCCACGCGTAGAGGGTGGCTTCCGTGCCGCGGCGGGCGCTGAGCATCGAACTCCACGCGTATCCGCCGGTGGTGAGGGTCTCCCAGCGCCGGGCGAGGGTGTCGGGGCTCACGGCGAGGACGGTGGAGAGCTGGGTCCAGCTGGCGCGGGGCGCTATCTGCAGTGCGTGGATCAGCGCCAGATCCACCTCCCCCAGGACGGATTCCCTGGTATGCATGTGCCTCCTTGGTCGATCCCGGGGAAACCCTGGGTGCGGGCACGGGAAGGCCCCAGGATGTGGACCAGGGCTCATGCATTCAAGCCGCGAACCTGGCCGATTTCCATTAAATCCGTCCTATGTCACAGGAGAAGGGCGGAGAAGTGACACGGGGGCTGGACCACATGTGGACAGGAGAACCACCGGAGACCGAACGCCTGTGGGGCGAATCGGTCGGCCTCGACCAGATCGCCGCGGCCGAACGCGGCTACGAGAGCTGCGGGCCGGCCGAACGGCTCCTGTGGGAGCGGCTCTCCGTCTTCGAGGGCGCCTTCGGCCGGGAGGCCGTCCGCGAGGTCTGCGCCTCCGGCACGCTGCCCGCGGGGCGGATCGAGGCGGTCCTCGACCGGCTGGCGCCCCTCGCCCTGCTGCCCGTCGACGACCTCTTCGACGGCGAGGACGGCCTGCCCCGGTACTGGATGCCGCACCCGATGCGGGCCGTCGGTGCCCGCCGGCTCACCGCGCGCGGCGACCGCTGGGCCGTCCTCCTGCACCACCGCAGGTGGTGCGTGAAGGTCGCCCGGCGGGCCGCCGACTGGTGGCAGCGGGGCCGTCAGCTCGACGCCCGGGACCTCGCGCTGCGCGAACTCCCCGACCTGGCCGCCGCCATGGACCCGACGACCGCGCCGCTCTCGCCGAACGCCGAGGCCGAGACGTCCGTCGAGATCGCGGTCTCCCTGTGGTTCCTGTGGGTGGCCTGCGGGCGGATCGCCGAGGGCCGCACCCGGCTGCGGCACGCCCTCAGCCTGCACGCCGGACCGCCGTCCGCCCGCGCCCTGTGGCTCGCGGCCTTCCTGGAGCTGGAGTCGGGCCGTCCCGAGGACGCCGACCCGCTCCTCGCCAAGGCGTGGGCGGCGGCCGTACGGGACGGCGACGAGCGCTGTCTGGCGCTCCTGGCCCATCTGCGCGGCGCGACCGCCCTCTACCAGGGGCGTACGCGTGCGGCGGCGGCCGAATTCCGGGAGGCGCTCGCGCTGATGGAGGAGCACCCGGAGTTCGGGCCGAGCCGTCGGGCCTGCTGGGTCGGCCTCGCGCTCTCCCTGTGCCGCTCCGACCCGGAGGCCGCCCAGGAGGCGCTGGACCAGGGCGATCTGGACCGCGAGAGCCGGGGGGCCTGGGTGGGCCGTGACATGTTCGCCGAGGCCTGGGCGTACCACGTACGGGCCGAACTCGGCGCCTGGGACGGGGAGCGGGAGCGGGCCGCGGAGTACGCCAGGCGGGCCCTGCGCGAGCATCTGCGGCTCGGCTCCGCGGTGGGCGCGGCCTGCGCGGCGGAACTCCTCGCGCAGATGCGGGCGATGGAGGGGAAGCACGACGCGGCGGCCCATCTCCTGGGCGCGGTCGACCTGTTGCGGACCTCGGCCTTCGACTCCTCGTACCGGCCGGCGGAGTACTGCGTGGTCACCCGGACCCGGGGCGAGGAGGCCCTCGGGGCGCTGCTCGTCGACCCGGAGCTGCGGAGCGCGTACGAAGAGGGCGCGAGGCGCGGCCTGTTCGCTCTGGCGGGAGAGATCTAGCGCCGGGTTTTCCACAGGGCGGGGTCCGCGGCCGTTCCGTTGTCGGTCCGGATGCCTACGATGTCGGAATGTTCGCCTTCGTCGCAGCTGCCGTTTTTCTGTTGCTCTTCGGGGTGGGTGTGCTGCGCGACCGGCGCCGCTTCGGCAACGCCGTGTACCTCGGTCTCGCCGTCACCTTCCTCGGGATCGGTCTCCTCTTCGGGATCGACGAGGCCCGCCCCGGGCTCGCCGAGACCCTCATGGTGCTCGTGCTGCTCGTGCTCGGTCTCGGCCCGGTCGTCCTCGCCGGGCTGCTCTGCGCGAACGGCGTGAAGATGGTCCGCAAGGAGGGCAGACGCCCGGCCAACCTGCTCGCGCTGCTCGCGGGACTCGGCATGTTCGGGGTGATGGGCCTGGCGGTGGCGACGGCCGCCACCGGCTCGCGGATCCTGGGCCTGCTCACGAGCACCACCCTGCTGGTCCTCGGCTACGTCTCGTTCCTCTTCCTCTGCTTCGTCGGCTACGCGTACCTGTACGGCCGGATGCGGCTCCGCCGCGACGCCGACTACGTCGTGGTCCTCGGCTCCGGTCTGATCGGTGGTCGTCGGGTGCCTCCGCTGCTCGCGAGCCGGCTGGACCGGGGCCGGCAGGTGTACGAGACGCTGGCGGCGCGGGGCGGGGACGCGCCCGTCCTCATCACCTCGGGCGGGCAGGGGCCCGACGAGGAGCTGCCGGAGTCCCACGCGATGGCCGACTACCTGACCGACGGCGGCTTCCCGGCCGGGGCGGTCGTGCGCGAGGACCGCTCGCGCACGACCGAGGAGAACATGCTCTTCAGCAAGGAGCTGATGGAGCGGGACCGGCCGGGCTCCTCCTGCGTGATCGTCACCAACAACTTCCACGCCTTCCGGGCCGCCCTGATGGCCCGGAGGGCGGGGATCGACGGACAGGTGGTGGGCTCGCCGACCGCCGCCTACTTCTGGCCCTCGGCGACGATCCGCGAGTTCGTCGCGGTCTTCCTCCAGTACAAGGTGGTCAACCTCGGAATCTGCCTGATGCTGATCCTGCTGGGCGTCCTGGCGTGGACGGTGCGCTGAGCACGGTCCATCGGGGCCTCCTCACGGACGGTCTGCACGGATGGTCTAGGGGGTGACGATCGGGAACTGGGCGTCCGGCTTCGTCACGTACGAGAAGAGGCGGGCGAGCAGGGCCGGGTCGCCCTCCACCCCGATCCCGAGTTCCTGGAGGCTCTTCCCGGCGAGCAGGCCGAGCAGCTGGGCCTTCCCGAGGGTGAGGGTCAGTCCGGCGGGCGTCCGGGGCTCGGCGACCACCCGGTGGGTGAGGGCGCCGTTGTGCAGGGTGAGCCGGTGCCGCTCGCCCGCGTCCGTGGGGACGTCGAGGAGGACGAGGTCGATCGTCAGGTCCTCGTCCCAGGCGCGCGGCCCGTCGATCGCGACGGCGAGGGAGTCGATCAGCATGGGGACGGTGAGGGCCATCGCCATCTCGGGGTTGGTCATGTCGACCATGTCGCCCGTGATGCCCTGCCGGAGCTCCTGGGCGCCGCGCAGATAGAAGTTCCGCCAGGTGGCGTTCTCCGCGCCGTACCCGAGCTCCTCGTACACGGCGGCGAGGGCCTGCTTCGCCTCCTCGTTCCCGGGGTCGGCGAAGACCACGTGGTTCAGGAGGGTCGCGGCGAAGCGCGGATCGCCGCTCTCGACGTACCGGCGGGCCTTGGCGAGGGCCTCGGCGGGGCCGCCCGCCACGTCCACGTACCGCTGCGCGAGCTCCACCGGCGGGTGCTCCCACAGGTGGGCCGGGTTGCCGTCGTACCAGCCCAGGTACCGCTGGTAGACCGCCTTGCTGTTGTGGCTGAGGGAGCCGTAGTAGCCGCGGGCGTGCCAGGCCTTCTCCAGGGCGGGCGGCAGCTCGATCCGCTCGGCGATCTCGACGCCCGTCCAGCCCTCGTTGAGCAGGCGGAGGGTCTGGTCGTGCAGGTACGCGTAGAGGTCGCGCTGCTCGCCCAGGAACCGCACCACGTTGTCGTGGCCCCAGGTGGGCCAGTGGTGGGAGGCGAAGCCGACGTCGTACTGCCCGTGGAAGTACTCGATCGCCTCGTCCAGGTAGTGCGCCCAGATCCGGGAGTCGCGGACGACCGCGCCGCGCAGGGTGAGCACGTTGTGCATGTTGTGCGTGGCGTTCTCCGCCAGGCACAGGGCGCGGTGGTCGGGGAAGAGGAAGTTCATCTCGGCCGGGGCCTCGGTGCCCGGCGTCAGCTGGAAGACGATCGGCACGCCGTCGACCGTCTCCTGCTGCCCGGTCTCCGTGATGTCCACGGTCGGCGGGATCAGGCTGATGGTGCCGGTGGAGGTGCCCTGACCGAGGCCCACGCCGATCTGGCCGTCGGGGGCCTTCGGGAGCCCGACGCCGTACATGTAGCTCGCCCGGCGGGTCATCGCCGTGCCCGCGTACACGTTCTCGCTGACCGCGTGCTCCAGGAAGCCGGCGGGGGCGAGGATCGGGACGCCCTCCTCGGTGCCGTGCGGGAGGACGCCCCGGACCCCGCCGAAGTGGTCGCCGTGCGAATGGGTGTAGATCACTCCGGTGACCGGCCGGTCGCCCCGGTGCTCCCGGTACAGCGCGAGGGCGGCGGCCGCCGTCTCCACGGAGATCAGCGGGTCGATGACGATCACCCCGCGCTCGCCCTCGACGAGCGTCATGTTGGAGATGTCCAGGCCGCGGACCTGGAAGATGCCCGCGGTGACCTCGTACAGGCCCTGTCGGGCGGAGAGCTGACCCTGCCGCCACAGACTGGGGTGCGCGGTGTCCGGGCAGTCGCCCTTGAGGAAGCCGTAGGCGTCGTTGTCCCAGATCACCCGGCCGTCGGCGGCCGTCACCACACCGGGGACGAGCGCGCCGAGGAAGCCCCGGTCGGCGTCGTCGAAGTCGGTCGTGTCCTCGAAGGAGGGCAGGGTGTCGCTCATGTGCCTGGTGCTCCGTTCCGCTTGCGGGCGGTGATCGGCGTACCGGTCCATCTGAACACCGGGGTACTACGGCCGCACTTCGGAGCGGGCGGGACCGCCGGACCGTGCCTAGGCTGGAGGTACGCGTCCGCTCGCGGGGCACGCGCACCACTCACGCGGTTCGGAGGTGGCCCATGAGGGCACGCCACCACTTCCACATCGACTACCTCGGTCACTCGGTCTCCGCGACCGTGCAGACGGGGCACACCCCGGTCGTCGAGGTGCTCGTCGACGGCAAGGAGACCGGCCACGCCACGACCCACGACGACCGGCCGGTCACCCTGGAGATCGAGCTGCCGACGGACCCGCCGACGCCGGTGGCCGTACGGGCGACCCCGGGGCCCGGCGTACCGCGCTGCCTGCTCCTCGCGGAGGCGGACGGGGAACCGCACGTGATGGCGCCCAGACTGTACTGAGTGCCTCCCGGGCGGTCAGGACAGCCAGGCCATCCCGATGATCAGGAAGACGACGAAGGCGATGGCCCCGGCCACGGCGGCCGTCTTGCGCGGCCGGCGCCGGGACAGCTCGGCGAGTGCGCCGCCGGTGCTCGGCTGGCTCTGGCGCCGCCGGGCGGCGGGCGCGGAGCGGGTCGTCGGCGGCCGGTTCATCGGCGGCGGGGTCGGCGCGGGCGTGTGGACCGGCGCGGGCATGGGCAGGGGCGCCGCCCCGGCGGGCTGATGGGGTGCGGGGGGCTGATGGTGAGCCTGAGGCCGGACCGGGGCGGCCCCGGGGTAGGAGCGCCAGGCGCCGGAGGAGAACCAGTCCGAGATCGCCTGCGCCGACGGCCGCTGCTCCGGCTGCTTCGCGAGCAGGCTCAGCAGGTACGTCTCGAACTCGGCCGGCAGCGCGGCGCCGAGCCGGCTCGGCGGCACCGGCGCGGTGTCGATGTGCTGGTACAGCAGGGCCGTCGCGGTGTCCGCGCGGAACGGCGGTCTTCCGGTGAGGAGTTGGTAGAGCACACAGCCGAGCGAGTACACGTCGGAGGCGGGGGACGCGGGCTGCCCGAGGGCACGCTCGGGTGCGAGGTAGAGTCCCGTGCCCACGATCTGGCCCGTCGTCGTGAGCGCGGCCGAGGGGTCGTCGACGAACCGCGCGATGCCGAAGTCGGCCAGCTTGACCGTGCCTTCGGCGTCGACGAGCAGGTTCCCCGGCTTGATGTCCCGGTGCACCACGCCCTGCCGGTGCGCGGCCGCGAGTCCGGCGGCGGCGTGCGCGGCGACCACGGCGACCCGCTCGGCGGTCAGGACCAGCGGGTCGGCCGGGTTCCCCTGAAGGCTGTCGCCCTCCACCAACTCCATGACCAGGAACAGCTTTCCGTCCCAGGTGCCGAAGTCGAAGACGCCCACCACGTGCGGGTGACTCAGCCGCGCGGCGGTCTGCGCCTCCAGCCGGAAGCGGTCACCGGCGGAGGGGTCGGTCGCCTGGGCCAGCATCAGCTTCACGGCCACGGCCCGGCCCAGGACCTCGTCGGTGGCCTGCCACACCTCGCCCATGCCGCCCCGGCCGATACACACATGAAGCCGATATCGGTCCGCGACCAGCACCTGGAGACCACCCTTTCGACGATCGATCAACCTGACGGAAGGGAACCAGCGTAGAGCCGCCCGGCGGCCCCCCTCGTCGCGCGCCCCCCTCGGGGCTCCCGTCCGGTGCACGACACCCGTGGTCCTGGTGAACGGAAGGTGTCCCCGGACGGTTAGCATCGCGGCCCGGAGCGAGTTCCGGCGGACATGGGACGGAGTGGGTCGTGGCGCGACCTCGTGTGGGTGTGGCGGTACTGACGATGGGCACGCGCCCCGCCGAGCTGAGGGCCCTGCTCGACGCCGTGGCGGGCCAGGACGAGCCCGCCGCCCGGATCGTCGTCGTCGGCAACGGCACCGGCTCGCTCCCCGCCCTGCCCGAGGGCGTGACCGGAGTCGAACTCCCCGAGAACCGGGGCGTCTCGGGCGGCCGGAACGTCGCGATCGAGACGCTGCGCGCGTTCGGCGACGTCGACATCGTGGTGGACCTCGACGACGACGGCCTCCTCGTCGACGAGGACGTCTTCCGCCGCCTCGCCGACCTGTACGAGGCGGACCCGGCCCTGGGCATCGTGTCGTTCCGCATCGCCGACGAGACCGGCGAGACCCAGCGCCGGCACGTTCCGCGCCTCGGGGCGAAGGACCCGCTGCGCGGCGGCGAGGTCACCACCTTCCTCGGCGGCGGCCACGGCCTGTCGATGCCGATGCTCGACCGGATCGGCGGCTGGCCGGAGGACTTCTTCTTCACCCACGAGGAGACCGACCTCGCCTGGCGGGCCCTCGACGCGGGCTGGAAGGTCCTGTACGCGCCGGAGCTCCTCCTCCAGCACCCGAGGACCAGCCCGGCCCGGCACGCCGTCTACTACCGGATGACCGCCCGCAACCGCGTCTGGCTGGCCAAGCGCAACCTGCCGGCCCTCCTCGTCCCCGTCTACCTGGGCGTGTGGACCCTGCTGACCCTGGCCCGCACCCGCTCCCTGCCGGGTCTCAAGGCCTGGTTCGGCGGCTTCGCCGAGGGCGTCCGCCGCTCCTGCGGCCCCCGCACCCCGATGCGCTGGACGACGGTCCTCCACATGACCCGCCTGGGCCGCCCGCCGGTGATCTAGGCACGCCCCGGCGGATCACGTCCGGGTCCGCGGCGCCGATCCGCCGGACAGGACCCGGCACCCGTCTGTCAGCATGACGCCCATGGGAACGTCACTGACTCCGTCCCGGGGCACCGGAGCCGACGACACGCTCGACGTGCGCGTGTGGGCGCTGCCGGTCCCGCCCCCGTCGGCCGCGCTCGACCCGGGCGTCCTGGACGAGGAGGAGCGCCGTCGGGCGGCCGCCTTCGTCCGGGACGAGGACCGGCACCTCTACGGCTTCGCCCACATCGCGCTCCGGACGGTCCTGGCCGCCCTGACCGGCATCGCACCCGGCGCGCTGCGCTTCGACCGGGCCCCCTGCCCGTGCTGCGACGGTCCGCACGGGCGGCCCGTCCTGCGGTCGGCGGCGGCACCGGAGTTCTCGCTGTCGCACACCCGGGGCCTGGTCGTGATCGGCGTCGCGCCCGTCCCCGTCGGCGTCGACGCGGAGCCCCTACCGAAGGCCGGGACCGCGGAGGAACTCGCGAAGGTGCTGCACCCGGCGGAGCGCCAGGAGGTCGAGGCCGCGTCCCCGCAGGACCGGCCGGCCGTCTTCGCGCGGCTGTGGGCCCGCAAGGAGGCGTACCTCAAGGGCCTGGGCACCGGCCTCGGCCGCGATCTGGATGCGGACGACGTCCGTGGCCCGCTCCCCGGCTGGCACCTCACCGACCTCGCCGTGGGCCCCGGCCACGCGGCCGCCGTCGCGGTCGCCTCCCCGGCACCGTACGAGGTCCGCGTCCACCGGGGCCTGCCGGGCTGAGTTCCCCGGCGGCCGCGTCAGCGGGTGAGCGAGAGCCAGCCCTGGCGGACGGCGTTGGCGCCCGCCTCGAAGCGGCTGCGGGCCCCCAGCCGCTCCATGAGGAGGGCGGTGAGCCGGCGGGCGGTCCGGGCGGAGACGCCGAGGCGCCTCGCGATGACCTCGTCGGTGAGCCCGGTGTCGAGGAGCCGGAGGATCTCGACCTCCTGGTTGCTCAGGTCGTTCTGGTCGACGACGGGCGGGGTGCCCAGCGGAGTCGCCGCGGCCCAGGTGCTCTCGAAGAGCGCGTAGAGCGCGGTGACGATCCCCTCGCCCTTGAGCAGCACCGCTCCGGTCCGCGCGTCGGAGGTGTCGAGCGGCAGGACCACCTGGCGGCGGTCGATGATGACCATGCGGACCGGGAGCGTGGCCGCGGTGCGCACCTGTCCGCCGCGGGAGCTCAGCCAGTTCACATGCTCGAGGGTCGGGGCGTGGTTGCGCACGCTGTCGAGGTAGATCGTCCGCATCCGGATGCCCCGGTCGAGCAGTGCGCCGTTCGGCCGGCGGCTGGCCTCCAGGTCGGCCGCCGGGTGGGCGCCGCCGGGAGCGAAGGTGGTGATCTCCTGCTCCGCCTGGGCCGCCAGGAGGACCAGCCGCTCCCGTATGACGTCCACGCCGATGAGCCGCTCGGCGTCCTCGCCGGAGGTGGCGGCGGTGTTCGTCAGCGCCGAGCACTCGGCGATGAGCTGGGCGGCGGCGGCACGCGAGGTCTCGATCCGGAGCTGCTGGGCGGCGAGGTCCGCCTGCTGCCGGGAGAGGATCAGCTCCATGGCGATCTCCGGGCTGACGGCGCGGTAACCGCCTCCCTCCCGCAGCGCGGGTCGGACCAGGGCGAGGGTGCTGAGCGAGTCGAGGCTCCGGTGGGCGTCCTGCTCGTCGACGCCGAGACGGGCGGAGAGCGTGGCCAGGTCATCCTGCGGATAGGCCAGCATGGACTTGTAGAGCTGTTCCGCCGCGGAATCCAGGCCCAGTGGCTCGAGCACCGTTCCCCCTTGAACTAACCGGTGTTTTCCTCTGACCGAGTCGGACGCAAGTATCACCGAGCGTGCAGGTTCAGGCAATGGCATAAAGCGGCCAATCCGCCCTCTCCTGCAGTGTTTGCCGGAGATGCGAGCCTGGGGCCATGTATATGGTCCACGCTCAACTGGCCGCGAAATCAAGCGAATCGTTGCCGGGCGGTGCCTCGGAAATCTTCCGGGGAAGTGCAAAGCCCGGTGAATCCGTCGAGTACGTCGTCGTGCATCCGGATACGCCCGTCGGCCCGGTCGTCGGCCTCTTCCTGCTCGCCCGTTCCCTGGAGCAGGCCGAGGAGATCGGGGCGGCCGTGTGCGGGAGGGCGCTGCGGACCCGCAGGGAACTGAGCGGCTTCCTGCTGCTCGGCTGCGAGGGCAGGCTGGTCGGCCCGTACTTCGACCGAATGTTCGGGTGGGACGGCCCTGGACAGGTTATGCCAAGGCCGGATCATGACAGCGGAAACCCCTTCCTCGACTTCTGAGCCGTGGACAGACTGAGGTCATCAAGTCGATCAACGGGAAGAGCGGGGTCGGAGAACCCTGGCCGCCGCACCTTCTCCGGTTGCTCCAGGGGGAAGAACCATGCTTGGAAAGCGCATCGCGCAGCACGTCGCCGCCGTCCTGCTGGCCGGTGCCGGCCTCTGCGCCGCGGCCGCCGCGGTCGTCGCGACGGACCCCGGCACGACCGCGCCGCAGGTCCGGATCGAGGCCGCCGCGGCGCCGTCCGGAACGACGACCGGCACGACGTCGGTGAACGACATCACCTGGGGTCCGTGAACCACCCCGGCCCGGGCGGCGGTTCGCCGCACGGAGAATGGAACTGAATTTCCGTCAGCGGAGCGGCGAAGCCCTCCCACGGGAATCGAGAATTGATTCATCTCGGGTACGTGACGACTCCGAACCCGTAACCGGCCCCGATCTCATGGGCCTTATCCCTGCCGTTTCCGCTTTCCCGGCGGCCGCACCCTCATATCCGAGGGCGCTTCGTCGCGGGCTTTTTCGAGGAAGGTCCGGTCCTGTGAGCGTTTCCGCTGCGAGTCAGGTGCGCCGAAATGCACCCGGTCGCTGGCTGCGCACGGGCGGCGCGCACGAGGCCCCCGGGCTGCACGTCGTCTGCTTCCCGCCGGCCGGCGGCGCGGCGAGCTCGTTCTCCGCGCTCCGGAGGGCGGCGGGCCGCGACAGCGCGGTGACGGCGGTGCTGCTGCCGGGGCGTGAGGCGCGGATCGCCGAACCGTTCGCGGAGGACCTGGACCGGGTCGTCGAGGCGGTGGCCGAGGAGCTCCTTCCGCTCCTGGCCCGGGACGAGACGCCCTATGTCCTGCTCGGGCACAGCATGGGCGGACTGCTCGCCTACGAGACCGCCCTCCGCCTTCAGGCGCACGGCGCCCGACGGCCGCTGCGCGTTGTGGTGGCCGGGACGGCCGCCCCGCGCGACGCGGGCTGGTCGGCCGTGGCGTCCCGTCGGCCCGAGGAGCTGATGCGGCTGCTCGGAGGGGTCCCGCCGGAGGTCTTCGAGTCGCCGGAGCTGCTGGAGATCGTGAGCCGGGCCCTGCGCGCGGACCTGGCGATGATCGCCGCCCACCACTGCTCGGGCGGGCTGCTGCGAAGCCCGCTCGGCGTGCTGTACGGCAGCGAGGACCCGCTGGTCGGCGCCGAGGCGGTGGCGGGCTGGTCCGCTGTCGCGGGAGCGGGCGCGACGGTCGAGGAGCTGTCGGGCGGCCACTTCTTCCTGGACGCCCACTACCCGCGGCTCCTCGCGGACTGGCGGCGGGAGGCGGCGCGATGACGAAGGACGGGCGGAGCACGGCCGCGCGGACGGCCGGCGAAACGGTCGCGGAGGCGGCTGAAGAAACGTTCGCGGAGATTCGATCGACGGACGGCAGGGGCGGATCCATGCGGCAGAGCACACCTCAGGAGGCGCTGTCCTCCTCCGAGTTCGGGATCTGGCTGGCGAGCCGCCGGCACCCGGAGGCGTACAACATCCACCGCGTCTGGGAGATCGAGGGCGACCTGGACGAGGAGGCCCTGCGGGCCGCCGTGGCCGAAGTGACCGGTCGCCACCGGGTCTTCGGTCGACGGCTGCGCGAGGACGGCGAGGGCCCGTTCTGGGCGGCGGGGGAGGCCGTGCCGGTCTGGTCGACGGCCGGCGAGGCGCCGGACGAGACCGCCTGGCGCGCCGAACAGGGCGCCCACCGCTTCGACCTCGCCGCCGAGTGCCCCGTACGGGCCGGGCTGCTGCGCCGGGGACCGCAGCGGTATCTGTTCTCCCTCCTGATCCACCACGTCGCCTGCGACGGGCTGTCCCTGGAGATCCTCCTCGCGGAGATCGCGGCGGCGTACGCCTGCCGGACGGCGGGCGGCCCCGCCCTGCCGCCGGCCGCGGACCCGCTGCCGCCGGCCCCGACGCCGTCGACGGGCTACTGGACGGAGCAGCTGGCCGAGGCCGAGTGGCCCGGGTCGCTGCCCCGCACCCCCGGACCGCGCACCCCCGAGGCCGAGACCACCCTGCTGCCGCTCACGGCCGCGGAGACCGAACTGCTCAGGACGGCGGCCCGGAGCCTGCGGGCCACCCCGCACATGCTCGGCCTCGCCGCGCTGTACGCCACCTTCGCCGCGCACGGCAGCCGGCGGGACGTCATGGTGGCCACGCCCTTCGCGGGCCGCACCCCCGACACCGCCGAGGCGGTCGGCTGCCTGGCCCGGGTGGTGCCGCTGCGCCAGCGCTGGGCGGCCGGTGACAGCGGCGCGGCCCTGGTCACCGCCGTCCGGCGGACCATGGCCAAGGCGCTGGGCCGTCTCGCCGAACCGATCCGGGAGGCCGCCGACCTGTTCAGCGCGGTCGAGCCCGGCGTCACCGTCGCCTTCCAGGCGCACGGCCCGCTGCCGGCGCCCGGACTCGCGGGCGTCGAGGTGCGGGCGCTGTCCGAGGACGGCGCCGGGACCGTACGCAACGACCTGGAGTTCGACCTCTCTCTGCGCCCCGACGGCGGCGAGCTCGCCCTGACCCGCCGGCTGGCCGGCGGCACCACGGCCGAGGCGGCCGCCCGGCTGCTCGCCGACTACCGCGCGACCCTGCTCCGGCTGGCCGGCGAGCCGGGCGCCCCGCTCCTCGGCTCCGGGCCGCTGACCGCGATCGAGTCCCCCACACTCGTGCGCGCCCGGCCCGCGGCGCAGGCCGTCCCGGTGATGGAACGGTTCGCCGAGCTCGTACGCGAGCACCCGGAGCGCACGGCTGTCAGCTGCCCCGCCGGGGACACCGGCTTCGCCGAACTGGACGCCCTGGTGAACGGCCTCGCGGCCCGGCTGGCCGAGCACGGAGTCGCACCGGGAGACACCGTCGGCATCCTCGCGGAGCGCGGGGTCGCCCTGGTCGCCGCCGTCCTCGCCGTCTGGCGCGCGGGCGGCTGCACGGTGCTGCTCGATCCGCTCCACCCCGAGGACCGGATCGCCTACGTACTGGCCGACAGCGGAGCCGGGATCGTGCTGCGCAGCCCCTCCCTGCGCGGGCGCGGCACGGGCACGGCCCGGGTCGTCGAGCTGCCCGAGGGGCGGGGGACGACCGCCCCCGGCGCGGACGCGTTCACCGCACCCGCCCCCGACGCGTCCCGGCCGGCCTACGTCGTCCACACCTCCGGCACCACCGGCCTCCCCAAGGGCGTGCTCGTCGACCACGCCTCGTACGCGGCCTTCACCGAGGTGTTCACGGCCGGCCGCGGCGCGGCCCGGTCCGGCCTGGTGAGCTCGGTCTCCTTCGACCTCTTCTACCTCCAGTTCCTCGCCCTCTTCACCGGCTCCTGCCTGGTGGTCGCCGACGAGGACACGTACCGCAATCCGCAGACGCTGGTGGACTGGGTCGAGAAGCAGGACCTCCGCTTCCTGGGCCTCACGCCCTCGCTGTTCGGCGCCATGCGGAACTTCGGCTTCGAGGACGTGCTGCGGCGCGGCGGGCTCACCCTGCTGCTCGGCGGCGAGGCCCTGGACGAGCCGACCTGGCAGCTGCTCCGGGAGCTCGGCGTCGACGGGGTCAACGCCTACGGGCCGACCGAGACCACCATCTGCGTCACGGTCTGCGCGTTCGGCGAGCGGGACACCCCGGGCATCGGCCGGCCGCTGGAAGGCGTCTCGGCGTACGTCCTCGGACCCGACCTGCTGCCGGTGCCGACCGGCGTGGCCGGCGAACTGTACGTGGCCGGACCGCAGGTGGCCCGCGGCTACCTCGGCTCGCCGGGAGTGACCGCCGACCGCTTCCTGCCCGACCCGTTCTCCGGCCTGCCGGGTGCGCGGATGTACCGCACCGGCGACCGGGTGCGGAGGGCGGAGGACGGCTGCCTCGTCTATCTGGAGCGCGCCGACCACCAGCTGAAGGTCCGCGGCCAGCGGGTCGACCCGGTGGAGGTCGAGAACGTGCTGCGCGATCTGCCCGGCGTCCGGGACGCGTACGTGGCGCGCCGGGCCCCCGGCACCTCCAACGGACTGCTCGCCTACGTGCTGCCCGACCGCGAAGGACCGTCCCTCGACCCGGCCGGGCTGCGGACGGCCTGCGCCCGGCGCCTGGCTCCCGCGGCCGTACCGGCCCACGTCCTCGTCCTCGACTCCTTCCCGCTGTCGCCCGGCGGCAAGCTCGACGAGCAGGCCCTGCCCGCCCCGTCCCCGGCGACCCCCGCGGCCGAGGCCGCGCAGGACGAGCTGACCCGGCTCTGGCAGGACACGGCGGGTGCGGCGGCGGCCTCGGACGACGAGGACTTCTTCGCCTGCGGCGGCAGCTCCCTGGACGCCGCCCGCCTCGTGGCCTCGGTCAACCAGGCGTACGGGGCCGAGATCGACCTCGCCGTGTTCTTCGCCGAGCCGACCCTGCGCGGCCTGCGGCACCAGCTGGAGACGAGCACGGGCGGTACGGAACCGGCCGACGGCCCCTCCCACGCGGGCGCGTCCTCCCCGGCCACCGGCCTCTCGCCGGCCCAGCGGCGGCTGTGGCTGATGCACCTGCTGGACCCGAAGAGCCCCGAGTTCACCGTCCACTGGGCCGTGCGCCTGCGCGGCGCACTGGACCGGGACCTGCTCGCGGAGGCATGGCGGGAGGTCGTCGACACCCACGGCGAGCTGCGGCTGCGCGTCCTTGACGGTGCCGGCGAACCCGGCCGGGCGGCCTGGGCGGCCGAGGAGTTCGCGCTCCGCACCCGGACGCTGCCCGAGGCCCGGCTCGACGACGAACTCCGCGCGGCGGCCCGGCAGGTCTTCGACATCTTCGGCGAACCGCTGGCCGCGCTCGAACTGATCTCCCTCTCCGACCGGCCGGACGAGCACGTCCTGCTGCTGACCGGTCATCACCTCGTCCTCGACCGCCGCTCGGTGGAGCTGATCACCGAGCAGCTGTACGCCCGTCTCGACGGCCGCCCGGTCGCGGCGCCCCGGCGCGCCCACCGGGACGTCCCGGCCCGGACCCCGGAACGGGCCGAGAGCACACGGGCGTTCTGGACCGCCGAGCTGGCGGAGGCCGCCGCGGCGCCCGGGATCGACCTGGGCGGGCCCGGCACCGAGGAGCACCCGGAACGGGTCGGCTCGGTACGGGCGGCCCTCACGCCGGCCGACTGGCAGCGGGCCCTGGAGACCGCGCGCGCCCACCGCACCACCCCGCTGGTCCTCGCCCTGGCCGCCTTCGCCCTCACCGCGGACCGCCACGGCGCCGCCGGCGAGGTCGTGGCCGGCACCACCATGGACGTCCGGCCGCCCGGATTCGAGGACGTGGTCGGGCTCTTCGTGAACCCGGTGCCGGTCCGGCTGCGGGTCGACCCCGAGCTGTCCGGCGGCGGGCTGCTCGGCCGGGCGCACGAGGCGCTGCTGCGCTCCCACGCCCACCGCGACATGCCCTTCGACGAGCTGATCCGGGAGCTCGGCCTGCGCGCCGAGCCCGGCCGGACCCCGCTCTTCCAGGCCCTCGTCGACCACGAGCCGGCCGCCCGGGCCACGGCCCCCGCCGGGCTCGGTGTGCGGCCGGTCGACATCCCGGCCGAGGTGGCCAAGTACGACCTGGAGATCGTGCTGCGGGAGACCGGCGGCACGGCGGGGAGCGGCTCGGCCGCCGAGGTCGAGATCGCCTTCCGGCACAGCCGGTACAGCGAGGCCCAGGCCGGCCGGCTCGCCGCCGCCCTCCGCGACACCCTGGTCCTGCTCACGCGCGAGCCGGACGCCCCGGCGCGGGTGCCGGTGGAGGACGGTGCCGTACTGCGCCGCCCGGCGCCGCTGCCGGAGACGTACACCCAGGTCGGCGGGCTGGTCGAGCGGATCGCCGACACGGACCCGGACCGCGCGGCCGTGGTCTGCGGCGAGGACCGGCTGAGCTACGGCCGGCTGCGCTCCGGCGCGCTCGCCGCGGTCGCCGCCCTCACCGGGGCCGGAGTCGCCCCGGGCGACCGGGTGGCCGTACTGGCCCCGCGCTCGACGGCCATGATCACCGCACTGCTCGGGGCCCATCTGGCCGGCGCGGTCGCCGTCCCGCTCGACGTGGACCACCCGGACGCCCGGCTGAGGGCGGCACTCGCGGACTGCGGCGCCACGGTGCTGCTCGGCACGGCGGAGACGGTGGCCCGGGGCCGGTCCCTGGGACTCACCGCCCTGGACCTGACCGCGCTGCCGGAACCGGCCGTCCCCCCGGCCCTCCCGCCCCGAGGGGAGCGGGACGCCGCCTACATGATCTTCACCTCGGGCAGTACGGGCCGCCCCAAGGGCGTCGTCGTCGAGCACGGCGGCCTCGCGGCCTCGACCGCGGCACGGCGCGCGGTCTACCCGGGCGAGCCGGTGTTCCTGCTGCTCTCCCCGCTGGCCTTCGACTCCTCCGTCGCCGGGATCTGGGGCACCCTCACGGCCGGCGGGCGGCTCGTCGTCGCCGGACCGGACGACGTCCGCGACCCCGCCCGGCTCATCGGTCTCATCGAACACCACGCCGTCACCGACCTGCTGTGCGTGCCCTCGCTGCACGGCGTGGTGCTCGGCGAGGCCCGGCGGGCCGGCGCCACGGCCGCCCTGCGCTCCCTGCGCCGGGCCGTGGTGGCCGGCGAGCCGCTCCCCGAGCAGGTGATGGACCTTCACTTCGCCCTTCTCCCCGGGGTGGAGCTGGTCAACGAGTACGGCCCGACCGAGGCGACCGTCTGGTCCAGCTACCGCCGCTACCGGGCGCCGGGTCCGATCGACATCGGCGGTCCGGTGCCGGGCTACTCCCTCTACGTACTGGACCACGCGCTGCGGCCGGTGCCGCCCGGTGTCCCCGGCGAGCTGTACGTCGGCGGGCCCGGCGTCGCCCGCGGCTACCTCGGCCGGCCGGCCGACACCGCCGCGGTCTTCCTGCCGGACCCCTTCGACGGGCGGCCCGGTGCGCGGATGTACCGCACCGGTGACCGCGTCCGGCCGACCGGGGACGGCGGCCTGGCCTTCCTCGGCCGGGCCGACGACCAGCTGAAGATCCGCGGCCACCGGATCCAGCCGGGCGAGATCGAGACCGTGCTGCGGGAGGCGCCCGGGGTCCGCGAGGCCGCCGTCGTGGCCCACGGACAGGGCCGGCTCGCCGCCTTCGTCACGGGCGCCGCCGACCCGGCCCGGGTCCGCCAGGAGGCCGTCGACCGGCTTCCCGCCGTGATGGTCCCCGGCGCGGTGCACGTGGTCGAGCGGCTGCCGCTCACCACCAACGGCAAGGTCGACCGCAGGCGGCTCGCCGAGGAGGCGGACCGCCGGGTACCCGCGGCCGCGCCCGGCACCCGGGTACGCCCCGAACACGCCGAGGTCGTCGAGGCCTGGCGGGAGGTGCTGGGCGTCGCGGACGTGCCCGTGGACGCCAACTTCTTCGACGCGGGCGGCCATTCGCTCCTGATGCCCCTGCTCCAGGACGCGCTGCACCGGCGTACGGGAGTCCGGGTGCCGATCCTCGACCTCTTCCGGCACAGCACCGTCGGCGACATGGCGTCCCGCCTGCGCCGGACCCCGACGGGGGCGACCTCCGGAGCCTCCGGAGCCTCCGGCGGGTCCTCCGCCGACGCGGCCGTGCCCCCCGCCCCCTCCCGCCGGGACGCCTCCCGGCAGATGCGCCTGCGCCGAGTCCGGCCCGAGGCGTCCAGAGAAGCCCAGGAAGGAAACCGATGAGCCGCGACCGTTCGCTGGACATCGCCGTCACCGGGATGGCCGGCCGATTCCCCGGCGCCCCGGACGTGGCCCGGCTGTGGGAGGCGATCGCCCAGGGCCGCACCCTGCTCCACCGGCTCACCCCGGAAGAGCTGGAGCAGTCCGGGATCCCGGCGGAACTCGCCGACGATCCGGCCTACGTGCCGGTGCACGGCCGCCTCGACGACGCCGACCGCTTCGACCACGCCTTCTTCGGCGTGAGCCCCCGCGAGGCCCGGCTGCTCGACCCGCAGCAGCGCCTGATGCTGGAGTGCGCCTGGTCCGCCCTCGAAGACGCCGGCCACCCGCTGCGCGCGCCGGACACCCGCCGTACCGCCGTCTACGCGGCCGCCAGCAGCAGCGAGCACCTGCGGGCGCTGCTGGCCGGCGGCGAGCTCGACGACCCCGAGTTCGACGAGGCGATCGTCGCCAACGAGCGGGACTTCCTCGCCACCAGGATCGCCTACAAGCTCGGCCTCACCGGCCCCGCCATGGCCGTACTGACGGCCTGTTCGTCCTCGCTGGTCGCCGTGCACCTCGCCATGCAGGCGCTGAACAACGGCGAGTGCGACCAGGCGCTCGTGGTCGCCGCCTCCGCCAACGCCCCCCAGGCCGGCCATGTCCACATCCCCGGCGGCATCCTCTCCGCCTCCGGCGTCTGCCGCCCCTTCGACGCGGACTCCGACGGCGCGGTCGGCGGCTCGGGCGTGGTCGGGATCGTGCTGCGCCGCTTCCAGGACGCCGTCGACGAGGCCGCCCCGATGCACGGCGTCCTCCTCGGCTCGGCCGTGAACAACGACGGCGCGGCCAAGCCCGGCTTCTCCGCCCCCGCGGCGGCGGGCCAGGAGCGTGTGATCCGGGAGGCCCTCGCGGCCGCCGACATCGACGCCTCCTCGCTCGGGTACCTGGAGACGCACGGCACCGGGACCCGTGTCGGCGACCCGATCGAGTGGTCCGCCGCCTCGGCCGTCCTGGAAGAGCTCGGGGCCGCCCCCGGCCAGGTCCGGGTGGGCGCCGTCAAGGGCACCATCGGACACCTCGACGCCGCCGCCGGGCTCGCCGGTCTGGTGAAGGCCCTCCTGGTGGTCGGCCGCGGCACCGTCCCCCCGCTCGCGAACTTCACCGGCCCCAACCCGCTCCTCGATCTGGACGGTTCACCGCTGGCGCTGCCGTCGGCGGCCGGCCCGTGGGAGGGCCCCGAGCCCCGCCGAGCGGCCGTGAGCTCCTTCGGCATCGGCGGCACCAACGCGCACGTCCTGGTGGAACAGCCGCCCGCGCAGCCGTCCGCCCAGCCGCCCGCGCAGCCGTCCGCCCAGCCGCCCGCGCAGCCGTCCGACACCGCCGAGGACCTGTCGCCGGCCGCCGAAGCACCCGGAGCGGCCCGGCTGGTCGTGCTGTCGGCCGCCGATCCGGCCGCGCTGCGGCGGGCGAAGGCGCGGCTCGCGGACCACCTGGACGCCGTCCCCGAGACGGTCGCCGACGTGGCCCGCACCCTCGCGCGGCGGGCCCCGCTCCCGTACCGCGGCACCGTCGTCGCCTCGACCGCCGCCGAACTCGCCGCCGGCCTGCGCGCGGCGGCCCCGGAAGCGGTGGCCGCCGAGCCGGTACCGGCTCCGCTGGTCTTCCTGCTGCCCGGCCAGGGCACCCAGACACCGGGCATGGCGCAGCCCTTCACCCGGGCGCTGCCCGGCTTCGCCGACGCCCTGGACGCCTGTCTGCGGGCCTTCGAGCCCCCGCTCGCCGCCGAGCTGGCCGAGGCGCTGCACGACGAGACCTTCCCCGCCGAGCGCCTTGAGGCCACCCGGCTCGCCCAGCCGGCCCTGTTCGCCGTGGAGTACGCGGCCGCCACCGCCCTCATCGGGCTCGGCCTGCGGCCCTCGGCGCTGATCGGGCACAGCCTCGGCGAACTGACCGCCGCCTGCCTCGCCGGCTCCCTCGACCTGCCCACCGCGGCCCGTCTTGTGGAGCACCGGGGCCGGCTGATGCAGGACTGCGAACCGGGCGCGATGCTCGCCGTGACCTGCTCGGCGGCGGAGGCCGAGCGGCTGCTCGCCGAGTCCGGCGCGGGCCTGGAGATCGCGGCCGTCAACACCGCCACGGACACCGTCCTCACCGGGCCCTTCGCGGAGATCGACGCCTTCACGGCATGGCTCGGCGACCGGCACCGCAGCCGCCGGCTGCGCACCAGCCACGCCTTCCACTCGGCGCTGATGGACCCGGCCGCCGCCGGACTGCGGGAGGTGCTGGCCGGGATCCGGCCCGCGCCCGCCGAAGTGCCCTGGGCGGGCAACACCGACGGGGCGCTCGTCCCGGCCGGCGAGGTCGTGACCGCCGAGCGGTTCGCGGAGCAGCTGCGCCGGCCGGTCCGCTTCGCCGACGGGATCGCCACGCTGACGGCCGCGTTCCCCGGCGCGCTCGCGGTGGAGGTCGGTCCCGGACGGGTGCTGTCCGCGCTCGCCGAGGCCGCGGGCCTCGACGCCACGCCGCTCTGCCGGGAGGTGTCCGCCGAAGGTGCGGACCGCTCGGTGTCCGCCGCCCTCGGCCGCCTCTGGGCCGCGGGCCAGCCGGTGGCCGTGGAGCGGCTGGCGGGCCCGGGCAGGGCCCGCCACCTGCCGGCGTACCCCTTCGAGGGGCCGCGCTGGCCCCTGCCCCGCCGGCGCGTCACCGCCGTGGCGGACCCGGCTCCGGCTCCGGAGAAGCCCCTCGCCGGGGCGGAGGAGCACCTCGCGCCCGAGGAGGAGACGCGCGGTCCGGTGGAGCTGGTCCACGAGCTGTGGTCCGAGCAGCTGGGCCTCGACGGGATACGGGACGGGGCGGACTTCTTCGAGCTGGGCGGGGACTCGCTGACCGTGACCCGCCTCGCCCGCCGGATGGGCCAGGTGTTCGGAGTGGACGTGCCGGTGCGCGACCTGCTGGCCGTCCGGACGGTCGACGGTCATGTCGCGCTGGTCGAGGACCTGTTGATCCAGCAGCTGGTAGCCGAGGCCGAGGGGGCCCTGTGAACACCGCACGTCTCGACCGACTGACCCCCGAGCAGCGGGCCGAACTCGAACGCCGGCTGGGCGGCCGCAGGACCGCACCGTCCCGGGACCGGGACCGAGACCGAGACCGGGACCGAGACCAGGACCAGGACCGGGACCGGGCCGGGGCCTGGGCCCCGGCTCCGGACGGCCACGCGGGCAGCCATCCGCTCTCCGACACCCAGTACCGCCTCTGGCTCGCCGAGCAGGCCCACGGCCCCTCGGCCGCCTTCACCGTGCCGGTGGCCCTGCGCATCGAGGGCCCGCTGGACACCGCACGCCTCCGGTCCTGCCTCGACCTGCTCGCCGTCCGCCATCTGGCGCTGCGCGCCAGGATCGTCCAGGAGGCCGGGACCCCCCGGCAGCGCTTCGACCTGCCCGCGCGGATCCCGCTGGAGGAGCGGACGCTCGACGGCGGCGAGGCCGCCCTCGACCGCGCCCTGCGGGACGAGGCCGCGCGCTCCTTCTCGCTGCTGCGGCCACCGCATCTGCGCGCGCTGCTGCTGCACACCGGCCCGGACACCGCGGTCCTCGTCCTGACGCTGCATCACGCCTTCTGCGACGGCTGGTCGCTGGAGGTCCTCATCCGGGAACTCTTCGAGGCGTACGGGGCACCCGGCGCGCCCGCCCTGCCCGCCGCGCCGACCGCGCAGCACCTCGACTACGCCCGGTGGGAGCACTCCGCCGAGGGCCGCGACCGGCTGGCCCGGAACGGCGCCTACTGGGCGGACCGCCACGACGGACCGGCGGACCCGCCGGAACTCCCCTTCGCGGGAGGACCGCGGCACGACGGCACGTCCTCGGGCGACCGAAACGACGGCGCCGAACGGGCCTCGGTCTTCGTGCCGCCCGCCGGCCTGGACGCACGGGTCGCCGAGCTGGCCCGGCGGGCCGGGGCGACGACGCACGCCGTCTGGCTCGCCGCCTTCGCGGCGACCTGGCACCTGGCCACCGGCGCCCGGGCCGTCCCGATCGGGGTGCCCGCGGCCAACCGCGCCGAGGCCCGCTGGGACGGCGCAGTCGGGGCCTTCGTGGCCACGCTGCCGCTGGTGCTGGAGGTCCATCCCGCCGAGAGCTTCACCGACCTGGTGCGCCGGGCGACCGAGGCGCTCCTCGACGGCTCCGGACACGCGGTGGTGCCGCTCGACGGCCCGGCGCTTCCCGCGCCCGCCGCCATGTTCGTCCTCACCGGGGAGGGCTCCCGCCGTGAGATGCCCGGCGGTCTCACCGTCGAGACCCTGCCGATCCGCGTCCGAGGGACGCAGAACGAGCTCACCGTCCAGCTGGTGGAGCGGCCCGACGGAGTGTCCGGCGTGCTCACCGCCGCCCCCGGCCGCTACGGTGCCGCGGACCTCGACCGGCTGGGCGACGCCTATCTGCGCTGCCTGGACACGCTGCTCGCCGACCCCGCCGCCCCGCTGGCCGCCGCCGACCTGCTGGACGAGGAGACGCGGACGCTGCTCGCCGCCTCGGCCGAGGAGCCGGCCGCGCCCTCCTTCGGCCTGCCCTACGAGGCGTTCCGCCACTGGGTGGAGCGGACCCCGGAGGCCTTCGCCACCTCGGACGACCTCGCTCCCGGCACCGATGCTTCCGGTACCGATGCTTCCGGTGCCGATGTGTTCGGTGCCGATGTGTTCGGTACTGATCGCGCCGACGTCACGGCCCGGACCCGGCGGCTCGGCTACCGCGAACTCGCCGACCGGGTGGAGTCCCTCGCCGTCGGCCTGCACGAGGCCGGGGTACGGTCCGGCAGCGCCGTCGCGGTCTGCCTCCCCAGGTCCAGCGACTACCTGGCGGTCACCCTCGCGGTCTGGCACCTCGGAGGCTGGACCGTCCCGCTGAACGTGAAGGACCCGCGGGACCGGCTGCGCACCCTGCTGACCGGCGCGGGAGCCGCCTTCCTGGTGCGGCGCGCCGACGCGCCCGCCGTGGAGCTGCCCGGGGTGGCCGAACTCGCCGTCGGGGAACTCGCCCGCACCGGCCGCCCCGCGCCGCCGCCGGCCGCCCTCCGCCCGGCCGATCTCGCGTACGCGGTCTTCACCTCGGGCACGACCGGCACGCCCAAGTGCGTCACCGTGCCGCAGGGGGCGCTCGCCAACGAGCTCGCCTGGCGGCGCGCCGCCATCGGCCTGGACGGGCGGGACCGTGTCCTGCAGACCATCCCGCTCGCCTTCGACCCGGCGTTCTGGCAGTGCTTCGGCCCGCTGGCGGCCGGCGCGGGAGTGGTCTTCCCCGGCACGGACCCGGACGCCACCCCCGGTGCGGTGGTGGACCTGGCGCTCGCCCACGGCGCCACCGTGGTCGACCTGGTCCCCTCGCTGCTCGCGGCGCTGGACGACGAGGACCTGCGGCGGCTGCCGGCCCGGGTGGTGTTCTGCGGCGGCGAGCCGCTCCCGGCCGCGCAGGCCGAGCGCTACCGCAGGCTGGGCTCCGGGACCCTGTACAACCAGTACGGCCCCTCCGAGACCTGCATCGACGCCACGTCCCACCGGTACGGCGAGGGGCCGGCGGCCGACGGCACCGTGCCGATCGGCCGGCCGATCGGCGGCGTCCGGCTGCACGTCCTCGACCCCGCGCTGCGCCGCCTGCCGGTCGGCGTGCCCGGCGAGCTGTACATCGGCGGACTCGGTGTGGCCCGGGGCTACGCGGGCCGTCCCGCGGAGACCGCCGCCCGCTTCCTGCCGGACCCGGCGGGCCCGCCCGGCGCGCGGATGTACCGCACCGGGGACCGGGCCCGCTGGAACCCGGACGGCACCCTCCAGTTCCTCGGCCGGGCCGACAACCAGGTGAAGATCCGCGGCCACCGGGTGGAGCTGGAGGAGGTGGACCGGGCCCTGCTCGCGGTGCCCGGTGTGCGGGAGGCCGCGGTCGTCGTGGTGGGCGAGCGGTTCCGCCGACTGGTCGGCTTCCTCGCCGGAGAGCCGGACCTGGACCCGCAGTCCGTCCGGGAGCGGCTCGCCGCCGCCCTGCCCGCGTACATGGTCCCGGCCGAACTGCGCGTCCTGGCCGGGCTGCCGACCACCGCCAACGGCAAGGCCGACCGGCGCTCGCTCACGGAGCTGGCCGCGGGCCGCCCCGAGGGCCGGCCGGCCGCCGCCCGAGCGGACGACCCCGTGCTCGCCGCGGTCCTGGACGCCTTCGCCGCCGTCCTCGAACTGCCTTCCGCCGCCCCCGACGACGACCTCTACGACCTGGGCGGGGCCTCGCTCGGCGCCGCGAGGATCGCCGCCGAACTGACCACGCGCCTCGGCACCGAGGTCCCGGTCCGCCTCGTCCTCGGCAACCCCCGCGCGGCCGACCTGGCCACGGCCCTCGGCGCCCGAGGCGCGACCGGCCCCGGCCTCGCCGTACCGGCGACGGACGGAGAGCGGTCGGAGGACGGAGAGCCCCTCGGCGACGAGGTCCCCGGGCCCGAGCAGCGGCACGTACTGGCACTGGAGCGGCTGCTCGGCCGTCCCTCCCCGCCGGTCCCGGTCCTGCTCGACCTCCCGGCCGACCCCGGTCCCGAGCGGGTGGCGGACGCCGTCCGCCGTCTCGTCGAACGACACGACGCGCTCCGCCCGCTGCCCGGCGCGACCGCCCCCGACGACTGGCGGCCCTGTGTCACGGAGGAGCTGCCGGGCGGGCCCGAACTGCTCGACTGGCCCGCCGAACTGATCGAGCGTCGGCTGCCCCACGGCCACCCCGGCCTGCAGGCCGTTCTGCTGCGCGGGGCCGCCGGGACGACACGGCTGCTGCTGCTCCTGGCCAGGAACCGGGCCGACGGGCCCTCGGCGGGCGTGCTCGCCGAGGAGCTGTCCCTGCTGCTCGCCGGGCGGGAACCGGCCGGTCCCGCGCCGAGCTACCGGCAGCACCTCCGGGAGCGCGCCCTCCGCCGGGAGCGCGACCGCGCGGAGCTGGAGCGGTACTGGACGCAGACCCTGGCGGCGCTGCCCGGCGACCCCTTCGCCGCTCTGCGGACGAGCGGCCGCGGGTTCCGCAACGCGGGCGTCCGCATGAGCCTGCCGGCCGAGCTGGACGCCCGTCTGCGGGCCCGCTGCACCGAGCTCGGGACGGCCCCGGCCGCCCCCTTCCTGGCCGCCCTCGGCGGTCTCGTCGCCCGGATCGCCGGGGCCGACAGGGTGGTCGTGGGCACACCGGTCGGGCACCGGTCCGGCACCGCCGAGGCCGGCCTGGTCGGCCGGGCGGTGGACATGCTTCCGGTGGTCCTCTCCGCCGGGGGCGACCCGGCGGACGCCCACCGGGCCCTGCTCACCGCGCTCGGCGGCTCCGACCTGCCGCTGGAGCGGATCGCCGAGCTGGTGGACCCGGTCGACCCGGCCGTGCGCCCGCCGGTCTGCGCGGCGGCCCTGCTCACGCACGACTACGACGGCGTCCCGGAGAGCACACCCGCTCCGACGCCCGACGACACGGCACCCGCTGCGGCCTCCGGCGACCCGGCACCCGCTCCGACGCCCGGCCACGCTGTGCCCGAGCACTGGTCCGACCTCGACCTGGTGCTCCACGTGGAGCCCGGACCCGACGGCACCAGGGGGCTGCTGCTCTCCGGCGACACACGGCTCTTCGACCCCACCGCCCTGCGCACCGCACTGGCCGAGCTCACCGAGGCCCTCGGCCGCTGGGCCGCCTGAAACCGACACCACTTCCACGAGGAGAAGACATGAACGAGGAAGAGAAGTACCGCTTCGACCTGAACGGCTACCTCGTCCTGGAGGGCGTGCTGGACGCCGACGAGCTCGCCGCGCTGAACTCCGCCCTGGACGGCCACGGCCTCTGGGAGGGCGAGAACAAGCACGACTTCGGGCTGCTCAAGCAGTACAACCCCTTCATCGCCAACGCCGGTCCCCTCCACACGACGGACCGCCCGGTCCGCGACCTGCTCGCGCACCCCAAGGTGCTGCCGTACCTGGAGGAGCTCCTCGGCGCCGACCTGCGCTACGACGAGGGCCAGGTCCTCTTCTCCCGCAAGGGCGCCGGCGCGCTCGTCCTGCACAACGGCAACACCCCCTGGGAGTACCCGCCGCTGAGCTACCAGGTCCGCGACGGCCAGATCTACGCCGGCCACCTGATCGTGGCCTTCTGCCTCACCGACGCCCTCGCCGACCAGGGCGGCTTCGCCGTCGTGCCGGGCAGCCACAAGTCGCACTTCCCGATGCCCGACGAGTACGCCGCCTGGGAGAAGACCGGCGACTTCGTCAGCCGGGTGCCGGTGAAGGCCGGTTCCGTGGTGCTCTTCGCGGACACCGCGACCCACGGCAGCTGGCCCTGGGAGGCCGACTTCGAGCGGCGCGTGGTCTTCTGCCGCTACACCGCCGGGATGGTCCAGCACACCTCGCCGGCCCCCGTGCCCGAGGACGTCGACTCCGACGACTGGACGCCGGTCGAGCGCCGGCTGCTCCGCCCGCCGTTCGCCTGGCACCAGGAGAACGACGGCGGCTTCAAGGAGCGCCAGCGGACCTCGGTGCGGACCGAGGAGGGCTGGGTCATGAGCGAGTACGCCCAGCAGATCATCCCGGCGGCCGGGGACGCCGCCGAGACCACCGCAGGGGAGCGTGGCTGAGATGGCGACCGTCACC
Source organism: Streptomyces sp. R44 (assembly GCF_041053105.1). Classification (NCBI taxonomy): domain Bacteria; kingdom Bacillati; phylum Actinomycetota; class Actinomycetes; order Kitasatosporales; family Streptomycetaceae; genus Streptomyces; species Streptomyces sp. R44. The sequence goes on along the minus strand of NZ_CP163444.1, from coordinate 4,037,444 downwards.
GACAGCCCCGTCGACCTCGACGGGTTCAACCAGGGGATGCGCAGCGACCCGCTCGGCACCCTGACCCGGATACGCGCCGAAGGAACGGTCTGCGTCATCCCGTACGACGAGGGCGAGGGCAAGGGCGAACAGCGCATCCTCATCACCACCGAGCCCGCGCTGGCCAATGCCGCCCTGGTGCACGGCCTGCGCACCCACCGGGAGCTGCTGCGCCAGCTGGTCGGCAGCGGCCTGTTCGTGGCCGCCACCGGTGACCGGTGGCGCCGCCGCCGGAACCTGCTCCGCCCGATGTTCACGCCCCGCGCGGTCGCCGCCGGCCACGGCGTCGTCCTGCGCGCCGCCGAGGACTTCGTCCGGCGCGAGCTGCTGGGCGGCACCGGGCAGCTGATGGACCTCGCGACGACCATGCAGCGGCTCAGCGTCCAGGTGATCCTGCGCTCGGTCGACCCGGCGCTCGACGGACCCGAACTCCTGGAGCTCACCGAGGCCCTCCAGGAGGCCGTGGAGTACCTGGACCACCGGCTGTTCCTCCCGGACACCGTCGACGAGGGCGACTACGAGGCCTTCCTCAAGCGCCGCGAGGTGCTGGAGACCTTCATCGCCGGGCGGGCCGGACAGTTCGGCTGCCCCGCCTCCGAGCCCGGCGTGCTGGCCGAGATCGTCGCCGCCCTCGGCGAGGAGGCCGCCGCCGGCGAGGACCCCCACCAGGTGCTCCGCGAGGAGCTGCTCTCGGTCTTCGTGGCGGGCGTCGAGACCATGGGCACCCTGCTGACCTGGATCTTCCACAATCTGGCGCACTCCCCGGAGGCGCTGAGCCGGAGCCTGGCGGAGGTCCGCGCCGAGGACCTCGACGCGCTGGCCGCGCTGCCCTCGGCCCCGAACGGGTCGCTGCCCTATCTGCGGGCCGTGGTCGAGGAGTCGCTGCGGCTCACCCCGCCGGCCTGGGCCCTGGTCCGCACCATCGAGGAGCCGCTGGAGGCCGCCGGGATCGAGCTGGTCCCGGGCGACGTGGTGCTCGCCGCCACCTACGTCATGCACCACGATCCCGAACTCTGGGAGGCCCCCGAGGAGTTCCGTCCGGAGCGCTTCCTCGGCGACCGTCCGCCGGCCCAGCAGTACCTGCCCTTCGGTGCGGGCCCCCACCAGTGCCTGGGTCGCCAGTACTCGCTCCTGGAAGCGCAGTTGGTCGCCGCCACCGTGCTCCGGCACGGCCTGTTCGGGCTCCTCGACCCGGAGCCCGTGACCACGCTCCGCCCCCACATCGCCCTCGCCCCCGACCCGAACCCCCAGGCCGTCTTCACCGCCCACGGACAGGAGCACACCCGATGACCAGCCCGACCGGCCGACGCGTCGAGGACGCGTTCGCCGCCGTCGCGGAACGGCAGCCGGACCACACCGCGATCGTGGACGGGGACGGCGCGTACACCTACGGCGAGCTGCTGACCCGCGCCCGTGCCGCGGCCGCGGAGCTCGGCGCGCTCGGTGTGCGGCCCGGCGACGCCGTGCTGCTCACCGGCCACGGCGGCCGGTCCGCCGTACTGGGCATGCTGGCCGTCCTGTTCGCCGGCGCCCACTACGTACCGGTGGACCCGTCCTTCCCCGCCGAGCGCACCGCGCTGATGGCACGGCTCTCCGGCGCGGTGCTCCAGCTGAGCGCCGACGAGCGGACCCCGGCGGTACCGGGTCTCACCACCCGCGCCGTCGACGAGCTCGGCCGCGGCGAGGGCCGCGGCGAGGGCCAAGGCGAGGGCCGCGGCGAGGGCCACGGCCGACTGCCCGCTCCGGCGGCCGGCCCCGACGACCTCGCCTACGTGATGTTCACCTCGGGGACCACCGGTGAGCCCAAGCCGGTGGGCGTGACCCACCGCGGCGTCACCGGCCTCGCCCTCGGTGCCGGGCCCCTGCGGCTCGGCCCGGAGGACGGCACCCTGCTGCACTCCACCCTGGCCTTCGACGCCTCCACCTTCGAGATCTGGAACGCCCTCCTCGCCGGCGCCCGGGTGGTCGCCGTACCGCGGGCCCGGCTCGCGCTGCACGAGCTCGCCGCGCAGCTCGCCCGCCCCGAGGTCACCACGGCCTGGCTGACCGCCGCGGTCTTCCATCTGATGGCACGCCATCACCCGGAGGCGCTCGGCACCCTGCGCCGGCTGACCGTCGGCGGAGACGTCGTCCTCCCCGACGTGGCCGACGCCTTCGCCGCCGCCCACCCCGGGACGACGCTCCTCAACGGCTACGGGCCCACCGAGAACACCACCTTCAGCACGCTGGGCCCGGTCACCGGACGCGACCGCGCGGAGTCCGCGACGCTGCCGATCGGGTACGCCTACCCCGGAACCCTCTGCTACGTCCTGGACGAGCGGCTGGACGCCGTGACGGGCGACTCGTCCGGCGAGCTGTTCGTCGGCGGCGACCGGCTGGCCCGCGGCTACCTCGACCGCCCGGCCGCCACCGCCGAGCGCTTCCTGCCCGACCCCTTCGCCGCGACCCCCGGCGCCCGCATGTACCGCACGGGCGACCGCGCCCGGCTGCTGCCCAGCGGCGCCCTGGAGTTCCTGGGCCGGACGGACGACGAGGTGAAGGTCCGCGGCTTCCGGGTGGACCTCGCCGAGGCGCAGGCCGTGCTGGCCGCCGACCCGGAGGTCGCCGACGTGGCCGTGCTGGCCGAGCGGACCGGGGAAGGCGCGACCCTGCTCGCCTTCGTCACGCCGGCCGGGCTCGACACCGCGGCCCTGCGCGAGCGGGCCTGCCTGCGCGTACCGCGCCATCTGGTGGCGGAGCGGATCCTCGCCGTCGACGCCCTCCCGCTGGGCCCGACGGGAAAGGTGGACCGCGAGGCCCTGCGCCGACTGGCGGAGCCGACCGCCCGCCCCGAGCAGCGGACCTCGGACGGGCCGCAGACCTCGCCCGATCCGCAGACCTCTCCCGAGCCGCAGGTCCCCGCCGGGCTCGCGACCGCACCGGAGCCCGCCCTCACCACGCCCCTTCCCGCGCTGGCGGAGCTCTGGCAGCGGCACACCGGGATCGTGCCCGGACCCGACTCCGACTTCTTCGCCGACGGCGGCAGCTCGCTCGACCTGATGCGCCTGGTCGAGGACGTCCGCACCGGAATCGGAGTGGAGCTGGACTTCGCCGAGGTCTACGCCCTGGAGTCGTACGGAGAGCTGGCCGGTCTCGTCGAGGACCTGCTCGGCACGGAGGCCGCCGCGTGAGCACGACGACCGCCCCCGCCACGGCCACCCGCAGAGTGCCGGCCGAGCGCCGCCGCCTCCACATCCGCACCGAGCCCGCCGGCCACGTCTTCGCCGCGGACCTCGCCGTCGTCGACGCCTGGCTGCGCGACTACGTGGGCGGCTCGCACGAACAGCTCGGCAGGACCGGCCCGGTCTGCCCGTTCGTCCCGCCGGCCCTCAACGACCAGGCCGTGCAGTTCCACTTCCGCTACGACGTCGACGGCTCCACCACGACGGGCATCACCGAGGCGCTCACCGAGGAACTCGTCGACTTCGCCCTGACGATGGAACCGCAGCCCAAGTCCGGCGCCTCGCTGGAATGCCGGCTCGTCGTCATGCCGCACACCGGCCCGGACGGCTGGCAGCGCCTCGACGACGCCTACGAGTCGCTGAAGAACCTCGCCGTGGAGGCCGGCCTGATGATCGGCCAGTTCCACCCGAACTGCGACGAACGGGCCGTGCGCAACACCGGCTTCCGGGTCTCGGTGGCCCCGATCGGCCTTCTCGCGATGCGCCGGATGGCCCCGCACGACGTGCTCTTCCTGACCGGCCGCCGGGACTGGTTCGAGAAGTACGACACCACCTTCCGCTCCCACTACGAGCGCGGCAGGGTCCGCGACCCCCTGCTGCGCGAGCTCTACCAGGCCGCCGTGGACCGGTACGAGCTGCCCGCCCTCACCCTCGACGAAGGAGCCACCCGATGAATCCCTTCCAGGACCTCTTCCACGTCGTCGTCAACGACGAGGAGCAGTACTCGATCTGGCCCACCCACCACGAGGTCCCGCTCGGCTGGCGCACCAGCGGCGCCGCGGCCAGCCGCGAGAACTGCCTGCTGCGGATCGAGGACGAGTGGACGGACATGACCCCCAAATCGCTCCGCACCGCCCGGTCCTGACCCCCCGCACACCCGAACCGAGACCGGTGCCGGGAACCGACGCACAGAGAGGAACGCACACATGGACGCCGGCGAAGCCCGCTCCGGGCTCCTGGAGATGATCGGTGGCTACCGGGCCACCGCCCTCGTGACCACCGCCGCCCGGCTGGGCCTGGCCGATCTCCTCGCGGAGGGGCCCGTCGCGCTCGGCCCGCTGGCCGAACGGACCGGGACCCGGCCCGACCGGCTGCTCCAGATCCTCCGGGCGCTCGTCGCGGTCGGCCTGCTGGAGAGCCACCCCGACGGCACGTTCGGGACGACCCCGCTCGCCGAGCCCCTGCGCAGCGACGCGGAGGACTCGCTGCACAGCGCCGCCATCTACTTCGGCGCGGTGAGCGCCCCCTCGTTCGACTCGCTGCACGACCTCCTCCGTACGGACGGCAGCGGCTTCCAGGACCGCCACGGGACCGACTTCTACGGCTTCCTCGACTCCCACCCCGAACTGGCGGCCCACTACAACACCATCATCGCCGTCGACGGCCTCGGCGACGCGCTGGCCGAGGCGTACGACTTCACCACGGCCGGCTCGGTCGCGGACATCGGCGGCGGCAACGGCACCACCCTCGCCGAGCTCCTCCTCGCCCGCCCGCACCTGGAGGGCACCCTCCAGGAGATCCCGCACGTGATCGAGGAGGCCCGCCGGCGGCTCGACGACCCCGCCCTGGAGGGCCGGGCCCGCACGACGACCGGATCCTTCCTCGACGGCATCGTCCCGGGCGCGGACCGCTACCTCCTGGTCCGGGTGCTGCCCAACTGGAACGACGAGGACGCCCTGCGGATCCTGCGCCACTGCGCCGCCGCGATGACCCCGGAGGCCCGGCTGCTCATCGTCGACGCCGACATGCCGGAGCGCGTCACGGCCGGCTCCTTCGCCCCGATCGGCGACCTGCACGCCCTCGTCCACTTCGGCGGCAAGCTGCGCAGCCGCTCGGAGCTGACCGTGCTGCTGTCGGCCGCCGGGCTGAGGTTCTCGGACACGGACACGATCCCCGTCCCGGGCCGGCCCCAGTGGTCGCTGTCCGAGGTGGAAGTGGCCCGATGACGGAACAGCCGCTGCCCCGCGTCGCCGTCGTGTACGCCGACGGCTCGGTCGGACCGGGCACGGTCCTGGCCGACGCCAAGGGCCTGTGCGAGGTGTTCTTCGTGTGCGACACGGCCAAGCCGGGCGTCGCACCGCTGCTCCGCGGACTGCGCCGGCGCGCCACGGTCTGCGACATCACCGGCCTCGGCCCGGACGAGGCCGCCGCCGCGGTGCGCGCGGAAGCGCCCGAGGCCATCGTGACCTTCAGCGAGTACTGCCTCGGCCTGACCTCGGAACTCGCGGAACGGCTCGGCCTCCCGTACCACGGCGCCGAGACCACGAGGCTGCTCACCGACAAGCTGGCACAGCGCGCGGCGCTGGCCGCCGCGGGCGTGGACGCCACCGGATGCCGGCTGGCAGACTCCCCCGAGCGGGTGCTGGAGGCGGCCGCGGAGCTGGGCTACCCGGTCGTGGTCAAGCCCCGGACGGGCGCCGGCAGCCGGAACACCGTCCGGCTGGACTCGGCCGAGCAGGCCGCCCGCGAACTGCCCGCCGTGATGTCGGGCGACGTCGGCCAGGACCGGGTGTTCGTCGTCGAGGAGTGCCTCGTCGGGGACCCCTCGGCCGCCGGCGAAGGGTGGGGCGACTACGTGTCCGTGGAGGGCCTGGTGTACCGGGGGGAGGTGCTGGCCTCCTGTGTGTCGGGCAAGCTGCCGCTGGCCGAGCCGTTCCGCGAGACCGGCTTCTTCCTCCCCTCCACGCTGCCCCCGGCGCTGGCGGACGAGGTGAAGGAGCTGGCCGCGGCCGCCGTGCGGGCGCTCGGCATCCGGGACTCGGTGACCCACACCGAAGTGAAACTGACCCCGTCCGGCCCCCGGATCATCGAGGTCAACGGCCGCGTCGGCGGACACGTGGTGGATCTCCTCCCCAGGGCCTCGCAGGACAGCCTGGTGCGTTTCGCGCTCGACCTCGCACTCGGCCGACGGCCCGCCGCGCCCTCCTTCGACTTCTCCGGGGTCACCTTCGAATGGGTGCTCCTCCCGCCCGTCGAGGCACGCGAACTGACGGCCCTCGACGGCGTGGACGAGGTGAGAGCCCTCGACGGGATCACCGCCGTCGACGTCCTCGCCCGGCCGGGCCAGGCGGTCGACTGGCGGATCGGCAACCAGATGCTCGGGCTCGTGCACGGCCACGCGCCCGACCACACCGGTCTGCGTCACCTCGTGGACCGGGTGGCACGCACCTTCGTCGCGGGCTACCGGACCGGGGTCTGACGACGAACAGGGGCCGGCCGCACCGGCCGGCCCCCCACACCGACGGTGCGCCGGGCGTGCCGCGAAAGAAAGGCAAGTGATGCTGGATCAGCTGCGGCAGCCGCTGCGTTCCCGGCGATTCCGATTGGTCTGGGCGGGCGAGGGCATCTCCATCCTCGGCGACCTGAGCTTCGAGGTCGCCTTCATCTGGCTGGTGCTCCAGGAGACCGGCTCGGCGGCGACGCTGGCGGGCGTCGTACTGGCCCAGGCCATCCCGCGGGGCGTCCTGATGCTGATCGGCGGGGCGATGACCGACCGCCTGTCCCCCCGCACCGTCATGCTGGCGACCCATCTGTCGCGGGGCACCGCCGTGGTGGCCCTCGGCCTGGCGAGTGTCTTCGACGGCGTGCAGACCTGGCAGTTCTACGCGATCGCCGTCGTGATGGGCACCGCGGAGGCGTTCTTCTGGCCCGCCAGCGACAGCATCGTGCCCTCCCTCGTGGAGAAGGAGGACCTGGCCCGCGCCAACGCGCTGACCGGCTTCAACGAGCAGGGCGCCCGGCTGCTCGGCCCGGTCCTCGGCGGCGCCCTGGTCGCGTCGGCGGGTGCCACCACGGCGATCTTCTTCAACGCCGCGACCTTCTTCCTGGCGGCACTGAGCCTGCGCGCGGTCCCGGCCCGGCCCGCGGACCCGGAGGCGGCGTCGCCGTCGATCGCGCAGATCCGCTCGGAGATCGTCTCGGGCCTGCGCTACGCCCGCCGGAGCCGCGAGGTGCGCTCCATCCTGCTGCTCATCTCGGCGGCCGCGCTCAGCTACAGCGGTCTGTTCTCGGTCGGCCTCCCCGCCCTCTCGAAGAGCTTCTCGGAGAGCGCGCTCACGCTGGGTCTGCTCATCTCCTCCTGGGGTCTCGGCCAGCTCGCCGGCACGATCGCCGCGGCGGTCACCGGTCTGCCCCGCCGCTGGGGCCTGCTGATCATCGGCATGACCCTGTGCGAGGGCCTGGCCTTCGCGACCCTGGGCTTCCTGCCCACCCCGTGGGCGGCGGCCACCCTCCTCGCGGTGCTCGGCGTCGGCGTCGCCTACTCCAGCGACGTGGCGCTGCCGACGTACATCCAGACCCGGACGCCGGCCGACTTCCTCGGCCGGATCAACAGCATCATGAGCCTCCCGAGGGTCGTCCTGGAGCCGGTCTCCTTCGCCCTCATGGGCCTGCTGGTCACGGTCGGCGTCCGCTGGGGCTTCCTCATGGCCGCCCTGCCGATGCTCCTGGTCGGCATCACGATGGCGCTGAGCAAGGACGCCCGCAGCCTGAGCACGCAGGCCGTCCCCGAGTCGGACGACACCCCGGCCGACGACACCGGGAAGGTCCCCGCCCCGGCCGGTGACACCGACACCGCCCCCACCCCGGCGGCCTGAACCGGCGCCGTTCCCCCCACGTCTCGGGGCCACCTCCCGCCGCCCACGGCCGAGGAGGTGGCCCCGACGCACGCACCGAAAGCCCCCGGGGGGCTTCTGAAGGTCCCAGGGAGCTTCCGTAGATCCCCGGGAGGCTTCCGTAGGTCCCCGGAAACGCCTCAGGGGCCCGACCCGCTTTCGCGGATCAGGCCCCTGAGGGTCTTGCGGCTGTCGGGGTGGCGGGATTTGAACCCACGACCTCTTCGTCCCGAACGAAGCGCGCTGCCAAGCTGCGCTACACCCCGATGTCGCTGCTTTGTTCTTCACGTCGCGGCGACATCGATTACTTTAGCCCACGCGCGCGCTCAGACGAAATCCGGTATTCGGGGGACCGCGGCGCAGGTCGGATGCGGTCCAGGCCGACGATCGCGAGACCGAGGACGTAGAAGGCCGCGCCGAGGACGACGGCGTTGGTGAGGACACCGGCGTAGCCGTGGACCGTCACGTCGAGGAACGGGTACGTGTAGCGGGTCGGCGCGTCGGGGGAGATCAGCTCGCCGCGGATCAGGGCGAAGGCGAAGTAGAGGCCCGGCGCCGCCGGCCACTGGGCCGCGTGCCGCCACCGGAGGGCCCCGGGCGCCGTGAGCAGCAGGAAGTCGAGGGCCGTGCCGATCGGGGTCACGGTGTGCAGCAGCTGGTTGGCGACGGCCTTCGCGCCGGTGAGCCGGGCGATCTCGGCGGCCTGGTTGAACTCGCTCGCCTCGTTGTCGAGGACCAGGTGGAAGACGAGGCCGACGACCGCGATGCAGAGCAGCGCCCCGCCGGTCCACACGGCCGGCAGCGGCGGGCGGCGGGTCCAGGCGCGGACGGCGCCCAGGCCGAGGACGACGGCGACCAGGATGTTGGTCCAGATGGTGAAGAAGCTCAGGACGACGAGCACGTCCCCGTAGACGCACTCGATGACGATCCCCGTCGCCGCGCACAGGGCGATCAGGCCCCGGAAGGCCGCCGCCCAGGGGCGGCGGTGGGCGGGAGGTATGACGGCGGAGGCCGGCACGGCCGCGGTGTGGGGCGTGAGCATGCCCCCACCGTAAGTGCTCAGCGGCGCGCCGTCAGGGTGAGCAGGGTGGCCTCCGGCGGGCAGGCGAAGCGGACCGGGGTGTACCGGTTGGTGCCGCAGCCCGCCGAGACGTGCAGATAGGAGGTCCGGTCGGCGACCGTGTGCGTGGAGAGCCCCTTGACCCGGTCCGTGTCGAGGTCGCAGTTGGTGACGAGCGCCCCGTAGAAGGGGACGCACAGCTGCCCGCCGTGGGTGTGGCCGGCGAGGATCAGCTCGTAGCCGTCGGCCGTGAAGGAGTCGAGCGAGCGCAGGTACGGGGCGTGGACGACGCCCACCGTGAAGTCGGCCGAGGCGTCGGGGCCGCCGGCGACCCGCTCGTACCGGTCCCGCTTGATGTGCGGGTCGTCCAGGCCGGTGAAGGCGAGGTCGGCCTGCGGGAGCTTGAGGCTGCCGCGGGTGTTGGTGAGGTTCACCCAGCCCGCCGCGTCGAAGGCGTCCCGGATCCCCTCCCAGGGGTTGTGCACGGCCCCGACGACGGGCTTGTTGCCGTTGAGCCCGTACCGGCCCTGGGCCCTCTCCATGAGGTAGCGGGCCGGGTTCTTCATCCGGGGCCCGTAGTAGTCGTTGGAGCCGAAGACGTACACCCCGGGGAACTCCATCAACGGCCCGAGCGCGTCGAGGAGCTCCGGGACGGCCTCGGTGTCGGAGAGGTTGTCGCCGGTGTTGACGACGAAGTCGGGACGGAGGCCCGCGAGCGACTGGAGCCAGACGCGCTTCTTGCGCTGGCCGCTCACCATGTGGATGTCGGAGACCTGAAGGACCCGCAGGTCGCGCATGCCGGGCGGGAGGACGGGGATGGTCACCCGGCGGAGCCGGAAGGAGCGGGCCTCGAAGCCTGCCGCGTAGACGAGTCCGGCCGCAGCCGTCGCCGTGAGGCCTGCCGTGATCTTCAGGGGGATCCCGTACCGTGCGCGCATCCCCCCATCGTCGCAGACCCGCTGAGCCGAAATGCGCGGGCGGTACGGGTGGCGCACCTGCCACACTTGACCCCATGACCACGCTCAAGGCGAAGCTCCAGGACGACCTCAACGCCGCGATCCGGGAGCGCGACGAACTGCGCTCCTCGACCCTGCGGCTCACCATCACCGCGATCACGAAGGAGGAGGTCGCGGGCACGACGAAGCGCGAACTCTCCGACGACGAGGTGCAGAAGGTGATCGCGAAGGAGGCGAAGAAGCGACGCGAGGCCGCGGACGCCTTCGCCAAGGGCGGTCGCCCCGAGTCCGCCGAGCGCGAGAAGGCCGAGGGCCTCCTCCTCGACGCCTACCTGCCGAAGCAGCTCAGCGACGAGGAGCTCGACTCCATCGTCGCGGCGGCCGTCGAGGAGGCGAAGGCCGCGGGCGCCGAGGGGCCGCGTGCCATGGGCGCCGTCATGAAGATCGTGAACCCGAAGGTGGCGGGCCAGGCCGAGGGCGGCCGCGTCGCCGCCGCCGTGAAGAAGCTGCTCGCGGGCTGATCGGCTCGCCGGACACGAGGAAGGGCGCCCCACCGGTCAGGTGGGGCGCCCTCTCTCGTATCGGTACGTCAGTGGCCGGGCTTGCGGTTGCCGCGCCCGTCTCCGCCGCCGAGCAGGTCGGTCGGGAAGGTGATCCCGGGGATCGGGTTCGTCGGGTCGGAGGGCTTGCCGTCGCCGGGCTTGCGGGGCTTGTTCGGGCCCTCGTCGCCCTCCTTCTCCGGGTCCTTGGGCTTCTCGGCCCGCGGCACGGAGACGGGGACGAAGCTCGGGGTCTGGCCGGCGTCCAGGGCGCCCGTCATCGCGATCTTCCAGATCGGGCCGGGGAGGCAGCCACCGCAGACCTTGTCGTAGTACTCGCCGCCGATGGTGATGTCGAACATCGACTTCTTCTCGCCGACGTCGTCACCGACCCAGACGGCGGTGGACAGGTTCGGGGTGTAGCCGACGAACCAGGCGTCCTTGCGGTCGTTGGTCGTACCGGTCTTGCCCGCGTTGTCACGGTCGCTGAGACCGGCCCGCGTACCGGTGCCGTCCTCGACCACGCCCTTCAGCATCTGGTTGATGGTGTCGGCGGTCCGGTCGGTCATGGCGCGCGTGCACTTCGTCTGCGGCACGTTCAGCTTGTCGCCGTTGGCGGCCTTGATCGACTCGATGGCGATCGGGGTGCAGTAGATGCCGCGGTTGGCGAAGGTCGAGTAGACGGACGCCATGTCGAGCGGGGTGCTCTCGATACTGCCGAGGGTGACGGAGGGGCTCTGCTTGATGGGCTTGCCCAGCTCGCGCTCGTAGCCGACGTTCTTGGCCATCGTCAGCGTCTCGCAGAGGCCGGCCATCTGCTCCAGCTTGGCGAAGTAGGTGTTGATGGACTTGCCGAGGGCGCTGGTCATGTCGAAGACGCCCTTCTCCGACTTCATCTCATTGTTCACCTCCCAGTTCGCGTAGCCCGCGGGCTTGCCGTCGCAGCGGGTGTAGTCGCTCTCGGAGATGTTGATCTGCGCCGGGTCGTTGAAGCTCGTCGCCGGGCTGATGCCCTTCTCGAGCGCCGCGGCGGCCGTGATCGGCTTGAAGGTCGAGCCGACCTGGAAGCCGTACGTCGTGCCGCCCATCTTGCTGCCGACGGCGAGGTTCAGCGTCGTCTGGTGCTGCTTCTGGTCCAGGCCGTACGGGCGGGACTGGCCCATCGACAGGATGCGGCCGGTCTTCGGCTGGACCTGCACCACGGAGGCGGCGACCGGGTCGTCCTTGTTCACCTTCGCGATGGCGGCCTCGTTGGCGGCGGCCTGTGCGCGCGGGTCGAGCGTGGTCTTGATGGTCAGGCCACCCAGGTTCCACAGCTTCGTCCGCTCCTCGGCCGTCTTGCCGAAGGTCGGGTCGTTGAGGATCGTCTTGCGGACGTAGTCGCAGAAGAAGCCGGCGCCGCTGACGGCGGTGATGCAGCCGTTCTTCGGCGTCTTCACCTTCAGCTTGATCGGCTTGGCCTTGGCGGCGTCCGCCTCGGCCTGGCTGATGTCCTTCACGTCGGCCATCCGCTGGAGGACCGTGTTGCGGCGCTTGGTCGCTTCCTGGATGTCGTTGATCGGGTCGTAGCGGCTCGGCGACTGGACGAGACCGGCCATCATCGCCGCCTCGCCCAGGTCCAGGTCGGCGGCGCGCTTGGAGAAGTACCGCTGGGAGGCGGCCTCGATGCCGTACGCCTGCTGCCCGAAGAACGTGATGTTGAGGTAGTTCTCCAGGATCTTCTTCTTGCCCAGCTCCTCCTCGACCTGGATCGCGAACTTCAGCTCGCGGACCTTGCGGCCGATGGTCTGCTGGGTGGCCTGCGCGACCTTCTCGGGGTCGTCACCGGCCTCCTCGACGAAGACGTTCTTCACGTACTGCTGGGTCAGCGTGGACGCGCCCTGCGCGACCCCGCCCGACTGCGCGTTGCGGTTGATGGCGCGCAGCACGCCCTTGAGGTCGATCGCCCCGTGCTCGTAGAAGCGCCCGTCCTCGATCGCGACGATCGCCTTCTGCATGTACGGCGAGATCTTGTCGATCGGCACGACCTTCCGGTCCCGCGAGTACACCGTGGCGATGAGACCGCCCTCGGCGTCCAGGATCGTGGTGCGCTGACTCAGCGGCGGGGTCTTCAGGTTGGAGGGGATCTCGTCGAACCCCTCCACCGTGCCCTTCGCGGCCAGCCCGAGTGCACCGGCCGCGGGCAGGGCGATGCCCGCCAGCACGGCTCCCGCGAGCACACTGACACCGAGGAACTTGGCGGCCTGCTGGGTCCCGGTCAGACCACCGCCCGAGCGCTTCTTTGGCATGGGGGCAGCCTAATCCGTAGTTATGAGCGATCCGCAGGAGCGGGTGCTTCTCGGAGCGTTCGAGTACCAGACCGTGACATCCAGGTGCAGCCGGGCCCCACGGAGGCCTCAACGTAGATCGATGCACGGGCCTGGGGCTCAGGGTGGTGGCGGCCAGGCGGGCGCTGAAGCGAATGGCCTTCGAGAGACTGGGTCCTTGAGACCTCGGCCAAGATCGGCGCCCTTCAGCGTCTACCCGGCCGCCACCGCCCGCTTCGAAGCGCCGTTGATGTTCGTGGTGCGAGCCCGCCGCAGGGTGACCTCTCGTTATGCCCGAGCCAGGAGCTCCCGGCTAGACCGAGGCGCGTGGGGCGCGCTGGTGCCACGAACGGCTAGTGAGGTGGCGGCCCTGCCGCGGTGCGGTAGAGGCCTGGGATTAGGTCGCTGCGTGGCCCGCATGCGCTCGTGACCAGCGCAAACGTCGAACTCTGGGGAGGGAATCTTGATCTACTGCGGAATCGACTGGGCGGAAGAACCCACGACGTCGCTCTGGTCGATGACACCGGCCAGCTGCTCGCCAAGCGGCACGTCACCGACGACGCGGCCGGCTACAAGATCCTGCTGGAACTGCTCGCCGAGTACGGCGACACCGCCGAGAACCCGATCCCGGTCGCGATCGTGACCTCCCGCGGCCTGCTGGTCGCGGTGCTGCGGACCGGCGAGCGCAAGGTCTTCGCCATCAACCCGATGGCCGCCGCCCGCTACCGCGACCGGCACTCCGTCTCGCGCAAGAAGTCCGACCCCGGCGACGCTCTGGTCCTGGCGAATATCCTCCGCACCGCCATGCACGCCCACCGGCCCCTGCCCGACGACAGCGACTTCGGCCGCGCGATCACCGTCCAACCAGCTCCGGTCCCTGCTGCGCGAGTACTACCCCGCGGCCCTGGCGGCCTTCGCTACCTGGACCAACGGCCTGTGCCGGCCCGAGGCCCGCGAACTGCTCAAGACCGCCCCCACCCCGACGCGGGCCGCGCGTCTGACCCGCACCCAGATCCAGGCCGCGCTCAAGCGTGCCGGCCGCCAGCGCGGCATCGAGGCCGAGGCCGAACGCCTCCGCGAGGTCTTCCGAGGCGAGTGGGCCCACCAGCCGCCGCTGGTCGAGGACGCGCTCGGCAAGCAGATGCTCGCCCTCCTCATCCAACTGGACGCCGCCTGCACCGCCGCCGACCAGCTCGCCGAAGCGGTGGAAGACGCCTTCCCACAGCACCCGGACGCCGAGATCCTGCTGAGCTTCCCCGGCCTCGGCATCCAGCTCGCCGCCCGCGTCCTGGCCGAGATCGGCGACGACCGCACCCGCTTCGCCGACGCCCGTGGCCTGAAGGCCTACGCCGGCTCCTCACCCATCACACGCGCCTCCGGTAAGAAGTCCGCCATCACCAGACGCTGGGTGAAGAACGACCGGCTCAACCACGCTGGCTACCTCTGGGCCTTCGCCGCGCTCCGGGCGTCCACCGGGGCCAACGCCCACTACCGACGCCGACGCGAACAGGGCGACTGGCACGCGGCCGCCCAGCGCAACCTCTTCAACCGCATGATCGGCCAGCTCTACCACTGCCTCCAGCACGGACAGCGTTTCGACGAGTCAGTCGCCTTCCCGACAGGGGTCGAGGAGGCAGCGCAGGCTGCATAGTCCTGGCCATTGGAAAGGGGCAAGGGAGCTATGGCTCGCGTGGCTAGGCTCCCGAGCCATGAGCAGCGACCAGTCCTCCATCTCAGGCCGCTTCGTCGGCGATTTCCGGGAACTCGGGCACGGCCGACGTGACGGGCCCTCGCTCCATGCTGCTGTACGTGACGAAGGAGACCCGGATGAGCAGTCCCTCGCGCGTTACCTGCGTGAAGGAGGGGTCCTTGCTGTCACCGGGACCAGGCTTTACGACGTCCTCAGCCCGGAGCACGAGCTGATCGGCGGACTGTCCTTGCTCACCGACGGCCAGTGGTTCTGGTACTCGGACCTCGCCCACTACGTCGAGCGCTACCACGTCACCCTGGACGAGCGGTTCGTCCAGCATGCCCGAAGCCGGAACTGGAGCCCGCCGCAGCTGACCGACGATGAACTCGTCGAAATCGGAGAGGCCCTGTTCGACGACGAAGGCGTCTGACCTCACCACTCACGTGGCCTGACTTGACGGCATAGCAACGTGAGGCGTCTACGTTCTCATTCGCCGGACACACGTATATGCCTTGGCCTAAGCTGCTCCCAACTGTCACAGCAGTGTGGTCTCGCATCAAGACCCGTGCGTGACATCGGTATGAATTCCCGTGACCCCGAAACACGGGAAGCTCGTGTCCGATTCCGGCTCATGCGTCACACGGTGCCCGAAGTGGCCCCGCCGAAGAAGGGCATATCTGCGAGATATGTCCGCTATGACACGCATGTCCTTCGATCACTCCCCTGGGTGATCTGACGCGCACGCATAGTCCGTTCGGACCATTCAAGATTGGGCCCGAAGGGGGTGTTGCGCTGTGCCCGCCTTCCGTAACGTCCCAACTGGCAGCGGTGAATATGCCGCTGCCGCCGTGGGGGAGCCTCGATTCGGGAGAGGACGGCGCCGGTATGGGCTGGGTAGCTGACTGGAGTGCGCAGGCGGCCTGCCGCACTACCGATCCGGATGAACTTTTCGTGCAGGGAGCGGCGCAGAACAGGGCAAAGGCGGTGTGCACCGGATGCCCGGTGCGGACCGAGTGCCTCGCCGACGCCCTCGACAACCGCGTGGAGTTCGGCGTGTGGGGCGGCATGACGGAGCGCGAGCGCCGTGCACTGCTGCGCCGGAGGCCGACCGTCACCTCGTGGCGCCGGCTCCTGGAGACCGCGCGCACGGAGTACGAGCGGGGAGCGGGCCTGCTGCCCGTGGCGATCGACGACGACGCGACGTACGAGGCGTACGCAGCGGTCGGCTAGCCCGACCCGTACGACGACCCGTACGACACGGGTGACGCGACACGGGTACGAGTACGGATACGGGTACTCGTACGCGGGTGCGCGCGTACGCGAGACGGCTCAGGCCGAGGGCGTCCGCCCCGCCGTGAGCCGGTCACCGATGGCCCGCAGCCCGGCGAGGTCGTGCACATCGCCGGGCAGGGCGGCCACTTCGGTCACCGCCACCTCGGGGTGGAGCGCGGTGAAGCGGTCGCGCGTGCGCTGCTCACGCGCGAGCACCCGCATGCGCTCGGCATGCAGGCGCAGAAGTCCCGCGGTGAGAAGACGTACGTCTGTTTCCTGTGCCGGATCGGCTGTGGGGGCAGCCTCGGGTACGGGATGTGCGGCGGCGGTGGCGAGATCGTTCGGCTCGTGCTCGGGTTCGGGCTCGGTGGCCGGGGAGCCACCCAGTCCAGCCTTCCCGCCCCCCTGATCCACAATGCGCCCCTCGTCAAGATTTTCCGCGGCTGCCCGCGCCCGCTCTGCCGACAGCCGGGCGGCGCCGCTGCCGTGGACACGGTTGAGGACGAGACCCGCGAGCGGCATCTCCTCGGCGGCCAGCCGCTCCACGAAGTACGCGGCCTCGCGCAGTGCGTCCCGCTCCGGCGTCGCGACCACGAGGAAGGCCGTGCCCGGGGCCTGGAGCAGCTTGTACGTGGCGTCCGCGCGGGTCCGGAAACCGCCGAACATCGTGTCCATCGCCGCCACGAACGTCTGCACGTCCTTGAGGAACTGACCCCCGAGCAGCTTGCCCAGGGTCCCCGTCATCATCGACATGCCGACGTTGAGGAACTTCATCCCGGCCCGGCCGCCCACCTTCGCCGGGGCCATCAGGAGCTTGATGAACTTTCCGTCGAGGAAGGAGCCGAGCCGCTTCGGCGCGTCCAGGAAGTCCAGCGCGGACCGGGACGGCGGGGTGTCGACGACGATCAGGTCCCACTCGTCGCGGGCCCGGAGCTGCCCCAGCTTCTCCATCGCCATGTACTCCTGCGTACCGGCGAATCCGGCCGACAGGGACTGGTAGAAGGGGTTCTCCAGGATCGCCCGCGCCCGCTCGGGCTCCGCGTGCGCCTCGACGATCTCGTCGAAGGTCCGCTTCATGTCCAGCATCATGGCGTGCAGTTCGCCGCCGTCGGACCCCTTGATCCCGTCGACCTTGCGAGGCGTGTTGTCGAGGGAGTCGATGCCCATGGACTGGGCGAGCCGGCGCGCCGGGTCGATCGTGAGCACGACGACCCGCCGGCCGCGCTCCGCCGCCCGCACGCCGAGGGCCGCCGCCGTGGTCGTCTTGCCGACCCCGCCCGCGCCGCAGCAGACGATGATCCGGGTGCCCCGGTCGTCGATCAGCGGGTCGAGCTCCAGCTCGGGGACGCGGTCGAGCCCGGAGTCGGAGTCGCCCCCGGCATCGGCAACGGCTGCCGCCCCGGCCCCGGCCCCGGCATCGGCTCCGGCTCCGGCGCCCGCCCCGGCATCGGCTCCGGCACCGGCCGCGCCGGCGTCGGTCGCGTCGGTCAGCCCGCCCTCCGGCTCGGCACCTGCTTTCTCCGTCACGCGCCCACCCCTTGCCTCCGCAGTTCCTTCGCCAGCCGGTAGAGCCCGGCGATGTCCGCCCCGTCCCCGAGGAAGGGCAGTTCGTACGCGGGGACGCCGACGCCGTCCAGGACCGCGCGCTGCGTCCGCTCCAGCTCCACCCGCCGCGCGTGCTCGGCCGCCTGGTCGAGGAGCGGCTCGACCAGGCGCGTGCCGCCCGTGACGCCCGCCGAGGCCAGGGTCCGCGCGATCGCGTCCCGGTGGTCGCCGGAGGCGGCCCGTACCGCCGCCTCGTCGAGGACGTGCGGCCGGACCATGTTCACCACGACCCTGCCCACCGGCAGTTCGGCGGCCCTCAGCTCCGCGATGCCGTCCGCGGTCTCCTGGACCGGCATCTCCTCCAGGAGGGTCACCAGATGCACCGCCGTCTCGGGGGACTTGAGGACCCGCATGACGGCCTGCGCCTGGTTGTGTATCGGGCCGATCCTGGCCAGGCCCGCCACCTCGTCGTTCACGTTGAGGAAGCGGGTGATGCGGCCGGTGGGCGGCGCGTCCATGACCACGTGGTCGTAGACGGGACGGCCGTCCTTCTCCCGCCGCCTGACGGCCTCGCACGCCTTGCCGGTCAGCAGCACGTCCCGGACGCCCGGCGCTATCGTCGTCGCGAAGTCGATCGCGCCGAGCTTCTTCAGGGCCCGCCCCGCAGTGCCCAGCTTGTAGAACATCTGGAGGTAGTCGAGGAGCGCGCGCTCGGCGTCGATCGCCAGCGCGTACACCTCGCCGCCGCCCGGCGCGACGGCGATCTTGCGCTCCTCGTACGGAAGGGCTTCCGTCTCGAAGAGCTGTGCGATGCCCTGTCTGCCTTCGACCTCGACGAGGAGGGTCCGCTTCCCCTCCGTCGCGAGGGCGAGGGCGAGGGCGGCGGCGACCGTCGTCTTACCGGTACCGCCCTTGCCGCTGACGACCTGGAGCCTGCTCACGCAGTCGAGCCTAACCACTGGCGGCCGCGCGCAATCAGGAGGCTGCCCCGGAGAAGCCCCCTAGGGGGCCTGTGGGGGCCGCCTCGGAGAGGAGCCCCGCGGCAGCGGATACAGTCGGGCCCATGACCAAGTGGGAGTACGTCACGGTGCCGCTTCTGGTGCACGCGACCAAGCAGATTCTGGACACCTGGGGCGAGGACGGCTGGGAGCTCGTCCAGGTCGTGCCCGGGCCGAACAACCCCGAGCAGCTCGTGGCCTACCTGAAGCGGGCCAAGTCGTGAGCGGGGCCGTCGAGGCGCGGATCGCCGAACTCGGCCTGACCCTGCCCGAGGTCGTGCCGCCGATCGCGTCCTACCAGCCGGCCGTGCAGTCCGGCGTGTACGTGTACACCTCGGGCCAGCTCCCGATGGTGGCCGGCAAGCTTCCGGTGACCGGCAAGGTCGGCGCCGAGGTCACGCCCGAGGAGGCCAAGCAGCTCGCCGCCACCTGCGCGCTCAACGCCCTCGCGGCCGTGAAGTCGGTCGCCGGTGACCTCGACCGCATCAAGCGCGTCGTGAAGGTCGTCGGCTTCGTCGCCTCCGCCGCCGACTTCACCGGCCAGCCCGCCGTCATCAACGGCGCCAGCGAGCTGCTCGGCGAGATCCTCGGCGAGAAGGGCGTGCACGCCCGCAGCGCCGTCGGCGTCGCCGTGCTGCCGCTCGACGCGCCGGTCGAGGTCGAGGTCCAGGTCGAGCTCGTCGAGGCCTGACACCGAAGGCACCCGTAGAGCCGGTTTTCCACAGCCCGGGGAAACCGGCTCTCGTGCATTCCGATGCTTGCGCATAGCATCCGGCCATGTCGAATGGTCAGCCGAAGCAGGCGAAGCAGTCGAACGGCCAGTGGTACCCGCCGGAGTGGCCCGAGCGCATCCGCGCCCTCGCCGCCGGTGAGCTCACCCCGGTGACGCCCCGGCGCGCCGCCACCGTCCTGCTGCTGCGGGACGGGGCCGCCGGGCCCGACGTCCACATGCTGCGCCGCCGCACCACGATGGCCTTCGCGGGCGGTGCGTACGCCTACCCCGGCGGCGGAGTCGACCCGCGCGACGAGCAGCCGGTGCGCTGGGCGGGCCCCTCCCTGGAGACGTGGGCGACCCGGCTCGGCCTCGACGACCCGGCACAGGCCCAGGCCGTGGTCTGCGCCGCCGTGCGCGAGACCTTCGAGGAGGCGGGCGTGCTGCTCGCCGGGGAGACCGAGGAAGGCGTCGTCGGCGACACGACCGGCGAGGACTGGGAGCGGGACCGGGAGGCGCTCGTCGCCCGGGAGCTGTCCTTCGCCGACTTCCTGGACCGGCGCGGGCTCGTCCTGCGCTCGGACCTGCTCGGTGCGTGGGCCCGCTGGATCACCCCCGAGTTCGAGCAGCGGCGGTACGACACCTGGTTCTTCGTGGCGGCCCTCCCGGCCGGCCAGCGCACCCGGGACGTCTCCGGGGAGGCGGACCGCACGGTGTGGATCCGCCCCGCGGACGCCGCCGCCGGCTACGACCGGGGCGAACTGACGATGATGCCGCCGACGATCTCGACCCTGCGCACCCTGGAGCCGTACGGGACGGCCGCCGAGGCGCTGGCGGCGGCGGGGGAGCAGGACATGGCCCCGGTGCTCGCGCAGGCGCGCCTGGAGGGCGACGAGCTGGTCCTGAGCTGGCCGGGGCACGAGGAGTTCACCAAGATCATCTCTGTCGGGGGTGAGCGATGAGCGACGCCGCCGCCCTGCCCGGCCAGCCGCGCGGGCTCGTGGTCTCCGGGCCCGCGACCGACCGCGCCGTGAACGTCCTGGCGCCGAACCCGTCCGCGATGACCCTCGACGGCACCAACACCTGGCTGCTCTCCGAGCCGGGCTCCGGCCTCGCCGTCGTCGTCGACCCGGGGCCGCTCGACGAGGCCCATCTGCGGCATGTGATCGACACCGCCGAGAAGCTCGGCAAGCGGGTCGCGCTGACCCTGCTGACCCACGGCCACCCGGACCACGCGGAGGGCGCGGGCCGCTTCGCGGAGCTGACCGGGACGGCCGTGCGGGCCCTCGATCCGGCGCTGCGCCTCGGCGACGAGGGGCTGGGCGCGGGGGACGTGGTGACGGTCGGGGGCCTGGAGCTGAGGGTCGTCCCGACGCCCGGGCACACCTCGGACTCGCTCTCCTTCCACCTGCCGGCGGACCGGGCGGTGCTGACGGGCGACACGATCCTGGGCCGCGGGACGACGATGGTCGCGCATCCGGACGGGCGGCTCGGGGACTACCTGGACTCGCTGCGGCGGCTGCGCTCGCTGACCGTCGACGACGGGGTGCACACGGTCCTGCCGGGGCACGGGCCGGTCCTGGAGGACGCGCAGGGGGCCGTGGAGTTCTACCTGGCGCACCGGGCGAACCGGCTCGCCCAGGTCGAGACGGCGGTCGAGGCCGGGTACCGGACGGCGGCCGAGGTCGTCGCCCATGTGTACGCGGACGTGGACCGCTCGCTGTGGCCGGCGGCCGAGCTCTCCGTGCGGGCGCAGCTGGAGTACCTGAGGGAGCGCGGCCTGGTCTGAGCGTCCGCCGAAGGGACCCGGAACCGACGGGGCCTCCCCCCGTGTCTTACGCTCCGCTTACATCTGGCCGTAGCTCTCGGGGGGAAGCCCGTGTTCGTCATCGCCATCCTGCTGGTCATAGCCGCAGTGGTGCTCTTTCTCGTCGGCCGCTCCAACGGCTCCACGGGCCTGAAGTTCGGTGCCGTCGGCGCGCTCCTGGCCGGCCTCTTCTCGCTGATAGCGAGCATGACGTACGTGATCAGCGCGTACGAGGTCGGTGTGCCGGTCGCCTTCGGCAAGGTCGGCTCGCCGATGACCTCGGGCATGCACATGAAGTCGCCGTTCACCGACGTCACGACCTTCTCCACCCGCCCGGTCGACCTGAACCTCTCCGACAAGGACGTGGTCGAGGTCCGCTCCTCGCAGGGCGGCGTCATGTACGCCGAGGTCACGGTGAAGTGGTCCGTCGACCAGGCCAAGGCCGTCGAGCTGTACAAGCTCGCGGGCAGCGAGGACGCCATCCAGCAGCGGCTGGTCTACCCGGACAGCCGGGAGATCGTCCGCAACGTCTTCGCCCGCCACACCAGCGAGCAGGGGTACGCCTCCGACCGCGAGGGGATCAGCGCCGAGATCAACGCCCTGATCAAGGAGCGCCTGGCCCCGCGCGGCATCGACGTGACCACGGTCAACCTGCGCAACGTGAAGCCCTCGGACGCCCTCCAGGGCCAGATCGACCGCAAGATCCAGCAGCAGCAGGCCACGGAGCGGGCCACCGAGGCCTCCCGTACCGCCAAGGCCGAGGCCGACCGGCGCCGCATCGAGGCGGAGGGCATCGCCCGCGCCAACAAGATCCTCAACGACTCGCTGACGGACAAGGTCCTGATGAACCAGTGCATCGACGCCTACAAGGAGGCCGCGGCGAAGAACCCGGTCTACGCGGTGCCCTGCGGGAGCGGCGGTTCCGCCCCGGTGATCGTGGACGGCTCGAAGCGCTGACCGTCCCGTAGGACGCGGAAGGCCGCCCCGGTCGTCGGACCGGGGCGGCCTTTCCGTGCGTACGGAGACGCGTGCGGTGGTGCTCAGCGCGAGCGCTTCGCGAGGCGCTCCACGTCCAGCAGGATCACGGCGCGGGCCTCCAGGCGCAGCCAGCCGCGCTGGGCGAAGTCGGCGAGCGCCTTGTTGACCGTCTCGCGGGAGGCGCCGACCAGCTGGGCCAGCTCTTCCTGGGTGAGGTCGTGGACGACGTGGATGCCCTCCTCCGACTGCACGCCGAAGCGGCGCGACAGGTCGAGGAGCGCGCGGGCGACACGGCCCGGGACGTCGGAGAAGACCAGGTCGGACATCTGGTCGTTGGTCTTGCGCAGCCGGCGGGCGACGGCGCGGAGCAGCGCGGTGGCCACCTCGGGGCGGGCGTTCAGCCAGGGCTGGAGGTCGCCGTGGCCCAGGCCGAGCAGCTTGACCTCGGTCAGCGCGGTCGCGGTGGCGGTGCGCGGGCCCGGGTCGAAGAGGGACAGCTCGCCGATGAGCTCACCGGGGCCGAGGACGGCCAGCATGTTCTCGCGGCCGTCGGGGGAGGTGCGGTGCAGCTTCACCTTGCCCTCGGTCACCACGTACAGGCGGTCGCCGGGGTCGCCCTCGTGGAAGAGCGCGTCGCCACGGGCGAGCGTCGCCTCACTCATCGAGGCGCGCAGCTCGGCAGCCTGCTCGTCATCGAGCGCCGCGAAGAGCGGGGCGCGCCGCAGAACGTCGTCCACGAGTTCTCTCCTACTGTCGACCTGCTCAAAGGACCTGGGTCCCATGATGCCGGACGCACAAAACAGTGCGATCAATCACAACAAGTTTGACGTACCGAGCCGCCCGTCCGTACGTCAGGGGCCCGATTGGGCTCCGATCGGCCACGCCCGGGGCGGATGTCGGCGGCGGCGCCTAGGCTGGCCGGGTGTCCAACTCGCCGGTGAGAGCGCAGGCCAAGGGGGCTGAAAGAGTGTCGGGCGAAGGTAATTCCGCTGTGGGCGAACACGGCGTGTCGAAACGGGCAAAGGGTGCAAAAGGGAAGGCTGTGAAGCCTGCCGGGGCCACCGGGAGCACGAAGTCCGCGAAGCTCGCAAAGCCCGCCGAGCCAACTGCTGCCGTGAAGCCCGCGAAGCCCGCCGAGCCGACTGCCGCCGTGAAGCCCGCGAAGCTCGTAAAGCCCGCCGAGCCGACTGTTGCCGTGAAGTCCGCCAAGCCCGCCAAGCCCGAGTCGCGGCTCGCGATGGTGCGCCGGGCGCGCCGGATCAATCGCGAGCTGGCCGAGGTCTACCCGTACGCCCATCCGGAGCTCGACTTCCGCAACCCCTTCGAGCTGCTCGTCGCCACGGTCCTCTCGGCCCAGACCACCGACCTGCGGGTCAACCAGACCACCCCCGCCCTCTTCGCGAAGTACCCGACGCCCGAGGACCTCGCCGCGGCCGTGCCCGAGGAGGTCGAGGAGCTGATCCGGCCGACCGGCTTCTTCCGCGCCAAGACCAAGTCGATCATGGGTCTCGCCACCGCCCTCAGGGACGACTTCGGCGGCGAGGTCCCCGGCCGCCTCGAGGACCTCGTCAAGCTCCCCGGCGTCGGCCGCAAGACCGCCTTCGTCGTCCTCGGCAACGCCTTCGGGGTCCCCGGCATCACCGTCGACACCCACTTCATGCGCCTCGCCCGCCGCTGGCGGTGGACCGAGTCCGACGACCCGGTGAAGATCGAGGCCGAGGTCGCCACGATCTTCCCCAAGAGCGAGTGGACGATGCTCTCGCACCGGGTGATCTTCCACGGCCGCCGGATCTGCCACGCCCGCAAGCCCGCCTGCGGCGCCTGCCCGATCACCCACCTCTGCCCCTCGTACGGAGAGGGCGAGACCGACCCCGAGAAGGCGCGGAAGCTGCTCAAGTATGAGATGGGCGGCCTCCCCGGCCAGCGACTCAACCCGCCCGCCGGCTACCCGGGCCGCCCGGCGCCCCCGCTGGGCGGCGACGCTTGAGCCCGGCCGCGGGAGCCCGGGCCGGCGGGACCACCGGGAACGAACCCGTCCATCGATCGCGTTGTGAACCACGGGGGTGCCAATGACGCGCACTGACGAAGAGATCCACGGACCCGGCACGGCCGGCCTGCTCAGCCGGGACGGACTGCCCGACTGGCTCGGGCCCGTCGACCGGGTCGCCCGCACGGTCCGGCCCGAGCAGCTGAGCCGCTTCCTGCCGCCCGAGAGCGGCGCCGGCCGCCAGTCCGCCGTCCTCGTCCTCTTCGGCGAGGGCGAGCGCGGACCCGAGCTGCTGCTCATGGAGCGCTCCGGCAGCCTCCGCTCGCACGCCGGACAGCTCTCCTTCCCCGGCGGCGCCCTCGACCCCGAGGACGGCGACCCCGAGGACGGCGGACTGCTGCGCGCCGCCCTGCGCGAGGCCCAGGAGGAGACCGGCCTCGACCCGCGGGGCGTGCAGCTCTTCGGCGTCCTGCCCCGGCTCTACATCCCGGTCAGCGGCTTCGTCGTCACCCCCGTCCTCGGCTGGTGGCGCGAGCCCAGCCCGGTCGGCGTCGTCGACCCCGGCGAGACCGCCCGCGTCTTCACCGTCCCCGTGGCGGATCTCACGGACCCCGCCAACCGCGCGACCGCCGTCCACCCGAGCGGCCACCAAGGTCCCGGGTTCCTCGTCGCGTCTGCCCTGGTCTGGGGTTTTACGGCCGGGGTCATCGACCGGCTGCTCCACTATGCCGACTGGGAGCGCCCCTGGGACCGGTCCAAGCAGGTCCCGCTCGACTGGCGCTCATGACAGGCTGACCTCCGGGCGGGCCGGCCTTCGGGCCGACCGGCCCCGGGCGACCGGAAACGAATCTGCGAGGCTATTGACGGTGAACGTGCTGGACATCTTGTTGCTGCTCGCCGCCGTGTGGTTCGCGATCATCGGTTACCGCCAGGGATTCGTGGTCGGCATCCTCTCGGTGATCGGCTTCCTCGGCGGCGGTCTCGTCGCCGTTCTGCTGCTCCCGATCCTCTGGGACCAGCTGACCGACAACAGCGAGGTGTCGACCACCGCCACCGTCGTCTTCGTGATGGTGGTCATCGTCTGCGCCTCCGTCGGACAGGCCTTCACCACCCACCTGGGCAACAAGCTGCGCCGCCACATCACCTGGTCGCCGGCCCGCGCGCTGGACGCCACCGGCGGCGCCCTCGTCAACGTCGTCGCGATGCTGCTCGTCGCCTGGCTGATCGGCTCAGCGCTCGCCCGTACCTCGCTGCCCACCCTGGGCAAGGAGGTACGGAACTCCAAGGTGCTGCTCGGCGTCGAGCAGGTGATGCCGGATCAGGCCTCCGGCTGGTTCGACGACTTCAGCTCCACCCTGGCCCGCAGCGGCTTCCCACAGGTCTTCAGCCCCTTCGCGAACGAGCCGATCACCCCGGTCACCCCGCCCGACCCGGCGCTCGCCGACAGCCCGGTCGCCGCCCGCGCGCAGCGCTCCATCGTGAAGGTCGTCGGCACCGCGCAGAGCTGCGGCAAGGTCCTCGAAGGCACCGGCTTCGTCTTCGCCGACCGCCGCATCATGACCAACGCCCATGTCGTCGGAGGCGTCGACGAGCCGACCGTCCAGATAGGCGGCGAGGGCAAGCTCTACGACGCCAAGGTCGTCCTCTACGACTGGCAGCGCGACATCGCCGTCCTGGACGTCCCGGACCTCAGGGCCACGCCGCTGGCCTTCACCGACGAGGACGCCCGCAGCGGCGACAACGCGATCGTCGCCGGATTCCCGGAGAACGGCTCGTACGACGTGCGCTCCGCCCGCGTGCGGGGCCGCATCAGCGCCAAGGGCCCCGACATCTACCACCGCGACGAGGTGCGCAGGGACGTGTACTCGCTGTACGCGACGGTCCGCCAGGGCAACTCCGGCGGCCCGCTCCTCACCGAGGACGGCGAGGTGTACGGCGTGATCTTCGCCCGCTCCCTCGACGACGCGAACACCGGATACGCCCTGACGGTCGACGAGATCCGTGAGGACATCGAGCACGGCCGGACGGCCGACCAGCAGGTCGACACCCAGGCCTGCGCCCTCTGATTCCGGGCCCAGGGCCTGTCCGGCGGCTCAGGCCGGACAGGCCCTGGGCGGCCTAGGCGGTGTCTCTGGGGTGCCGGAGCCGGGCCGATACCCAGCGGGCCCGGCGGCGCAGGATGCGCGAGATCCCCACCCCTTGCGCCGCGGGGCCCTGGTCCGGCGGGCCACCCCTCTCGCGGGAGCCCGGCCCGGTGGCCGTGCGGCGGTCGCGTGCTGTCGTGTCACCGTAGTCGTGCGTCCAGCCCATACCTCGACGTCTGCCCGGGGGCCAAGGTCGGTAACCGCCTCCGGGCCCGCCAATTGGAGTATGCGCGGGGCACATGGCCGTTCGAAGGACGCCTGTACGCCGGGACGGAGTTGACGGCGGCTCAGCGGTCGGGCTCGGGGTCCTTCAGCCAGTTGACGAGCTCCGAGGTGAAGGCCACCGGGTCCTCCTCGTGCGGGAAGTGCCCGAGGCCGTCGAAGAGCCGCCAGCGGTACGGCGCCTCCACGTACTCGCCGGACCCCGCGGCGCTGCGGGTCCGCATCACCGGGTCCAGGGAGCCGTGCAGATGGAGCGTCGGCACCCGCACCGGCCGCTTCATGCGCCGGTTGAACTGGATGCCGTCCGGGCGGGCCAGGGATCGCACCATCCAGCGGTACGGCTCGATCGAGCAGTGCGCCGTCGACGGCACGCACATCGCCCGCCGGTAGACCTCGACGGCCTCCTCGTCGACCGGCTTCGGACCCGACCAGTCCCGGATCAGCTCGCCCACGAGCGCCCCGTCGTCCGCGACGAGCTGACGCTCCGGCAGCCACGGCCGCTGGAAGCCCCAGATGTGCGAGCCGGCCCGCGACTGGGCGAAGTCGGAGAGCATCGCCGAGCGCCAGCGGCGCGGGTGCGGCATCGAGGAGACCACGAGCCGGCGCACCAGCTTCGGCCGCATCACGGCGGCCGTCCAGGCGAGGTAGCCGCCCAGGTCGTGCCCGACGAGCGCCGCGTCCGGCTCGCCGAGCGAGCGGACGACGCCGGTGATGTCGAGGGCCAGGTTGGCGGGGTCGTAACCCCGTGGTGTGCGGTCGCTGCCGCCCACCCCGCGCAGGTCCATCGCGACCGCCCGGAACCCGGCCTCGGCCAGGGCGGGCAGCTGGTGGCGCCAGGTCCACCAGAACTGCGGGAAGCCGTGCAGGAGCAGCACCAGCGGGCCGTCGCCCATCTCGGCGATGTGGAAGCGCGCGCCGTTGGCGGCCACGTCACGGTGGGTCCACGGCCCGTCGAGCCGTACGGGCCCGCCGTTGCCGTTGCTGCTCTCGGGGAGGGTCATACGGACGAGCGTCCCACAGCGGAGGCCTTCTCAAGGGCCGGACGCTGCGCCGGACGGGGGTGCGGCTTCGCGTTCTGCATGATGGCCGCCGTCTGCTTGGCGGAGGCGATGGACTTCTCCGGCGGCTTGACCTTCTTGAACTTGGCGACGGCGATCAGCCCGAGGAGGCCCGCGAGCAGCACGTTGAAGGCGAAGGACAGCAGGAAGCACCAGACGAGGTTCCAGCCCCCGTTGCCGTTGTGCCCGCCGGTCCAGGTGTTGATGGCGTACGCGAGCGCGAAGCTCAGCATCGGCAGCGAGAACAGCAGCACCACGAGGGCGCCGATCCCCATGATGCTGCCGAGCGCACCGCGCTTCACGTCCTGCCGCAGTTCGGCCTTGGCCAGGGCGATCTCGTCGTGCACCAGCGCGGACATCTCGGCGGTCGCCGAGGCGACCAGCTGGCCGAGGCTGCGCTCGGTTCCGTCGAACGGGTCGCTCATCGCTGCTCCCTCTTCTCTTCTGCGGTCCGAGGTCCTCTTCTACGGTGCGAGTCCTCTTCCACGGTCCGAATCAGATCATGCCGGACGGTCGGCCCCGTCGCGCGATGCCCCCGCCAGTTGGGCGCGCTGCCGGTGTTCCGCGGCCTTCCTCTCGTAGATCTCGGCCATCCGCAGGTGGTACTCCGGGTTGTCCTGCTCGTAGATGTCGGGGATGCCGTCCTCGTCGTCGTCGCGCTCCTCGTCGGAGACGAGGACCTGGTACTTGCGGACCCGCAGCTTCAGCAGGACGGAGGCGAGGACGGCCGCGACGAGCGAGCCGATCAGGACGGCGGCCTTCACCTCGTCGGTGAGCACGGCGTCCCCGGCGAAGGCGAGTTCGCCGATGAGGAGCGACACGGTGAAGCCGATCCCGGCGAGGGTGGCGACGGCGAACACGTCCGGCCAGGCCAGGTCCGGGTTGAGCTCCGCCCGGGTGAAGCGGGCGGCGAGCCAGGTGCCGCCGAAGATGCCGACCGCCTTGCCGACGACGAGGCCGAGGACCACGCCGAGGGTGACGGGCTGGGTGAAGACGTCGTGGATCGCGCCGCCGGAGACGCTCACACCGGCGGAGAACAGCGCGAAGAGCGGCACGGCGAGTCCGGCCGAGAGCGGCCGGACCAGGTGCTCGATGTGCTCGCCGGGGGAGTGCTCCTCACCCTCGCGGGTGGTGCAGCGCAGCATCAGGCCCATGGCGACGCCGGCGATGGTGGCGTGGACGCCGCTGTTGTACATCAGGCCCCAGATGACCAGGGCCAGCGGCACGTACACGTACCAGCCGCGGACATTCTTGCGGAGCAGTACCCAGAAGACGACGAGGCCGGCGAGGGCGCCGCCGAGCGCGGCGAAGTTCAGGTCGCTGGTGAAGAAGATCGCGATGATCAGGATCGCGAACAGGTCGTCGACGACGGCGAGGGTGAGCAGGAAGGCCCGCAGGGCGGACGGCAGCGAGGTGCCGATGACGGCGAGGACGGCGAGCGCGAAGGCGATGTCGGTCGCGGTGGGCACGGCCCAGCCGGCCGTGGAGCCGTCACCGATGGCGTTGACCAGGGTGTAGACGAGGGCGGGGGCCGCCATGCCGCAGAGCGCGGCGACGACGGGGAGCATGGCGGCCTTGGGGTCGCGCAGCTCGCCCGCGACGAGCTCGCGCTTGAGCTCGATGCCGGCGACGAAGAAGAAGACGGCGAGGAGTCCGTCGGCGGCCCAGTGCTGGATCGACAGGTCGAGGCCGAGGGCGGCGGGGCCTATGTGGAAGTCGCTGACGGTCTCGTAGCTCGCGCTCAGCGGGGAGTTCGCCCAGACGAGGGCGGCGACGGCGGCGAGGAGCAGCAGGACGCCACCGACGGTCTCGGTCCGCAGGGCGTCGGCGATGTACCGCCGCTCGGGCAGCGAGAGTCGGCCGAGGAACTTGCGGTCGGTGGGCACGGACACGGGGCAGACCTCCGTCGGGCAGGCAGGGCGAAGCACATGCCGACCAGACTTCCCGGCGCACCTAGGTCTTTCTGTCGCGTTCCTGACGCGATCCTTACTTTACCTAACGAGCCCGAGTTGTGTCCGGCGAGATTCACTTTAGGGAGATTTATACGGTTCGTCCCGTCGGGGTCGGGCAAGGGAAAACGCCCGCCCCCGAGGTCTTCGGGGCGGGCGTTCGGGCCGTACGGGCCGGTCAGTCCTCGCTGGACGTGGCCGGCAGCTGGGTCTGGATGAGCGACATGACCGAGGAGTCGGTCAGGGTGGTGACGTCACCCAGCTCACGGTTCTCCGCGACGTCCCGCAGCAGACGGCGCATGATCTTGCCCGAGCGGGTCTTCGGCAGCTCCGCGACCGGCAGGATCCGCTTCGGCTTGGCGATCGGGCCGAGGGTGGCGCCGACGTGGTTGCGCAGGTCGGCGACGAGGCCTTCGTCCTCGCTCGCCGTGCCGCGCAGGATGACGAAGGCGACGATCGCCTGACCGGTCGTCTCGTCGGCGGCGCCGACGACGGCCGCCTCGGCGACGGACGGGTGCGAGACGAGGGCCGACTCGACCTCGGTCGTCGAGATGTTGTGGCCCGAGACGAGCATGACGTCGTCGACCCGGCCGAGCAGCCAGATGTCGCCGTCCTCGTCCTTCTTGGCCCCGTCACCGGCGAAGTACTTGCCCTCGAAGCGGGACCAGTACGTGTCGATGTAGCGCTGGTCGTCGCCCCAGATGGTGCGGAGCATCGACGGCCACGGCTCGGTGAGGACCAGGTAGCCGCCCCCGCCGTTCGGCACCTCGTTCGCCTCGTCGTCCACGACGGTGGCGGAGATGCCCGGCAGCGGGCGCTGGGCGGAGCCCGGCTTGGTCTCGGTGACGCCCGGCAGCGGCGAGATCATCATCGCGCCGGTCTCGGTCTGCCACCAGGTGTCCACGATCGGGGTCCTGTTCGCGCCGATGTGCTCGCGGTACCAGACCCAGGCCTCGGGGTTGATCGGCTCGCCGACCGAGCCGAGCACCCGGAGGCTGGACAGGTCGAACTTCGCGGGGATGTCGTCTCCCCACTTCATGAACGTGCGGATCGCGGTGGGCGCCGTGTAGAGGATCGTGACGCCGTACTTCTGCACGATCTCCCAGAACCGGCCCTGATGCGGGGTGTCCGGGGTGCCCTCGTACATGACCTGCGTCGCGCCGTTGGCCAGCGGGCCGTAGACGATGTACGAGTGCCCGGTGACCCAGCCGATGTCGGCGGTGCACCAGTAGACGTCGCTCTCCGGCTTGAGGTCGAAGACGGCGTGGTGGGTGTACGCGGCCTGGGTGAGGTAGCCGCCGGAGGTGTGCAGGATGCCCTTCGGCTTCCCCGTGGTGCCGGAGGTGTAGAGGATGAAGAGCGGGTGCTCCGCCGGGAACGCCTCGGGGGTGTGCTCGGTGGACTGGCGGGCGACGATGTCGTCCCACCAGACGTCCCGGCCCTCGGTGAAGGCGGTGTCCTGGCCCGTACGGCGGACCACGAGGACGTGCTCGACCTGCGGGCACTTGGCGACGGCCTCGTCGATGGCCGGCTTGAGGGCGCTCGGCTTGCCGCGGCGGTAGCCGCCGTCGGCGGTGACGACCAGCTTGGCGTCGGCGTCCTGGATGCGGGAGGCGACGGCGTCGGCGGAGAAGCCGCCGAAGACCACCGAGTGGGCGGCGCCGACACGGGCGCAGGCCAGCATCGTGATGGCCGCCTCGGGGATCATCGGCAGGTAGACCGCGACCCGGTCGCCCTTGCGGACGCCCAGCTCGGTGAGGGCGTTGGCGGCCTTGGAGACCTCGTCCTTGAGCTCGGCGTAGGTGATCGCGCGGCTGTCGCCGGGCTCGCCCTCGAAGTGGATGGCGACCCGGTCGCCGAGACCGGCCTCGACGTGCCGGTCGACGCAGTTGTACGCCACGTTCAGCTCGCCGTCGGCGAACCACTTGGCGAACGGCGGGTTCGACCAGTCGAGGGTCTCGGTCGGCTCGGTGGCCCAGCTGAGGCGCTTGGCCTGCTCGGCCCAGAAGCCCAGCCTGTCCGCCTTGGCCTGCTCGTACGCCTCCGCCGTCACATTGGCGTCCGCGGCCAGCTCGGTGGGCGGCGCGAACCGCCGCTCTTCCTTGAGCAGGTTGGCCAAGGATTCGTTGCTCACGACATCTCCCTTTCCCAGGGCGTCCTCTGTGCGTATGTGTCCCGCGTCATAGCTCACCAGCCGGAAGCCCGGGTGACAAGAGCCTCCAGGAAATTGGTTTAGACCTGTGAGTGGCTTGACGTGCGGTGGCCCCTTCTTCCCGAGCGGTGGGAGAAGGGGCCACACAGTCTCACGGCCGGGGCGGCCGGAAGGTTCAGGACGCGCGCGCCGCCCCGGCGAGCCGACCGGTCGGCATGACGTGGTGATTCGCCGGCGCGACCTGGTGATCCGTCGGCATGACCTGGGTGAAGACGTCGTCGTAGCTGTGCACCTCGTCCGTCCCCGAGAGGAGGTACGCCTGCGCCTCGCCCACGTGGAAGTACACGCCGTGCAGCGAGAGCGTGCCCTCGGCCAGCCGGCGCGCCACCGGCTCGTACGCCCGGAGGTGCTCCAGCTGCTGGACCACGTTCGTCAGACAGAGCTGCTCGACCGCGTCGGCCGGAAGCCGCCCGGAGATCCGGGCCCAGGCGTGCCGCCGGCTCGCCATCCGCTCCAGGCTGGGTCTGCCGTGGCGCAGCCAGCGCCGCAGCGGGGTCGGCGGGTCGTCCGGGCTGCCGTTGAGCAGGGCCTGCATCGCACCGCAGCCCGAGTGGCCGCAGACGGTGATCGACGAGACCCGCAGCACCTCCACCGCGTACTCGATCGCCGCCGCCACCGAGTCGTCCCCGCTCTCCTCGCCGGGCAGCGGGACGAGGTTGCCGACGTTGCGCACGGTGAAGAGGTCACCGGGGCCGCTCGACGTGATCATGCTGGTGACGAGACGGGAGTCGGCGCAGGTCAGGAAGAGCTGAGAGGGACGCTGCCCCTCCCGGGCGAGCCGCGCGAGCTCGTCCCGCACGAGCGGGGCGGTGTTCCGCTGGAACTTGCCGATGCCGCTCGCCAGATGCAGCCCCGTGGTCCGCCCGGCTTCGGTGCCGGTGGCGCCGTTGGCGTTGGCGCCGGTGGTCCCGGTGGTCCCGGTCGTCCCGGTCGTCTCGGGGGTCTCCGGGGGCTGTTCACCGCACTGGTGGTTGTGCCAGGGAGTCCAGGGGCGGCAGCAGGGGTGCGCGGCGGAGGCGGTCACCGGCGCGGGCTCGGCGATCCGGATCCCGGAGGGCCCGGTCGTCTCGACCGTCCCGCCGTGGGCGAGGTGCCCGGCGGTCCAGTCGCTCAGCGTCTCGTACGCCGCGTGGTCCATGAAGGAGCCGTCGAGCTCGACCACCACGTCGGATCCCTGCGGCAGCTGGTGCAGGGCCCGGCTGAGCCGGGGCACGGCCAGGAAGGTCAGCTGGCCCCGGACGTGGAGCAGCTGCCGCCCGTCCCGCTCCTCCCGGGTGATCCGGGTGCGGGCGAGCCGGTGCAGGGCGACCGCGATGGCCACGGCGATGCCGAGGGCGACGCCCTCCAGGATGCCGACGAGGACGACACCGGTCAGCGTCACCACGTAGACCACGACCTCGCGGTGGCGCGTGACCGTACGGATGTGGGTGATGCTCACCATCTGGATGCCGACCACCATGACGAGGGCGGCGAGCGCGGCCAGCGGGATCAGGTCGAGCACGGGCACGAGCAGCAGGGCCGCGAGCACGATCCACAGGCCGTGCAGCATGGTCGAGGCGCGACTCACCGCGCCCGCCGAGACGTTGGCGACGCTGCGGACCGCGACCCCGGCGACCGGGAGGCCGCCGAGCGCCCCGGAGATCACATTGGCCGCGCCCTGTCCGGCGAGCTCGCGGTCGAGGTCGGAGCGGGGAACGCCCCGGCCGCGGTCCGCGCGGGAGGCGACCAGCTTGTCGACCGCGACGGCCGAGAGCAGCGACTGCACGCTGGTGACGAGGGTGATCGTGAGCACGCCGGCCGCGATCCCGAGGACCGGTCCCTCGGGCAGGCCGGGCAGCGCGTGGCTGCTCCAGGACGGCAGGTCCACGCGGGGCACGGCCAGTCCGGCGAAGGTGGCCAGGGCCGTCGCCCCGGCCACCGCGACGAGCGCGGCCGGGACCTTCCGCGCGAGCCGCCCCGCCCGGCCCGGCAGCCGGGACCAGCAGAGCAGTACGGCCACGGTGAGGGCGCTGATGGTGAGCGCGGCCGGATGGGCGTGCGCCAACTGGGCCGGCAGTCCGAGGACGTTGTCGACGGCGGAACTCTGCGGAGTGCCGCCCAGCACGATGTGGAGCTGGGCGAGGGCGATGGTGACGCCGATGCCGGCCAGCATGCCGTGCACGATCGCGGGCGAGACGGCGAGCGCCGAACGGGCCACGCGCAGGGCCGACAGGGCGAGTTGGCTGAGACCCGCGAGGACGGTGATGGCGCAGGTGGTGCGCCAGCCGTACCGCTGGATGAGCTCGGCGGTCACGACGGTGAGTCCGGCGGCGGGGCCGCTCACCTGGAGCGGGGAGCCGCCGACCCGGCCGGCGACGAGGCCGCCGACGGCGGCGGCCACCAGGCCCGACTGGAGCGGGGCTCCGGTGGCGAGCGCGATGCCGAGCGAGAGCGGCAGCGCGATCAGGAAGACGGCGACGGACGCGGAGAGGTCCGCGCCGGCGAGACGGAAGCGGCGTCGGGGCCCCTCCGGCGGGCTGTGAGGCCGCTGGATCCGGGGCCGGTTGGTCGTGCGGGCAGGGGTGCAGAGAGTCATGGTCCCGTCTCCTCCGGGGCAGCGCGGTCGCGGCTCGTGCGGGGTGCAGCGGCGGGATGGCGGCACGACCCTCCGGAGTGTTCGCAGTTCGCATGGAGGATCGACGCTCAGTAAATGGATCGTAATGGAGAGTAAAGACTGCGGCATTATTTTCGGGGCAAACAGGGCAATGATTCACCGGTTCCGGTGACAGAACGTGCGCACGCCGCTTGTCGTTGACGCTCCCCGGTCCCCGTGGTGCGACGTTGACGCCGCTTGTACGGAAATCCCTTGTACGGAAATCCGAGGATCTGAGGAGAGGTGTGCGGATGTCAGTCGCCCGCAGAACGACCACTGTCCGGAGGAAGGCGCTCACCGTCGGCGCTCTCACCCTCGCTCTCGCCATCGGCCTCGCCGGCTGCTCGGGCTCCGACGGCACCGCCACCAAGGGCGCGCCGGGCGGCACGGGCGGCGGCGCCAGGAAGGGCCCGGCCGCGGCCCCGCAGGCCCCCCGTCTGATCGGCGACGGCTCGACCGCCTTCACCGGCGCCCAGCCCCACCAGCCCGTCTGGCACAAGCTCAAGCCGGGCGAGGCGCCGCCGCAGTTCGTGGTCTTCTCGTGGGACGGCGCGGGCGAGGACAGCCAGAAGCTGTTCTCCCACTTCCGTGCGGTGGGCAAGAAGTACGACGCCACCATGACGTACTTCCTCAGCGGCGTGTACCTGCTGCCGGAGGAGAAGAAGGAGCTCTACGACCCGCCGCAGCACAGCGCCGGCCGCTCCGACATCGGCTTCAACGACGTCGAGGGCATCCGCGCCACCGTCCGCGAACTGCGCGGCGCGTGGCAGGAGGGCAACGAGATCGGCACCCACTTCAACGGCCACTTCTGCGGCGCCGACGGCGGCGTCGGGGACTGGTCCGTCGAGGAGTGGAAGAGCGAGATCAACCAGGCCAAGTCCTTCGTCAAGCACTGGAAGACCAACGCCGGCCTGCGCGCCGAGCAGCCGCTGCCCTTCGACTACGACAAGGAGCTCGTCGGCGCCCGCACCCCCTGCCTGGAGGGCCGGAAGAACTTCGTCCGGGCGGCGGCGCAGATGGGCTTCCGCTACGACACCAGCGGCGTCAACGACCAGATCTGGCCCAAGAAGGACCTGGGCCTGTGGGACCTGTCGATGCAGCTCGTGCCTGTCCCGGGCCGCGCCTTCCAGACGCTCTCCATGGACTACAACTTCCTGGTGAACCAGTCCCCCGGCACCACCCAGGGCGACCCGTCCCGGCGCGAGTACTGGGGCGACCAGATGCGCGACGGCCTGGTGCAGGCCTTCGAGCGCTCCTACCGGGGCAACCGGGCGCCGCTGATCATCGGCAACCACTTCGAGTCCTGGAACGGCGGCACGTACATGCGCGCCATCGAGGAGACCATCGCCAACGTCTGCGTGCAGAAGGACGTCAAGTGCGTCTCCTTCCGCCAGCTCGCCGACTGGCTCGACGCCCAGGACCCCGACGTCATCGCCAAGATGCGCACCCTGAAGGTGGGCGAGGCGCCGCAGGGCGGCTGGCAGACCTTCCTCTCGGCCCAGCCACCCGCTGCCCCGGCAGGCACCCCCGCCACCAAGCCGGCCGCACGGCACTGAAACAGCGGCCGGCCACCAAGCCGGCTGCACGGCACCGACGCAACGGTCAGCCACTAAGCCGGCTGTACGGCACTGGCGCAGCGGTCAGCCACTAAGCCAGCTGTACGGCGCTGAGCCCTTCGTCCAGTACGAACCCGGGGTCGACCTGCGCCGCCAGGTCGGCCCCGGTCTTGGCGTTGCCCCAGCTCTCCGCGTTGCGCAGGTGGAAGTGGACCATCTGGCGCGTGTAGCGCTCCCAGTCGCGGTGGGCGTACGAGTCGTCCGCCGCGTCCTGGAGGGCCTGGAGCGACATGCGGTTCTCCGCCTCCAGGAGCTCGAAGCGCGGCGGGCGGCCCTTCTCCATCGCGCGGACCCAGTCCGAGTGCCCCACTGTCACCAGCAGGTCCTCGCCGACCTCCTCGCGCAGGAAGTCGAGGTCGTCCCGGCCCTGCACCTTGTTGCCGACGACCTTGAGCGCCACGCCGAAGTCCCGCGCGTACTCCTTGTACTGGCGGTAGACCGAGACGCCCTTGCGGGTCGGCTCGGCGACCAGGAACGTCATGTCGAAGCGGGTGAAGAGACCGGACGCGAACGAGTCCGAACCCGCCGTCATGTCGACGACCACGTACTCGTCGGCCCCGTCGACCAGGTGGTTGAGGCAGAGCTCCACCGCCCCGACCTTCGAGTGGTAGCAGGAGACCCCGAGGTCCGACTCCGTGAACGGCCCGGTCGCCATCAGCCGGATCTCCCCGTCGTCGAGCCGCACCGCCCGCGCGCACGCCTCGTACACCGGGTTTTCCTCGCGGACCCGCAGCAGCCGCGAACCCTCCCCGGGCGGCGTGGTCTTGATCATCGTGTCGGCGGAGGCGATCCGCGGGTTGCTGCCCCGCAGGTACTCCTTGATGAGCGGCAGATGCGCGCCCATCGCGGGCAGCGCGGCGGCCTCCGCCTCGGGCAGACCGAGCGCGGCGCCCAGGTGCTGGTTGATGTCGGCGTCGACGGCGACGACCGGCGCTTCATTGGCGGCGAGGTGGCGGATGAAGAGCGAGGACAGCGTGGTCTTGCCGCTGCCGCCCTTCCCCACGAAAGCGATCTTCATGTTCACCTAGGGTAGCGGCACGATCGCGGCCCGTGGTCAAGCTCCGTGAAGAAGACCACTCCATCGTGGGGACGGCCGCCGAGGCGCGTAGCCTCCCTACTTATGAGTACGCACGCCTCTGACCCCTTGGCCGCCCTCGGCTCCCTGCCGGGCGTCGCCGAAGCGGTGGACTCCGTACGCAAGGCCGTCGACCGGGTCTACGGCCACCGCGTGATGCGCCGCCGCAGCAACGAGATCTCCTCCGAGGCGGCCCTGCGCGGCGCGCGCGGCTCGGCCGCCCTGTCCGGTGCCGACTGGGCCCTGGAGGAGGTCCGCCGGCGCACCGACTTCAGCGCCGACGCCGAGGCCCGCACGGTCGGCGCCGCCCTGCGACTGGGTGCCGAGGCCGGGCAGCTGCTCTCCATCTGGCGCCAGTCGCCGCTGCGCGTACTCGCCCGGCTTCACCTGGTCGCCTCCGGCGACGCGGGCGTCCCGGGCGGTGCCGGCGTCGCCGACTCCGTGGGCCGGCCCCGGCTGGACGGCGAGACGGTCGACGAACCGCTGATCAACGCCCCGCTGCCGACGCCCGCCGAGGTCGCGGGCCGGCTAGACAGCCTCGCCGACCTGATCGTCGCGGGCAGCGAGGCCCCGGCGCTCGTGACGGCCGCCGTCGTGCACGGCGAACTGCTCGCACTGCGCCCCTTCACCTCGTACAACGGGCTGGTCGCCCGGGCGGCGGAGCGGATCGCCCTGGTCGGCAGCGGCCTCGACCCCAAGGCGATCTGCCCGGCGGAGGTCGGCCACGCGGAACAGGGCCGAGCCGCCTACCTCGCCGCCTTCGAGGGGTACCTCTCGGGCACCCCGGAAGGCGTGGGAGCCTGGATCGCGCACTGCGGCCGCTCGGTCGAGCTGGGAGTCCGCGAATCGACGGCGGTCTGCGAAGCACTCCAGCGCGGCGCGGCCTGAGGGGCTGGTCTTAGCGGGGGCGGGGCCGGGCGGGGCGGGGCCGGCGCCGGGGTCACTCGCGAGGGCCCGGCTCTCGCGACGGCCCGCGGCTCTCGCGAGGCGAGGCGCGGTTCCCGCGACGGCCCTGCTCTCGCGGAGGCGCGGCTCTCATGACGGCCCTGCTCTCGCGGAGGCGTGGCCGGGTCCCGACATGGGTTGCGGCGGCACCAGTCCTGGTACCGCCGCTGGCACGTCCACCCAGTTACCAAGCGTCCTCGATATGTGCCCATCAGGCCGGGAACTTTGCCCGTGGCCTGGTGCGGCTGGCCCGTAATCGACGGGTCGACGTCGCGTGGGTGCCCGGTTTCAGTGCTAGGTCCGTGGGGCCTTCATGCTCAACAGGTGATCCTCTCGGATGTCCTCGGTCTCGCGGGCCTGATTCCTTTCTACTCCTGTCCGGGGGGAAGCGAAAGTGCTGGCTCCCCTTCGCGGGTCGATTGCTCAAATCCGGGCAAAGTCACCGGCTGGCCGCTGGGCGAGGGCGGCCTGCCGGCGCCGCGCCGCGTACCAGACGAGCCCGGCCCCGACGGCTGCCGCTCCCACCGCCGCCGCGGCGACGAGCGTGGGGCGGGGCGGCATCCGGAATTCGGGCAGCCGCTGCTTTAGCCGCACCGGCTTCTCGAAGGCGAGCACCGGCCACTCCCGGGCCACCGCCTCGCGGCGCAGCGTCCGGTCGGGATTGACCGCGTACGGGTGGCCGACGGCCTCCAGCATGGGGATGTCGGTCGCCGAATCGCTGTACGCGTAGCAGCGCGAGAGGTCGTAGCCCTCCGACTCCGCGAGCTCCCGTACGGCCTCCGCCTTCGTCGGCCCGTAGGCGTAGTACTCCACCTCCCCCGTGAAGCAGCCGTCCTCGCCGACCACCATCCGGGTGGCGACGACACGGTCGGCACCGAGCATCTCGCCGATCGGCTCGACCACCTCGGCGCCGGAGGTCGAGACGATCACGACGTCGCGGCCGGCGGCGTGGTGCTCCTCGATGAGCGAGGCCGCTTCGTCGTAGATGATCGGGTCGATCAGATCGTGAAGGGTCTCGGCGACGAGCTCCTTCACCTGGGCGACGTTCCAGCCTTTGCAGAGCGCGGAAAGATATTCACGCATCCGCTCCATCTGGTCGTGATCTGCTCCGCCCGCCAGGAAGACGAACTGGATGTAGGCCGTCCGCAGGGCGGCGCGGCGGCTGATCAGTCCGCCCCGGTAGAAGGACTTGCTGAAGGTCAGCGTCGATGACTTCGCAATGACCGTCTTGTCCAGGTCAAAGAAGGCGGCTGTGCGCGGCAAGGAGTGGTTTTCCACAAGCCCGAGCATAGGTGCCCGCCATTCGGCGTACGCTCGGGCGCGTGGGTTTGCCTGAGAAGGCTCTCGGGTACACCATGGAAGTCACGGATCGTTCGCGACCGTGCTAACCCGGTCCGGCTCCTCCCCCCCCGAGTCGGCCGGAGAGACGACCCCCGCTCTCCCCCCCGGCGGGGGTCGTCGCATGTCCGGAGCCATTTCGGCCCTGCGTGCCATCGCTCGCTCCCTTCCTTCCGTTCTCCGGTCGTGAGTCGACCAGGGCCCCGCCCGACCCTCGATCCGTCACTCACAGTAATCGTTGGGCTGCGTTCCGGACAGGCCCCGGAGGGGTGGCGAAGTTATTCACAGCCCCTCGCTTATCCACAGTTTTTCGGCAAGATCGGCACGATTTCCTGGACGGCCCCACGGTGATTCCTGTCGCGAAGTTCGCGGACGGCAGGAATCACGAGAGGGGTGTGTGTCGTGGAGACATCCAGGACTTCCGGGGCCAGGGGTGAGGCACGCGGTTCGGCGTCGTGGGGGCGGGATCCGTGGGAGTTGGAGTCGCGGAGGGCGGGATCGCGGGGAGCGGGAACGCCGGCGGCGGTGGGCCCGGCGGCGGAAGGGGCGCGCCGGGCCGGTCCGCTGATCGTCACCGAGGACCTCGGGCTGCTCGACGACCTCCTGCGGCTGTGCGCCGCCGCCGGGGTCGAGCCCGAGGTGCATCACCGGGTGCCGGAGCGGCGGGCGAGCTGGACCGATCCGCCGCTCGTCCTGGTCGGCGACGACGCCGCGGCCCGCTGTCGAGGAGCGGTGCGCCGGCCGGGGACCCTCCTCGTCGGCCGTGACCAGGACGATCCGGGGCTGTGGCGGCTGGCGGTCGAGATCGGCGCGGAGAGCGTGCTGAGCCTGCCGGGTGCCGAGAGCCTCCTCGTCGACCGTCTCGCGGACGCGGCCGAGGGGGTGGGCAGGGCGGCGCTGACCGTCGGCGTCGTCGGCGGAAGGGGCGGCGCGGGGGCCTCCACCCTGGCCTGCGGCCTCGCGCTGGCCGCCGCGAGGGCCGGGCGGCGGACGCTGCTCGTGGACGGCGACCCGCTGGGCGGAGGGCTCGACGTGTTGCTCGGCGGCGAGCGCGAGGAGGGCAGACGATGGCCCGACTTCGCCGCCTCGAAGGGCCGTCTGGCCGGCGGCGCCCTGGAGGAGTCCCTGCCGTCGGTGCGCGGGGTCCGGGTGCTCAGCTGGGGTCGGGACGCGACGGCGCCGGTGCCGCCCGAGGCCGTGCGGTCCGTGCTCGCCGCCGCGCGGCGCCGGGGCGGGGCCGTGGTGGTCGACCTGCCGCGCGGGACCGACCCCTCGGTCACGGAGGCGCTGGCCCAGCTGGACCTCGGACTGCTCGTCGTCCCCGCGGAGTTGAGGGCGGTCGCGGCCGCCGACCGGATGGCCGCGGCGATCGGTCCGGCCGTGCGCGACCTGCGGGCCGTGGTCCGCGGGCCGTACGCGGTGGGGCTCGACGAGCGATGGGTCGCCGACGCGCTCCGACTGCCGCTCGCCGGTGAACTCCCTTACGACCCGGGGATCGTGGCCGACCAGGACGCGGGAGTGCCGCCCGGTGCCGAGCCCCGTGGGCCCCTCGGCCGGTTCTGCGCCGCCTTCTGGGAGCGCGCTCTCGCGCCCGGAGGTGCGGCATGACCGGGGCGACGCTGATGGCCCGGGGTGCGGGCGACGGCGCGGGGCTCCTCGACGCCGTGCGGCAGCGGCTCGCGGCGAGCGGGGCCGAACCCACCCCGGCGCGCGTGGCGGCGGCGCTGCGAGCCCAGGGGCGACTGCTCGGCGACGCGGAAGTGCTCGGCGCGGCCGAGGAGTTGAGGTGCGAGTTGATCGGCACCGGCCCGCTGGAGCCGCTCCTCGCCGACCCGGCGGTCACCGACGTCCTGGTCTCCGCACCCGACCGGGTGTGGGTGGACCGGGGCACCGGGCTCGAACGGGCCCCGGTGTCCTTCCCCGACGCCGCCGCCGTCCGCCGGCTCGCGCAACGGCTCGCGGCGGTGGCCGGACGCAGGCTCGACGACGCCCGGCCCTGGGTCGACGCGCGGCTTCCCGACGGCACCCGGATGCACGCGGTGCTGCCGCCGGTCGCGGTCGGCTCGACCTGCCTGTCGCTGCGGGTGGTCCGCCCCCGCGCCTTCTCCCTGGAGGAGCTGGTCGCGGCGGGCACCGTGCCGCCGGGCGGCGCGCCGATCCTTCGGGCCCTGATCGACGCCCGTGTGTCCTACCTCGTCAGCGGTGGCACGGGCACGGGCAAGACCACGCTCCTCGCCTCGCTCCTGGGGCTCGTGGGGGAGCGGGAGCGGATCGTGATCGCCGAGGACTCGGCGGAGCTGCGGCCCGACCACCCGCACGTGGTGCGTCTGGAGGCGCGGCCCGCGAACCAGGAGGGCGCCGGGCTCGTCACGCTGCGGGACCTGGTCCGCCAGGCGCTGCGGATGCGCCCCGACCGGCTGGTGGTCGGCGAGGTCAGAGGCGGCGAGGCGGTCGACCTGCTCGCCGCCCTCAACACGGGCCATGAAGGCGGCTGCGGGACGGTCCATGCCAACACGGCGGCGGACGTCCCGGCGCGGCTCGAAGCCCTGGGGACGGCGGCCGGGCTCGACCGGGCCGCCCTGCACAGCCAGCTGGGCGCGGGCCTGTCGGTCGTGCTGCACGTCGTACGGGACCGGGACGGGCGGCGGCGGATCGCCGAGGCACACGTCCTGGAGCGGGACCGGGACGGTCTGGTCCGGACGGTGCCGGCGCTGCGGTGGGGCGCGGGCGGGTTCGGGCGGGAGCGGGGCTGGGAGCGGCTGAGCGCGCTGATCGGAGGGGGATCGCGGTGACGGTGGATCTGGTGCCGGTGCGGGGCGCGGCACATGGCGCGGCGGCGCTCTGCGCGCTGCTCGCCCTGTGGTGGGCGGTCGAGCGGCGGCGCGGTGCGGGCCGGGCACGGGCGGTGCTCGCGGGCGGCGTCCCCGACGGGCGCGGCGACCGGGAGTGGCCCGAGGCGGCCGCGCGATGGTGGGCCGCGCTGCGGGGCCGGCGCGCGTGGCTGTGCCTGCCCGCGTCGGGAGCCGTCGCCCTGCTCGGCGAGTCACCGCTGCCGCTGGTCGCCGGGGCGCTCGCGGTGCCGCTGGTGGGGCGACGGTTGCGGGCCGCCGGGCGCCGGAAGGAACGGGAGGCGCGAGCCGAGCGGGTGGTGGCCCTGTGTGCCGCGGTCGTCGGCGAGTTGAGGGCCGGATGGCAGCCCGCGCAGGCCCTGTCCTTCGCGGCCCGGGAGACGGGAGCCCTCGGCGAGGCGGAGGCGCCGGTGCTCGCGGCGGCCCGGTTCGGCGGGGACGTGCCGGAGGCGCTGCGGTGGGCGGCCCGGCAGGACGGCGCCGACGGGCTCGCGGGCATGGCGGCCTGCTGGCAGGTGGCCGTGGACGGCGGCGCGGGCCTGGCCGCCGGGCTCGACCGGCTGGAGGCCGCCCTCCGCGACCACCGCGAGCAGTGCGACCGACTCCGGGCCGAACTGGCCGGCGCCTGGGCCACGGTGACGGTCCTCGCGCTGCTCCCGGCGGCCGGACTCGCCCTCGGTGCCGCCCTGGGCGCCGATCCGCTGCAGGTGCTGCTGCACACGCCGGCCGGCCTGGGCTACCTGCTCGTGGGCGGGGCGCTGGAGGCGGCCGGACTGTGGTGGGCCGCGCGGATCGTACGGGGAGGGGAGCGGGCATGACACCGGACGTCGTTCGGGCGGCGGGCCTCCTGGCCCTGGCGGTGGTCCTCTGCGCGCAGGGCGCCCTGGAGGCGCTGCGCGGATTGCGGGCGCGCCGGACACGGAGGCGGGCAGGGACCCTCCTCGCGAGCCCGGAACCACGGCCCCGGAAGGCCCGCGGCGGGCTGCCCTCGTGGGTGGGGCGCCGGCTGCCGCCCCTGGTGGGAGTCGGTGTCGGCTGGGTGCTGTTCGGCGCGGTCGGCGGCGTCTGCGTCGGTGCCCTGGTGGCGGCCGGGTTGCGGAGGAGGGCCGCGAGGCGCCCCGTGTCTCGGGCCGACGACGAGGAGACGACGCGTCACCTGCCGCTCGCCGCCGATCTGTTGGCGGCCTGCGCCGCCTCCGGAGCCGGGCCCGGCGAGGCGGCGGAAGCGGTGGGCCGGTCGCTCGGCGGTCCGCTCGGCGAGCGGCTGACCCGCACGGCCGCGGAGCTGCGGCTCGGCGGTGAACCGGCGGAGGTGTGGGGCAGGTTCGGCGCGATACCGGGCGCCGAAGGACTGGCCCGCTGCATGGAGCGGGCCGGTTCCTCGGGAGCGCCGGCGGCGGAGGCGGTCGCCCGGCACGCGGCAGCCCTGCGCGCCGGACGCGCACGCGCCGCGGCGGCCGCGGCACGAAGGGCCCAGGTGTTGATCAGCGCCCCCGTGGGGCTCTGCTTCCTGCCCGCCTTCCTGGCGGTGGGTGTTGCTCCGGTGGTGATCGGCCTCGCGACGGGGCTGCTGGACGGATGAACACGACGACACGACGACACGACGAGAAACGAACGAGGAGCGACGACATGGCACAGCACGACGAGGCACAGCACGACGAGGCACGTCAGGACGGGCCGGGACGGGACGAGGAGGTTGGCATGACCGTGCGGGAGCGGCTGCGTGGCTGGTGGCGGGCAGGGCGGACGGCGGCGCGCCGTGACGAAGGAATGACCACCTCGGAGTACGCGGTGGGGACGATCGCGGCGGCGGCGTTCGCCGCGGTGCTCTACAAGATCGTGACCAGCGGGGCGGTCTCGGGGGCGCTGGAGTCGGTGATCGGGAAGGCCCTCGATGCGCCGTTCTGACCGGGGCTTCGTGACCGTCGAAGCGGCGCTGGTCCTTCCCGTCCTCGCGCTCTTCACGGTGACCCTGCTCTGGGCGCTGGCCGCGGCCGCCGCGCAGATCCGGTGCGTGGACGCGGCGCGGGCGGGGGCGAGGGCGGCGGCCCGCTCGGAACCGGTGGCCTCCGCGGAAGCGCCCGCCCGGGCCGCCGCGCCCGAGGGGGCCCGGGTGTCGGTGGCGAGGGAGGGCGAGCTGTGGCGGGTGACGGTGGAGGCGGCGGCCCCGGGCCCCGGCGGCATGGGAGTCACCCTGCGAGCCGGCGCGGCGGCCCTCGCGGAGGACACGGTCGGCGGGGGGACACCATGAAGAGTGCCGAGGCCCGGGCCGCCCGGGGTGGTGATCGCGGGGCGGCGACCGTGTGGGCCGCGTTCGCGGCGTGCGCCTTGTGTGTGGTGTTCGGGGTGGTGCTCGCGCTCGGGCAGGCGGTGGCCGCCCGGCATCGGGCCGGCGGGGCGGC
This sequence comes from Streptomyces sp. R44, assembly GCF_041053105.1. Taxonomy (NCBI): domain Bacteria; kingdom Bacillati; phylum Actinomycetota; class Actinomycetes; order Kitasatosporales; family Streptomycetaceae; genus Streptomyces; species Streptomyces sp. R44. The sequence goes on along the minus strand of NZ_CP163444.1, from coordinate 3,993,279 downwards.
CGACCTGGCTGCGCTCGCCGCCGCCGACCGGGCCCTGTGGGGCGAGGTCGAGGCCTGCGCCGCCGCCTCGCGGGTGGCCGTCGCGCAGGGCGCCGAGCTGGCGCGGTGCGCGGTCCGGGACGGGGTCTCGGAGGTGACCGCCCGGGTCGTGCGCGGCCCGTACCGCCCGGAGGTCAGGTCGCGCGCGGGCCCTCCGGAGCAGGCCCCGCTTCCTCCTGAGACGGCTCGGCTCCCGGAGCGGGCTCCTGAGGCGGCCCCGCTTCCGGACGAGGCCCCTGAGACGGCTCGGACCCCGACGAGGCCTCCCGTGGCGGCTCAGGCTCCCGGCGAGCCCTCCTGAGGCGGCTCGGACCCCGATGAGGCCTCCCGTGGCGGCTCAGGGCTCCCGGCGGCCCTCCTGAGGCGGCTCAGACCCCGGAGCGGGCTCCTGGGGTGGTTCCGGGGCCGCGCGGAGGAGTTCGGTGAGGAGGCGGACGGCGCCTCGTTTGTGGAGCGGGTCGTTGCCGTTGCCGCACTTCGGGGACTGGATGCAGGACGGGCAGCCCGTCTCGCACTCGCAGGAGGCGATGGCCTCCCGGGTGGCCGTCAGCCAGGCGCGGGCGGTGTGGAAGGCGCGTTCGGCGAAGCCCGCGCCGCCCGGGTGTCCGTCGTACACGAAGACGGTGGGCAGCAGGGTGTCGGGATGGAGCGGTACGGAGACGCCGCCGATGTCCCAGCGGTCGCAGGTGGCGAAGAGCGGCAGCATGCCGATGGAGGCGTGCTCGGCGGCGTGCAGGGCGCCGCCGAGGATCTCCGGGTTGATGCGGGCGGCGTCGAGCTGGTCCTCGGTGACCGTCCACCACACGGCCCGGGTGCGCAGGGTGCGGGGCGGCAGGTCGAGCTTGGTCTCGCCGAGCACCTCGCCGGTGATCAGTCGGCGGCGGAGGAAGGAGACGACCTGGTTGGTGACCTCGACGGAGCCGTAGCAGAGGCGGCCGGCTCCCCAGGGGATCTCGGTGTCGGTTTCGAGGACGGTGATGGAGGTGGTGTCGCGGGCGGTGGTGGAGTACGGGGGGACGGCCTCCTCGACGAGGGCCACGGAGTCCTTGAGGTCGAGCTCCCGCACGAGATAGGTCCGGCCCTGGTGGAGGTGGACGGCGCCCTCGTGGACGGCGGTGTGGGAGGCGGCCTCGTCGACCGTGCCGAGGAGGCGGCCGGTGCCGGCCTCCACGATCCGGACGGGGCTGCCGCCGCCGCCCCGGATGTCGGCCAGGTCGGCGGCCCGCTCGCGGCGGGTCCAGTACCAGCCGGTGGCGCGGCGGCGCAGCAGGCCGGCGCCCTCCAGCTGGGGCATCAGGCCGGGCGCGGCGGGGCCGAAGAGGGCCAGGTCCGGTTCGGTCAGCGGGAGCTCCGCGGCCGCGGCGCACAGATGGGGGGCGAGGACGTAGGGGTTGTCGGGGTCCAGGACGGTCGTCTCGACCGGCTGCTCGAAGATCGCCTCCGGGTGGTGGACGAGGAAGGTGTCCAGCGGGTCGTCCCGGGCGACCAGGATCGCGAGGGCGCCCTCGCCCGAACGGCCGGCGCGGCCCGCCTGCTGCCACAGGGAGGCCCGGGTGCCCGGGTAGCCGGCGATCACGACGGCGTCCAGGCCCGAGACGTCCACGCCCAGCTCCAGAGCGGTCGTGGCGGCCAGGCCGAGAAGCTCGCCGGAGTGCAGGGCCCGCTCCAGGGCGCGGCGCTCCTCGGGCAGGTAGCCGCCCCGGTAGGCGGCGACGCGGCGGGCCAGCGCGCGGTCGGTCTCGGCCAGCCGTTCCTGGGCGATCACCGAGATCAGCTCGGCGCCGCGCCGGGAGCGGACGAAGGCGACCGAGCGGACACCCTGCCGGGTCAGGTCGGTCAGCAGGTCCGCGGTCTCGGCCGTGGCGGTGCGGCGTACGGGCGCGCCGCGCTCGCCGTGGAGCTCGGTCAGCGGCGGCTCCCAGAGGGCGAAGACCAGTTCGCCGCGTGGGGAGGCGTCGTCCGAGACCTCGGTGACCGGCAGGCCGGTGAGGCGGCCGGCGGCCAGGGCCGGCTGGGCGGAGGTGGCCGAGGCGAGGAGGAAGACCGGTTCGGAGCCGTACCGGGCGCAGATCCGGCGCAGACGGCGCAGCACCTGGGCGACGTGGGAGCCGAAGACGCCCCGGTAGGTGTGGCACTCGTCGATCACGACGTAGCGCAGGGAGCGCAGGAAGGAGGACCACCTGGGGTGGGAGGGGAGTATGCCCATGTGGAGCATGTCGGGGTTGGTCAGCACGTAGTTCGCGTACTGGCGGACCCACTCGCGCTCCTCGACCGGCGTGTCGCCGTCGTAGACGGCGGGGCGGATCCGGTTGCCGAGCGGGGCGGCCAGTTCCCGCACGGCGCGCCGCTGGTCGGCGGCGAGGGCCTTGGTGGGCGCCAGGTAGAGGGCGGTGGTGCCGCGGCCGTTCGGGGCCTCCGAGCCGTCCAGGAGGGTGCTGAGGACCGGGGCGAGGTAGGCGAGCGACTTGCCCGAGGCGGTGCCCGTGGCGATCACCACGGATTCGCCGTCCAGAGCGTGCTCGGCGGCCTCCGCCTGGTGCGCCCAGGGGTGCTCGATCCCGGCCGTCCGGATCGCCGCGATCACCTCCGGACGGATGAGGTGCGGCCAGACGGCATGGCGGCCCTCCCGGGCGGGCATGTGCTCCGTATGAGTGATGCGCGCGGCCCGGCTCTCGCCCGAGGAGAGCCGGTCGAGGACCATGCCGGGAGAGGGGCGGCTGCCCGTTTCCCCGGCCGGACGACGGGGGTGGTGATTCTTGGCCATCGGCACCGAGTGTGTCACTGCCATGACGGACAATGCTTCCAAGGCGTCGTGCATGGCTGCTGGTAAGTGATTGAATGCCATCGCGGCTGGCGTTCCGTTCCTCGGCTCCGCCCCGGAGACCCGAGGGGACGATCGCCCGATAGCAAGGTGCTGGAGGATCCGTGGACCTGTCCCTGTCGACTCGCAATGTGTCCGGCGCTGGTGGTGACCGTACGGTCGTCGAGGTCGGTGGCGAGATTGATGTGTATACCGCGCCCAAGCTGCGCGAGCAGTTGGTCGAGTTGGTGAACGACGGCAGCTACCACCTGGTCGTCGACATGGAGGGCGTGGACTTCCTCGACTCCACCGGCCTCGGTGTGCTCGTCGGCGGCCTGAAGCGTGTTCGCGCGCACGAGGGCTCGCTGCGTCTGGTGTGCAACCAGGAGCGCATTCTCAAGATTTTCCGGATCACGGGTCTCACCAAGGTGTTCCCGATCCACACCTCGGTCGACGAGGCCGTCAACGCCGTCGACTGAGCCCAGGGGGTTCGCATGGCCACCGTTGAACTCCGCTTCAGTGCTCAGCCGGAGCACGTCCGCACGGCCCGTCTGGTGGCGGCCGCGGTCGCGCGCCGGGCGGGTGTGGACGAGGCGGTCCTCGACGAGGTGCGTCTCGCTGTCGGTGAGGCCTGTTCCCGCGCGGTCGGGCTGCACCGGAGCAACGACGTCACGACCCCCATCCGGGTCGTCCTGACCGAGGAGGAGAAGACGTTCTCCATCGAGGTCGGCGACGAGGTGCCGGGTGCGGGGGTGGCGGCGGCCGATGCCGCCGGTGTCCCCGGCGCGCGGGCCTCGGCCCCGGCCGAGGACTTCGACGACGCCGACGGCGAGGACGAGATGGGTCTCGCGGTGATCCGCGGGCTCGTCGACGACGTCGAGGTCAGCGCCGGCGAGGACGGCGGCACCATCCGGATGAGCTGGCCGGTGAGCTCGGCGGACGTCCTGTCCTGAGTCGTACACACGTACGAAGCGATGAGGCCCTGCAGCGCAGGGCCTCATCGCTTTTCCGGGTGCGCCCCGGGCGTCCTCGCCCACGAATTGGTGCATCCCGGTCTGTACCGGTTCGTCTCCCTATGATCCGTCCCCATGTACCCCACATCTCTCGCCGCGGCGGTGCTCACGAGCGGGAACCGGACGATCGTGGTCGTCATCGCGGTCGTCGCCCTCGCCGCGCTGGTCGTCGCCCGGCTCCTCGTCCGCCAGGTGCTCGCGGCCGGTGAGGGCACCGAGAGGATGAAGGAGATCGCCGCCGCCGTGCAGGAGGGCGCCAACGCCTACCTCGCGCGGCAGCTGCGGACCCTCGCCGTCTTCGCGGCCGCCGTGTTCTTCCTGCTGATGCTGCTGCCCGCCGACAACTGGTCGCAGCGCGCCGGACGTTCCCTGTTCTTCCTGGTCGGAGCGCTGTTCTCGGCGGTCACCGGCTACCTCGGCATGCGGCTCGCCGTACGGGCCAACGTGCGGGTCGCCGCCGCGGCCCGGGAGGCCACCCCCGCGCCGGGCGAACCCGCGAAGGACCTGAACGAGGTCGCCCACCGGGCCATGCGGATCGCGTTCCGTACGGGCGGGGTCGTCGGCATGTGCACGGTCGGCCTCGGACTGCTCGGGGCCTCCTGCGTCGTCCTCGTCTACGCCGCCGACGCGCCCAAGGTCCTGGAGGGATTCGGGCTCGGCGCCGCGCTCATCGCCATGTTCATGAGGGTGGGCGGCGGCATCTTCACCAAGGCCGCCGACGTCGGCGCCGACCTCGTCGGCAAGGTCGAGCAGGGCATCCCCGAGGACGATCCGCGCAACGCCGCCACCATCGCCGACAACGTCGGCGACAACGTCGGGGACTGCGCCGGCATGGCGGCCGACCTCTTCGAGTCGTACGCCGTGACCCTGGTCGCCGCGCTCATCCTCGGCAAGGCGGCCTTCGGCGACCACGGTCTCGCGTTCCCCCTGATGGTGCCCGCGATCGGGGTGGTCACCGCGGTGATCGGCATCCTCGCGGTCGCCCCGCGGCGCGCCGACCGCGGCGGGATGAGCGCGATCAACCGCGGGTTCCTGGTCTCGGCGGTGATCTCGCTGGCGCTCGTCGCCGTCGCCGCCTTCGCGTACCTGCCGTCCTCGTACGCCGAGCTCGCGGGCGTCACCGAGCCCGGCATCCACGGCCACGGCGGCGATCCGCGGGTCCTCGCCCTGGTCGCGGTCGCCCTCGGCATCGTCCTCGCCGCGCTCATCCAGCAGCTCACCGGCTACTTCACGGAGACGAGCAGGCGGCCGGTCAGGGACATCGGCAAGTCCTCGCTGACCGGCCCCGCCACCGTCGTCCTCGCGGGCGTGGCGCTCGGCATGGAGTCCGCCGTCTACACGGCCCTGCTGATCGGGCTCACCGTCTACGGGGCGTTCCTGCTCGGCGGCACCTCGATCATCCTGGCGCTGTTCGCGGTGGCCCTCGCGGGGACGGGGCTGCTCACCACCGTCGGCGTGATCGTCGCGATGGACACCTTCGGCCCGGTCGCCGACAACGCCCAGGGCATCGCGGAGATGTCCGGGGACGTCACCGGGTCCGGCGCGCAGGTCCTCACCGACCTCGACGCCGTCGGCAACACCACGAAGGCCATCACCAAGGGCATCGCCATCGCCACCGCCGTCCTGGCGGCGTCGGCGCTCTTCGGCTCGTACCGGGACGCCATCGCGACGGCGGTCGCCGACGTCGGGGAGTCCGGGAAGGCCGGGGTGCTCGGCGAGGTGACACTCTCCATGGACATCTCCCAGCCCAACAACCTCTTCGGGCTGATCCTCGGCGCCGCGGTCGTCTTCCTCTTCTCCGGCCTCGCGATCAACGCCGTGTCCCGGTCCGCCGGATCGGTCGTCTACGAGGTCAGGCGGCAGTTCCTCGAACACCCCGGGATCATGAACTTCACCGAGAAGCCGGAGTACGGGCGGGTCGTCGACATCTGCACCAAGGACGCGCTGCGCGAGCTCGCCACGCCCGGGCTGCTCGCCGTGATGGCCCCGATCGCCGTCGGCTTCACGCTCGGCGTGGGCCCGCTCGGCGCGTACCTCGCCGGGGCGATCGGGGCGGGCGCGCTGATGGCGGTCTTCCTCGCCAACTCCGGTGGCGCCTGGGACAACGCGAAGAAGCTGGTCGAGGACGGGAACCACGGCGGCAAGGGCAGTGAGGCGCACGCGGCGACCGTCATCGGGGACACGGTCGGAGACCCGTTCAAGGACACGGCGGGCCCGGCGATCAACCCGCTCCTGAAGGTGATGAACCTGGTCGCGCTGCTGATCGCCCCGGCGGTCGTGCGGTTCAGCTACGGCAGCGACGCGAGCGCCGGGCTGCGGGCCGCGGTCGCGGCGGTCGCGCTCCTCGTCGTGGTCGGCGCGGTCCGCGCCTCCAAGAGGCGTTCGGTGGCCGTCTCCTGACGTGGCGTCCGTCTCATTTCCGGTTGTTCACGGAGTCGGCGTGAGGTTCATCCCTTGGTTCAAAAGGCTGCAATGTGGGAGGAATGCGTCGCACGAAAGGTGGAAGTAGCCCGTTCGGCGTGTATGTTCCGGGGCCGAGAGCCTTGGAAGGGACCGATCCGTTGAACAAGAAGCTTGCGGCCGCACTGTCCGGCGGCGCGGTACTGGTGCTCGCGCTGTCCGGTTGCAGCAGTGACGAGGGCGACAAGGTGGGTGACTGGGCGAAGACCTTCTGCGACCAGGCGAAGCCTCAGATCCAGAAGCGGGCCGACGCCCACCAGATCATCATCTCGACCGCCGCCGACAGCAAGCCGGCCGAGATCCAGGCGGCCGACTCGAAGGCGTTCCAGGACATCGCGGACGCCGACCGCGCCCTCGCCAAGGCCGTCGAGGCCGCCGGGGCCCCGCCCGTCGAGAACGGCGAGAAGGTCCAGCAGGACGCGATCAAGGAGCTCAACGCCACCGCGGTGGCCTACGAGGGGCTCAAGAAGCAGGTCGACGCGCTGGACCCGACGAACCAGCAGAAGTTCGCGGACGGCCTCCAGGGCGTCGCCGACGGCCTGACCAAGATCGAGAAGATGGACCAGAACGCCCTGTCCAAGCTGGAGGACGGCGAGCTGGGCCAGGCGATGGCCAAGCAGCCCGGCTGCCAGAAGCCCACGGCCTCGGTCCCGCCGAAGACCTCCGCCTCCCCGAAGGCCGGCTCCACCTCGGACTCCGACTCCGGTTCCTCGGACCCGAACAAGAAGCCGTCCGCCACGCCGAGCAAGAAGGCCTAGGCGGGCAAGCCCAGGCGGGCACGAAGGCCTGGGCGGGCAGCACCGCCGGGCCGATCGGCCCGGCGGTGGCGGCGATCGGCCGCACCCCGCCGGGTCGGCCGCCCGGATGTCGGTGGCGGCCGTCACAATGGAGCGGTGAGTACGACCCTGTCTTCCCGCCTCCCGGTGCCCGCGCACGCCACCCGTCTGCGCGAGGCACTGCTCGCCGCCGACTTCACCGCCGACGGCCTGCTCGACCTGCTCGGCGCCCCGGCCTACGCGGCGCTCGCCCGCAGCGAGACCGTGCCCGCCCTGCGCGCCACCCGCGGCGGCTCCCCGCTGGAGACCCTCGTCAGGCTCTTCCTGCTCCAGGAGCCCGTCGCCGACGACCGGGCCGCCGCCGCGCTCCCGCTCGACGAGGCCCTCGCCGACGGCTGGGTGGTCCGCGAGGACGGCACCGTGCTCGCCACGGTCGACGTCCGGCCGTACGGCGGACCGGACGGCGAGGACTGGTTCATCGTCTCCGACCTGGGCTGCGCCGTCGGTGGCGCCGGCGGGATCGGGAAGAAGGACGAAGGAGTCGTCCTCGGCGTCGGCGGTGCCTCCACCACCCTCGCCGGCATCACGGTCCGTACGCCGGTCTCCTCCGCACTCGACCTCGGCACCGGCTCCGGCATCCAGGCGCTGCACGCCGCCCAGCACGCCACCCTGGTCACCGCCACCGACCTCAACCCGCGCGCCCTGGACTTCACCCGGCTCACCCTCGCCCTCTCCGGGGCCCGCGAGGCCGAGCTGCTGACCGGTTCGCTCTTCGAGCCCGTCGACGGCGACACGTACGACCTGATCGTCTCCAACCCGCCGTTCGTGATCTCCCCCGGCGCCGGACTCACCTACCGGGACGGCGGGATGAGCGGCGACGACCTGTGCCGCACGCTCGTCCAGCAGGCCGGGGAGCGGCTCAACGACGGCGGATACGCCCAGTTCCTCGCCAACTGGCAGCACGTCGAGGGCGAGGAGTGGCAGGAGCGGCTCCGGTCCTGGGTGCCGCGCGGCTGCGACGCCTGGATCGTGCAGCGCGAGGTCCAGGACATCACCCAGTACACCGAGCTGTGGCTGCGGGACAGCGGCGACCACCGCGGCGACCCGGACGCCTACCGGGCGGCGTACGACCGCTGGCTCGACGAGTTCGAGGAGAGCAAGACCCGCGCGGTCGGCTTCGGCTGGATCACCGTCCGGCGGAGCGAGGCCGTGGCCTCGGGCGCGGTCGAGCCCTCGATCGTCATCGAGGAGTGGCCGCACCCCGTCGAGCAGCCCCTCGGCCCCACCGTCCGCGCCCACTTCGAGCGCCAGGACTACCTGCGCGGCCACGACGACGCCGCGCTCCTCTCCGACAGCTTCACCCTCGCGCCCGAGGTGGTGCAGGAGCAGGTCGGGCTGCCGGGCGCCGAGGACCCCGAGCACGTGGTCCTCCGGCAGAACCGGGGCATGCGCCGCGCCACCAAGGTCGACCACGTCGGCGCCGGGTTCGCCGGCGTCTGCGACGGCACGCTCAGCGCGGGCCGCATCCTCGACGCCATCGGCCAGCTGATGGGCGAGGACCCGGTCATGCTGCGGGACCGCACCCCGCAGGCGATCCGGCTCCTCGTCGAGGAGGGCTTCCTGATCCCCGGCTCCCTGCTGCCGGGGGCGGAGCCGTCCGGGACCGGAGGGAGCGGCGCTTGATACGGATCGAGCTGGACGAGGCCTCGCTCGGGGCGACCCGGATCGCGATCAGCCCGCTCCGCGACGCGTTCTGCGCGATGCACCTCGCGCTGCCCCACCGCCACCCCTCCTGGCCGTACCTGGAGTGGGTCGGGCAGGCGCGCGAGGTGTGGCGCGAGGACGACCGGCTCCGCCCCCTGTGGGAGCTGTTCGGGGTGGGTCGGCGCGAGACCTCGGACTTCCTGCTGCCCCGGCCGTTCGGCACGGTCCACGTCCACGAGGAGCTCGCCGCGCTGCGGGGCACCGACCCGGCGTTCGTCCGCGAACAGGCGGCCGTCTGCTACCCCGGCATGGCGGACGCGCCCTTCCTCCAGCCGTACCTGAAGGACCCGGAGGCCGCCTGTGCGGCGCTCGCCGACGCCTACGCCGCCTACTGGGAGGGCGCGATCGAGCCGTACTGGCCGACGATGCGCCGGCTCGTCGAGGACGAAGTGCTCGTCCGGGCCAGGACGTTCGCGACCGAGGGCGTCGACGCGCTGTTCGCGGGCCTGGAGGCCCGGGGGAGCTGGCGGCCGCCCGTACTCGAACTGACCAAGCACATCGACGCCGATTACGCGCCCGGGGAGCGGCGGCTCGTCCTCGTGCCCCTGGTCTTCGCCGAGGGCTGCCGGCTCTACTCCACGGACGACCCCGAGGTCTTCGCGCTCAGCTTCCAGGCCCGGGGCGCCGCCGCCCTGCGCGAACCGGCGGAGTCGCTCGCCGAGGACCGGCTCGGGCTGATGCTCGGCCGCGGCCGGGCGGCCGTCCTGCGCGAACTGGGCGGGCCCCTGACCACGGCCGGCCTCGCCGACCGGCTCGGCCTCGCCGCCAGCACGGTCTCCGAGCACCTGTCGGTCCTCGCGGAAGCCGGGGTCGTGACCCGCCACCGCGTCGGACGCTCGGTGTACTACCAGCTCACGGACACGGGCCGCTCGCTGCTCGCGCTGCTCGCCGGGGAGGACGTCCTGCACGCGGTCGCCTGACGATTCGGGGCCTCCCGAATCGATGGTCCGGCCCTCTCACCTGCTCCTATCGTCCGGCGCATGCTCGCAATCGAGGCGGACGCGCTGCGCCGCACCTACACCGGCAGGACCGGCTGGCCGCGGTCCCGGCGGACCGAGACCGAGGCCGTCCGCGGGGTCACCTTCGAGGTGGCGCCGGGAGAGCTGTTCGGGCTGCTCGGGCCCAACGGCGCCGGCAAGACCACCACCATCAAGATGCTCAACACCCTGCTCCTGCCGACCTCCGGCACGGCCCGGGTGTTCGGCCATGACGTGGCCCGCGACCCCGTCGCCGTACGCCGCAGGATCGGGTACGTCTTCGGCGGCGACCGGGGCCTGTACGACCGGCTCTCCGCGCTCGACAACCTCCGCTACTTCGCCGAGCTGTACGGCGTCCCCGCCCGCGAGCAGAAGCGGCGCATCGCCGAACTCCTCGACCTCGTCGGCCTGCTGGGACGGGAGAAGGAGCGCGTCGAGGGGTACTCGCGCGGCATGCGGCAGCGCCTCCACATCGCCCGCGGACTGCTCCACCGCCCCGACGTCCTCTTCCTCGACGAACCGTCCATCGGCGTCGACCCGGTCGCCGCCCGCGACCTGCGCCGCACCGTCGCGGACCTGGCCGCCGCCGGCACGACCGTCCTGCTGACCACCCACTACATGGCCGAGGCCGACGAGCTCTGTGACCGGATCGCCGTCATCGCGGGCGGCCGGATCCGCGCCCTCGGCACCCCCGACAGCCTCAAGTCCCGCGTCGGGGACCGGGACGTCCTCGACATCGAGGCGTACGGGGCGGACGAGGAGGTCCTCGACCGGATACGACGGGTGCCCGGCGTACGGGGAGTGTCCGCCGAGGACCGGGGCACGGTCCAGACCGTGAGCGTCCAGACGGACCGCGGCGCCGAGCTGCACGCGCCGGTCCTGGCCGCCCTCGACGGCGTCCGCGTCGGACGGGTCGTCAGCCGCGAACCGTCCCTGGAGGACGCCTACATCGCGATCGTGGAGGAGGCGACGGCGTCCAACGCGTCGGCGTCCAACGCGTCGGCGTCCACCGCGACGGCGTCCACCGCCTCGGCGTCCACCGCGACGGCGTCCACCGCCTCGGCGTCCACCACGACGGCGTCCACCACGCCGGTGTCCTCCACCGAGCCGGACGGGGTGCCGGCGTGATCCGCCCGACCGGCCCGGTCCGCGTCCTGCGCCTGATCGGCGTCGGGGTCCGCACCCACGTCTCGTACATGTCGCGCTCCCCGATCGAGATCACGTTCGCCGTCCTCGTCCCGCTCGTCTACGCGACCCTCGCCGTCTACCTGTTCCGCGCCGCCGGCGACCCCGACCGGCTGCTCACCGCCTCCGTAGGCGCCGGACTCATGGGCATCTGGGGCTCGGTCCTGTTCGGCTCGGGCGGCGCCGTGCAGAACCAGCGCTGGCTCGGCACCCTGGAGACCCTCGTCGTGGCGCCGACCCCGCTCGCGCTGGTCCTCCTGCCGATCACCCTCGCGACCGCCGTCATCGGCACGTACGCGATGGGCGCGACCGTCCTGTGGGGCGTCCTGCTCTACGGCGTGCCGCTCGACTTCGCCCACCCGCTGCTCTTCCTCCTCGCCGTCCCGGTGTGCGTCCTCGCGCTCGGCATGATGGGGCTGCTGCTCGCCGCGACCTTCGTCCTGCTGCGCAACGCCAACGCCCTGGCCAACCCCCTCGACACGCCCGTCTGGCTGCTGTCCGGGCTGCTCGTCCCCGTCACCGTGCTGCCCGCCTGGACCCACCCGATCTCCTGGGCGCTGCCCACCACCTGGGGCGCGCGGGCCGTGCACGCGGCGACCTCCGGAGGGCCCTCCACCGGGGAGGTCCTCACCCCCCTCCTCGTCGCCCTCGCGCTCGGCGCCGGCTACGCCCTCGCCGCCGTCCTGGTCCTCGGCCGGGTGGAGCGCCGGGCCCGCGCCGCCGCCACCCTCGCCCTCGCCTGAAAGGCCACCGTCGGATGTTCCGCTTCCGCAGCCGACTCATCGGCTTCCGCTTCCACGCCACCTCCCGGCTGCTCGTGGTCGGCGGGGCGATCTCGTACCGCGCCCTGTTCAACTGGACGACCCCGCCCATGTTCATCGGAACACTGCTGGTCGGACCGCTCCTCCAGGTCTTCTTCTTCGTCTTCCTCGGCAGGGAACTCGGTGTCGCCGACGATCGTTTCCACCTCGTGGGCAACGCCGTCCTCGCAGCTTCCGCCTCCTGCGTGTACGGCGGCACGATGGCCGTCGCGAACGAGCGCCGGTACGGCACCCTCGGGGCCGTCCTGCTCTCGCCCCGCCGCCGGGTTCCGCTCTGGCTCGGACGTGCTCTCCCGTACGTCCTCAACGGGCTGTTCGTCAGCGCCTTCGTGCTCACCGCCGCCGCGCTCGTCCTCGGGCTGCCCGTGCCCGCCGGGGCGCTGCCCGGGCTCGGTCTGGTGCTGCTCACCGCGGCGGCCGCCTGTTCGGCCTTCGGGCTCGCGCTCGGGGCGCTCGGGCTGCGCTTCCGTGATGTGTTCCTGGTGTCGAACGTGGCCACTTCGGTGCTGCTGCTCCTGACCGGCGCCGCCGTGCCGCGCGAGACGCTGCCCGAGTGGATGCGGGTGGCCGGCGAGCTGCTGCCGCTCACGCACGCGGCGGACGCGGCGCGCGCCCTGACCGCCGGCGACGGTCTGGACGGGCACCTGCTCGGGGCCGAACTCGCGGTCGGCGCGGGGTGGGGGCTGCTCGCCGTCGTCCTCCTCGCCGTCTTCGAGCGGGGCAGCCGGCGCCGCGCCACGCTCGACACGATGTGACCGGTCGGGAGGAGAAAGGGGAGGGCCGCCGGAGCGGGACGACTACCGGCCATCTTCGTGAACCCGTGCGAGAACCGTGCGAGTCGGCCCACGCCGTTCACCCGGAGTTCGCGCCCCCGATGCCCGGAGGTGCCAGCCTCGGCGGCGAGAGGCGAACGCCGCACGTGAACGGAACGGGGTACGGGCATGGAGAGCGGGCCGGCGATCTTCGCGGGGGCGGCGTTCACGCTGTTCGGAGGCGCGCTGCTGCTGTGGACCACCGTGCGGACGCTGCACCGTGAGCCCGTGGCGCACGGGGTCGCCCCGCGCACCGCGGTCGCGCTGACGAGCCTCTCCGGTGCCGCCTTCCTGGCCCTCGGCCTCTGGTGCTTCGGCCGGCTCTGAATCCGCTTCCGTTCCGGCGTCCGATCCCCTTCCGCTCTCTTTCCGATCTTTCCGGCTCACACCCCCGCCCCGCCCGACCGGGAGTCCGGGCGGCAGGAATGCCAGGACTCGGGTTACCGTTCGAGTGGCCGTTGCGGGCTTTTGCCGTTTGACACGGGGGCGGGTTGTACCGTCACACTCCGCAGCGACGGGAGCGTCACCGTCCGTGCCGCTGCCGTGCGTGCCAGTGCCGTACGTGCCCAGAGAGTGTCGATCCGGAGAGAAGAGCGAAGTTGTCCCCGACCAGCGAGACCGCACACGGCGGCCGCCGACTCGTCATCGTCGAGTCGCCTGCCAAGGCGAAGACGATCAAGGGCTACCTCGGCCCCGGCTACGTCGTCGAGGCGAGCGTCGGGCACATCCGCGACCTCCCCTCCGGCGCCGCCGAGGTGCCGGAGAAGTACACCGGCGAGGTGCGCCGCCTCGGGGTGGACGTCGAGCATGACTTCCAGCCGATCTACGTCGTCAACGCCGACAAGAAGGCGCAGGTCAGGAAGCTCAAGGAGCTCCTCGCCGAGTCCGACGAGCTCTTCCTCGCCACCGATGAGGACCGCGAGGGCGAGGCCATCGCGTGGCACCTCCAGGAAGTCCTGAAGCCCAAGGTCCCGGTCCACCGGATGGTCTTCCACGAGATCACCAAGGACGCGATCCGCGAGGCCGTCGCCAATCCGCGCGAGCTGAACCAGCGCATGGTCGACGCCCAGGAGACCCGCCGCATCCTCGACCGGTTGTACGGCTACGAGGTCTCGCCGGTCCTGTGGAAGAAGGTCATGCCGCGGCTGTCCGCCGGCCGCGTGCAGTCCGTCGCCACCCGGCTCGTCGTCGAGCGGGAGCGCGAGCGCATCGCGTTCCGTTCCGCCGAGTACTGGGACCTCACCGGCACCTTCGGCACCGGCCGCCCGGGTGACGCCTCCGACCCGTCCTCGCTGGTCGCGCGCCTCGCGACGGTCGACGGCAAGCGCGTCGCGCAGGGCCGTGACTTCGGCGCCGACGGCCGGCTGAAGACCGACAGCGTGCTCCACCTGGACGAGGCGAACGCGCGGGCGCTCGCCGCCGCGCTCGCCGAGACCTCGTTCTCGGTGCGCTCGGTGGAGTCGAAGCCGTACCGCCGCTCCCCGTACGCCCCCTTCCGGACCACCACCCTCCAGCAGGAGGCGAGCCGCAAGCTGGGCTTCGGTGCGAAGGCGACCATGCAGGTGGCGCAGAAGCTGTACGAGAACGGCTTCATCACCTACATGCGTACGGACTCCACGATCCTCTCCGACACCGCCGTCGCGGCGGCGCGGGCGCAGGTCACGCAGCTGTACGGCGCGGACTACCTGCCGGAGAAGCCGCGCGTCTACGCGGGCAAGGTCAAGAACGCGCAGGAGGCGCACGAGGCGATCCGGCCTTCGGGTGATCGTTTCCGCACCCCGGCGGAGACCGGCCTCACCGGCGACCAGTTCAAGCTGTACGAGCTGATCTGGAAGCGGACCGTCGCCTCCCAGATGAAGGACGCGACCGGCAACTCGGTCACCGTGAAGATCGGCGGCCGGGCCGCCGACGGCCGTGACGCCGAGTTCAGCGCGTCCGGCAAGACGATCACCTTCCACGGCTTCATGAAGGCGTACGTGGAGGGGGCCGACGACCCGAACGCGGAGCTCGACGACCGCGAGCGGCGGCTGCCGCAGGTCGCCGAGGGCGACGCGCTGACCGCCGAGCAGATCACGGCGGACGGCCACGCGACCAAGCCGCCGGCCCGCTACACCGAGGCCTCGCTGGTCAAGGAGCTGGAAGAGCGCGAGATCGGCCGCCCGTCGACGTACGCCTCGATCATCGGCACCATCCTCGACCGCGGCTACGTCTTCAAGAAGGGCACGGCGCTCGTCCCGTCCTTCCTGAGCTTCGCCGTCGTCAACCTCCTGGAGAAGCACTTCGGGCGGCTCGTCGACTACGACTTCACCGCGAAGATGGAGGACGACCTCGACCGCATCGCCCGCGGTGAGGCCCAGTCCGTGCCGTGGCTGAAGCGCTTCTACTTCGGCGAGGGCGAGTCCGGCGGAGCGGGCGGCGCGGCGGACGCCGGGAACGGCGACGGCGACCACCTCGGCGGCCTCAAGGAGCTCGTCACCGACCTCGGCGCGATCGACGCGCGCGAGATCTCCTCCTTCCCCGTCGGCAACGGCATCGTGCTGCGCGTCGGCCGCTACGGCCCGTACGTCGAGCGCGGCGAGAAGGAGCAGGAAGGCCACCAGCGGGCCGACGTGCCCGACGACCTGGCGCCCGACGAGCTGACCGTCGAGCACGCCGAGGAGCTGCTCGCCAAGCCGAGCGGCGACTTCGAGCTGGGCACCGACCCGGTCAGCGGCCACCAGATCGTCGCCAAGGCCGGCCGCTACGGCCCGTACGTGACGGAGATCCTGCCCGAGGGCACCCCGAAGACCGGCAAGAACGCGGTGAAGCCCCGCACGGCCTCCCTCTTCAAGTCGATGGAGCTCGACACCGTCACCCTGGAGGACGCGCTCCGGCTGATGTCCCTGCCGCGGGTCGTCGGCGCCGACGCCGAGGGCGTGGAGATCACCGCGCAGAACGGCCGCTACGGCCCGTACCTGAAGAAGGGCACGGACTCGCGGTCGCTGACGGACGAGGAGCAGCTCTTCACGATCACCCTCGAAGAGGCGCTCGCGATCTACGCCCAGCCGAAGCAGCGGGGCCGGGCCGCGGCCAAGCCGCCGCTGAAGGAGCTGGGCACCGACCCGGTCAGCGAGAAGCCCGTGGTCGTCAAGGACGGGCGGTTCGGCCCGTACGTGACGGACGGTGAGACCAACGCCACCCTGCGCACCGGCGACAGCGTGGAGACGATCACGCCCGAGCGCGGCTACGAGCTGCTCGCCGAGAAGCGGGCCAAGGGGCCGGCGAAGAAGGCCGCCAAGAAGGCCCCGGCGAAGAAGGCCGCGGCGAAGAAGACGGCCACGAAGACGGCGGCGAAGAAGACCACCGCCGCCAAGAAGACCGCCGCGAAGAAGACGACGACGGCGAAGACGGCCACGGCGAAGAAGACCGCCGCCAAGAAGACGGCGGCAGCCAAGCCGGAGTAGTCACACGGTGTACGCGGAGGAGGGCGGGAGCGGTGCTCCCGCCCTCCCACGTTTGTTCGGGCGCGGGCCGCGGGGAGCAAGGCCGTCCGGATAGGGTGGACGGATGACGCGAGCAGAGCAGCCAGACCGCCTGGGCGATTCCGACGCCGCACTCGTCGCGGATTCCCGGGAGCGCGCCGTACGCGCCCTCTTGCGCCATCAGCCGCTGCGCCGGCTGTGGAGCGCCCATCTGGTCGGCA
This sequence comes from Streptomyces sp. R44, assembly GCF_041053105.1. NCBI lineage: Bacteria > Bacillati > Actinomycetota > Actinomycetes > Kitasatosporales > Streptomycetaceae > Streptomyces > Streptomyces sp. R44. Next base: position 3,976,950 of record NZ_CP163444.1, on the reverse strand, counting down.
GCACCGGCGACGCCCTCGCCGTCCTCGTCCTCGTCCTCCTGGGCCTCCAGGCGGCCGTCACCGAGGGCGCGCTCGGGGGCGGCTACCGGGGAGCCGCGTTCGCCGTGGCGGCGGTCGTCGGCGCCCGCCTGCTCGCCGCGGTCCTCTTCGGGGCCGTCCTCCTCGGGCCGCTGACCGCGCTCACCGGGCCGTCCGGCCCGCTGGACCGGCGCTGGACCATGATCGGCGCCGACGGGCTGCGGATCGCGCTGCTCATCATCGCCCCGCTGTGGATCGACTGGCTCCCGGGCAGTGCCCTCTGGTACCTGCTGGGCACGGTCTTCGTCGCCGGTGCGGCCGAGCGGCTGTGGACCATCGGCCGCGAGGGCGCCGCGCCCGCGCTGCTGCCCGCCCCTCCCCTTGAGGGCGCCGCCGTACGGCCTCTGCCCGACCACCTCGGCGCGCTGCGCCGGCTGTCGCTGCGGACCGGCTTCCTCGCCGTCCCCGCCGCGGCCGCCGTGCTGCTCGTCGCCACCCTCGTCGGGAACCTGCTGGGTGTCGGACTCGACTGGTTCTCGCTGCACCAGGCGGCCCTCGGCTCGTACGTCGCGGCCGGTCTGTTCGCCGCCTCCGTCACCGTCCTGTACGCGATGGCGCTGCCCGGCGAGGAGACGCCCCGGCCCCGCTCGCCCCTGGAGGGCCTGCGCCGGCCGACCCCGAAGGCCGGCGAGGGCGAGGGGAAGGGCCGCACCGGCGCCCTGCCGCTGCTCGTCCTCACCTCCGCCACCGTCGCCGGGGCGATCGCCGCGGCCGCGTCGGTCGCCGTGCTCCACGCGTACGACCTGGGCGGCGGGCCCGTCACGTACGCCCTCCTGATCCTGGCGCTCGGCGGCGCCACCGCCGTCGGCATCCGCACCGCGGGCTCGGTCCTGCCGGTGCTGTCCCGGCGGCGGCTGCTCGCCCTCGCGACCGCCGTCACCGGCGTCGCCCTGATCGCGATGGGCCTGGTCCCGGACACGGCGACCGTGCTGTTCCTCGCCGTCCTCGCCGGGTACGCCGCCGGGGTCGCCGCGAACACCGGCCACACCCTGATCGACCAGGAGACCGAGGAGCCCCGCCGGGCCCGGACCACCGAGCACCTCCAGGCCACCGCGCGCCTGGCCATGGGCCTCGGGGCGCTCGCCGCGCCGCTGCTCGCCGCCGCGATCGGGCCGCACCGGCTCGCCTCGGGGGACTTCGTCTTCGCGCACGGCGGCGCCGCCTTCACGCTCGTCCTCGTCGGCGCGCTGCTGCTTCCGGTCGCCGCGCTGGTCCTCGCGAAGACCGACGACCGGGCGGGCGTCCCGCTCCGCCGCGACCTGCGCGACGCGCTGCGCGGCTCCGACCCGGTCCAGGCGCCGTCCCCGACCGGTTTCTTCATCGCCCTGGAGGGCGGCGACGGGGCCGGGAAGTCCACGCAGGTCCAGGCCCTCGCCGAGTGGATCCGCGCCAAGGGCCACGAGGTCGTCGTCACCCGCGAGCCGGGCGCCACGCCGATCGGCAAGCGGCTCCGCTCGATCCTCCTCGACGTGTCGTCGGCGGGGCTCTCGAACCGCGCCGAGGCCCTGCTGTACGCGGCGGACCGCGCCGAGCACGTCGACTCGCTGGTCCGGCCGGCCCTGGAGCGGGGCGCGATCGTCCTGTCCGACCGGTACATCGACTCGTCCGTGGCCTACCAGGGCGCGGGCCGCGACCTGTCCCCGACCGAGATCGCCCGCATCTCGCGCTGGGCGACCGACGGCCTCGTGCCGCACCTGACCGTCGTCCTCGACGTCTCCCCGGAGACCGCGCGGGAACGGTTCACCGAGGCGCCCGACCGGCTGGAGTCCGAGCCGCCGGAGTTCCACGCGCGCGTACGGGCCGGTTTCCTCGCCCTCGCCGCCGCCGACCCCAGCCGCTACCTCGTCGTCGACGCCGGCCAGGAGCCGGAGGCCGTCACCACCGTCGTACGTCACCGGCTCGACCGGATGCTGCCGCTCTCCGAGGCCGAGGTGAAGGCCGCGGAGGAGGCCCGCCGGAAGGCCGAGGAGGAGGCCCGCCGCCTCGCCGAGGAAGAGGCCGCGCGCAAGGCCGAGGAGGAGCGTCTGGAGCGCGAGCGCCAGGAGCAGCTCGCCAAGCTCCGCGCCGAGGAGGAGGAGCGCAAGCGGCGCGAGGAGGAAGAGGCGCGCCGCCTGGAGGCCGAACGGCAGGCGGAGGAGGCCCGTCGCCGGGCCGAGGAGGCCCGGATCGCGGCCGAGGAGGAGCGCAAGCGCCTCGCCGCCGAGGAGAAGGCCCGCCAGGAGGAAGAGGAGCGGCTCCGCAAGGAGGCCGAGGAGGAGGCCCGGCTGCGGGCCGAGGCCGAGGAGCGCCGCCTGGAGAAGCAGCGCAAGGCCGAGGAGGCCCTGCTGCGCGCCGAGGAGGCCCGCCGGATGGCCGAGGCCGCCGCGGCGGCGAAGGCCGCGGAGGAGGCAGCGGCGAAGGCCGCCGCGGAGAAGCTCGCCGCCGAGGCCGCCGCGAAGGCGGCGGCGGAGCGGGCGGCCGCCGAGCGCGCCGCGGCGGAGCTCGCCGCCGCGGAGCGTGCCGAGGCGGCGAAGGCCGCCCGGGAGAAGGCCGCGCGGGAGCGCGAGGCCGCGGAGAAGGCCGCGGCCGAGCGGACGGCCGCGTCGGAGCGGGCTGCTGCCGAGCGGGCTGCTGCCGAGCGGGCGGCTGCCGCGGAGAAGGCCGCGGCCGAGCGGGCCGCGCGTGCCTCGCGTACGGCCGAGGTGTCGGCGAACGAGGTCACCGTGCCGACCCCGGTCGTGCGGCCGGACGCGCCGACCGTCTCGCCGGACGAGGTCACGGTGGCGACGCCGATCGTGCAGCCGGAGGCGTCTCCCCGGCCCGAGGCGGAGACCGCCGTGCTGCCGCAGATCCGTGACGAGCGGGGCGCCGATGAGACCGCCGTGCTGCCTCCCGTACGGGACGCCGGGACGTCCGACCCCGCCGACCGGGTGCCGCAGGGCATCTTCCGCGACGCACCGCACGAGCCGCACGGTGCGAACGACCGGACCCGGGAGCTGCCCCAGCTCGACGAGAACGGCCGCCCCCGCCGCCGCTCCGACTGGGCCGAGGAGACCCCGCTCGACGACCTCCCGACCCTCGCGGACGAGCTGTTCGGCCCGCACGAGGACGAGGACGAGGGCCCGCGCCGCCGCCGCTGAGTCCCTTGGGGGGTGGAGCTAGCTCCACCCCCACTCCGGCAGCCAGCCCCATACTGCTGTGACCTGCGCTTTTCTAGCGTTACCGGTATGACGACGACAGCAGTGACGGAGAACGGCGCCGCCCTCGCCCTGGACGGGGTGAGCCGCGTGTACGGCGGAGGGGCGCCCGCGCTCGACAGGGTCGACCTGAGGGTGCCGCGCGGGCGTTTCCTGGCCGTGATGGGCCGCTCGGGCTCCGGCAAGTCCACCCTGCTGCGCTGCGCGGCCGGGCTCGAACGGCCGACGGCCGGGCGGGTACGGATCGGGGGCACCGACCTCGCCACCCTGCGGCCGGCCGGGCTGACCCGGCTCCGACGGGACCGGATCGGCTTCGTCTTCCAGTCGCTCAACCTCGTCTCCGCCCTGAACGTGCGCGAGAACGTCACCCTGCCGCTGCTCCTCGCCGGGGCCCGCGAGGGCACGGAGCTCGACGCCCGCGCCCTGGCCGGCCTCGACGCCGTGGGGCTCGCCGACCGGGCCGAGGACCGGCCCGAGAACCTCTCCGGCGGCCAGCGGCAGCGGGTGGCGATCGCCCGCGCCCTCGTCAACGAGCCCGAGGTCGTCTTCGCCGACGAGCCGACCGCCGCCCTCGACCCGGTCACGGCGGCCGGGGTCCTCGCGCTGCTGCGGCGTGCGGTCGACGAGCGGGGGCGCACGGTCGTCCTCGTCACCCACGACCCGACCGCCGCCACCTGGACGGACGAGGCGGTGTTCCTGGAGCGCGGCCGGATCGTCGGCCGCCTCGACCGTCCGGACGAGGCGGGCGTACGGGAGGCACTCGGCGGCCTCGGCGAGGCGGCGCGTCACCTGGCGGTGGCGGGATGAGCCGCGTCGGGAATCCCGCCGTGCGGCTGCTCGCCGCCCGGTCGCTGCGGGTCCATCGCAAGGCGTGGGCCGCCGTGTTCGCGGCCGTCGCCGTCACCTCCGCGCTGCTCGGCGCGCTGGCGCTCGCGCTCGGCTCCGCCGGGCTCGGCCACGCGCGCGTGGAGCGGTACGCCGCCGCGCCCGTCGTCGTCGCCGGCGACCAGGAGGTCCGCTGGACGACCGCACCGTGGGGCAGCGAGCCGAGGACCGAGACGGTGGGCCTGACCGAGCGGGTACGGGTCCCCGCCGCGGCCGTCGACGTCCTGCGGGCCGTGCCGGGGGTACGGGAAGCGGTCCCGGACCACACGTTCGTCGTACGGGAGGCGGCGGCCACCGGAGCGGACGGCACGCGCGCGTACCCCGGCCGCTCCTGGGACGCGGCCCGGCTCGCCCCGTACCGGCTGACCGACGGGCGGGAGCCCCGGCAGGCCGGGGAGGCCGTCGTCGGCGCAGGCCTCGGCGCCGCCGTCGGGGACACCGTGGCCGGCCGCGAGGTCGTCGGCGTGGCCGAAGGGCCGGCCGCGCTGTACGTCACGGCGGGGGAGGCGCGGCGGCTCGCCGGGCACCCCGGTGCCGTCGACGCCGTCGGGGTCCTCGCCGAGCCCGGCGTACCCGTGGACACCCTCCACGCGCGCGTACGGGCCGCCCTGGACCGGGCCGGGCTGAAGGACACCGCCGCGGGGCAGCCGCTGCGGGCCCTCACCGGGGACGGCCGGGGCGGCGCCGAACACCTCGGCGCGCCGCCCGCGCGCGCGGAGCTGCTCATGATGCTCGCCGCCGTCTCCGCGAACGTGGTCCTGGTCGCCGTCCTCGTCCTCGCCTCGCTCGTCGCGCAGGCCCTCCAGCAGCGCGCCGCCGAGCGGGACCTGCTGCTCTCGGTCGGCGCGACGCCCCGTCAGGTGCGGGGCGCGGCAGGACGGGAGGTGACCCGGGTGGCGGGCGCGGCCGCGCTGCTCGGCGCGCTCGCGTCCGGACCTGCGTTCCTGTTGCTGTGGTCGGCGCTGCGGGCCCGTACCGGAGTCGTACCGGAGGGCCTCGAACTCCCCACCCCGCCGTGGCTGTTCGCCGCCGTGCTCGTCGCCGCCGCCCTCGTGGTGGGCATCGCCCGGTTCGTGGTCCTGCTCGCGGCCCGTCGCCCGGGCCGCCCGGGGAAGGCCCGCGCCCGACGCGTCGCCGGGCTCGTGCTGCTCGTGCTCGGCGTGGGCTCGGCCGGTACGGCCACGCTCCAGGGCGGCGACGCGGCCGCCGCCGCCGCCGGTGCGGCGACGGTGACGCTGGTCGCCGGGTGCGCGCTGCTCGGGCCGTGGATCGCGGGGGCGGCGATGGCGCTCCTCGACCGGCCGTTCCGGCGGTTCGGCGGCGCGCCCGGACGGCTCACGGCCGCCGGTGCCGCCGCGCACTCGCGCCGGCTCGGGGCCGCGCTCGTCCCCGTGGTCCTCGTCACCGCGTTCGCCCTGGTGCAGCTCTCGGCGGGCGCCACCATGGAGCGGGCCGCGGTCGCGCAGGCGCGGGCCGCGACGACCGCCGGACTCGCGTTCACCGGCACGACGGCGGAGCGGGTGCGGACGCTTCCGGGGGTGGAGACGGCCACGGACGTGCTGCGTTCCTCGGTGGTCCTGGCCCGCACGGAGGTCGGCACGCCGCGCCTCGACCGGCTCCCGGTCCTCGGCGTGGACGCCGACGGGTTGGCGGGCACGCTCGACCCGGGCGTCGTCGCCGGCGACCTGTCCGGACTCGGCCGGGCCGGCACGGTCGCGGTGGGCGCGGACATGGCCGAGTCCCTTGAGGTGAAGCCCGGTTCGACGGTGGAGCTCCGGCTCGGGGACGGGACACCGAAGCGGCTGAGGGTGGTCGCCGTGTACGAACGGTCGCTCGCTCTCGGCGAGTTCCTGCTGCCGAAGGCCGAACTGGCCCCGCACATGAGCGATCCGTACCCCGCGCGCGTCCTGGCGGCGGGGAAGCGCGGAACGTCTCCTGTCGTCCCCGAGTCGGTGACGCCCCCCGGGGTGGAGCTGAACTCGCTCGTCTCCGCAGGGATCGTCGCCGCGATCGGAGGGCTCACCCTCCTCTCCGTCCTGAGCACCCTCGCCCTGATCGGCGCCGGGCGGCGCGGCGAGCTGGAACTCCTGCGCCAGGTCGGCACCTCGGCCGGCCAGCTGCGCCGGATGCTCGGCCTGGAGGCGGGGTTCCTGACCACGACGGGCCTCCTCGTGGGGCTCGTGGTGGGCGCGCTGCCGCTGACCGCGTTCGCCTGGGCGCTCACCGGCGGGCTGCCGTATCTGCCGCCCGCGCAGGCAGGCCTGATCGCGGGCGTCGTCCTCGTCACCGTCACGGCGGGGGTGTTCCTGCCGGTGTCCGCGCGGACAGGCCCTACGCGTTGAGGTAGGCGCCTTACGCGTTCAGGTAGGCGAGGACGGCGAGGACCCGGCGGTGGCCGCCGCTGTCGGTCGGCGGCAGCCCGAGCTTCAGGAAGACGTTCCCGATGTGCTTGTGCACGGCCCGCTCGGTGACCACCATCGAGCGGGCGATCGTGGCGTTGTCGTGGCCCTGGGCCATCAGCTCCAGGGCCTCGCGCTCGCGGGGCGTGAGGGCGTCCAGCGGGTCGTCGCGGCGGCGGGCCATCAGCTCGGTGACGACCTCCGGGTCCAGGGCCGTACCACCGGAGGCGACCCGTTCCAGGGCGTCCAGGAACTCGTCCACCCGGCCCACCCGGTCCTTCAGGAGGTAGCCGACGCCCCGCGCGCCGCCGCCCAGGAGTTCCGCCGCGTACGTCTCCTCCACGTACTGCGAGAGCACGAGCACCGGCAGATCCGGCAGCTGTTCACGGGCCGCGAGCGCCGCCCGCAGCCCCTCGTCGCGGAAGCCGGGCGGCAGCCGCACGTCGAGGACGGCCACGTCCGGCCGGTGCTCCAGGAGCAGCGGCAGGATCTCGGGGCCGGTGGCCGCGACCCCGGCGACCTCGTGTCCCGACGAGGTCAGCAGCAGCACCAGACCCTCCCTGAGGAGGGCGTTGTCCTCGGCGATCACCACACGCACGGAAGCTCCACTTCGATCACGGTCGGGCCCCCCTCGGGGCTGGTCAGGCGTACGGTGCCGTCGAGCGCGGCGACCCGGCGCCGCATGCCCGTCAGGCCGGAGCCGCCGCTCTCGCCCGCCTCGGCCCCGCCGCGGCCCTCGTCCTGCACGCGCACGCGCAGGGAGGCCGGTTCACGGGTCAGGGAGACGGAGGCGCGGGCGGCGCCACTGTGCTTGGCGGCGTTGGTGAGCGCCTCGGCGACCACGAAGTACGCGGCGGCCTCGACGGCGGCCGGGGCGCGGGGGCCGTCCTGCGCCTGGTCGCCGAGGCCGGTCAGGGAGACCGCCGCCTCCAGGCCGCTGCTCGCGGCCAGGGCCCGCACCGCTCCGGCGAGGCCGCGGTCGGTGAGGATCGGCGGGTGGATGCCGCGGACCACGTGCCGCAGCTCCGCCAGAGCCGCCTCGGCCTGCGTCTGGGCGTCGTCGAGGAGTTTCCGCGCGGTCACGGGATCGGAGTCGTACGCGCGCCGGGCGAGACCGATCCGCATGGACAGCGCCACCAGGTGGGCCTGCGCGCCGTCGTGGAGGTCGCGCTCGATCCGCCGCAGTTCCGCGCCGTGCGCGGCGATCGCGCCCGCCCGGGTGGCCGTGAGCTGCTCGATACGGGCGGCGAGGGCGGCGTCCCGGGCCGCCGACGGCGCCGGCGTGAGCAGCGCCCGCGACCAGTCGGCCGCCAGCCCGGCGAGCCGGCCGACCAGCGGCAGGAGCACCGGCCGCCGTCCGGCGAGCCCGGTCCAGACGCCGTCGACCAGGAGCGCGGGCACCGCGAGGATCAGCGAGAGGTACCAGAGGACCAGGCCGTACAGCAGCTGCGCGGCGGCCCAGAGCAGGTCCTGCCGGGTGCCCGCGTCGGTCACCGCGGTCCGCACGCGCGCGGGGAGGGGGCCTTGGAGCGGCAGGTACGCCTCGGGGACGGGCCTCCCGGTCCACGCGGCCGTGCGGCGCCGCTCCCAGCCGGCGAGGCGGCGCAGCAGCAGCACGCTCTCGGGCAGCACCCCGGCGCCGATGACCGTGAGGGTGAGGCAGGCGGTGAAGAGGGCCACGCCCACCATCAGGTAGCAGAGGAGGGCGACCGCGGCACCGATCGTGAGATGGAGCCACGCCCTGGCCGCTTCCCTGATCGCCTCGCGCATGGGGCCAGCGTAGGCGGCGATCACGGGGAAGACGGTGGAGCGGGCTACACCCTCGCTCCGGGGGTGGGCACGGCTGTGCGCGGACGCGGCGGAGACCAGGATGGAAGAGCCGCCGGGAACGCCCCGGCGGGCCACCCCGAACTCACTCCACGGAGGCATCCCATGCGCGCCCTTCTCTGGCTGCTGCTCGCCGCGAGCGTCCTCGCCAACGTCTACATCGGCACCTTCGCCGGCTGGACCGGCGGCCTCCGGGCCACCGGAAGCGTCTCCACCGGGGCGGTCCTGCTCGGCTCGGCGGTCGGCCTGTGGCTGACCCGGCCGCGCGGCGAGGCCTGAGGCCAGCGGGTTTTCCACAGCCCGGCCGGGGTTGTCGGAGCACTGCCCCACAATGGAGGACGTACCTGAGGAGGGGCAGACATGGCCGTATGGGACGACCTGGTCGGACAGACCCGGGTCGAGGAGCAGCTCGCCGCCGCCGCGCGTGACGCCGACGCGTTCGTGACCGCCCACGCCGCCGGCGAGCCGGCCCCCGAGGCCTCCAAGATGACCCACGCCTGGCTCTTCACCGGCCCTCCCGGCTCCGGCCGTGCGACCGCCGCGCGGGCCTTCGCCGCCGCGCTGCAGTGCGTGAGCCCCGACCGCGCGCTCGGCGGATCTCCCGGCTGCGGCTTCTGCGACGGCTGCCACACGACCCTCGTCGGCACGCACGCGGACGTCGAGATCGTCCGTACGGACCTGCTGTCCATCGGCGTGAAGGAGACCCGCGAGCTCGTCCGGCGCGCCCAGCTGTCCCCGGCGGGCGGCCGCTGGCAGGTCATCGTCCTGGAGGACGCCGACCGGCTCACCGAGGGCGCGGGGAACGTGCTCCTGAAGGCCGTCGAGGAGCCCGCGCCGCGCACGGTCTGGCTGCTCTGCGCGCCCTCCCTGGAGGACGTGCTGCCCACGATCCGCTCCCGCTGCCGCCACCTGACGCTGCGCACGCCGCCGGTGGAGGCCGTCGCCGACGTGCTCGTGCGGCGCGACGGGATCGAGCCGGAGGTGGCGCAGGCCGCCGCCCGCGCGACCCAGGGGCACATCGACCGGGCCCGGCGGCTCGCCACCGACGAGCGGGCCCGCGCGCGCCGGTCCGTCGTCCTGAAGCTGCCGCTGCGGGTCGAGGACGTCGGCGGCTGCCTCAAGGCCGCGCAGGAACTGGTCGACGCGGCCGCGGAGGACGCCAAGCAGGTCGCGGAGGAGATCGACGTCAAGGAGACCGAGGAGCTGAAGGCGGCCCTCGGTGCGGCGCAGGGCGGGCGGATGCCGCGCGGCACGGCCGGGGCGATGAAGGAGCTGGAGGACCGGCAGAAGCGGCGCAGGACCCGGACCCAGCGCGACAGCCTGGACCTCGCGCTCACCGACCTGACCGGCTTCTACCGCGACGTCCTGGCCCTCCAGCTCCGCTCCCGCTCGGCCCTGGCGAACACGGACGTGCGGGACGCCCTGGAGCGGGTCGCCCGCGACACCACCCCGGAGCGGACCCTCCGCCGCATCGAGGCGGTCCTCGCCTGCCGCGAGGCCCTCGACCGGAACGTGGCGCCGCTGCTCGCGGTGGAGGCGATGACGATGGCGCTGCGGGGCTGATGCCGGTGCGCAGGCCCCGTACAGCGATTGGACACGGTCCGTACCGGTCCGGATACGCTCCGGGGATGGATTCCAGGCGCTTGCTCCGTACCTCCGCCACGGCCCTCGCGGCAGCCGGGCTGATCCTTTCCGGCTGCTCGGGAGGGAGCGACGCCGCCGCGCCGCGGAAGGCGGCGCCGGCGCCCTCCTCGCCGTCGCAGGCGCCGAAGCTGAAGAAGTTCTACGAGCAGAAGCTGACGTGGCGGGACTGCGGCGTCGAGGGTTTCCAGTGCGCCACCCTGCGCGCCCCGCTCGACTACGCGAAGCCGGACGGGGAGGAGGTCGAGCTCGCGGTCTCCCGGATCCGGGCCACCGGCCCCGGGAAGCGGCTCGGCTCGCTCCTGGTCAACCCGGGCGGCCCCGGCGGCTCCGCCGTCGGCTACCTCCAGGGGTACGCCGGCATCGGCTACCCGGCGCCGGTCCGCGCCCGCTACGACATGGTGGCCGTCGACCCCCGCGGAGTGGCGCGCAGCGAGCCCGTCGAGTGTCTGACGGGCCCGCAGATGGACGCGTACACGCAGGTCGACCAGACCCCCGACGACACGGCGGAGACCCATGCGCTGAGCGCGGCGTTCAAGGACTTCGCGGCCGGCTGCGCGAAGAGGTCGCGGCAGGTCCTGGCCCATGTCTCCACCGTCGAGACGGCCCGCGACATGGACGTCCTGCGGGCGGTCCTCGGCGACGCGAAGCTCACCTATGTGGGGGCCTCGTACGGCACCTTCCTCGGCGCCACGTACGCCGAGCTGTTCCCCGACCGGGCCGGCCGGCTCGTCCTCGACGGGGCGATGGACCCCTCGCTCTCGGCCTTCGACCTCAACCGGGACCAGACCGGCGGCTTCGAGACCGCCTTCAAGGCCTTCGCCGCCGACTGCATCCGCACGTCGGACTGCCCGCTCGGCACCCGGTCCGTCGCCGCCGCCGGGGAGGCGATGAAGAAGTTCTTCCGCGACGTGGACGCCAAGCCGGTGCCCACGGGCGAGAGCCGCGCGCTCGGCGAGTCCCTCGCCACCACCGGTGTGATCGCCGCCATGTACGACGAGGGTGCCTGGCCCCAGCTGCGCGAGGCCCTCGGCCGGGCGATGGCCGGCGAGGGCTCGGGCCTCCTCGCCCTGGCCGACAGCTACTACGAGCGCGAGTCGGACGGCACGTACGCCAACCTCATGTCGGCCAACGCCGCGGTGAACTGCCTGGACCTGCCGCCCGCCTACACCGGCCCCGAGGGCGCCGCGAAGGCCGTCCCGTCCTTCGAGAAGGCCTCCCCGGTCTTCGGCGCGGGCCTCGCCTGGGCCGCCCTCAACTGCACCTACTGGCCCACCCCGCCCACCGGCCGGCCGCACCGCATCACCGCGGAGGGCGCCGCCCCGATCCTCGTCGTCGGCACCACCCGCGACCCGGCCACCCCGTACCACTGGGCCCAGTCCCTCGCCGAGCAGCTCTCCTCCGGCACCCTGCTGACCTACGAGGGCGACGGCCACACCGCGTACGGCCGGGGCAGCGACTGCATCGACACCGCGATCAACGCCTACCTCCTCGAAGGCACCCCTCCGGCGGACGGAAAGCGCTGCTCGTAGGCCTGATCCGGGGGTGGTCGGAGCACCTCGGGAAACTGTGTAGACTTGGCGACGCTGCTGCACCACGATGTGTCTGCACAGCGGCGCCGCCTTAGCTCAGTTGGCCAGAGCAACGCACTCGTAATGCGTAGGTCTCGGGTTCGAATCCCGAAGGCGGCTCAGAAGAAGGCCAGGTCAGATGAATTCTGACCTGGCCTTTTCTGTTGCCTGCTCGCGGGCGTCCTCGGTGGCGGCTCCCGTTCGGGGAGCTGCCACCGAGGACGTGCCCGGCCCGGGCCGTCGGTCAGTGGGCGAGGCCCGGCTGGTCGAAGGTGTCCGGGACCGGCAGGGTCGACCAGTGGGGGATCGGCCAGGCGACGACGACGGCGCGGCCCACCACGTCCGTCACGGGCACCATGCCGCCCCGGGAGTCGTCCTGGTGGTAGCGGGAGTCCTGCGAGGCCTGGCGGTGGTCGCCCATCACCCAGAGGCTGCCGGCGGGCACCGTGACCTTGAATCGGCCGCCCGGGTCCGTGCTGCAGGCCGTGTTCCCCGCGAAGACGTACGGCTCCGTCAGCGGCTTGCCGTTCACCTTCAGGGGGCCCTCGCCCGCGCACTCGACCGTGTCACCGGCCACCCCGATGACCCGCTTGATCAGGTGCTTCTCGCCCGCCGCCGGCATCAGCCCGACGAAGCCCAGGGCCTTCTGGGCCGTCGTCGGCTGCTTCACCGGCTGCCCCGCCAGCCAGTCGCCGGGGTCGCGGAAGACCACGACCTCGCCCCGGTCCGGCTCCGAGCCGAACCACGGGGTGAGCTTGTCGACCAGGACCCGGTCGTCCACCTGAAGGGTGTTCTGCATCGAGCCCGAGGGGATCAGGAAGGCCTGGAGCAGGAACGTCTTGATCAGGAAGGCCAGCACCAGCGCGATCCCGGCGAGCATCGGCAGCTCGACCCAGAAGGGGCGGCGCCGTTTCGGGGACGCCTTGTCCGCAAGGCCCGGAGGGGTCTCCTCGGGGTCCTCCCGGTCCGATCGCTCCCCGGTCGCCAAGTCGCTCATGTCCACCCTGACTTCGTCCGCTCTGTGTTGTCTGCACGGACCCTATGCCCCGGTGGTGTCCGGCAGGTGGCCGCGACCGCTCTTCACCCCGTACGGGTGACCTCAGGGACTCGGCTGCTCACGGTCCTGCTGCGCGAGCAGGTAGCCCGCCTGGAAACGGCTCTCGGCGCCCAGCGCGGCCATCACGTCGGCCACGTGCCGCCGGCAGCTGCGGACCGAGAGGCCCAGGCGGCGGGCGATGGCAGCGTCCGTCAGGCCCTCGGTGAGCAGACGCACGATGGTCTGCTTGAGCTCGTCGGAGATGTCCATGATGGTCTGCCGGTCCCACTCCGTCTCGAACGGCAGCGCCTCCAGCCACAGCCGTTCGTACGCGCCCACCATGAACGCGACCACGTGCGGCTCCCGGATCAGGACCGCCGCGTGCGGGTCGTCGGGGACCGGGATGACCGCCGTCGAGCGGTCGAAGACGAGCATGCGCATGAACTCGTCGTCCAGGGTGCGGACCTGGGCGCCCAGCCTGCCGACCCGCTCCACATAGGCGCACGTCCCCGAGGAGAAACGCGCCGTGTGCTGGTAGAGGACGCGCATCCGGACCCCGCGGCGCAGCAGTTCCTCGTCGCGGGCCACCGCCTCCTCCAGGACCTCGGCGCGCCGGCCGCCGCCCGGCTGCGCCGTCATGACCTCGCGCTCGCAGGTCCGGCCCAGTTCGGTGATGGCCTCCCGTACGGCCCGCAGGTCGGTGAGCAGCTCCACGTACTCCGCCTGCCGCAGATGCGTCAGCCGGAGCAGGTGGGACTCGTACAGCGGCATGAAGGCCATCAGCTGCTCGCGGGTGCGTTCCATGTGCTGGCGGCGGGCGCGCATCTCCCGTTCCAGCGGGCCCAGGGTGCGCTGGACGGCCTCGTCGGGTGCGACCGGGAGCACGGCCCGCTCCGGGGTCCGGCGCAGCAGGCCCATGTCGAGGAGGGCCGAGACGGCCGACTCCACCCGGGCGAGCGGCAGGTCCAGTTCCGCCGCCAGGTCGGCGGGGTGCGCGGGCGGCCGGGCCGGGTCCCGGGCCAGGAGGGTGGTGTAGACGCGGGTCAGGGGGTCGTCGGGGGACTCGGAGTTCCCTGTGCTTCCGGAGTTCCTTGTGCCTCCGGAGTTCCCGGTGGCTTCCGAGGGCGGCGCGGGGGCCGGTGGGGCCGCCGCCGCGATCGCGGCCAGGGCGGTCGCTTCCGCCCTCCCGGCGTCTCCCTGGGCCTGCTCGATGTCTTGTATCGCCACCTTTTCCCCCGTTTATGACGGCGTCCTCTTGCTGCCATGCAGCCTAATGAGCCATGCGGTCCGCCCCATAGCCATGCAGCCCTCGCTACGTTCGTATCACCGCCCACAAGGTCAAAGCGCACCAAGCTCGCACAGCCCGCGAAGCTCGCAATCCCCCACGGAAAACCACGACTTACTCCTCGCGGAAGCGGAAAGAGAGCACTCGACATGAAGCGGCGGATCCGCAGCACCCTCCTCACCACCCTGGTCGTCGGCCTCGCCGGCCTCGCCACCGTCACCACCGACCGGATCACCACCGGCACCGAGGACACCGGCTGGGGCGCGGCCGTCCTCACCGGCACCTACGACACCGGCTGGGGCGCCCCGGCCGCCGGCACCGGCACGAACGACACCGGCTGGGGGTGACCCGATGACCCTGCTCGACTGCACCCTGCGCACCGGGGGACGGCTCACCGGCGGATCCGTACCCCCCGCGCTGGCCGCCGACTACCTCGCGGTCTGCGCGCGGCTCGGCATCGACGTCATCGAGCTGGGCAGCGTCCACGACCCCGCCGACCGCTCCGCCCCGCACGGCGCGCTCCTTCCCGTCCCGCTCCCCGAGCGCTACGGCCCCCGCTTCTCCGTCCTCCTCGACACCGCGGACCTGCCCGGCACGGACGCGGCCGCCACGGCCTCCGCCGGGCGGATCGCCGAGGAACTCGCCGCCGGCGCCGCCGCCGTGCCCGTCGGCCTGATCCGCCTCGCCGTCCGGTACGACCGGGTGGCCCGCGCCGCCGCCCCGCTGCACCGCCTGCGCGAAGCCGGCTTCGGCGTCTGCCTGTTCCTCACCCACATCGACCTCGCCTCCTACCCGGAGCTCGACCGCTGCCTCGGCGAGAGCGCGGCACTCGGCCCGCTCGACGCCGTCTTCCTCGTCGACTCCCTCGGCTCGCTCCGCCCCGAGCGCGTCATCGAACTCGTCCAGTCCACCCGCGCCGCCGTGTCCGCCCCCGTCGGCATCCACGCCCACGACAACCAGGGCTTCGCCCTGCACAACACCGTCGTCGCCGGGAGCGCCGGCGCCACCTGGCAGGACGCCGCCGTGCACGGGATCGGCCCGGGCGCCGGCCTGACCCGTACCGAGCAACTGCTGGCCCTCCTCGGCGCCACACCCACCGACCTCGCGCCGCTCCTCGCGCTCATCGCCACCCACGTCGCGCCGCTCAAGCGGCGGTACGGGTGGGGGGCCGGCCCCCGCCAGGTCATGGCCGGCCTCGCCCGCATCCCGGTGACGTCGGTGACCGGTCTCGAGGCGGACACCGCTTTCTGAGGCCGCCCGCGGACGAAGCGTCCCGCTCGCCCTTCCAGGAGACCCGTATGCCCTTCACCTCGCCCATCCTGCCGCCCGGAGAACCGGCCCTCGCCGCCACTCCGTACCGCGACCTCCCCCCGCAACCGAGCCCCGGAGCCGCCCCCATGGCCGATCGCCGTTTCCGTATCGACCGCAGTGCCGCCACCGAGGAGTTCGGTCTCGCCTGCCAGCGGCTCATCCCGTGGCCCGGCGGGGACGCCGAGCCGCCCGTCGGCGCGATGGCCTGCTTCCTGAAGCCCGGCGGGGACTCCGACCCCGACTGCCACAACCAGGACGAGGTCATGATCATCCTGTCCGGGACCGGCAGCGTGACCCTCGACGGCACCCTGGAGCCGCCGTTCCGCGCCGGCGACATCGTCGTGCTGCCCAAGAACCAGGAGCACGTCGTCCACAACACCGGCGACGTCGAGCTGAGCTGGGTCTCCCTCTACTGGCCGCTGCGCGAGCCCGCCGTCCGTACCGAGAACGAGGAGGTCGCGGCATGAGCGACACCACCGCCCACTGGATCACCGCCACCCCGCCCACCCCCAACGGCGACCTCCACATCGGCCACCTCGCCGGGCCCTACCTCGCCGGCGACGTCCTGCGCCGCTTCCTCGCCGCCGAGGGCACCGGCCCCGTCCGCTACACCACCGGCCTCGACGACCACCAGAGCTACGTGCCCGTCCGCGGCCTGAACGACGGCGGACGCAAGGGCGACGAGGTCGCCGACGGCTACGGCGCCTCCATCGAGTCCGTGTGGCGGCAGGCCGGCGCCGACTTCGACGCGATCGTCCGCCCGCGCCGCGACGTCGGCTACCAGTCGGCCGTCCAGGACTTCTTCAGCCGCCTGTACGACGCCGGGCACATCGTCGCCCGGACGCGACCGCTGCCGTACTGCACCGACTGCGAGCGCTGGCTGTACGAGGCCTACCTGAAGGGCGACTGCCCGCACTGCGGCTCCGGCTCCAACGGCAACGCCTGCGAGCCCTGCGGCCGCCCCAACGACTGCGCCGACCTCACCGACCCCGTCTGCACCGGCTGCGGCGCGACCCCCGAACTCCGCGACTGCGAGCGGCTCTACTTCCCCCTCGCCCCCTGGGAGCAGGAACTCACCGCCTTCTGGGACCGGGTCGACATGCCGCCGCACCTGCGCTCCCTCTGCGAGCGGATGCGCGCCGCGGGCCTCCCCGAGATCGCCGTCAGCCACCCCTCCGAATGGGGCGTGCCGGTCCCGGTCGCCGGCTTCACCGACCAGCGGATCTACGTCTGGTTCGAGATGGCCCCCGGCTACCTCCTGGAGTGGACCGGCGCCGGCGAGACCGAACCCGCCCCCGCGCCCGTCCAGTTCTTCGGCTTCGACAACGGCTACTTCCACGCCCTGCTGTTCCCCGCCGCCTTCCGGGCGTACGACCCCGAGATCGCGCTGCCCCGGGCCTTCGTCGTCAACGAGTTCTACCGGCTCGAAGGGCTCAAGTTCTCCACCAGCCGGCGCCACGCCATCTGGGCGCACGAGGAACTCGCCCGGACCGGCGCGGACGTCCTGCGCTACCACGTCCTCTCCGACCGGCCCAACGGCCGCCAGACCAGCTTCAGTCCGGCCGCCCTCGCCGTCAGCCGCGAGCGGCTCGCCGAGCGCTGGGACGGCTGGCTCGGCCGGCTGTTCACCGCCGTCGCCGAGTCCGCCGACGGTCTCGCCCCCGCCGAGGCGCCGCGGGGTCCCGCGTGGGAGCGGCTGCGTGCCCGGCTCACCGAGACCGTCGGACAGCTGCGGGAGGCCTACGGCGTCGAGGGCTACGACGTGCGGCGCGCGGTCGCGCTGCTCGACGAAGTGGTGAGCCTCGCCGAGGACTTCGGGTACGTGAACGGCTTCGAGGGCGAGCGTCCGGACGGCGCCTCCGCATACCGCTCCGCGCTCTCCGCCCAGCTCGCCGTCGCCGCCGCCCTGTCCGCCTGGGCCGCGCCCGCCCTCCCGTACGGCTCCGCCCGGCTCGCCGCGCTCCTCGGCCTCGCGCCGGAACCGCGCCGGGTCGACGCGGAGGCCCTCGCGCCGCTCGCCCCGGGGACGCCGGTGGCGGCCCGGCCCGGGGCGGTCTTCAGTGCCTGACAGGGAGCTCCTTCCGCGCGGCGCCGTCGTCGGGCCCTTCTCGGGGCCCCGGGCGGCCTGGGGCGAGCACCTGGAGCGGGCCGCCGAGCGGTACGGGACCGCGGTGAACTGGGAGCTGTACGACGACCGGGGTGAGGCCGAGACGGCCCGGCAGATCGCCGAGGCGGTCGTCGCCGAGGGCCGGCACGCGCTGGTCGTCGGGCACTTCAACAGCGCCGGCGCCGCGGCGGCCCTCCCCGTCTACCGGGCGGCCGGACTCCCCGTCCTCCTCCCGCTGGCCACCACGCCCGGCCTCCTCGCCGACAGCGCGGGCACGATGCTCCGCTGGTGCCCGGACGACCGGGCCCAGGCGGTCGACCTGCTCGCGTCCGTACGGGAGGCGGGCCACGCCCGGGTCGCCGTGACGCACGACGGCAGCGCGTACGGGGAACGCCTTGCGCTGCTCGTACGGGAGGCGTCGGCGGTCACCCGGCCCGCCCTGCCGTCGGGGCCCGTGGTCTCCGACGGGAGCGGGCCCGCGACGGGCGGAGTGCCGGTGCCGGCCGTCCTGGCCGAAGCTCCTCCGCTCGACGTCCTCGACGGGCCCGGAGGCCGGGACGTCACCGCGCTCGTCGTCTGCGGGACCCACCACGGGGCCGCGCGGGTGGGCCGGGAGTGGCGGCAGGGCGGGTACGAGGGGGCGTTCTGGTTCACCGACGACTGCGCGGTGGACGAGTTCGCGGAACTGCTCGGGCCGCCCGCCGGCTCCGCCTCCGTGGCCCGGATGCGCGGCGGGCCCGAAGCGCACGTGGACGCTGCCTTCGCGGCCGCCACCGCCGCGCTCTCCGAGGACGCCGGGCGCACCGGACGCACCCTCCTCGCGGCCGTACGGGCCCTCGCCGACCGGGGGTTCACCGCGCTCGGCGAACCCGAGGCCGGGAGCGTGGGCTGGGACTTCGTGCCGGTGCCGGAGGCCGCCGCGCCCCGTACCCGTACCGCCGGACGGCACGGGCGGGCGTACGACGTCATCGTCGTCGGCGCCGGGGTCGTCGGCGCCGCCACCGCGTCCGTACTCGCCCGGCACGGCGCCCGGGTCGCGCTCGTCGCGCCCATGGACGGGCGCCAGGACCACGCCACCGCCTGGTCCGGCGGGCTCGTCCGGTCCTTCGAGGCCGACCCGTACCTGCGGGGGCTCGCCCTGCGCAGCCACCACCTCGCCTGGGGGCCGGCCGCGCTCGCACCCGGACCGTACGGCTTCATGACCACCGGGTCGCTCGTCCTCTGCGGCGACGCCGACCTGGAACAGGCCGAGAAGGGCGTTGCCGAGCTCAACGGAGCGGGCGTACCGGCGGAGTTGCTGGACCCGGACGTCCTCGGGGCCCGCTTCCCCGGCCTCTCCGTCGACGGCGTCACCGCCGCCGTGTGGGAACCCGAGGCCGGTTACGCCGACCCGCCCCGCACCGCGCGGGTCTACCGCGACCGCGCCCTCGCCCACGGGGCCCGGCTGCTGCCCGCCCGGGTCCGGGAACTCGACGCCCCGCCCGGGGCCGACCGGGTCCGCGTCCTCCTCGAACCCGGCGGACCCGTCGAGGCCTTCGCGGTCGTCCTCGCGGCCGGCGGCGGCACCGGGGAGATCGCCGGGCACCGGCTGAGCGGCGCGGACGCCGGACGGACCAAGGCCATCCGGTACGGCTTCTTCCACCACCCCGCCACGGCCGGTCTGCCGACCGTCGTCGACATGGTGAGCGGTGTGTGGGGGCGGCCGCAGCTCACCGGGGAGGCGGCGGGGGGCTACATGGCGGGGCGGCCGGTCGACGAGTGGGACGTGCCCCCGGGCGGGCTCGCCACGCTGACCGACGAGCACGTGGCGTACATCCGCCAGGGGGCCGCCGCGCGGTGGCCGTGGCTCGCCGACCCCGCGACCCGCTTCCTCGGCGGCCGCCAGGGCGTCGACCTCTACACACCGCACTCCCGCCCGCACCTGGGCCGCGAACGGGCCGACAGCCGGATCGTCCTCGCGACGGGGTGGTCGGGCGCGGGCTTCAAGACGGCGCCGGCGGCGGCGGAACTGGCGGCGGCGGAGGCGCTGGACGTCCTGGGGGGCGCGTGACCCGGCGCCCCCGCCGTGTGGGCAATCGTCCCGCAGGGCGGGACGGGTGGGCACACGGGACGGCGCCCTCCCACGGCGCCTCCGCGTTCCGCGCCTGGACCCGCACCACGAGCCGCGGGGCGCATCCGGTGCGGGTCAGGGCGCGGAAGCCTAGGCCCGGCAAGGGGCGCCGTCCGTTGTGCCCACCCGTTCCGCCCCAGCGGAACGATTGCCCACAACGGGCGGAAGCGGGCCCACAACCGGGTGGGCGTCGCCAACAACTCGTCACTGGAGGTGACACCATGACCGATCTGCTGCAGCGGCCCGGGGCCGCACAGCGACCCACCGCCCTGGGCGTGCGCGCGCTCGTCGTGTTCTACGTCAGCAGTCTCGTCGGGACCGGCATCCTTCTGGTGCCGGGTCTCACCGAGCGGCAGGCCGGCCCCGCCGCGCTGCTCGCCTGGCTGGCGCTCGCGCTCAGCTCGTACCCCTTCGCGCGTTTCTTCGCGGAGATGTCGGCCTGGCGCCCCGACGCCTCCGGCCTCGCCGCGATGGTGGAGGCCGGGTTCGGCCGCCGCCCCGGGCGGGCCGCGGCGCTGCTCCTCGTCGCCACGTACGTCATCGGGAATCCGGTGATGGGCATCGTGTCCGCCCGCTGTCTGCTGGGACTGATCGGCCAGCCGGACGGGCCCGTGTACCCGATCGCGATCGGCTTCATGGCGCTGTCCGCCGCGTTCACCCTGCTCGGCCTCACGGCCGGCGCCCGGGTGCAGGCCGCCGCCCTGGTCGTGCTGCTGCTCGGCCTCGGCGGGGCCGTGGTGCTCGCGGTGCCGCGGTTCGACGCGGGGCAGTACACCCCGTTCCTC
The DNA here is from genome assembly GCF_041053105.1 of Streptomyces sp. R44. NCBI lineage: Bacteria > Bacillati > Actinomycetota > Actinomycetes > Kitasatosporales > Streptomycetaceae > Streptomyces > Streptomyces sp. R44. Next base: position 3,956,739 of record NZ_CP163444.1, on the reverse strand, counting down.
ACGCACGGCTGGGGCGGCGTCGGCATCGCCGTCGTCACCGCCTTCTTCTCCTTCCTCGGCTGGGAGAACGTCTCGACCCTCGCCGAGCAGGTCGACGACCCGGCCCGCAGCTACCGCCGCGCGATCCGCTGGGCGGTGCCGATCGTCGGGCTGCTGTACGCGGCGGTGACGGCCGCCTACCTGGCCGTCCCCGGCGACGAGCCCGTCGTCATCACCGCCCTCCTCGGCGCCTCGCTCGGCGACGGCGGCGCGATCGCCGGCGATCTCCTCGCCCTCGGGCTCGCGGTGGTCGCCACCAACGCCTGGGTCCTCGGCGCGACCCGGGTCGTCCGGGCCGCCGCCCGCGAGCGGATCCTGCCGCACGCCCTGGCCGACCGCCCGGTGCCGGCGACCGTCGCCCTCGCCCTCGCGTACGCGGCCGTCCTGGGCACCCTGACCCTCACCGGCACCGGTGAGGAGCTGGTGCTCGTCGTCACCAGCAGCGCCTTCCTGCTCCTGTACGTGGCCGCCGCCGCGGCCGCCCTGCGGGCCCGCGGCACCGGCCGCGCCCTGCGCGCGACCGCCGTCGTGACCCTGGTGATCGCGGCCGTCTTCCTCTCCTTCGCCGGTACGGGGCTGCTGCTCGCCCTGCTCCTCGCCGCCGGCTGCGCCGCCCTCGCCGGCCGCACCCGTACCTCCTGAACCTCCGCCCACCGAAAGGCAGTCAGCCATGAACGCGACCACGAACGAGACCACTCCCGTCTACGACATCGTCGGCGTCGGCTTCGGGCCCGCCAACCTCGCCCTCGCGATCGCCATCGAGGAGTACAACGAGCAGGCCGCGCCCGACGAGCGGCTCACGGCCGTCTTCCTGGAGAAGCAGCCGAACTTCGGCTGGCACCGGGGCATGCTCCTGCCGGACGCCACGATGCAGGTCTCGTTCCTGAAGGACCTGGCCACGATGCGCAATCCGCGCAGCCGCTTCGGTTTCGTGCCGTACCTCCACGACCGCGGCCGTCTGGTCGACTTCATCAACCACAAGCTGCTGTTCCCGACCCGTGAGGAGTTCCACGACTACCTCCAGTGGGCCGCCAACGGCGTGGACCACATGGTCCGTTACGGGCTCGAAGTCACCGCGATCCGTCCCGCGGGGGCCGCCGGACCCGTCGTCGAGGTCGACGTCGCCGCCGTCGGGGAGGCCGAGGCCGTCACGTACCGGGCGCGGAACCTCGTCATCGGCACCGGCCTCGTCCCCCGGCTCCCCGAGGGCGTCACGTCCTCCGAACGCCTCTGGCACAGCAGCGAGTTCCTGCACCGGCTCGCCGCCCTGCCCACCGGGAACCCGCGCCGGTTCGTCGTCGCCGGGGCCGGGCAGAGCGCCGCCGAGATCGCCGACCACCTCCACCGGACGTACGAGGGGGCCGAGGTCGTCGCCGTCCACACGCGGTACGGCTACAGCCCGGCCGACGACAGCCCGTACGCGAACCGGATCTTCGACCCGGAGGCCGTCGACCTCTACCACGGGGCCGAGCCGTCCGTCCGCCGGACGCTCATGGACTACCACCGCAACACCAACTACGGCGTCGTCGACATGGACCTCATCGAGGAGCTCTACCGACGCTCGTACCAGGAGAAGGTCCGCGGCGAGCAGCGGCTGCGGATCCTCGGCGTCACCCGGCTCACCGAGGCCGTGGAAGGCCCCGACGGGGTCCGCGTCCAGGTGCGGAACCTTGCCACCGGCGAGACGGAGACGATGGAGGCGGACGCCGTCGTCTACGCCACCGGTTACTCCGAGCCCGACCCGGGCCGGCTGCTCGGCGCGCTCGACGCGGCCTGCGCGCGCGACGAGGACGGCCGACTGCGGGTCCGCCGCGACTACCGGGTGGAGACCGCGCCGGAGGTGGAGGCCGGGATCTATCTGATGGGCGGCACCGAGCACTCGCACGGCATCACGGCCAACCTGCTCTCGATGGCGGCGGTCCGGGCCGGCGAGATCTGCGACTCCCTGGTGGCGGGCCGTCACGACGGGCGGCGTTCCGACAGGCGGAAGTCGGTGGCGGTGACGGGCTGATCCCCCGTACAACACCTACACCCGCACGCAACGAGAGGTCCTCATGAGCAGCACCACCACAGCGCTCGGCGACGAGCCGGCCGCGACGGAGCCGGCCGCGGCCGACCCGGCCGTCACGGAGCAGGCCGCGGCCGACCTGGCCGTCACGGAGCGGACCCGGTTGCGCCGGATGCGCCACAAGGGCAGCCACCGGCGCGCCGACCTGGACGCCGTGCTCGCCGCCGGCTTCCTCTGCCACCTCGGCGTCACCGTCGACGGCACGACGATGGTGGTGCCCACGGCGTACGGCGTGGACGGCGACCGGCTCTATCTGCACGGCTCGGTCGCCAGCCGCAGCCTGGTCCAGGCCCCGGACACCACCGTCTGCGTCACGGTCACGCACGTCGACGGCCTCGTCCTCGCCCGCTCCGTCTTCGAGCACGGGGTGAACTACCGCTGCGCGATGATCTACGGCGTCCCCGAGATCGTGACCGACCCGGAGGAGAAGCTCCGCGGGCTGCGGGCCCTGACCGAGCAGAGCTCCCCGGGCCAGTGGGAGTACGCGCGGCAGCCCAGCCGCAAGGAGCTGGCCGCGACCGCGCTCCTCGCGCTCGACCTGACCGAGGCCTCCGTGAAGACCGCCGACGGCCCGCCGGACGACGGCGACTCCGAGGACGCGGCGCTCGGCCTGTGGGCCGGCGTGCTCCCGGTGGTGACCACCTTCGGCGAGCCGGTCACCGACCCGGTCCTCCCCGCGGACTTCGCCCCGCCGGCGCACATCGCCTCGCGCGCGGGCCGGATCCTGGGCGGCGAACCCGCCCAGGTGTAGCCGGAACCGGAGCCGGACCAAGCCCAGCCGATGACGGCTGGGCTTTTCTGGGTCAGGGGCCAGGTGTCGGGGTCCGGCGTCAGTCGCCGTGTCCGGTGCCTCCGCTGCCGAAGCCACCGCTGGAGATGCCGCCCCACTTGCGCTTCTCCTCGGAGGGTGGCTCGGTCGAGGCCTCTCCGGCGTTCTTGAGCTGGTAGGGCATGAGCCGGTGCTCGCCGTCGGTCTGGGGCATCTCGGCCGGCTGGCGGTACTCCTCCACCTCGCCGGGCAGTGCGTCCGTGTCGGGCCGGTGCGGCTGTTCCTCCGGCTTCGGCTTCTTCGATTCGCGGGCGTTGATCCGGATGCCCAGCCAGAAGGCGCCGATGAGGACGAAGACGACGACGAGCCCGCCGATGACCTGGGCCAGACCTGACTGCCAAACCCCAGCGGCCAGGTTCTCTGCTGCGCTGAGAGTGTTCATACCAACAGGATTACCCGCTTCCGCTTCTTCGGATACGTCGGGCTGAAACATTTCCGTTCCCCCGTCGCGTCAATGGGGTGTACGCCGGCCACACCCCGTGACCGCGAGGGAGAGGAGGGGCATGAGAAAGTCCCGCGCGGACGAGTTCCTGGAGTTCGCCGCCGCACGAACAGGGCACCTTTTCCGCTCGGCATGCCTGCTGACCAGCGGAGACACGCACCTCGCCGAGGACCTCACCCAGGAGACCCTCGGCCGGATGTACGCCCACTGGGGCCGCATGGCGCGGGTCGGGAACCCCGCCGCGTACGCCCAGACCGTGCTCGTACGCACCTTCCTCACCCACCAGCGGCGCCGCTCGGCCACCGAGCGCCCGCTCGGCGAGCTGCCCGACCGCGCCCCCGAGTACGGCGAGGACCCGGCCCTGCGGATCGCGCTGCTCGACGCGCTCGCCGGCCTCGCGCCGAAGGACCGGGCGGTCGTCGTCCTGCGGTACTGGGAGGACCGCAGCATCGAGGAGACCGCCGACGCCCTGCACGTCAGCTCCGCCGCCGTACGCACCCGCTCCGTGCGGGCGCTCGCCACGCTGCGGGAACGGCTCGGCGGCAGCGTCGCCGCGTTCGCCACCCGCTGACCACGTACTTTTCCCGCTTTCCTACCGACCGGAGACGGTGATCTCGGCATGCCCCAGAACGAAGAAACCCAGCCCTTCGAGGAGGAGCTCGGCGCGGTCCTGCGCAGCGCCGGCGACGGCTTCTCCGCCGACGACCGGCGCGAGCTGATCGCCGGCGGCCTCCAGCGCGGCCGGCGCCGCCTGGTGCGCCGCCGCCTCGCGGTGACCGGCGGCGTCCTCGCGCTCGCGGCCGTCGGCATCGGCGGCGTGTACGGCGGCTCGCTGCTCGGCCCCGAGGGGCCGGCGACGACTGCCTCCGTTGCGGCGCCGCCGGTGACCGGCGCAGCCGACGGCACGCCGGGGAAGTGGAAGTTCGTTCCGGTGCTCCCGGTCGAGGACCTCGCCGCCGTCCTCAAGGCCAACACCCCGGCCGGCCAGTGGCAGTTCGACAACCTGGACGGCAAGGGCGAGTCCGTCACCGGCGTCTACGACGACGGCCACGGCAAGGCGGGCGTCAGCGTCGGCCTCTTCCGGGCCGGCGACAGTCCCGAGGCCGGCGTGGATCAGGTCACCTGCCCCGACAGGGTGGTCGTCCGCTACGACAGGTGCGCCAGCCAGCGGCTGCCGGGCGGCGACCGGCTCATGATCCTCCAGGGGTACGAGTACGCCGACAGGAGCGAGGAGACCAAGAACTGGCGGGCGGTGCTGCTCACCAAGGACGGCTTCCTCGTCGACGCGAACGAGTACAACGCCCCCGCCGAGAAGGGCGCCGCGATCACCCGCGAGGACCCGCCCTTCAGCGGTACCCAGCTGAAGGCCCTCGTCACGGCCGAGGGCTGGCGGCCGCTGCTCAAGCAGCTGGCCGCGCAGCCGAAGCCCGATCCCGTCCCGAACCCGCTGCCCGCAGTGCCGAGCGCCGCCGCCGTCCAGGCCACCCTGCGCTCCCTGCTGCCGAAGGGCGCCACCGTGGTCTCCCACGGCGGAGACGACGGCCACGGCTACGTCGTCGTCGACGACGGCAAGGGCAAGAGCCTCGTCGGGGTCGACGTCCAGCCCGATGCCGGGAAGGCCGTCGCCGAGCTCTTCACCGGCGCCGGAGTCGTCACCCTGCCCGACGGCACCAAGGTGCGGGCCACCCAGCAGCCCGGCGAGAAGGGCGGCGCCGGGGTCGTGTGGTGGAGCGTCGACACCCTGAGCCCGCAGGGATTCCGGGTCGGGGTCTCCGCCTTCAACGCGGGCGCGCAGCACGAGGCCGCCACGCGCGCCGAGCCCGCGCTGACCATGGAGCAGCTGAAGGCGCTGGCGCTGAGCCCGAAGTGGCGGAAGCTGCCGCTGAAGTAGGGGGCCCGAAAGACGGCCGGTGGCACGGGGAGCTCCGTGTCACCGGCTACTTCGCGTCCGCGTACCGCTCGACGGTCGCCGTCGTGAACGGGAACCGGACCGGCGTCTCCCCGAACGCGATCCGCCCGGCCTCGTCCCCGGCCGCCCGGATCGCCTCCGTCACCGCCTCCGCCTCCTCCGCGGGGCAGTGCACGATCACCTCGTCGTGCTGGAAGAACACCAGCTCCGCCCGCATCCCCGACAGGGAGCGCCGCAGCGCCGCCAGCATCAGGAGCGCCCAGTCGGCGGCGCTGCCCTGGACGACGAAGTTACGGGTGAACCGGCCGCGGGCCCGGGCGTTCCCCGAGGCGTACCCGGGGACGAACTCGCCGCTCTCCGGCTCCGGTTCGGCGCCCTCCTGCGGGATCCCGGCCTCCTCGTCCTCGCCCGAGCCGACCGCCCGCGGGCTGGTCCGGCCCAGCCAGGTCCGTACGAGCCGGCCCTCCTCGCCCGCCTTCGCCGCCTCGTCGACATAGGCCACCGCGCGCGGGAAGCGGCGGCGCAGGGCCGCGAGGTTCTTCAGGCCGTCGCCGCTGGTCTGCCCGTAGATCGCGCCGAGCAGCGCGATCTTGGCGTGGTCGCGGTCGCCGGAGAAGGCGCGGTCGGACAGCCGGGTGTAGAGGTCGTCGGGGTGCCCCGCGACCTCCATCAGACCCGGGTCGCGGGAGATCGCGGCCAGCACGCGCGGTTCCATCTGGTCGGCGTCGGCGACCACGAGCCGCCAGCCCTCGTCGGCGACGACCGCCCGCCGGATCACCTTCGGGATCTGCAGGGCGCCGCCGCCGTTGGTCGTCCAGCGCCCGCTGACCGTGCCGCCGGGCAGGTACTCGGGCCGGAAGCGGCCGTCGCGCACCCAGTCGGCCAGCCAGGACCAGCCGTGGGCCGTCCAGATCCGGTACAGCTTCTTGTACGCGATGAGCGGCTCCACGGCCGGGTGGTCGATCTCGGCGAGCTCCCAGCGGCGCGTGGACCTGACCCGGATCCCGGCCTGCGTGAAGGCCTTCACCACGTCGGCGGGCAGATCGGGCCGCACCCGGCGCCCGAACGCCGCCGACACCTCGTCGGCGAGCTCCGCGAGGCGGCGCGGCTCGCCACCGCCCGCGTACCGCTCGCCGAGCAGCTCGTTCAGCAGCTCCCGGTGCACGTCCGCGCGCCACGGCAGCCCGGCCCGGTGCATCTCGGCGGCCACCAGCATCCCGGCCGACTCGGCGGCGGTGAGCAGCCGCATCCGGCCGGGGTGCTCGGCCCGGTCATGGCGGCGCAGCTGCTCCGCGTAGACGCCGAGGAGCCCCTCGAAGGGCACGGAGGCGGTGGGGCGGGGCTCGAAGAGCGAGTCCTGCGAACCGGGCTCGGCGGCGCGCTGCGGGGGATCCGGGGGTACGGGGGCGTGGTGCAGGCGGGCCAGGGCGGCCGCCGCCGAGCGCGGCTCACCGAGCCGGCCCTCGTGGCCGAGGAGGAGCTGCTCGGCGTCCTCGATGTCGTAGCAGCGCTCGACGCGGACGCCGGCGGCGAGGAGCCGCGGATAGACCTCGGCCGTCGACCGCCACACCCAGCGGGCGACGTCGGGCCGCGCCCGCACGGCCGCCACGAGATCGGGCTCGCGGCGCACGGGGCCGGTGGGGCGGCCGTCGGGGGCGAGGGGTGCGAGCAGGGCGCCGTCCCCTTCGCCCTCGACGCCCAGCGCCCACCTCTCGCTCATGTGCGCGAGTCTGACACCCCCCACTGACAGCGCCCCCACACCACGCCCGCGCGGGCCCCCGCCCGCGCCGGGCGGTGCCCCCGCCCACCCCCGCGTGTGCCCGCGCCCGCGCTGGGCGGTGCCCCCGCCCGTGTGGGCAATCGTCCCGCTGGGGCGGGACGGGTGGGCACACGGGACGGCGCCCTCTCGCGGCGCCTCCGCCTTACGCGCCTGGACCCGCACCACCAGTGCACTGCGCACGGGGTGCGGGTCCAGGCTCAGTAGCCTCTGGCGCCGGCAGGGGCGCCGTTCCGTTGTGCCCACCCGTTCCGCCCCTTGCGGAACGCCTGCCCACAACGGGGTGGGGCCTACGCCGCCGCGTGGAAGAGGGCTGCCGCCTCGCCCCGGGAGTCGACGCCCAGTTTGTTCAGGATGTTCGCCACGTGGAACTTCACCGTCGACTCGCTGATGTGCAGCTCCTCCGCGATCCGCCGGTTCCGGTGCCCCAGCGCCAGGTGCCGCAGGACCTCCACCTCCCGTTCGCCGAGCCCGGTCAGCGGGTGGGCGGCCTCGACCGGGGCCTCCGGGGTGGCCAGGGGGAGGACGGCCGTGATCGTCGTGCCCCAGCCGGGGACCGCGTCCATGTCGAGCCGCCCGCCGAGCACGTCGAGCCGGTCGCGGATCGTGCCGGCGCCCAGGTCGCAGGGGGCGAGCGCGCCCGCGCCGTCGTCGCGCACGGAGGCCCGCAGTTCGTGTTCGGTCAGCTGCCAGCCGACGTGGACCCGCCGCACGGAGTCCTGCTCCAGGACGATGAGGAGCAGCGACCGGACGATGGCCCGCGCACTGTGCGCGACGTCGGCCGCGAGCGAGCGCGCCGAGTCGGGCGCGCCGAGTTCGAGCCGGACCTTGCTGTGCCGGAGCATCGGCCGGAGTTCGCCCGCGAGCCGCTCGAAGGCGTCCTCCGCGGGCTCCTCGGCGAGCGCCCGGTCCCGCCGCTGCTCGGCCCGCATCTCGATCAGCGCGGACGCGGCCAGGTCGGTGGCGGTGGTCCGGGCCGTCGTGTCGTCGAGGGCCCGGCTGCGCAGCACTCCGAGGACCCCGGACAGCGCCGCCGCGTGCGAGGCGGTGAGTTCGGCGATCACCCGCGCCCGGGTGTCGGCCGCCGCGCGGGAACGGGCCAGCGCGCCCGGCACCGCCTCCGTCGCGAAGCGGTCGAAGTGCCCGGTGACCAGGTCCCACAGCGCCTGCGCCACGGTGAGCGCGGCCGCGTCGGCGGGGGCGGCGCCGTCCTCCCGTACGAGCACGAGGACCGCCCCGCGCCGGGTCGCGTGACTGGTGACGGCGACGACCTCGCGCTCCCGGCCGCCGATCGTCGCGCGCCCCTGCCAGGGCGCGCCGGGGACGCCGGCCGCGAGCAGCGGGGTCAGTTCGGCGGCGGTCAGCAGCTCCGTACCGCCGAGCGCCTTGAAGGGGGAGTGGGCGCAGTGGGTGGAGAGTTCGGCCGCGTCCACGTGCGGGACCAGCGGCGCGAGGGCGGCGGAGACCTCGGGGAGGATCTCCCCGAGCGGCTGCCGGATGATCTCGTACGCGGTGGTCAGCGTGAGCGCGTCCATGCGGCTCAGCGTAGTCCGGGACGGACAGCTGACGGCCCGTCTTTCGGACAGGTGGGACTGGCCGTTGGGAGGGCGGGGGCCGGGTGCCCCGCGGCGCAGGATGGGGACGTCGAAGATCGAGCGGGAACGGGCGGCAGTGGAGGCCGGGATGGAAGCGATCGTGTACGAGGAGTTCGGCGGCCCCGAGGTGCTGCGCCACGAGACCGGCGTCGCGAAGCCGGAGCCGGGCCCGGGCGAGGTGCGGGTCAAGGTGGCCGCGGTCGGGCTCAACCCGGTGGACTGGAAGCGGCGTTACGGCTGGGTGGAGGAGTTCTACCCGACGACCTTCCCGGCCGTCCCGGGCCTGGAGTTCGCGGGGACCGTGGACGCGCTCGGCGAGGGCGTCACCGACGTGGCCGTCGGCGACGAGGTCCTCGGCTGGACGAAGACCGGCGCCTACGCCGAGTACGCCATCGCCGGCACCGTCGCCCCCAAGCCCGCCGGGCTCTCCTGGGAGGCCGCCGCGAGCCTGCCGGTGGCCGGCGAGACCGCCCAGCGCGTCCTGGACCTGCTCCGGGTGCGGGAGGGCGAGACCCTGTTCCTGCACGGTGCGGCGGGCGTCGTCGGCTCGGTGGCCGTGCAGCTCGCGGTCGCGGCCGGGATCACGGTGATCGGCAGCGCCTCGGAGTCCAACCACGCGTACCTGCGGGAGCTCGGGGCGATCCCCGTCGCGTACGGGGACGGGCTGGCCGACCGGGTGCGGGCCGCCGCCCCGGAGGGCGTCGACGCGGTCTTCGACGCGGCCGGGCACGGGGTCCTGCCGGTCGCGATCGAGCTGCTCGGCGGCGGCGACGCGGCGAAGGAGCGGATCGTGACGATCGCGGCGACGGACGCGGCGGAGCACGGCATCGTCTTCTCGGGCGTCACGGGGGCGCCGGAGGAGGTACGGGCCGGGCTCACCGCTCAGGCCCGCCTGGCGGCGGAGGGCGCGCTCGCGGTCCGCCTGGCCGAGTCCCTGCCGCTGAAGGAGGCCGCGCGGGCGCAGGAGTTGAGCGAGTCGGGCCATGTGCGGGGGAAGATCGTCCTGATCCCGTAGTGGGGCGATGACGGAGGAAGGCGATGCCGATGTACACGATGTCCCTGGGCGACGACGGCGCGGAGCTGCGCCCGCTCGAACCGTGGCAGGCCGAGGAGTTCCTCGCGCACATGGACCGGGGACGGGAGTTCATCGGCGCGCGGAACGGGCTCCCGGACGTGGTGACGGACCTGGAGTCGAGCCGGGCCTTCCTCCGGGCGTACGCGGAGCGGGCGGCGGCCGACACCGGACGCATCCACGGCATCTGGTCCGGGGGCACGCTCGTCGGCGCGGTGATCCTCCGAAAGTTCGACCCGACGGGCGGCACGGCGGAGGCGGGCGTCTGGCTGGAGCCGGCGGGCGTCGGCAAGGGCCTGGTGACGCGGGCGGCGCGGGCGCTCATCGACTGGGCGATCTCGGTACGGGGCATCCACCGGGTGGAGTGGGTGGTCTCCTCGGACAACGAGCCGAGCATCGCGGTGGCGCGGCGGCTGGGCATGACGCGGGACGGGGTCCTGCGGGAGAGCTACGACTACCGGGGCAAGCGCCACGACGAGGAGATCTGGGCGGTCCTGGCCCCGGACTGGCGGAAGGCGTCGGGTCAGGCCTCCTGAGGCTGTTCGGCGTCGAGCTGTTCCGCGTCCGCGTCGAAGGGGACGAAGACGCTCAGCCGGTAGGTGGTGGGGTGGACGAGGCGCCCGCACAGCATGTCCACGCGGACCGCGTCCTCGTCGAGGTCCGGGCGCTCGGCGCGCAGGCGCCGCATCTCGGCCCGCAGCGCGGTCTCGTCCTGGGGGGAGCACACCACCTCCCAGTGGCCCGCGTCCGGACCGAAGCGGTCCCTGTGCCGGGCGAGGGCCTCACGCTGCCGCTTCTTCCTCTTCCGCTGTCCGGGCATGCGCCCAGCATGGCGGCCCGCCCCGCGCCCGACAAGGGTGGACGGGGCGGCGCACGCCGGGAACGGATGCCGGCCGCACGGGGGTGGGCCGGAGCGCCGTTCCGCGGGGCAGCCCGCACGGGTGCCGCACGCGCGTGACGCGCCGCACGCGCGGCGCGTCACCCGTAGGGCGGGACGGTGACCCGGCTCCGACCCCGGTCACCGTCCCGTCGTCCCACCATCGCCGCTCAGCGCGTGAGCCGCCACGCGGGGACCATCGAGGCGGCGACCGCGACCGCCGCGCACACCCCCGCCGCCGCGCCGACCTGCGCCCACGGCAGGGCCAGGACCACCGGGGCCGACAGCGCCGCCAGGCCCGCGCCCAGGGTGCCCAGGACGATCGCCGTCACCACCAGGCCCAGCAGCGTCCCGATCGCCACCGCCAGCACCGCCTCGCCGGTCACCACCCGCAGGATCTGGGCCCGGGTCGCTCCGGCGAGCCGCAGCGAGGCCAGTTCCCCGCCCCGTACCGACGTCGCCATGAGCAGGGTGTTGGCCAGGCCGATGACCGTGTAGACGAGGGCGATGCCCAGGACGAGGACCATGCCCAGGCGGCTCCGGGGGTTTGCGGTGCTCCCCGTCGCCTGCCGCTCGGCGGCGGCCCGCACCGTCCCCCCGCTCGCCGCGAGGGCCCGCACCGTCCCCGCCCCGCCCCCGCGCGCGTCGATCCGGTCGAGCGCGGCGCCCGGTGCGTTCGCCCGGGTGACGTACGGCCCGTTGTCGCCGGTCCCGAGCGCCAGGACGGCCACGACCCGGAGCCGCACCGGACCGCTCCCGTCCGCCCGCCACACCTCGACCGTCCCGCCGACCCGGTGCCGCTCGAACTCCTCGCTCACGACGATCGAGCGGTCGTCCAGGTCCCGCAGGTCCCCGGCGGTCACCGGCAGCCGGGCCAGCTCCGCGAAGGCCGCCGGGTCGGCGACCGCCCGCGCCCCGTACTTCACGACGGCCTCGTCCCCGTCCCGTACGAAGACGGACGTGGCCCCGGTGGCGGACACCACGGCTCCGGGCGGCGCCGCCACCGGCCGCAGGTCCGCGCCGCTCGCCACGTACTGGGCGGCCGTCTGCTCCCGCGCCTCGGCCTCCTTCGCGCGCGTGACGCTCGTCGCCGAGCCGAACAGCGTCCCGGCGAGCGCCACGGTCACGAGGACGGGCCCGGCGACGGCGGCGGTACGGCGGACGGCGGCCGCGCTGTTCTCCCGTACCAGCGTCCCCACCGCCCCGCGCGCCCGCAGCAGCCGTGCCGCCGGCCGGACGAGGAGCGGGGAGAGCAGCGCGACGCCGGTGATCAGGAGCATCGGCAGGGTCGTGTACGTCTTCCGCTTGAGCAGCGCGGACGGATCGGTGACGCAGGTCCAGACGAGGAGTCCGAGCCCGGCCACGACCAGGCCCGCACCGAGGACGGCCCGGCCGAGGGGCAGGGCGTCCGCGTCGACGTCCGCCTCCCGCAGCGCGGCCGTGGGGCCGACCTTCCCGGCTCGCCGGGACGCGGCGACGGCCCCGGCGAGAGCGACCGTCACCCCTGTCCAGAAGGCCGCGTGGAAGGGCCAGGACGGCCCGCCGATCGTGAACCACGCGGGCGCGAGGCCGCCGTCGACGAGCGTCCGGGCGAGGACGGGCGCGCCGAGGGCACCGAGCGCGCACCCGGCGGCGGACGCGAGCACGCCCAGCACCGCCGCCTCGCCGAGGAGGAGTCGCCGGATCTGGCCGGGGGTGGCCCCGGCGGTGCGGAGCAGCCCGAACTCGCGCCGGCGCAGCGCGACGGCGAAGGCGAAGGTGGAGGCGACGACGAAGACGGAGACGAAGGCGGTGACGCCGCCGGAGGTGCCGAGGAGGGCGTTGAGGCCGACGAGGGCGCGGGCGTCCCGCTCGGGGTCGGGGTCGGCCTGGGCGCGCTCGGCCCCGGTGAGCACCCGGGCGCGGTCGCCGACGAGTGCCCTGACCTCGGCGGCGGGCGCGTCGAGGCCGACGGCGTCGGGGCCGCCGGAGGCGGTGACGGTCCAGCGGGCGCGGAGTTCCCGGAGCAGTTCGTCGTCCACAGGCTGTGGACGGTCGAGCCGCTGCTCCACGGGCACGGTGTCGGGCCCGCGCCGCACGTCGAGGGTCAGCCGGTCCTGGCCCCGGACGACGACGGGCGAGGAGGCGAACCGCTGGGGAGAACGCTCGGGGGCGTGAAAAGTGGCGGAGAGCCCGAGTCCCATGGTGGCGAGCAGCCCGACGCCGAGCGCGAGCGCGACGAAGCCGCCGAGGAAGGAGGCCCAGCGGTCCCGGAGCCCGGAGAGGACGACGGTCAGCACGAGGCCCTCCCCACCGGGACGCCGGCGCCGGCAGCCCGGTCGCCCGTCTCAAGCGCCGTCATCCGCGCCGCGACCGTCTCCATCGTGGGGTCCGTCAGTTCGGCGGTGACCCTGCCGTCGACCAGGAAGACCACCCGGTCCGCGCGGGACGCCGCCACCGGGTCGTGGGTGACCATGACGATCGTCTGGCCGTCGCGGTCGACCAGGTCCCGCAGCATGGCGAGCACCTCGCGGCTCGTCGTCGAGTCGAGCGCGCCGGTCGGTTCGTCGCCGAAGAGGACGGCCGGCCGGGTGATCAGCGCCCGGGCGATCGCGACCCGTTGCTGCTGGCCGCCGGACAGCTCGCCGGGCCGGTGCCGTTCCCGTCCGGCGAGCCCCACGCGCGCGAGTGCCTCCCGGATCTCCGTACGGGACGGCCGCCGGCCGGCCAGCCGCAGCGGCAGGGCCACGTTCTGGGCGGCGGTCAGGGAGGGCAGCAGGTTGAAGGACTGGAAGACGAAGCCGATCCGGTCCCGCCGCAGCAGCGTGAGGCGCCGCTCGCTCAGCCCCTCCAGCGCCGTGCCGCCGACCTCCACGGTCCCGGAGCCGGGCCGGTCGAGCCCGGCGGCGCACTGGAGGAGCGTGGACTTGCCGGAGCCGGACGGCCCCATGACGGCGGTGAAGGTCCCGGCGGCGAAGTCGAGGTCGACGCCGTCGAGGGCGCGGACGTCGCGGTGGTGCCGGGTCAGCCGGCGGAGCCGTACGGCGGGGTTCGAGGTCATGGTCCGAGCCAACCGTTTCGGCGCGTCCCGATCACGACCACCAGCGGGCGTTCCGGCGGTATGCCTGGCCCTACCCCCGGGCTCGGCTCACCCCTCCCGTACGGCCTTCACGAACACGTCGAGCGCGTCGAGGGGGTCGCGCCCGCCGAGCAGCGCCCGCAGGTCGTTGCGGTCGACGCCCGTGCCGTCCAGGAAGCCGTGGGCGATCGCCGAGTACGTGCTGGCCAGCATCGGCACCTGGAAGGGCACGGCCCCGGACGCGGCGAGGGCGGTACGGGCCTCCGCGAGCGTCCCCGGGGCGTACGCGGCGCCCAGCGCCGCCGCGAGGTCCGCGCCGCCGAGGGCGCGCTCGCCGACGAGCTCGTACACCCGGTTGCGGTGGGCGGCCGGATCGGTGGCGACGGAGACGGCGATGTCCGCGAGGTCCTCGCGGGCGACGGCGGCGAGCCGGCCCTCGCCGAGCGGGCCGGTGATGCGGTGCTCGGCGTCGGGGGAGGCGATCCAGGTGAGGAGCTCGGCGTAGAGGCCGTTGCGGAGGATCGTCCAGTCGAGCGTCGTGGACCGCTTGAGCCGCCGCTCGGTCCAGCGGTGCGCGAGCGCGTACGTGAGGTGGTCGCCGTCGCCGGAGAGGCTCGTGTAGACGACGTGCCGGACGCCGGCGGCCTCGGCGGCGGAGATCGCGGCCTCGTGGCGGGCGACGACGACGTCGTCCTCGCCGTACCCGGCGGATATGAGGAGCAGGGTGTCCACTTCGGCGAAGGCCTCCGGCAGGGTCTCCGGCGCGTCGAAGTCGAGCCGGCGGGTGCCGGGAAGCCCGGCGCGGGTGCCGAGGACGACGTCGTCGCGGCCGGCGAGCCGTGCGGCGACGAGAGAGCCGAGGGCGCCGGAGACGCCGGTGACGAGCAGCATGGAATTCCCCCAGGGGCCGTGACGGCTGAGACCATCGAGAGCGATCGGGAACGATCGCGAGCGGTTGAGAACGAATCGCGAGCGGTTTGGAACGATCTAGGACCATCGTGAACGGGTGGGCGGTCGTGCGGAAGGAGGCACATTGATGTCAGAGGGGCACACGGAGGTAACCACCGAGCCCTTGGTCAGCTGTGCCGAGGACTGCGGGGTACGGGACGTCCAGGACCGGCTCGGCGACAAGTGGACGGTGCACGTCGTCGTCGAACTCGCCGCCGGGGCCAGGCGGTTCAGGGAGCTCCAGCGGCTCGTCACCGGCATCTCGCAGCGGATGCTGACCCTGACGCTGCGCCGCCTCGAAAGGGACGGGCTGGTCTCGCGGACGGTGTACCCGACGACCCCGCCGCAGGTGGAGTACGCGCTGACGGAGACCGGGCACAGCATGACGCACCTGATCAAGCAGCTGATCGACTGGTCGCTCGACCACCGCGCGGTGATCGCCCGGTCGCGCGAGGCATGGGACGCGAGGGGCACGGCGTGAGCACGACCATCGACAAGGCCTTCGAGGCGCTGTACGCGACCGACGACGGCTCCCTCGACCTGGCGGCCTCGCTGCTGGCCGCCGCCCCGGGCACGGACGCGGAACTGGCCCGGCGGGGCGAGGAGTTCGTCCGGACGCTGTGGGTGCGGGGCTGGCAGCCGGCAGACCTGGTGCGGATGGCGCGGCGCGAGCTGCCGGACGAGCACGTACGGCTCCTGGCGGGGCTGATCAGGACGGAGACGGCCGCCTACGAGCGGCTCCCGCACCGCTGGCAGGCGCAGCTGGACGACCTGGACACGGCGGAGGGGCGCCCGACGGACCGATTCTCGCGGGCGACGACCGTCCTGGAGCTGTACCGGCTGCTCGTCCGGCTGCCGCGCCTGGACGCGGTCGGCCCGGTGCCGGGGGAGGCCCTGCCGCCGGCGGTGGCGGGCGAGCCCCGGATGCTGACCCGGATCAGGGCGCTGCTCGCGAAGGCGGAGGCGACGGGGTACCCGGAGGAGGCGGAGGCGCTGACGGCCAAGGCCCAGGAGCTGATGGCCCGGCACAGCCTGGACGAGGCGACGCTCGCGGCGGGCGCGCCGTCCCCGGAGACGCCGGGCGCGATCCGGATCGGGGTGGAGCCGCCGTACGAGCAGGCGAAGGCGATCCTGCTCGACGCGGTGGCGACGGCGAACCACTGCCGGGCGGTGTGGAACGAGGCGTACGGCTTCTCGACCGTGGTCGGCTTCGAGGCGGACCTGGACCCGGTGGAGCTGCTGCACACCTCGCTGCTCGTGCAGGGGACGGCGGCGATGACGCGGGCGGAGGCGGAGCAGCGGGCGGGCGGCCGCAAGCGCACGAAGTCCTTCCGGCAGTCGTTCTTCCTCGCGTACGCGAACCGGCTGGGCGCCCGGCTCGCGGCGACGTCCCGCCGGGTGACGGCCGAGGCCCCGACGCTGCTGCCGGCCCTCGCCTCGCGCGAACTGGCGGTCACCGCCCGCACGGACGAACTCTTCCCGGAAACCCGCACGACGCGGGTCCGGGCGGCCTGGGACGAGGCGGGCTGGACCCACGGCGCGACGGCCGCCGACCGGGCGGGCCTCCACCCGGACCGCCCGCACTTGCCGTAAGCCACCGGAGCGGGGGAAATGCCCGGTTCGGGGAGGTTCGTGGATACGCTCAGCGCATGAGCTGGCTCCGGGCGCTGAAGGAGACCGCCCGCTCCGGCCTCACCATGGAGCGGCGGCGACTCGAACCCGCCGTCGCGGCACGCGGCGCCCTCGGCCTCGCCCTCGTCGTCGGGTTCTCGCTCGCCCTCTTCGGCCCCGCCGTCGCCGCCTCCTCCGCCTTCGGCGCCTTCCAGGCGGCCATCGCCACCTTCCAGCGCTCCTGGCGCCCCCGCCCCACCCTCGCCCTGGCCTCCGGCGCCAGCCTCGCCGTGTCGACGTTCCTCGGCTATCTCACCGGCGCCCACACCGCCCTCTTCCTCGCCCTGCTCCTCCTCTGGACGTTCCTCTCCGGGCTCGCCTGGGCCGCGGGCCCGACCGCCGGCATCCTCGCCTCCTCCAACGTGGCGATCATGCTGGTGACGGTCACCCTCCCGACCTCCGTCGCCACCGCCGCCGGCCACGCCGCCATGATCTTCGCGGGCGGTGTCGTCCAGGCGGCCCTGGTGGTGCTCCTCCCGGTCCGCCGCTGGGGCGCCCAGCGCGACGCCCTCGCGGACGCGCTCGCCGCCGAGGCGGACTACGCCCGCCGGCTCCGCCACGACCCGGTCGCTCCGTTCGACCCCGTACCCCTCATGACGGCCCGCAACGCCGCCGCCGTGACGCCCCGCCAGGCCCGCACCCGCCCGGCGGAGCTGCACGGCGCGCGGGGCCTCGCGGAGCGGATCCGCCCGGTCCTGGCCTCGCTCGCGGACCCGGCGGTGGGCGTGCCGGAGGAGGGTCCGGAGCGGGCCCGGGTGCGGGAGCTGCTCGGCGCGGCGGCCGAGGTCCTGGACGCCGCCGCGCACGCGATCCGGCACGGCGAACCGGTCGTCCTGCCGGCGCCCGCGCTCGCCGCCCTCCGCACCCCGGACACCGGCGCGATCCTCAGGGGCCCGTCCCGCCGGGCGGCCCTCCGCCTGGCGGCGCTGCTGGGCGACGTCGTCGAGACGGCGGAGCCCCGTACGGAGACGTCGGAGCCGTACGCCCAGGGGGCCCGCACCCGCCCCACCCTGGTCCGCCTCGCCCCCCTCGTCCTCGCGAAGGTACGGGCCGAACTGCGCCCCGACTCCCCGGTCCTCCGGCACGCGGTCCGCGTCTCGGCGGTCACGGCCGCCGGCTACCTGCTGGGGACCTGGCTGCCGTTCGGCCACGGCTACTGGGCCCCGATGGCCTCGGTGATGGTGATGCGCCCGGACTTCTCGCAGACGTACGCGCGCTCGGTGGCCCGCTTCGGCGGCACCCTCGTCGGCGTGGCCCTGGCGACGGCCGTGGTGCAGTCGGCGCACCCGGGCATGTACCTGTCCGCCGCGCTCGCGGTGGTCTGCGCGTTCGGGATGTACCTGCTGATGCGGACGGGGTACGCGGCCGGCCAGGTCTTCGTCTCCGCGTACGTCGTCTTCCTGCTCGGCATGGCCGGCGCGGGCCTGACCCAGACCGTACGGGAACGGGTCCTGCTGACCCTCCTCGGCGGGGTCCTCGCGATGCTGTCGTACGCCGTCTACCCGGCCTGGGAGACGCCCCGGCTGCGCGGGCGGCTCGCGGACTGGCTGGCGGCGGTCGGCGCGTACGCGGCCGTCGTCGTCGCGCGGTACGCCGACCCGGCCGGGCCGGCCAGCCCCGACGTACGGGAAGCGCTCCTGAGGACCCGCGCCGCCCGCGTCGCCTGGCAGGAGGCGGTGGCCCGGGCGGCCCACGAACCGGTCCGGCACCGGGGCCTCTCGCACGCGGCGGTGGAGCAGGCCGAGCACGCGCTCGCCGAGTTCGGCCGGGTGGCGATGCTCCTGGAGGCGCACCTGCCGGAGCGCGGCGCCCCGCCCGTACCCGCCGCCGCGGCCCTCGCGGAGTCCCTGCACCGGTCGACGGAACGGGGCGCGAAGCAGGTGCGGGAGCGCAGGGAGCCGCACTGGGACGACCTGCGCGAGACGGTCACCGCCTGGTCCGTCGAACCACCGGACCACTTCCTGCTCGACAAGGGCGCCGTGCTGCTCCTGGAGACCCTGGAGGAGCTGACGACGGCCCTGACGGAGTCGAAGCGCGGCCACTGATGTCGACGGGGTGTCATCCGGCGGAGGACGGGCCGGGGTTGAGAGGGATGAGGGCCGCGAACGGTCGCGGCCCCGCGAGATCCCAGGAGCAACCGGATGAAGAAGTACCTGCTCGCGGCCGCCGGTGTGGTGGCCGCTGCGGTGATCGCGGCACCGTCGGCCGTGGGCGCGTCCACGGAGACCTCCGCGAAGCCGGCCACCGCACCCGTGTCCCGGCCGGCCACCGCACCCCTCGCCGAGCCGGCCGCCGCTCCCGCCGCTGCCGCCCCCCGGATCCACACCGTCCGTTCCGGCGAGCGCGTGGACGGCGGGCTCGGGTACACGCTGTGGCTGACCGAGGACGGCAAGCACTGGGCGGGCCCGGACGGCTACGAGAACTTCCGCAGCGTCGTCGACGGCAACATCGACCGCTCGCAGCCCGGCGTCAGCCACCAGAGCGAGGGCGGCGAGGCGGGGACCTTCCACTCGGGCCTCTTCTACGGGACGCGGAAGGCGGGCCGCGTCGAACTGACCGACGCCGAGGGCCACAAGACCGTCGCCACGCTCCTCGCGCTCCCGGGCCACCCCGACTGGGGCGTCTGGTACGCCGTGACGGGGCCGGACTCCAAGAGCAGCAGCCCGGCCGTGGCGCTGTACGACCGTGCGGGCGCGCTCCTGGCCGACCTTCCGGTCTGGAAGCGCTGACCCGGCGTACGTCACCGTGACGGGGCCCGCCCCGGGCCCCGTCACCCCCGTGTCCCACCGACAGATCGCGAGGCCCGACACCGTGCCGCACGAATCCGCCCCCTCCGCCCCCTCCGCCACCGAGGGCGACGAGGACGACGGCTTCGCCGAGTTCGCCGTCGCCGCCTGGCCGCGCCTCGTGCGCACGGCCCAGTTCCTGACCGGGGACTTCCATGAGGCCGAGGACCTGGTGCAGACGACGCTGGCCAAGGTCTACGGGCGCTGGCGGCGGGTTCCCCGCGCCGAGATCGACCTCTATGTGCGCCGCGCGCTGATCAACAACAACCTGAGCAGGATCCGGCGCAAGCGGGTCGTCCACCTCCTCACCCCGGTGCTGCCGGAGTCGCTCCGCCACACCGCGGCGGGCCACGCGGAGGCGGTCGAGGAACGCGCCGCGCTCCTGGCCGCGCTCGCGGACCTCTCCGCCCGCCAGCGGGCCGTGATGGTGCTCCGCTACTGGGAGGACCTGACCGAGCCGCAGATCGCGAGCGTGCTCGGCTGTTCCCTCGGCACGGTCAAGTCCCACGCCCGCCGCGGTCTCGCGGCCCTGCGCGCACACCCCCGGCTCGCCGCCGCCACGCCGCTCCCCGTCATCCCTGTCCCCGCCTCTTCCGGAGCCCGCCGATGAACCCCACGCCCCTGCCGGACCCCGGCCCGCCCTCGTCCGACCGCGGCGAGACCGAGGTCCGGGGCGTCTTCGCGCGCGTGGCCCTCGATGTCACCCCGAGCCCGGTGCCGCTGGCCGCCGTCCGGCGCGCGGGCCGGACGTGGCGCCGGCGCCGGACCGCGGGCCTGTCGGCGCTCACGGTGCTCGGAGCGGCGACGGCCGTGGCGGCGGTCGTCGCCCTGGTTCCCGTACGGCAGTCCCCGCCGGCCCCCGTGCTCGTCGCCGCCCCGCCGTCCGCCGTCCGGACCTCGCCGCCGGCCGTCGGCCCGACGCGGACCCCGCCTCCGGTCCGGTCCGTGGCCCCGGGGGAGCGGGTGGCCGCGGGCGGCGGGTGGAAGGTCTGGCTGACCGGGGACGGCAAGCACTGGGCGGGCCCCGACGGCTACGAGAACTTCCGCAGCGTGGTCGACGGGAACCTCGACAGGGACGAGCCCGGCATCAGCCACCAGAGCGAGGGAGGCCCGGCGGGGACGTTCCACTCGGGCGTCTACTACGGGACCCGGGCGGCGGGCCGCGTCGAGCTCACCGGCCCCGGGGGGCGCACCGTCCTCGCCACGCTGCTGGAACTGCCGGGCCGCCCGGGCTGGGGCGTCTGGTTCGCGCGCACCGGCCCGGGGGACGGGGAGTCCGGGGTCACGCTCTACGACCGTGCGGGCGGGCGCCTCGCCCACCTCCCGGGCTGACGAAGCGAGCCCGGGAGGTCCCCGTCACCAGGACGTCTTCCGTACCCCCGGCAGGAACCCCGCGTGCGCCTGCTGCCGCATCCGTACCCGGGACAGGCCGAACTTCCGCAGGTGGCCGCGGGGGCGGCCGTCCACGGCGTCCCGGTTGCGCAGGCGGGTCGCGCTCGCGTCCCGGGGCTGGCGGGCCAGTTCGCGTACCGCCGCCTCGCGCTCGGCCGCCGGGGTCTCGGGGCGCCGGATGATCTCCTTCAGCTCGGCCCGCCGCCGGGCGTACCGGGCCACGACGGTCTTTCGCCGCTCGTTGCGGGCGATCTTGCTGCGCTTGGCCATCAGACCTTTCCTCCGCGCGCGCGGATGCGGGCCACGGCGGCCTCGACGCCGATGGAGTCGACGGTCCTGATCGCCCGGGCGCTCAGCGTCAGCCGTACGTACCGGCGCTCGCTCGGCAGCCAGTACCGCTTGTTCTGGACGTTCGGGTCGAAGCGGCGCGAGGTGCGCCGGTGGGAGTGCGAGATCCGGTTGCCGAATCCGGGGCGTGCTCCGGTCAGCTGGCAGTGGGCGGACAAGGGTGACCTACCTCTCCACAGAGTTGTTGGCAATGGGATTCATTTTCATTTACTCTACACACCATGGCACGCAATGAACTCCGCCCCGTCATCAAGCTCCGTTCCACCGCCGGAACCGGATTCACCTACGTCACCCGCAAGAACCGCCGCAACGACCCCGACCGCCTGAGCCTGCGCAAGTTCGACCCGGTCGCCGGCCGGCACGTCGACTTCCGAGAGGAGCGCTGACCCACCCCATGAAGCCCGGCATCCACCCCACGTACGAGTCCGTCATCTTCCGCGACAAGGCCGGCGGCTTCGCCTTCCTCACCCGCTCCACGCTCACCAGTGAGCGGACCGTGGAGTGGGAGGACGGCCGCACCTATCCCGTGGTCGACGTCGAGATCTCCTCGGCGAGCCACCCCTTCTACACCGGCACCGCGCGCGTGCTCGACACCGCCGGCCGGGTCGAGCGTTTCGAGAAGCGCTACGGACGGCGCGAGGCGCCCTGATGCTCTCCGTCGCCCTCGTCGGAGGCCTGCACTCCGACGCCCGCCGCGCTGCCGTGGACCGGCTCCTGGCCGTCGTCCCCGGCAGCGTGGCGCTCCACCACGACCTCGCGACGGCCCCGGCGACCGGGACCGTCGCCCGTACCGTCCGCGACGCCACCGGCCTCCTCTCCGCCGGTGAGGCCCCGCTCGTCGACGACTGCGCCTGCTGCGCCCTGCGCGAGGACCTGGTGCCCGAGCTCGAACGGCTCCGCGCCGCCGGTCTCACCCGGCTCGCCGTCGTCGAGCTCTGGGACTCCGTCGAGCCCAAGGCGATGGCCGAGGTCGTCGCGGCCGCCGGGTTCAGGATCGGCGCCGTCGTCACCGCCGTCGACCCCGCACTCCTCCTCCCGTACCTGGGCAACGGCGACGACCTCGCCGACGCCGCGCTCGCCGCGGCCACCACCGACCGCCGCACCATCGCCGACACCTGGGCCCGCCAGTTGGAGTACGCGCCCGTGCTCGCCGTCGCCGCGAGCCCCGCGACCGACGCCGAGGACCGGGCGCTGCTCGACCAGCTCCACCCCACCGCCCTGCGCGTCCCCGTCGAGGACGGGGCGGCCCTCGCGCGGGCGGTCTTCGCCGGCTTCGACGTGGAGGCCGCGGCCGCCGCCCAGCATCCGGCCTGCGCGCTGCTGCCGCAGGAGGCGGACGAGCACGGGGTCGCCACGTATGTCTGGCGCCACCACCGGCCCTTCCATCCCGGCCGGCTGTACGCCGCTCTGGAGGGTCTGACCTGCGCCGCCGCCCGCAGCCGCGGCCGCTTCTACCTGGCCGACCGGCCCGACACCCTGCTCGCCTGGGACGCGGCGGGCGGCGCGCTCTGCGTCGAGAGCGCGGGGCCCTGGCTGGCCTCGCTGCCCGACGCGGCCTGGGAGACGCTCCCGGCGGTACGGAGAGCGGCGGCCGCCCTCGACTGGCACCCGGAGCACGGCGACCGCTGCCAGCACCTGGTCTTCACCTCGCCCGGCCTGGACCGTGACGGTCTGGCCGAGCTGCTCGGCTCCTGCCTCCTCACGGACGCCGAGTACGCGGCGGGCCGGGACTCCTGGAAGGGGCTCGCTTCGGCCTTCGACGCCTTCCTGGACGCCTGACCTCCGCCGATGGCCTGTCAGGCAGGCTCTACCAGTCGGTAGCACGCTGAGTCGCGTAGTCGCTACGCCACCCCTTGTGCACGTGCATCTGCTCATGCATCTGCATATGAACACAGCTATGATCCGAGGAAGTTGACACCTGCACCAAGCAACTCGGGGAGCTACCAGTGCATCATGCGCATCACGCGTACAACGGCATGGCGGCCACGGAGCTGCGAGGAGTCGTGTGGCAGAAGAGCCGGCACAGCAACTCCCAGGGATCCTGCGTGGAGTTCGCCAAGCTGCCCGGAGGCGACGTCGCCGTACGCAACTCGCGCCACCCCGACGGGCCCGCTCTCGTCTACACGCCCGCGGAGATCGAGGCTCTCCTGCTGGGCGTCAAGGACGGGGAGTTCGACCACCTGGTGTGACGGTGGGTGAGACGCGGGAAGGGCCCCGACGGTTGCCGTCGGGGCCCTTTCCATGCTCGTGCGCGCTACTCCGGTCCGATCCGGAACAGCGCCCACACCACCTTGCCCTGGAGCGTGCCGGCGAGCGGGTGCCAGCCCCAGCTGTCGCTGAAGGAGTCCACCAGGAACAGACCGCGCCCCGACTCGGCGGCGAAGTCCTCCTCGCCGCCGCGTGCCTCCGGGCTCTCCCGGCTGGGATCGCGCACGGCGCACACCAGGCGCGAGGCCCAGCGCATCAGGTGCAGCCGGACCGGCGGGTTCTGGCCGTCCTCCTGCGGCGCGTCGGCGGGCACCGCGTGACGCAGCGCGTTGGTGACGAGTTCGGAGACGACCAGGGCCACGTCGTCGAAGCGCTCCGTCAGCTCCCAGCGGTCGAGCGTCGCGCTGGTGAACTTGCGGGCCCCGCGCACGGCTTCGTACCGGGCGGGCAGGGCGCAGGAGGCGGAGGTGGAGACGGCGCCGGGATCGATCGGCGGAAGGCCCTGCCGTAACGGCTCGAGCACGGTCGATCCATTCGTCCCCATGCGAGGCACTCCCGGGAATCGCGACTGTGGTGCGACAACACGACAACACGAACGAGTACGCGGCTGCGCGGGCTCCATGGTTCCGAATGCGTGCACTGGATGCAAGGGCAGATGCACGTGCACGCGCCGGACCTGTCCGTCCACGTGCCGAATCTGTGCATAAGTCGTCCACACGATGAGGGGAACTTCCCCGGATCCGCGCGCACTGTGCCCGTGATGTGCGCCTGGATGCCCGGAACTCGCCGCCTTTCCGTAATCGAATGTGTACGCGCTGAAGCGTTTGATGGCAGAATCCGGGGCTCGACGGGGGCTCGACACCGTAAAGGGGAGGCGAAGAGCCGTGACCGCAGGCGAATCGAGCGGAGCGAGCGGGAGCGTGGTGCGGCGCATCCTGCTGGGCTCCCAGCTGAGGCGGCTGCGCGAGTCGCGCGGGATCACCCGCGAGGCTGCCGGTTATTCGATCCGTGCGTCCGAATCCAAGATCAGCCGTATGGAGTTGGGACGGGTGAGCTTCAAGGCCAGGGACGTCGAGGATCTGCTCACCCTCTACGGGGTCGGGGACGAGACCGAGCGCGGCGCGCTCCTCGGACTCGCCCGCGAGGCCAATGTCGCCGGCTGGTGGCACAGCTTCGGTGACGTCCTGCCCGGCTGGTTCCAGACGTACATCGGCCTGGAAGGCGCCGCCTCCCTCATTCGCGTCTACGAAGTCCAGTTCATCCACGGCCTGTTGCAGACCGAGGCGTACGCCCACGCCGTCGTCACCCGCGGCATGCCCGACGCCCCGTGCGCCGAGATCGACCGCCGGGTCGCCCTGCGCCTGGAGCGCCAGAAGGTCCTCGTCTCCGAGCGCGCCCCGCAGTTCCACGCCGTCCTGGACGAGGCCGCGCTGCGCCGCCCCTACGGCGACCGGTCGGTCATGCAGGGGCAGTTGAGGCATCTCATCGAGATCTCCGAGCACCCGGGCGTCACGCTCCAGGTCATGCCCTTCAGCTTCGGCGGTCATGCCGGCGAGAGCGGCGCCTTCACGATGCTGAGCTTCCCCGAGTCCGACCTCTCCGACGTCGTCTACCTCGAACAGCTCACCAGCGCCCTCTATCTCGACAAGCGCGAGGAGGTCGCCCAGTACGAGCGGGTGATGGAGAAGCTCCAGAAGGACGGTCCGGATCCGGCCGAAAGCCGGGACCTTCTCCGAGGCCTCCTTCAACTCTCCTGATACATCAGTACGATGACGCCACATCAGTCGCACTGCAGGTAGCGGGTAGAGGGGTCTCCACCATGTCGCACTTCACCGACCTGGCCCACCAGTACATCGACGGCGAGTGGAAGCCCGGCAGCGGTTCGTGGGACATCATCGACTTCAACCCGTACACCGGGGAGAAGCTGGCGTCGATCACCGTCGCCACCGCCGATGAGGTCGACCGCGCCTACCGCGCCGCCGAGCGCGCCCAGACCGAGTGGGCCGAGACCAACCCGTACACGCGCCGGCTCGTCTTCGAGCGCGCGCTGCGGATCATCGAGGACCGCGAGGAGGAGATCGCCGAGACGATCGTCGCCGAGCTCGGCGGCACCCGCCTCAAGGCGGCCTTCGAGCTGCACCTCGCCAAGGAGTTCCTGCGCGAGGCGATCCAGCTGGCGCTGCGCCCCGAGGGCCGCATCCTGCCCTCCCCGGTCGACGGCAAGGAGAACCGCGTCTACCGCGTCCCGGTCGGCGTCGTCGGCGTCATCTCCCCCTTCAACTTCCCCTTCCTCCTCTCGATCAAGTCGGTCGCGCCCGCGCTCGCGCTCGGCAACGCCGTCGTCCTCAAGCCGCACCAGAACACCCCGATCTGCGGCGGCACGCTGGTCGCGAAGGTCCTGGAGGAGGCCGGTCTGCCGGCCGGCCTGCTGAACGTCGTCGTCACCGACATCGCCGAGATCGGCGACGCGCTCCTGACCCACCCGGTCCCGAAGGTCATCTCCTTCACCGGCTCCGACAAGGTCGGCCGCCACGTCGCCACGGTCTGCGCGCAGAACTTCAAGCACGCCGTCCTCGAACTCGGCGGCAACAGCGCCCTGATCGTCCTCGACGACGCCGACGTCGACTACGCGGTGGACGCGGCCGTCTTCAGTCGCTTCGTGCACCAGGGGCAGGTCTGCATGGCCGCCAACCGCATCCTGGTGGACCGCACCCTGGAGGAGGAGTTCACCGAGAAGTTCGTGGCGAAGGTGAAGACCCTGCGCGTCGGCGACCCCGCCGACCCCGCCACCCACATCGGTCCCCTCATCAACTCCCAGCAGGCGGAGGCCGTCTCCTCGGTCGTCGACCAGACCGTGGCGGCCGGCGCGACGGCGCTGCTGCACGGCACGGTCGAGGGCAACCTCGTCTCCCCGTCCGTCCTCACCGGCATCGCCGCCGACGCCCCGGTCCTCAGCCAGGAGATCTTCGGCCCGGTCGCGCTGATCGTCCCCTTCGACGGCGAGGCGGAGGCCGTACGGATCGCCAACGACACCCCGTACGGGCTCAGCGGCGCCGTCCACACCGGAGACGTCGAGCGGGGCGTACGGATCGCCAAGCGCATCCACACCGGCATGATCCACATCAACGACGGCACCGTGCACGACGAGCCGATCGTCCCCTTCGGCGGCGAGAAGCACTCGGGCGTGGGGCGGCTCAACGGCGAGGCGATGGTGGAGACCTTCACCACCCAGAAGTGGATCTCGATCCAGCACGGCCGCAGCCGCTTCCCGTTCTGATCCGCCTTGCGGACAGTAGTTGTCCGCAAGCGTCCGTAGCGTGGTCGGTGTCGAGAAGGTCGACGGACACGGACGCACGGAAGGCGGACATCATGGTTGCCCTTGTTCCCACGGAGGCCCACAGCGACGAGCGCGGCACGTTCCTCGACTTCGTCGAGACGCAGCGTGCCGCGCTCCGCCGCTCGCTCCTCGGACTGACCGAGGAGCAGGCGGCGAGCCGGCCCAGCGTCAGCGAGCTCAGCCTCTCCGGCCTGGTCAAGCATGTCGCCGAGATGGAGCTCAACTGGCTGCGGATGGCGCAGCAGCGGCCGAACGAGCGGCAGCGCACCCAGGAGACCTGGGGGGACGGCTTCCGGCTCGTGGAGGGCGAGACGATCCCGGAACTGCTCGATTTCTGGGCGGGCGTGGCCAAGGAGACCGAGGAGTTCGCACGGTCCGTGCCGAGCCTGGACGACACCTTCCCGCTGCCGCCCGCACCCTGGTTCCCGAAGGACGGGCGGGTGTCGATGCGCTGGATGCTGCTGCACCTGGTCGAGGAGATGGGGCGGCACGCCGGTCACGCGGACATCGTCCGCGAGTCCCTGGACGGGAAGACCTCCTTCGAGCTGATCGCGGAGGAGAACGGCGCCGCCTAGTCACCGCCTCTCTTAGTCAAGGTTGACTAACATCGGGGCATGTCAGCCATCCGTCTTCTCGTCCTGGGCGCGGTCAAGCAGCACGGCCGCGCCCACGGCTACCAGGTGCGCAACGACCTGGAGTACTGGGGCGCCCACGAGTGGTCCCACGCCAAGCCCGGCTCGATCTACCACGCGCTGAAGCAGATGGCGAAGCAGGGACTGCTGCACGCGCACGAGGTCGCGCCGAGCGCCGTGGGCGGGCCGCCGCGCGTGGAGTACGAGCTGACGGAGCGCGGTACGGAGGAGTACTTCGCGCTGCTGCGCGAGGCGCTGACCACGTACGACCAGAAGATGGACGTCCTGTCGGCGGCCATCGGCTTCATGGTGGACCTGCCGCGCGAGGAGGCCGCGGAGCTGCTGCGCCGGCGGGTGTCGGCGCTCGACGAGTGGCGGGCGGCGGTCACGGAGTACTACACGCCGGAGGGCGGCCCGGAGCAGCTCGGGCACATCGGCGAGATCATGCACATGTGGGTCCACTCGGCGGACGCGGGCAAGGAGTGGACGCTCGGCCTGATCGAGCGGATCCAGGGCGGGGCGTACGTGTTCGCGGGTGAGGGGGACCCCTTCGTGGGGGTCCTCGCGGAGGGCCAGGAGAACCCGTACGCGAGCTGATCAAGTTTGATTAATGCCTCGGGAGGGCATACCGTCCTCCGTCGCGAGCTGCTAGTCAAACTTGACTAAGGTCTTTCGGGAGGAAACGGATGGCATCGGAAGCGGTCCTCGTGGAGGGCGCGCGCAAGCGGTACGGGGAGAAGAGCGCCCTGGACGGGCTCGACCTCGCCGTCGGACGGGGGACCGTCCACGGTCTGCTCGGCCCCAACGGCGCGGGCAAGACCACGACCGTACGGATCCTGGCCACCCTGCTGCGGCACGACGAGGGCCTGGTGCGCGTCGCGGGCCACGACGTACGGACCGGGGCCCGGGAGGTACGGCGGCGGATCGGGCTCCTCGGCCAGCACGCCGCCCTCGACGAGGAGCTCGGCGGCCGGCAGAACCTGGAGATGTTCGGCCGGCTCCACCACCTGGGCGCCCGGCGCGCCGGCATCCGGGCCGACGAGCTCCTGGAGCGCTTCGGCCTCGGGGACACCGGCCGCAAGCCCGTCCGGCAGTACAGCGGCGGCATGCGACGGCGGCTCGACCTGGCGGCCTCGCTGATCACCGAGCCCGAGGTGCTCTTCCTCGACGAGCCGACGACCGGACTCGACCCCCGCGGGCGCAGGGAGGTCTGGGACTCGGTGCGCTCCCTGGTCGGCGGGGGCACGACCGTGCTGCTCACCACGCAGTACCTGGAGGAGGCCGACCAGCTGGCCGACCGGATCTCGGTCGTGGACCGGGGGAAGGTCGTCGCCGACGGCACGCCCGACCGGCTCAAGGCGCGCGTGGGTGCCGATCGCATCGACGTGGTCGTCCGGGACGCGGCACGGCTCGACGAGGCGGCAGGGCTGCTGCCCGTGCCCCGGGCGGAGGTGGGCCTGGACGCCGACCGGCGGCGGCTCAGCGCACCGGTCACGGACCGGATGGCCGCACTGGCCGAGACCGTACGGGCGCTCGGCGCGGCCGGGATCGAGGCGGAGGACATCGCCCTGCGGCGGCCGACGCTGGACGAGGTGTTCCTGCATCTGACCGCGCGGGCCGGGGAGGTGGCGGCATGAGCGCCGCGTACGTGGTGGGCGACTGCTGGACGATGACCCGGCGCGAACTCGCGCACTGGGCGCGGCAGCCGGTGCAGGTCCTGGTCGGGCTGGTGTTCCCGGTGATGGTGCTGCTGATGTTCGGCTACCTGGTCGGCGGCGGGCGGACCGTCGACGGCGCCTACGTCGACTACCTGGTGCCCGGGATGCTCACCCTGACCATGGTCTTCGGCCTCGAAGGCACGATGACGGCGGTGACGCGGGACCTGGACAAGGGCGTGATCGACCGGTTCCGGTCCCTGCCCATGGCCGACGGGGCGGTGCTCGTGGGGCGGGCGGCCGCCGACATGCTCCAGTCGACGGTGGGGCTGCTCGTGATGGTCGGCGTGGGGTACGCGATCGGCTGGCGGGCGGAGGGCGGCCCCGCGGCGGCCCTGGGGGCGCTGGGGCTGCTGCTCCTGCTGCGCTTCGCGATGCTGTGGATCGGGATCTTCCTGGCCCTGGTGGCGGGGCGGGCGGAGCTGGTGCAGGCCGTGCAGATCCTGGTCTGGCCGGTGGGCTTCCTCTCCAACGCCTTCGCCTCGCCGGACGCGATGCCGGGCTGGCTCGGGGCGGTCGTGGAGTGGAACCCGATGTCGGCGACCGCGACGGCGGTGCGCGAGCTCTTCGGCAACCCGGGCGGCGAGCCGGGGCACCTCACGGCGGCGGTGGTGTGGCCGCTGGTGCTGCTGGGGCTCTTCTTCCCGCTGGCGGTACGGAAGTTCGGGCGGCTCGGAAAGTAGCGGCGCGGAGCTGGGAACCCGGGGGCGGCGAGCGGTGTACTGAAGGCAGCGGTTCACCGCGGACCGCCCGAGGGGGTAGGGGGGACCGATGCGCAGGCTCGCGGGAGCGGCCGGCGCCGTCGTGGCGCTGGTGTTGACGGTACTGAGCGGATGTACGGGGTCGGGGACGGACCGGGCGGCTTCGGGTGCGCCGGGCTCGGGGGCGACGGGGCCGGGGTCGACGGGGGAGGGCGCGGGCGCCTTCGGGGCGCCGCCCCGGATGCCGTCCGGGCCGGGGCTGCCCGGCTGGGCGCACGGCCTGGGGTTCGCGCGGGACGGCAGCGGGTTCGCGCTCCTCGCCGAGTGCGTGACCGAGCCGGCGGCGCCGGGGAGCGGCTTCTGCCGGCAGCACGTGGCGGTGCGGGACGCCGGGGCGGAGGAGTGGGTGCTGCGGCGCTCCCCGCTGCCCGAGATACCGGCGGACGAGGGCGTCTCGGCGAACCTGCTGGTGCTCGGGCCCGGCCGGGCGCTGGTCGAGGAGGGCGGCGCGGGGCCCGGCGGGCGGACGTGGTTCACCCGGGACGGCGGCCGGAGTTGGCGCGCGGGCGACCGGCGCACGGTCGGCACGGTCCCGGAGATACCCGTCGGGGCGGTGCTCACCACCGACTGCGCCGCCCCGGCCGGGGCCCTGCCCGACGCGTGCGAACGGGAGCGGCTCGTGGTGGTCTCGCCGCAGGACGGTCGGCGCCGGGCCCTCGCCCGGGGGCCGCTCCTCGGCGCGCATCCCCGGCCGGCCGAGCAGCGGGAGCCCGACGGGTCCTGGTGGGTCTCGGGCACGGACCCGCTCTCCGGCGGTCCTGCGGTCGCCGTCTCCCGGGACGGGGGCCGCGGCTGGACGGCGGCCCGGCTGCCGAGCGCGGCGAAGGGGCCCGGGCGGTACGCGGCGGTGGCGGTGGGTCAGGACGCGGTGTACGCGGCGGAGATGGGGGAGCTGACGGGCGGCGACCCCGTGAAGAACGGGCTGCGGGCGCTGCATCGCTCGGTGGACGGGGGCAGGAGCTGGAGCCGGGTGTGGACCACGGGGCCGGTCGAGGAGCCCCGCAGTCTGATGGGGCTGCCGGTGCCGGGGCCCGGGGGGCGGGTGGAGATCGCGGGGGAGCTGTCGGGGTACGGGAGCGTGGACGGCGGCCGCGGCTTCGTGGACCTGAAGGACGGCACCCACGTCGTCCGCCGGACCCCGCTGGGCCTGCTGCGCCAGGGGTCCCGCTGTCGGTACGCGCTGACGGCGGACGGGGTGCGGTGGTCGGAGTTCCGGCTCGCCTGCGGGGACGAGGAGCCCTGAGACCCGGGGCCGGCGGCGGGGGTCAGCGCAGGGCGTTGCCCTGGTGGTCGAGTTCGAGCTGGGGGCGGCCGGTGACGATGAGCCAGGCGGGGAGCGAGGCCAGGCAGAGGAGGGCGAGCATCGCGGGCGAGGAGGCCAGGACCGCGCCGGTGAAGAGGCTGATCCAGCCCTGCCGGGTGGTCGCGAGCAGAACGCCGAGGACGGCCGAGGAGACGGCGACGGCCGGGTGGACCTCGGGGACGAGGGCCTGGGCGAGCAGTCCGAAGGCGGCGCCGATGAAGACGGCCGGGAAGATCCGGCCGCCCCGGAATCCGCAGGAGGCGGCGACGACGAGGGCGAGGAGTTTGACGACGGCGAACTTGGCGAGCTCGCCGGAGGACCAGCCGCCGATCCCGGCGGTGAGGTCCTTGGTCTCCGCCAGGCCCTTGAACAGGGTCAGGTGCCCGCCGAGGGCGCCCAGAAGGCCGAGGACGAGGCCGCCGAGGGGCAGCATCAGCATGGGGTGCCGCAGCCGGTGGAAGACGGCGTGGACGTAGGGGAAGAGGTAGCAGGAGGCGAGGCCGAAGACGGCCGCGGCGGAGGCGATGACGAGGGCGGCGAGGATGTCGCCGTAACCGGGGTGGGTCAGGGGCGGGAGCCCCACGTCGAAGCTCGGCTCGGAGATCAGCTCGGTGGTCAGCGCGCCGGCGCCGGCCGCCACGAGCGGGGCGAAGAGCCGGTCCCAGAGGGATCCGCGGCCCGGTTGCGAGGTCAGGGCCTCGGAGAGGACGAGGGCCGCCGCCACGGGGGTGCCGAAGAGGGCGCCGATGGTGCCGGCCGAGGCGAGCGCGACCCAGGCCGCGCCCGGCAGGGCGGGTACCGCCTTGCTGCCGAGCCAGAAGGCGAGGGCGATGTTGGCGGCGATGATCGGGTTCTCGGGGCCGAGGCTGACGCCGCCGGCCAGCGAGAGGGTGCTGGCGACGAGGAGGCCCGGCACCACGCCCGGGGCGAGCGGTGCTCCGCCGAGCCCTTCGGAGGCGGGGTCGGGTCCGGCGTGTCCGGGGACCTTCCACACGACGAGCCCCACGGCGACGCCCGTCGCCGTGAGCATGACGATGATCCAGAGGGAGGAGTAGCCGCCGATGCCGAGCGCGTCCGGCAGGTCGTTCCAGAGCACGTGCTGGAACTTCTCCGCGAGGGCGCTGATCCCGAGGAAGAGCAGGCTCGCGCCCACGCCGACGACGAGCGCGGGGAGGATCTGGGGGAGCAGGAGCCGGGCGGACGCCTCCACGGGGGCGGCGGGAGGCGGAGCATGATCGGTGGCCACCGCCCCACCATATGTGAGCAAAAGGGACGCAACATCCCGAACGGCGCGAGTGGCAACCCCCGGTGCGGCACTTGCACCTCACGTCGCGTCAGGACCCAGGCTGAACGGCGTACCGACAGAGAAGGGCGGACGGCCGATGGGCTACTCCGTGGGACAGGTGGCCGGCTTCGCCGGGGTCACGGTGCGCACCCTGCACCACTACGACGCGATCGGGCTGCTCTCGCCGGGCGGCCGCAGTACGGCGGGGCACCGCCGCTACGACGACGAGGACCTCGACCGGCTCCAGCAGATCCTGTTCTACCGGGAGCTCGGCTTCCCCCTCGAAGAGGTCGCCGTCCTCCTCGACGACCCGCACGCCGACCCGCAGGAGCACCTGCGGCGCCGGCACACGCTGCTGACCGCGCGGATCGGGGAGCTCCGGAGGATGGCGGCGGCCGTCGAGCACGCCATGGAGGCGAAGAAGATGGGCATCAACCTCACCCCCGAGGAGAAGTTCGAGGTGTTCGGGGACAAGGACCCCGAACGGTTCGCGGAGGAGACCGCCCGCCGCTGGGGCGGCTCCCACTCCCACGAGCAGGCCCGGGCCCGTGCCGCCGGGTACGGCAAGGAGGAGTGGCAGCGGATGAAGGACGAGGTGGACGCCTGGGGCGCCGCCTACGCCGCCCTCATGGCCGGCGGCGCGGACCCCGGGTCCGAGGCGGCGAT
Source organism: Streptomyces sp. R44 (assembly GCF_041053105.1). Classification (NCBI taxonomy): domain Bacteria; kingdom Bacillati; phylum Actinomycetota; class Actinomycetes; order Kitasatosporales; family Streptomycetaceae; genus Streptomyces; species Streptomyces sp. R44. The sequence continues at coordinate 3,924,021 of NZ_CP163444.1, read as the reverse complement.
GGACCTCGCCGAGGCCCACCGCCGGCACCTCACCACCTGGTTCTTCGAGTGCCACCCGAGGACCCATGTGGAGCTCGCCGAGATGTACGTCGCCGACGAGAACTTCCACGCGTTCTACGAGTCGATCCACCCGGGCCTCCCCGAGCACCTGAGGGAGGCGGTCCGGGCGAACGCCGCACGTCGGACGGCCTGAGCCTCAGGCGCGCGGCCCGATCACCACCGCCGTGCCGTAGGCGCACACCTCCGTGCCCACGTCCGCCGCTTCCGTCACGTCGAAGCGGAACATGAGCACGGCGTTCGCGCCGCGCGCCCTGGCCTGCTCCACCAGGCGTTCCATCGCCTGGTTGCGGGTCTCCACGAGGGTCTTCGTCAGCCCCTTCAGCTCGCCGCCGATCATCGACTTCAGGCCGGCGCCGATCTGGCTGCCCAGATGACGGGACCGGACGGTGAGTCCGAAGACCTCGCCGATGACCTGCCGGACCTCGTAGCCCGGCACGTCGTTCGTCGTCACGACCAGCACTTCGGGGTGCGGCCCCTGGCCGCCCCCGTACTCGTCGATGCCCATCGGCATGCACCTCCTGACCCCCAAGCCTCGGGCCGGCGGGCCGGGTCCGCATCCCGTGGGGGCCGGGTGGAACCGGGGGCCTCCTGCCCGCGTTGATAGCTTGGGGCCAGCCGTCCCCCGAACCCCCACCGACCGCAGGAGCCCGGAACCCGTGAACACGCTTGCCCTCGGACCGAGCTGGCTGGACCCGGACTATCTGATCCAGACCTTTGGTCTGATCGGTGTCCTGGTCATCGTCTTCGCCGAGTCCGGCCTCCTCATCGGGTTCTTCCTGCCCGGCGACTCGCTGCTCTTCACCACCGGCCTGCTCGTCACCACGAACAAGCTGGACACGCCGCTGTGGCTGGTGTGCACCCTGGTGGCGGCCGCCGCCATCGTCGGCGACCAGGTCGGCTATCTCTTCGGCCGCAAGGTCGGGCCGTCCCTCTTCAAGCGCCCCGACTCCAAGCTCTTCAAGCAGGAGAACGTCGAGAAGGCGCACGAGTTCTTCGAGAAGCACGGCCCCAAGTCGCTGATCCTGGCCCGCTTCGTCCCGATCATCCGGACGTTCACGCCGATCATCGCGGGCGTCAGCAAGATGAACTACCGCTCGTTCATCACGTTCAACATCATCGGTGGCGTGCTGTGGGGCGCGGGTGTGACCCTGCTCGGCGCCTCCCTCGGCAAGATCGAGTTCGTCCACAAGCACATCGAGATGATCCTCGTCGGGATCGTCCTGATCTCCGTGATCCCCGTCGTGATCGAGCTCCTCCGGGCCCGTTCCCAGTCGAAGAAGAACCCGCAGCACAGCGACCACGACGCCCCCGGCACCCCGAACCCGCGCGGCCGTCACGCCAAGCGGTAGGAACCGGACCTAGAAACCCCGGGTGCGCTTCGCCGCGCGCCGCGCCGCCGCCGCGCCCGGGGCCTGCATGAAGAGGCGGGCCAGCTCGCTTCCCAGGTTCACGCCGATCGCGATCGCCAGGGCGAGCGCCGCCGCCTTCGCGAGCGAGGCGAAGCCCTGGTCCAGGTTGTTCTGGGCGATCGCGAGCACCCCGAAGTACGTCGCGGAACCGGGCAGCAGCGGACCGATCGCGGCCGTCACGTACGGCAGCGACGAGGTGTGGTGATAGCGGGCGATCAGCTGCCCGAAGAGGCCCACCAGACCGGCCGCCACCGCCGTCGCCATCACCGTCGAACCCTCGGCGGTCACCGCGATCGACGCGTAGATCACCCACGCCACCCCGCCGTTCAGCGTCGCGAACAGCACCGTGCCCCGCGACTGCTGCAACAGGATCGCGAAGGTCGCGCACAGCACCATCGACGCCAGGGTCTGCGTCACCGGCCGCTCCACCGCCCGCAGCGCCCCCTCCGGATTCAGCTGCGCGTCGAACTGCACCGCGATGTACAGCACCGACAGCACGCCCACCACGATCGCGACGAAGAAGTACGCGACCTCCAGGAGCCGGGCCGAGGCCGTGATGTAGAAGCCGGTCAGACCGTCCTGCACGGCCGCGACGAGCGCCCGCCCCGGAATCAGCGCGAACAGGCCACCCGTGATCACCGCCGACGGACGCAGGTCCGCGTGCAGCATCGTCAGGAGCACGCCCATCGCCGCCGGCGGCATCGCCGCCACCAGGAACTGGTAGAACTCCGGCATCCCGCGCCCCGCGAACAGCCACGCGAGCCGGTCGCCGAGGACCGCGCCGAGCGCCGCCACGAAGAAGACCGTCGGACCGCCGCCGAGCAGCACCGAGGCCGCACCGGCCAGGACGCCGGCCGCCGCCGTCAGGACCCAGCCCGGGTAGGGGTGCCGGTTCCGCCGGATCTCAGCCAGCCGCCGGTACGCCTCCTCCGGCGTCACCTCGTGTGCCTGCGCGTTGATGTCCGCAAGCAGCTGGTACACCGCCGCGAGCCGCGTGTAGTCCGTGCCCCGGCGCCGTACCGTCCGGTTCGCCGTGATCGGGTCGTCCACGAGCGAGGGCTGGTAGGTGACGGACAACAGGGTGAACGTCACCGTCGGCTCGACCCGGTCCAGACCGTACGAGCGGCAGATCGCGAACATCGCCGCCTCGACGTCCTCCGCGCCCTCCCCGCCCGCGAGCAGCAGCTCGCCGATGCGGAGGGTCAGGTCGAGCACACGCGGCACCGAGGGCCCGGACTCGTCCTCCTTGCGCGGCGCCTCCGGCACCGGCCGCTCACCCACCGGCAGCCGCAGCATCGTCCGCATCCGGTCCTGCCACGGAGCGTCCTGCGGGAGCCGCACCAGCGGCACCCCGTACGCCGGGGTGAACGCGGGCGGGGAGTCCTTGGCCGAGTATGTGGCGGGCGGGGCGAACGCCGAACCCTCCGGCTCCTGCACCGGCTCCGTCGTCAGGCCCGGGGGAAGGGCGAACTCGGAGGTCGGCTGATCCTCCTCGGGCGGCGCGGGCTGCTCCACCCCGGCCGGCGGCACGAACGCGCTCCGCGCCTCGTCCGACTGCGGCTTCCGGTCCTCAGGAGCCTCCTCGGGGCCCTCCGGCTCCGCCACCACTCTCTCCGCCTCATCCCCAGGGAATCGTGGATTCCAGTATGAAGGTGCGACGGATGTGCGAAAGGCGGTGCACCCCAAGAGGTGCACCGCCTTCACATGTCACGCGAGCGGGGGCTCAGTGGCCGCCCTGCTCCTTGGCGCGCGCGTAAGACTTCTCGATCTCGGCCTCGGCCTCGGCGCGGCCGACCCAGTCGGCGCCCTCGACGGACTTGCCCGGCTCCAGGTCCTTGTAGACCTCGAAGAAGTGCTGGATCTCCAGGCGGTCGAACTCGGCCACGTGGTGGATGTCGCGCAGGTGCTCCATGCGCGGGTCCGTCGCCGGCACGCACAGCAGCTTGTCGTCGCCGCCGGCCTCGTCCGTCATGCGGAACATGCCGATGGCGCGGCACTTGATCAGGCAGCCCGGGAAGGTCGGCTCGTCGAGGATCACGAGCGCGTCCAGCGGGTCGCCGTCCTCGCCGAGGGTGTTCTCGACGTAGCCGTAGTCGGTCGGGTAGGCCGTCGACGTGAAGAGGCGACGGTCCAGGCGGATGCGACCGGTCTCGTGGTCGACCTCGTACTTGTTCCGCGATCCCTTCGGGATCTCGATGAGAACGTCGAACTCCACGGGTGGCTCCTCCTGAATCAACACAAGTGAATGCTCGCGACGGCGCGCGGTGATTAAGTGTCCCTCACGCACGTGTGTGATCGCGAAAGGGGCTGGTCAGCAATGCCGGAGCCGAGGACGTGGCAGTTCACGGCGGGCTCCGCCGCCCTCGGTCTCGTCCTGGCCGCCGCGGCCGTCACCGCCGCCGGACCATGGGACGGAGGCCAGCGTACGGCCGAGCGGGCCCTCGCCGCCGCCCCCACGACGGGTGGCACGCGTCACGCCCCGGCCCCCCGGGGACGCGACGCCGACCTCGCCGCCCTCCTCGTCCCGCTCCTCGCCGACCCCGGCCTCGGCCCGCTCCGTACCGCCTCCGTCGTCGACACCGCCACCGGCGGGCAGCTCTACGGCGAGGGCGCGAGCACCCCCATGACGCCCGCCTCCACGGTCAAGATCGCCACCGCCGCTGCCGCGCTCTCCGCCCTCGGCCCCGAGCACCGCATCCCCACCACCGTCACCGCCTCCCCCGACGGCGGGACCGTCACCCTCACCGGCGGCGGCGACCCCACCCTCGACCGGGCCCGTCTCAAGGCCCTCGCCGCCGACACCGCCCGCGCCCTCAAGGCCCGCGGCCGCACCTCCGTACGCCTCGCCCACGACACGAGCCTCTACAAGGGCCCCGCCCTCCACCCCATCGGCCCCAACGAGAACATCGCCCCCGTCGTCGCCCTCATGACCCGCGAAGGACGCCTCGACGACAGCCGCAGCGGCCCCGCCCCCCGCACCGCCGACCCGGCCGGCGACACCGCCACCGCCTTCGCCGGCCTCCTCACCGAGGCCGGGATCAAGGTCACCGGCGAGCCCGCCCCCGGCCGCACCCCCCAGGGCGCCCCCCTCGCCCGTACGTACTCCGCCCCCCTCGCCGACCTCGTCGAGCGGACCCTCACGAACAGCGACAACGACCTCGCCGAGGCCCTCGCCCGGCAGACCGCCCTCGCCCGCAGGCAGCCCGCGAGCTTCCAGGGCGCCGAGAAGGCCGTGCGCGACGAGCTCGCCCGGCTCGGCGTCCCCGTCGCCGGGGCCCGGTTCGCCGACGGCAGCGGACTCGACCGGCGCGACCGCGTCTCCGCCGCCCTCCTCACCGGACTCCTCACCCGGGCGGCCGACCCCGCCCGCCCCGCCCTGCGCCCCCTCCTCACCGGACTGCCCGTCGGCGGCTTCACCGGCACCCTCGCCGGCCGCTTCGACAGCGCCCCCGCCGGCGCCGGGCTCGTCCGCGCCAAGACCGGCACCCTCACGGGCGTCAACACGCTCGCCGGAACCGTCGTCACCCCCGACGGACGTCTCCTCGCCTTCGCGTTCCTCGCCGGCCGCACCCCCTCCCCGTACGAGGCACAGCCCGCCCTCGACCGGCTCTCCGCCGCCCTCGCGGGCCGGAAGTGAGCCCACACGCCCCGCTTCGAACCCTCACCGAACAGGCGCCGAGCCCGTACGGTTGACGCATGACGAGCATCGGTGGCGCAGGCACATCCGGGATGGTCGACTGGAACCTCGCGGTCGCGACCGCGACCCGCCTCGTGCGGCCCGGACCCGAAGTCAGCCGCGACGAGGCCCGCGAGGTCGTCGCCGAACTCCGCAGGCACGCCAAGGCCTCCGAGGAACACGTCCGCGCCTACACCCGGATGATCCCCGAGGGCGCCGAACCGCACGACACCCCCGTCCTCGTCGTCGACCGCGTCGGCTGGATCAAGGCCAACGTCGCCGGCTTCCGCGAACTCCTCACCCCGCTCCTCGGCAAGATGCAGGAGCGCCGCTCCGGCAACGCCGGCAGCGCCCTCCTCGGCGCCGTCGGCGGCAAGGTCACCGGCGTCGAACTCGGGATGCTGCTGTCCTTCCTGGCCTCCCGCATCCTCGGCCAGTACGAGACCTTCGCCCCCGCCACCCGCGACCTCCCCGCCGGCGCCAACGGCGGCGGACGCCTCCTCCTCGTCGCCCCGAACGTCGTCCACGTCGAACGCGAACTCGACGTCTCCCCGCACGACTTCCGGCTCTGGGTCTGCCTCCACGAGGAGACCCACCGCACCCAGTTCACCGCCGTCCCCTGGCTCCGCGACCACCTCCAGGGCGAGATCCAGTCATTCCTCGCCGCCACCGACGTCGACCCCGGCACCGTCGTCGAACGCCTCCGCGAAGCCGCCCAGACCCTCGCCGGCGGCCGCCCCGAGGGTGAGGAGGGCGAACCCTCCCCCTCCCTCGTCGAACTCGTCCAGACCCCCGAACAGCGCGAGATCCTCGGCCGCCTCACCGCCGTCATGTCGCTCCTCGAAGGCCACGCCGACTACGTCATGGACGGCGTCGGACCCCAGGTCGTCCCCTCCGTCGCCGAGATCCGCGAGAAGTTCCAGGCCCGCCGCGCCCGCGGCGCCTCCCGCCTCGACCTCGCCCTGCGCAGGCTCCTCGGCCTCGACGCCAAGCTCCGCCAGTACCGCGACGGCGAGCGCTTCGTCCGCGCCGTCGTCGACCAGGTCGGCATGGACGGCTTCAACCGCGTCTGGACCTCACCCAACACGCTCCCCACCAAGACCGAGATCGCCGCCCCCGCCGACTGGATCGCGAGGGTGCACCGTAAGGCAGACTCCTGAGACAGGAGCGGCACACGACACAGGAACACCTCGGAACCCCCCACCAATCACCCATCCGAGGGACCCTGGGCATGGGGTGAGGCGTGCAATGCTCGGGTAACGGCCGGGTTTCTGTCACCATCGACGCACTCTGAGTGACCGAACCCCCCTTTCCGACCGTTAAGACTCCGACCGAGGCACCCCACCCCATTCACGAAGGGCACCGGACATGGGTCCCCATCCTGCGGTCGCGGCGATACGCCTGGCGGTCCGCCGCGTACTCCACGACGTCATCACCGAGAACACGACCGGCTCCGAACCGCTCGTCCTCGTCGCCTGCTCCGGAGGCGCCGACTCCATGGCGCTCGCCTCCGCCCTCGCCTTCGAGGCCCGCAAACTCCCCGTACGCGCCGGCGGCATCACCGTCGACCACGGCCTCCAGGACGGCTCCGACACCCGGGCCGCCGAGGTCGCCGGACGCATGACCGCCCTCGGCCTCACCCCCGTCGAGTCCGTCACGGTCACCGTCGGCCGCGAAGGAGGACCCGAGGCCGCCGCCCGCGACGCCCGGTACGCCGCCCTCGACGCCGCCGCCGAGCGCCACGGCGCCACCGCGGTCCTCCTCGGCCACACCCGCGACGACCAGGCCGAGACCGTCCTCCTCGGCCTCGCCCGCGGCTCCGGCATCCGCTCCCTCTCCGGCATGGCCGCCGTCTCCGGCACCTCCGGCCGCTACCGGCGCCCCTTCCTCCAGCTCGACCGCCAGACCGTCCGCAAGGCCTGCATCGCCCAGGAACTCGCCGTCTGGGACGACCCGCACAACAGCGACCCCGCCTACACCCGCTCCCGCCTCCGCCACGAGGGCCTCCCCGCCCTCGAGAAGGCCCTCGGCAAGGGCGTCGTCGAAGCCCTCGCCCGAACGGCCCAGCTCTCCCGCGACGACGCCGACGCCCTCGACACCTGGGCCGCCGACGCCGAGACCGCCGTACGCGACGAGGCGGGCGCCCTCGAATGCGCCAAGCTCTTCGGGCTGCCCCCCGCCGTACGCCGCCGAGTCCTGCGCCGCGCCGTCATCGCCGAGGGCGCCCCCGCCGGCTCCCTCTTCGCCCGCCACATCGAAGAAGTCGACCGGCTCATCACCGGATGGCGTGGTCAAGGGGCCATCAACCTGCCCGGCCGCGTCGAAGCGCGCCGTCAGGGTGGCAGACTGGTCATCCGGCAAGGCTGACGCACGCTGCAACGAAAGTGACCCGGGTGAACGAGAAGGACATGGGCACCGACCTCCAGTCGGTGCTCATCACCAAGGAAGAGATCGACGCCAAGCTGGCAGAGCTGGCCGCGAAGATCGACGCGGAATACGCGGGCAAGGACCTGCTCATCGTCGGCGTCCTCAAGGGCGCGGTGATGGTGATGGCGGATCTGGCTCGCGCCCTGTCCACCCCCGTCACCATGGACTGGATGGCCGTCTCCTCCTACGGCGCCGGCACCCAGTCCTCCGGCGTCGTCCGGATCCTCAAGGACCTCGACACCGACATCAAGGGCAAGCACGTCCTGATCGTCGAGGACATCATCGACTCCGGCCTGACCCTGTCCTGGCTGCTGTCGAACCTCGGCTCCCGCGAGCCCGCCTCCCTCGAGGTGTGCACCCTCCTGCGCAAGCCGGAGGCCGCGAAGGTCGCCATCGACGTCAAGTGGATCGGCTTCGACATCCCCAACGAGTTCGTCGTCGGCTACGGCCTCGACTACGCGGAGAAGTACCGGAACCTGCCGTTCGTCGGCACGCTCGCCCCGCACGTCTACGGCGGCTGAGTCCCCCGGCCTCACGGGGAACCCGCACCGCCTTCCCTCCGTTGAACCACGGGAAGGCGGTCGCGGGCGACGATGCTGAGGTACCGTCCGAAGAACAGCTTTTTCACACAGCAGCTCTCACAGCAGCATTTTCCTACGGGCAGGAGGGACGGGGCGTACTCGCTCCGTATGGATGGACGTGAAGCGATACTTCCGTGGGCCGGTCATGTGGATCGTGCTGGCCGTCCTCGCCGTGGTCGTGCTGATGCAGGTCGTCGGCTCGTCCGAGGGCTACAAGACGGTGGACACCGGCCAGGTCGTCCAGGCGATCGACAAGAACCAGGTCAAGCAGGCAAAGCTCACCACCGGTGACGAGCAGATCATCAAGATCGAGCTCGTCGACGGCCAGAAGATCGACAAGAGCAGCAAGGTCCAGGCCAGCTACATCGGCACCCAGGGCGCGGACCTCGCCGACAAGCTCCAGGAGAAGTTCGAGGCCGGGCAGATCGAGAAGGGCTACACCGTCTCCCCGACGAAGCAGTCGCCCTTCGTCTCGATCCTGCTCTCGCTCCTCCCCTTCGTCCTCATCGTGGTCGTCTTCCTCTTCCTGATGAACCAGATGCAGGGCGGCGGCTCCCGCGTCATGCAGTTCGGCAAGTCCAAGGCGAAGCTCATCACCAAGGACACGCCGAAGACCACGTTCGCCGACGTCGCCGGCTCGGACGAGGCCGTCGAGGAACTCCACGAGATCAAGGAGTTCCTCCAGGAGCCCGCGAAGTTCCAGGCCGTCGGCGCCAAGATCCCCAAGGGCGTCCTGCTCTACGGTCCGCCCGGAACCGGCAAGACGCTCCTCGCGCGCGCCGTCGCCGGCGAGGCCGGCGTGCCGTTCTACTCGATCTCCGGCTCCGACTTCGTCGAGATGTTCGTCGGTGTCGGCGCCTCCCGGGTCCGCGACCTCTTCGAGCAGGCCAAGGCCAACGCTCCCGCGATCGTCTTCGTCGACGAGATCGACGCCGTCGGACGCCACCGCGGCGCCGGCCTCGGCGGCGGCCACGACGAGCGCGAGCAGACCCTCAACCAGCTCCTCGTCGAGATGGACGGCTTCGACGTGAAGGGCGGCGTCATCCTGATCGCCGCCACGAACCGCCCCGACATCCTCGACCCGGCCCTCCTGCGCCCCGGCCGCTTCGACCGGCAGATCGCCGTCGACCGCCCGGACATGCAGGGCCGTCTGGAGATCCTCAAGGTCCACCAGAAGGGCAAGCCGGTCGCGCCGGACGTCGACCTCAGTGCCGTCGCCCGCCGCACCCCCGGCTTCACCGGCGCGGACCTCTCCAACGTCCTCAACGAGGCGGCGCTCCTCACCGCCCGCAGCGACCAGAAGCTGATCGACAACAAGGCTCTGGACGAGGCGATCGACCGTGTGGTCGCGGGCCCGCAGAAGCGGACCCGGATCATGTCGGACAAGGAGAAGAAGATCACCGCGTACCACGAGGGCGGCCACGCCCTCGTCGCGGCGGCCTCGCCGAACGCCGACCCCGTCCACAAGATCACCATCCTGTCCCGCGGCCGTGCCCTGGGCTACACGATGGTGCTCCCGGAGGAGGACAAGTACTCGACCACGCGCAACGAGATGCTCGACCAGCTGGCGTACATGCTGGGCGGGCGCGCGGCCGAGGAGCTCGTCTTCCACGACCCGACCACGGGCGCGGCCAACGACATCGAGAAGGCCACCGGCACGGCCCGCGCGATGGTCACGCAGTACGGCATGACCGAGCGGCTCGGCGCCATCAAGTTCGGCGGCGACAACACCGAGCCCTTCCTCGGCCGTGAGATGGCGCACCAGCGCGACTACTCGGAAGAGGTCGCGGCGCTGGTCGACGAAGAGGTCAAGAAGCTCATCGAGACCGCGCACAACGAGGCCTGGGAGATCCTGGTCGAGAACCGCGACGTCCTCGACAACCTGGTCCTCGCCCTGCTGGAGAAGGAGACGCTGGGCAAGGAGGAGATCGCCGAGATCTTCGCCCCCATCGTCAAGCGCCCGGCCCGCCCGGCCTGGACGGGCTCGGCCCGCCGCACCCCGTCCACGCGCCCGCCGGTCCTCTCCCCCAAGGAGCTGGCCCTGACGAACAGCGCGAACGGCACGGCGGCCCCGGCGGTGGACACCACCAAGGGCATCGACATCGCCCCGGTGGACACCCCCGAGGACTGACGCCCGGGCACCCCGGAATGGAAGCCGCGCCCCCACAGGTTCTAGCCTGTGGGGGCGCGGCTCTTTCGCGCGCACACAGTCAGACGGAACGAGGACAGGATGACCGACCCGGTGACGCTGGACGGCGAGGGCATGATCGGCGAGTTCGACGAGAAGCGCGCCGAGAACGCCGTACGGGAGCTCCTCATCGCGGTCGGTGAGGACCCGGACCGCGAGGGACTGCAGCAGACCCCTGCACGCGTTGCACGTGCATACAGGGAATTGCTGGCGGGGATGCACCAGGAGCCCGAGGATGTCTTGACCACAACTTTTGACCTCGGTCACGACGAAATGGTCCTCGTGAAGGACATTGAACTCGTTTCATTCTGCGAACATCATTTGCTCCCGTTCCATGGCGTGGCCCATGTGGGCTACATTCCGGCGGAAAGCGGCAAGATCACTGGACTCTCGAAGCTGGCGCGTCTGGTCGACGTCTTCGCGCGGCGCCCGCAGGTCCAGGAGCGGCTGACCACTCAGATCGCCGATTCGCTGATGAAGATCCTTGAGGCCCGTGGCGCGATCGTCGTGATCGAGGCCGAGCACATGTGTATGTCGTTGCGCGGCATCCGCAAGCCGGGCGCGAAGACGACCACCTCGGCGGTACGTGGCCAACTTCGTGACGCTACTACACGTGCTGAGGCTATGTCCCTGATATTGGCCCGTTAGTAGCGGACTGTCCGCCTTGCTCCATAGCGTCCTTGATCAGCGGAGTTCATCGCTGATCAAGGGGGCGGTATGGGGTACGGACCGACCAGCAAGATGCTGGTCAACCTGGTGGACGGTTGCGTGCAGGCCAAGAACGTGGCTCCGGGCAGCGCGATGTGGACGCTGGACGGCGACCGGACGGTGCAGACCACGGTCGTGGACGTGACGGCGGTGAAGGGGCGGCAGGCCGTCGACGTGGTCACGGACCACATGACCTTCACCGCCGGCCCGGACCTGCTCCTGCTCACTACGGACGGCTGGGCGCCGGCGGCGGACGCTGCGGGGGCGGCGATCGCCTGGACGCACGCGAAGAAGCTGTGCCGGGAACGGCTGACGATCAAGCCGGGATACGAGTTCGGCTACTTCGTCGGGGCCACGTGCGCCGACGGCACGGTCGGCAAGAACTATGTCTCGCTGGTCGTGAACGAGGAGGACTTCGCCTCCCGGTACGCGACCGCGTTGACCGCCTGTACGGGTCTGCCCGCCCGCCTGGAAGCGGTGAGCCGCCCCTCCGGCTATCTGAAGCGCGACCTGCCGGGTTTCAGGGTCCGGGTGGTCTCCTCGTACCTGTCCGATGCGATGCGGCACTACGTGGGCGGGGATCCACACCACATGCGGCAGCGATTTCCGCGCGTGGTGCTGCGGGACATCGATACCGTCGAAGGGTTCCTCGACGGATACATCGAAGGTGACGGCTACCGCAGCAGGCAATGGCGCGGGCGCGTGATGACGAGCGCCAACGTTCCCTTCCTGGCCGAGCTCGCTCCCGTCATCGGGGCCCGGTTCACCCCGGCAAGTGCGGGAGCCTCGCGACTCTGTGTGTCGGACCGTTGGGCAGGCCGTGGCACCTTCGTCCCCGAGCACCACCGGATCAGCCCCCCGGAATCCACCTGGATCAAGGTCCACGAGGTCCGCCCCCGTACCGCCCTGGGTGCCAAGCCCTTCACCTTCTACAGCTACCGGCTGGCCCCGTACCCCACCTTCCTGGTGAACGGGCACCTCGTGCGGGAGCCCTGGTGAGGGTCAGGCGGTCGGAGCGCGGCCCTTGTCGTTGTCGTCGTCCTCCGGGAGCTTGCAGACGCGCTCCAGGAAGAGGGCGGCGGCGATGACGGCGATGCCCGCCGCGACCGAGAAGGCCGCGTAGAGGGCCTGGTCGCGGCGGGCGGGGACGTCGAGGGAGCCCAGGAGGAAGACGCCCGTGCCGCCGTACATGCCGGCGACGAGGGCGGCGACCAGGGCGCTCGCCTGGCCGAAGACCACCGCGCGGGCCGCCATCAGGGGTTCGACGCCCTTGGCGCCGGGGCGGCGCTCGCGCTGGGCCTTGAGGCGGGCGCGGATCGAGAGGGCGGTCGCGGTGAGGACCACGGCGATCACGGCGAGGACGATGGGTGCGGCGATCGGCACGCTGGGGAGGGTGCCGACCGCGTCCCAGAGCCGGGCGGCTCCCCAGGAGAGGATGCCGGCCACGAGGAACAGTCCGGTGAGCACCTTCAGCCGCAGTTGTTTCACCGGATGTCCTTCGTGTCGTCGCTGGGGCGGTCTGGCACGAGCGTAACGACTACTCCGGGAGACGGAGTTCCAGGTCGGCACGGGGAGTGACGCCTTCGTGGCCGAGGACGGCGAGGAGGTCGGCCACGGGGCCGTGGCCGGGGAGCTGTGCTTCGGGGTCCACGTCGTGCCAGGGGGCGAGGACGAAGGCGCGCTGGTGGGCGCGGGGGTGGGGGAGGGTGAGGACGGGGTCCTCGGAGATCACGTCCGCGTAGGCGACGATGTCGACGTCGATGGTGCGGGCGCCCCAGCGCTCCTCGCGGACGCGGTGGAAGGCCTCCTCGACGGCGTGGGCCCGCTCCAGGAGGGAGGAGGGCGGCAGCGTCGTCTTCACGAGGGCGACGGCGTTGAGGTACGAGGGCTGGGTGCCGGGCTCGACGCCCCAGGGGGCCGTCTCGTAGACGGGGGAGACGGCTTTGACCCGGAGGCCGGGGGTGTCGCCCAGGGCGTCGACGGCGCCCTGGAGGGTCTCCAGGCGGTTGCCGAGGTTGGCGCCGAGGGCGAGGACGGCCCAGCGGGGGTTGGAGAGGGTGGTGTCGGCGGCGTCGACGGTCTCGACGACGGAGGCCGGCACGGGCTGGACGGTGGGGTCGCTCTGCGTCGGCTTCATCGTCGGCTCCGGGTGATCGTGATGGTCACGTCGTCGAACGGCACGGTGATGGGCGCGTCCGGCTTGTGGACGACGACCTCCACCTCTTGTACCCCGGCGTGGCTGAGGCACTGCTGGGCGATGCGCTCGGCGAGGGTTTCGATGAGGTCGACGGGCTCGCCCTGGACGACGTCGACGACCTCTTCGGCGACGATGCCGTAGTGCACGGTCTTCGTGAGGTCGTCCTCGGCGGCCGCCGGGCGGGTGTCCAGGCCGAGGACCAGGTCCACGATGAAGGTCTGACCCTCCTCGCGCTCCTTGGGGAAGACGCCGTGGTGGCCCCGGGCCTTGAGGCCGCGCAGCGCGACACGATCCACGCGAATCACTCCTGCTGTCGTAGTTCGGGTGGCCACGCAGCCGGGTGCGGACGGCCGGGTGTCCACTTCGAATCTACCTGCGGGGACCGACAGCGCTTGCCCTTGGGGGGCCGGGGGCGGGTCAGACGGGTGGATTCGAAGCCTCGGGGCCGTCCTCGGGACCGCCCGTTTCCTCGGTGTCTCCCAGGACGGGGGAGGCGTGGTGGGACCAGATCCGCCAGCCCGCGGGTGTGCGGCGGAACACATTGGTGGCGACGACGAGCTGGCCCACGAGGGGGCCGAGCTCGGCGCCGTCCTCGGCGGGTCCGCCGCTGAGGATGTTCTCGGTGCAGGTGACGAGGGCGGTGTCGCCGGCGAGGGAGATCCGCAGGTCGGTGAGGAAGAACTGGATGTAGTCGGTGTTCGCCATGATCAGGGCGTACGAGCGGAGCACCTCGCCGCGGCCGGTGAGGACGGGCCAGCCGGGGTGGACGCAGGTGATGGGGGTGGCTCCGTCGTCGAGCCAGAGTCCGGAGAGGCTCTCGAAGTCGCCGGTCTCCATGGCCCCGTAGAAGGCGGTGTTGGCGGCTTCGACGGCTGCCTCGTCGGTGCCGCGGTCCGTGCGGCTCACGCGGCTCCCTCGACGGCTCTGGCGACCCGTACGGCGTCGGCGGTGGCCCGTACCTCGTGGACGCGGACGGCCCACGCGCCCGTGTGGGCGGCGATGGCGGAGACGGCGGCGGTGGCGGCGTCGCGCTCGCGGGCGGGCGGCGGGGTGGCGCCCTCGCGGGTGAGGACGTGGCCGAGGAACCGCTTGCGGGAGGCGGCGACGAGGAGGGGGCGGCCGAGGGCGCGGAGTTCGGGGAGGTGGGCGACGAGGGCCAGGTCGTGCGGGGCGAGTTTGGCGAAGCCGAGGCCGGGGTCGATGACGATCCGTTCGGGGGCGATGCCGCCGTCGACGACGGCCTCCATGCGGGTGCGGAGTTCCCCGACGACCTCGCCGACGACGTCGTCGTACACGGCGAGGCTGTTCATGTTCTCGCTGAAGCCGCGCCAGTGCATGACGACGAAGGGGACTTCGGCGGCGGCGACGGCGGGGACCATGCCGGGGTCGGCGAGGCCGCCGCTGACGTCGTTGACGAGGACGGCGCCGGCTTCGACGGCGCGGGCGGCGACGGCGGCGCGCATGGTGTCGACGGAGACGGTGACGCCTTCGGCGGCGAGGCCGCGGACCACGGGGATGACGCGGCGGAGCTCTTCGTCCTCGTCGACGCGGGTGGCGCCGGGGCGGGTGGACTCGCCGCCGACGTCGACGAGGTCGGCGCCCTCGGCGACCAGGTCGAGGCCGTGTTTGACGGCGGCCGTGGTGTCGAACCAGCGGCCGCCGTCGGAGAAGGAGTCGGGGGTCACGTTGATCACGCCCATGACCGCGCAGCGGTCCCACTCCGGCAGGCCCTGGGCCGTGCCCCGGTCGATCGTCGTACTCATGTGTCCAGCGTAGGGCCCAGGGGCGATATCAGGCCGCGCGGACCTCACGGTCGGCCGTCTGGGCGGGGACGATGTGGGCGCAGGGGCGGGGGGCCGGCGCGGGGCGCCTGCGGGAGAAGGGCCGGGGCAGGGAGACGTTCACGAAGCCTTCGGCCTGCATGGCGGCGAAGCCGATGCGGGGCAGGTCGCGGCTCTTGCGGTAGACGACGAAGCGGGGTTCCCAGCGTGGCCGGAACTTGGCGTTGAACTTGTAGAGCGACTCGATCTGGAACCAGCGGGAGAGGAAGACGAGGAGGCCGCGCCAGATCCGCAGGACGGGCCCTGCGCCGATCTTCTCGCCGCGGGCGAGGGCGGCGCGGAACATGGCGAAGTTGAGGGACACGCGCGTGATGCCGAGGTCGGGGGAGGCCTGGAGGGCGGCGACGATGAGGAGCTCGTTCATGCCGGGGTCGGCGGAGCGGTCGCGGCGCATGAGTTCGAGGGACATGCCGTCGGGGCCCCAGGGCACGAAGTGGATGACCGCCTTGAGGTCGCCGTAGGGCGAGGCGTCGTCGTCCTTGTGGGCGGTCGCTATGACGGCGTCGCCGTCGCCGGGGGCGCCGATGCGGCCGAGGGCCATGGAGAAGCCGCGTTCGGTGTCGGTGCCGCGCCAGTCGGCGGCGGCGCGGCGGACGCGTTCGAGTTCTTCGTCGTCGAGGTCACGGACCCGGCGGACCTGGGTGGTGTAGCCGTTGCGTTCGATGCGTTTGACCATCTGGCGGACGTTGCGCATGGCCCGGCCGGAGAGGGAGAAATCCGCGACGTCGACCACCGCCTCGTCGCCGAGTTCGAGGGCGTCGAGGCCGGTCTCGCGGGTCCAGACCTGGCCGCCGGTCTCGGAGCAGCCCATGACGGCGGGGGTCCAGGAGTGGGCCTTGGCCTCGTCCATGAAGCGTTCGATGGCGCCGGGCCAGGCTTCGACGTCGCCGATGGGGTCGCCGCTGGCGAGCATGACGCCGGAGACGACGCGGTAGCAGACGGCGGCCTTGCCGCTGGGGGAGAAGACGACGCCCTTGTCGCGGCGGAGTGCGAAGTGGCCGAGGGAGTCGCGGCCGCCGTGCTGGTCGAGCAGGGTGCGGAGCCGGGTCTCGTCGTCGTCGGTGAGGCGGGCGGCGGGGTGCTCGGGGCGGAAGGCCAGGTAGATGGTGGTGAGCGCGGTCAGCATGCCGAGGGCGCCGAGGGAGTAGCCGACGGTCCAGTCGACGCCCTTGGTGTAGGCGACGGGGCCTTCGATGCCGAGGAGTCCGTACAGGACGTGCTCGAGTCGGTCGGCGAGGCTGGGGCTGCCGACGACGCGGCGGGGGTGGGCGCTGACGATGACGAGGCCGAGGGCGATGGATCCGGCGCCCATGACGACGAAGTTGGCGAGGGCCCGCCAGCGGCTGCGGGGGTCGGGGAGGGCGGCGAACTCGTCCCGGTGACGTACGAGGAGGGTGAGGAGGACGAGGGAGAGGAGGGCGCCGAGGACGGAGTGACGCCAGACGAACTGGGCGGCGGCGCCGAGGGGGAGGAGGACCACGGCGGCGCGCCAGGCGCGGCGCTTGTTCCTCTTGAGGCCGTGGGCGAGGAGCAGGAGGAGGACGCCGACGCTCAGGGAGAGGGCGGCGGAGAGGGGGCCGAGGGTGCCCGGGAGGACTTCGGCGACGGCGTGCATGCGACTGGCGCGGAAGCGGGGGAAGACCCCGGCGGCGATGTCGATGAGGCCGATGAGGGTGCAGGCCGTGCCGACGAGGGCCGGGACCTTCTCGGGACGGGGGCCGCGGAGAATCCGTCGGACCCGAACCGGAACCAATCCTGATTTGTCCCCATCTACCGTGACAGACATGGCTTCCTGTACTTCCCGTGGTCCTGCGCAGGGTCTTTGACTCCGGTCGGGCCCTGCGGCGCGTTCGGCGGGCCGTTCCGGCCGGTGCGCCTTCTA
Source organism: Streptomyces sp. R44 (assembly GCF_041053105.1). Taxonomy (NCBI): domain Bacteria; kingdom Bacillati; phylum Actinomycetota; class Actinomycetes; order Kitasatosporales; family Streptomycetaceae; genus Streptomyces; species Streptomyces sp. R44. Next base: position 3,907,052 of record NZ_CP163444.1, on the reverse strand, counting down.
TGACGAAGGCGCGCGGGGTCGGGTTCATTCGTCCACAGGAAAATCTCGGAAAGAAGGCTCGGTCGTCTCATGGGTCTCACCAGCGACAAAGTCCTCGTGTCGGCCGTGGTGCTGGCCGTGGTGCTGTTCCTGGCCACCGTCTGGCTGTGGCCGCGGCTCGCGCGGCGCGGCTGGCGGCCGGTCGTGGGCCGGGTGGGGCTGCTGCTCGTGACCCAGGTGGCGCTGTTCGCGGCGGTGGGCCTCGCGGCGAATCGTTCGTTCCTCTTCTACGGCTCGTGGGCCGACCTGTTCGGGCAGGAGCAGGAGATGGGGGTGGTCGTCGACCACGCGGCCGGTTCGAAGGACGTACGGGTGGTGGGGACGCAGGCGGTCGACGTGCCCGGCGGCGGCCGTCCCTCGGTCGGCGGACAGATCCAGAAGGTCGTGGTGGAGGGGGAGCGGTCGGGGATCGCCTCGCAGGCCTACGTGTACCTGCCGCCGGAGTACTTCCAGGAGAAGTACGCGAAGCGGACGTTCCCGGCGGCCGTGGTGCTCACGGGCTACCCGGGCACGGCGGAGAACCTGATCAAGGGCCTCAAGTACCCCCGGACGGCGTACCTCCAGGCGAAGGAGGGGCGGATGCAGCCGATGATCCTGGTGATGCTGCGTCCGACGGTGGCGCCGCCGCGGGACACCGAGTGCGTGGACATCCCCGGGGGCCCGCGGGTGGAGACCTTCTTCGCCGAGGACCTGCCGAAGGCGGTCTCGGAGACGTACCGGGTGGGGACGAAGGCGCGGAACTGGGGCTTCATGGGGAACTCGACGGGTGGTTACTGCGCGCTGAAGATCGCCCTCCACCACCCGGACCGGTTCGCGGCCGGTGCGGGCTTCTCGGCGTACTACAAGGCGGCGGAGGACGTCACCACCGGGGACCTGTTCCACGGGGACGCCGCGCTGCGCAGGCGGGGCGACCTGCTGTGGAGCCTGGACCACGGGAAGGCGGGGAACACCTCGTTCCTGGTGACGACGTCGAAGAAGGGCGAGGGCAACCTGAAGGGCACGCGGGAGTTCATCCGGAAGGTGAGGAGCCCGGCGCAGGTCTCGTCGATCGTCCTGGACAGCGGCGGCCACAACTTCAACACGTGGAACCGGGAGATCCCGCCGGGCCTGGTGTGGCTGGGCGAGAGGCTCCGCGCGGACTAGGCAGTCTCTTTCGGATCCGGAAAAGACGGCTCTGGGGCGTCGTCGGGTGCCGAGGCGCGGCGCAGGGCGCGGTGGACGCCGGCGGGGGTGAGGACGCCGAGCGGCTGGCCGTCCTCGCCGGTGACGGTGAGCCGGCCGGTGTCGTGCTGGAGGAGCTCGGCGAGGGCGTCCTTGAGGGAGGTCCCGAGGGGTACACGGGTGCCGTCCAGGTCCTTGCCGGGGCCGGTGCCGGGTACGGGATCGAGGTCGGCCTCGGTGACGGGGGTGACCGCGAGCCGCTTGAGGCCGCGGTCGCTGCCGACGAAGTCCGCGACGTACGGGGTGGCGGGGGAGCCGAGGACGGTGGCGGGTGTGTCGAACTGTTCGATGCGTCCGTGCCCGTAGACGGCCATGCGGTCGCCCATGCGGACGGCCTCCTCGATGTCGTGGGTGACGAGGAGGACGGTCTTGCGGACGGTGGCCTGGAGCGCGAGGAACTCGTTCTGGAGGCGCTCGCGGACGACCGGGTCGACCGCGCCGAAGGGCTCGTCCATGAGGAGGACGGGCGGGTCGGCGGCGAGGGCGCGGGCGACCCCGACGCGCTGGCGCTGGCCGCCGGAGAGCTGGGCGGGGTAGCGGGAGCCGTACACGGCCGGGTCGAGGCCGACGAGGTCGAGGAGTTCGGCCGCACGCGCGCGTGCGGCGGCCTTCTTCCAGCCGAGGAGGGCGGGGACGGTCGCGGTGTTGTCGAGGACCGTGCGGTGCGGGAAGAGCCCGACCTGCTGGATGACGTAGCCGATCTTGCGGCGCAGGGCGACCGGGTCGACGCCGGCGATGTCCTTCCCGTCGACGAGGACGCGGCCGGAGGTCGGCTCGACGAGCCGGTTCACCATCATCATCGTGGTCGTCTTGCCGCAGCCGGACGGGCCGACCAGGGTGACGAGTTCGCCCTCGGCGACCTCGAAGGAGAGGTCGTCGACCGCCGTCGTGCCGTCGTCGTACCGCTTGGTCACGTGCTCGAACCGGATCATGGTTCCCCATTCTGTCCCCTGGGCGCCGGGGGTGTGTGAAGGGCGTGTTGCCGCATTGTGGCGGGTCTCGGGGATTGTCGGTGGCGGGGGTTAGGGTCGTCACACAAGCGTTCGGGAGGTCGACGAGCCGGGGGGAGGGACGATGAGCGCGCCGAACTGTCTGGTCACGAACGACTGGATCTGCGGTGAGTATCTGCGCACGCGCGGCGAGGAGTTGACGGACGCGCTGCTCCAGCATGTGGGAATCACCGTCGTGTCCGTGCTGATCGCGCTCGCCGTCGCGGTGCCCCTCGCACTGCTCGTCCGCGCCCGGCCCCGGTTCGCCGGCCCGGTCCTCGGTCTGACCACCCTGCTCTACACGGTGCCGTCGCTCGCGATGTTCTCGCTGCTGCTGCCCTTCTTCGGGCTCTCGGCGGCGCTCGTCGTGACCGGCCTCGTGCTGTACGCGCTGACGATCCTCGTGCGGAACACCCTGGCGGGGCTCGCCGCCGTGCCGGCCGAGACGCGGGAGGCCGCCCGGGGCATGGGGTACGGCTCGCTGCGGATGCTCTGGCAGGTCGAACTCCCCCTCGCGCTCCCGGTGCTGATGGCGGGCATACGGATGGCGACGGTCTCCACGATCGCGCTGACGACGGTCGGTTCGGTCGTCGGCCGCGGCGGTCTGGGCAATCTCATCGAGGACGCGCTGCCGACCTTCTTCAAGGCGCAGATGCTCGCCGCCTCGGTGCTGTGTGTGCTGCTCGCCGTCACCGCCGACCTGCTGCTCCTGGGCCTCCAGCGGCTGCTGACGCCGTGGACCCGGATACGGACCGCGCCGGGGGGTGGGTGAGATGGGCATCGTGACGGACGCCTGGGGCTGGCTCACCACCGGCGCGCACTGGACGGGCGAGGACGGCATCGGGCAGCGGCTCGCCGAGCACGTGTACGTGAGCGGGGCCGCGCTCCTGATCGCCGCGACGCTCGCGCTGCCGCTCGGCCTGTGGCTCGGCCACCTCGGCCGGGGCGGGGCACTCGCGGTGAACGTGTCGAACGTGGGGCGGGCGATCCCCGTCTTCGCGGTGCTCGCCCTGTTCATGGTGTCGCCCCTGCGGAACGCCGGCTATGTCCCGACCGTGGTGGCCCTGGTGCTCTTCGCGATACCCCCGCTCCTCACCAACGCGTACGTGGGGGTGCGGGAGGTGGACCGGGCCGCGGTCCGGGCCGCGCGGGGCATGGGGATGACGGGCGGCCAGCTCTTCCTGCGAGTCGAACTCCCGCTGGCCCGGCCCGTGGTGATGACCGGGGTCCGCTCGGCCGCCGTTCAGGTGGTCGCCACGGCGACGGTCGCCGCGATGGTCGGACAGGGCGGCCTGGGCCGGATCATCACGGCCGGCTTCGCCACGTACGACACCGCGCGGGTCGTCGCGGGCGCCGTGCTCGTGGCGCTGCTCGCCCTCCTGGTGGAGGGCGTCCTGGTGGGCGCGGACCGGCTTTTCGACCGACACAGAAGACTTGTTGAACGCTGACTGGGATGGGTGATCTCGTGAACAGGGTCTCGCGTATCGCGGGCGCGCTGCTGGGTACGGCGGCGCTGACCGCCGCCCTCGCGGCGTGCGGCGGTGACAGCCTGGAGGAAGGCAAGAAGAAGGACTCCGGGAGCTCCGGCGCCTCCGGCGGCGGGGAGAAGGGCTCGCTGGTCGTCGGAGCGGCCGCCTTCACCGAGGCCAAGGTCCTCGCCGAGCTGTACGCGCAGTCGCTGCGGGCCGCCGGATACTCGGTGTCCATCACCACGGTGAAGAATCGCGAGCTGTACGAACCCTCCCTAGAGAAGGGCGAGATCGACGTCGTCCCGGAATACGCGGCGACGATCGCGGAATTCCTCAACGCGAAGGTGAACGGGCCGAAGGCGCCCGAGGACAAGCCGGTCGCCTCGGGCGACGTGACGGCCACCGTCGACGCGCTGCGGAAGCTCGCCGAACCGCGCGGTCTGAAGGTGCTCGCGGCGGGAGAGGCCGTCGATCAGAACGCCTTCGCGGTGACGAAGGAATTCGCCGGGAAGAACAAGCTGACGACGCTTTCCGATCTCGGCGCCTCGAAGCTGAAGGTGAAGATCGCCGCCGGTGACGAATGCGCGGTGCGGCCCTTCTGCGCGCCCGGTCTGAAGAAGACGTACGGGATCGACGTGGCCGGGATCGACCCCAAGGGCGTCGGTACGCCGCAGGCCAAGCAGGCGGTCAAGGACGGCGTGGACCAGCTGGTCCTGACGACCACCACGGACGCCACGATCGACACGTACGGCCTGGTCTTCCTCACCGATGACAAGCACCTGCAGAACGCGGACAACGTGCTGCCGGTCGTCAACGCCAAGGACGCCGGTTCTCCGGAGATAGCCGCCGCCCTCGACAAGATCACCAAGGTGCTGACCACAGCGGATCTCGCCGAACTCAACCGCAAGGTGGATGCCGAGCGGGCGAAGCCCGAGGACGTCGCCAAGGAGTATCTGGAGACGAAGGGGCTGCTCAAGAAGTAGGCGGCGGGGGAGGGGAGTCGGCCCGAAACGGAACCGGAACCATCGATATCCACTTCTGATGGCGAGAAGTGGCCAAGAGATTGCCGGGCTGACGCCCCACATGGCGCCTACGCACGGTAAATTTCAGGCCATGCCACGTGGACGCCACCGCCATTCCCCGCCTCTGCACAAGCTGCTGCCGCCCTCCGCGGTCGCCGGCGCCGCGGTCGTGTGCGCCGCGGCCGCCTGGCTGCCCGGCGACCCGGTGATCGCGCGGCTGCTCGCGGCCGCGGCGGCGGCCGCCGCCATCACCGGTGCCGTCCTCATGCGCAGTTGGGACCGGAGCGCCGGTCTGAAGGTCGCCGAGCTCGACCGGGCGCGCGCCGCCGAGGTGTGGAAGGCCGAGGAGCGGACCGCCGAGCTGGAGGCCGACCTGGAGGAGTCCCGCGCGCTCCGCGCCCGGCTCGACGCCAAGCTCCGCGCCAAGCGCGTGGAGCTGGCCGGGCTGCGCGGCGAGCACGCCGACCTGCTCCGCCGGTACGCCACCGCGGAGACGGAGCGGGCCAGCGCCCTCGAAGGCCGCCGCGTCCTCGCCCTGGAGACGAGCACCGCGACCGAGACGAAGGCGCTGCCCGCCGGCGGCTCCACGCCCACCCCGGAGGCGTACCGCCGCGCCGCCCAGGCGCTGCGCGACCTCCCCCGCAACGCCGCGGCCCAGCAGGCGCGCCGCACGGCCGAGGCGGCCCGCGCCCGCGACCTCGCCGAGCGCGCCCAGGAGACGGAGGAGCCGCAGGGGAAGCACGCGGCGGCCGCCGGAACCGAGCAGCACACCCGTACGGCCGCCACCGCTCCCGCGCTCCCGCCCGCCTCCACCGCCCTGCCGGCGGTGCCGGTCGCGGCCGCGATCGTGCCGTACGCGGCGCGCAGGCCCGTCCCGCGGCCCGAGGGCGGCTTCGACTTCTTCGGTACGCAGAAGGCGGAGGCGGTCATCGAGGCCGTGCAGAACTCCGACCTCGCGGACGTCGTGGGCGAGGAGGTCCTGGCCCTTGCGGCGCCCCGGGCGGTCGGCCAGGTCATCGACCTGACGGCCCACGACGAAACGGAACAACTGGACGTGGCGGAACTCCGCGGCGCGGTCAACTCCTGACGGTGCGCCCCGTCCGTTGTGGGCAGGCGTTCCGCAAGGGGCGATGGGGGTCCCCCCTGCTCGAGCGAAGCCGAGAGCTTGGGGGAGGGTGGGCACAACGGACGGCGCCCCTGCCGGCGCCAGAGGCTTCCGCGCCCTGGTCCCGCACCAGTCGTGCGCCGCGCATCGGGGTGCGGGGCAAGGCGCGGAACGCGGAGGCGCCGCGGGAGGGCGCCGTCCCGTGTGCCCACCCGTCCCGCCCTGCGGGACGATTGCCCACACGGGCGCGGGCGCAGCCCACAACGGGGCCGGGTTACTTGTCGATGTCGCCGACGACGAAGAACAGCGAGCCCAGGATCGCCACCATGTCCGCGACCAGCGTCCCCGGCAGCAGTTCCACCAGCGCCTGGATGTTGTTGAACGACGCCGAGCGCAGCTTCAGCCGGTACGGGGTCTTCTCGCCCTTGGACACCAGGTAGTAGCCGTTGACGCCCAGCGGGTTCTCGGTCCAGGCGTACGTGTGCCCCTCCGGCGCCTTGAGCACCTTCGGCAGCCGCTGGTTGATCGGCCCCGGAGGCAGCTCGGCCATCCGGTCCAGGCAGGCGTCCGCCAGGTCCAGGGAGTTGTGCGTCTGGTCGAGCAGGCACTCGAACCGGGCGAGGCAGTCGCCCTCCTGCCGCACGGCGACCTTCAGGGTGTCCTGGAGTTCCCCGTACGCGAGGTACGGCTCGTCGCGGCGCAGGTCGAAGTCGACGCCCGAGGCACGGGCGATGGGCCCCGACACCCCGTACGCGTGGACGGTCTCCGGCCTCAGGACCCCGACCCCGCGCGTACGGCCGCGGAAGATCTCGTTCCCGAGGACCAGCCGGTCGTACACGTCCATCCGCGACCGCACGTCCGCGACGGCCTGCCGCGCCCGCCCCAGCCAGCCGGCCGGCAGGTCCTCCTTGAGGCCGCCGACCCGGTTGAACATGTAGTGCATCCGGCCGCCGGAGACCTCCTCCATCACGGCCTGGAGCTCCTCACGCTCCCGGAAGGCGTGGAAGACGGGCGTGATCCCGCCCAGTTCGAGCGGGTACGAGCCGAGGAACATCAGGTGGTTGAGGACCCGGTTCAGCTCGGCGAGGAGCGTCCGCGTCCACACGGCCCGCTCCGGGACCTCCATGCCGAGCATCCGCTCGACGGCCATGACGACGCCGAGCTCGTTGGAGAACGCGGACAGCCAGTCGTGGCGGTTGGCCAGCATGATGATCTGCCGGTAGTCCCGCGCCTCGAAGAGCTTCTCGGCGCCCCGGTGCATATAGCCGATCACCGGCTCCGCGTGCCGGACGACCTCGCCGTCGAGCACGAGCCGGAGCCGGAGCACGCCGTGGGTCGAGGGGTGCTGCGGGCCGATGTTCAGCACCATGTCGGTGCTCTCCGCCGCGCCGCCGATTCCGACCGTCGTCTCCGTCATGCGGCCAGTATCCCCCGAGGCCCGGGGGCCCCGGCCTCCTCGGGTCAGCGGACGGCGCCCGGGACCCGCTGGGTCAGCCAGAGGAAGTCGCCGAGACCGCCGCGGGCGGTCAGCTCGGCCGCCTCGCCGGCGGAGGCGAGCGCGCGGACGTAACCGGCGGGGTCGGTCGAGGCGAGCGCGAGCGGCGGCCGCTCCCCGGACACCCCGAGCCGCCCGAGCGCCTCCCGCTGCGTGACCAGCTCGGCGACCGGCAGGCCGCCTCCCGGCGCGGCCCCGCACGCGTCCAGCGCCACATGGGACGTGACGTCGCAGCCGCCGTCCGGGACCGGCGGGACCTCGCGGCCCGCGCGGAAGCCGGTCAGGGAGCCGAAGGGCGGCCGGGAGGCCCGTACGTGCGCGTAGTCCACGGCCACCGCGCGGCCCGCCGCGAGGGAGGCGACCGCCGCCGCCCAGGCCTCGTCTCGGGGCCGCCCGATCTCGGCCCGCGTGCCCGGTTCCGACAGCGGCCACCAGCGGGCCAGCCAGTCGGCGTCCGGGCCGGTGACGGGGGCGCCGAGCCGTTCGGTGCCGTCCGGGGCGACCTCCACGTACCGGACCGTGCCCGCCTCGTCCGCCTCGGCGACGTCCGCCGGCACGTTGTCGAGCCACTCGTTCGCGAAGAGCAGCCCCCGCACGCCCCGCGGCACCCGGTCCGTCCACTCCACCCGCGGGTCGAGCCCGTCCGGGCGGGCGGCGCGCTCGACCGCGTACGCCCGTACCGAGAGCGAGGACCCGACGGCCGCGAGCACCGCCGTCAGGAGCTCGCCGCGCCCCGCGCCCACGTCCACCAGGTCGACCTCGGCCGTCCCCAGCTCCTCCGCGACCTCGCCGAGCAGCCGGGCCACGGCCGCCGCGAAGAGCGGGGAGGCGTGCACCGAGGTGCGGAAGTGCCCCGCCGGTCCCTCGGGGCGCAGATAGAAGCCCCCGGGGCCGTACAGCGCCCGCTCCGTGGCCTCCCGCCACCCCTGCCACTGACACGTCTCATCCATCACGGGCCCCAGTCTCCACCTCGGGGAGTACGGGTCCCGAGCCAAGGATCGGCCCCACGGTTGATCCCTGCACCTATCTCTCTTCCCTACTCTGGGTGACGTGCAGCGCCTTTACGACTTCATTCGCAGACACCCGACGGGCGTCGACACCTTCTGGGCCGTCGTCCTCCTCGGGTTCTCCCTGCTGTGGGTGGTGTCGGCGGGCACGGTGGGCGGCAGCGGCCTCGGGTACGGCCTCGTCGCCCTGCTCTTCTCCCTGGTCGTGGCCCTGCGGCGACGGGCGCCGGAGAGGATGCTGCTGCTCGCGGTCGCCCTGGGGCTTGCCCAGCTCGCCCTCGGCCTGGTGCCGTTCCTGGCCGACTTCGCCATGCTCGTGATCATCTTCACGGTCGCGGCGCACGACGGCCCCCGCTGGGCGTCCCGTCTCGCGCTCATCGGCGGACTCGGCGCCTCCACGCTCTCCCAGCTCAGATGGCCCATGGAGGGCTCGGACTCCGGCGCCGCCAAGGTCTTCTTCACGATCATCATGACCGTGCCGTTCGCCCTCGCCTGGGTCCTGGGCGACTCGCTCCGCACCCGCCGCGCCTACTTCGCGCAGCTGGAGGAGCGGGCCTCCCGCCTGGAGCAGGAGCGCGAGGCCCAGGCGAAGGTCGCGGTCGCCGCCGAGCGCGCCCGGATCGCCCGCGAGCTGCACGACGTCGTCGCGCACAACGTGTCGGTGATGGTGGTCCAGGCCGACGGCGCCGCCTATGTCATGGACTCCTCCCCGGAGACCGCCAAGCAGGCCCTGGAGACGATCTCCACCACGGGCCGGCAGGCGCTCGCCGAGATGCGCAGACTCCTCGGGATCCTGCGCACCGGAGAGCACCAGGAGGCCGGGGAGTACGTGCCGCAGCCCGACGTCCAGCAGATCGAGGACCTCGTCGAGCAGGTGCGGGGCGCCGGTCTCACCGTCGACTTCGCGATCGAGGGGAGCCCCCGCCCGCTGCCCAGCGGCGTCGAGCTCACCGCGTACCGGATCGTGCAGGAGGCCCTCACCAACACGCGCAAGCACGGCGGTCCCGACGTCGGCGCCAGCGTGCGGCTCGTCTACTTCGACGACGGTCTCGGTCTGCTCGTCGAGGACGACGGCCGGGGCGCTCCGCAGGAGATGTACGAGGACGGCGGCGCCGACGGGCGGGGCCATGGTCTGATCGGCATGCGGGAGCGGGTCGGCATGGTGGGCGGCACCCTGGACGCGGGGCCGCGGCCCGGCGGCGGTTTCCGGATCAGCGCCCTGCTCCCCCTCAAGCCCGCTCACTGACGACCCCTAAGGAACTGACCTGATGTCCATCCGCGTGATGCTCGTCGACGACCAGGTGCTGCTGCGGACCGGTTTCCGCATGGTGCTCGCCGCCCAGCCGGACATGGAGGTCGTGGCCGAGGCGGGCGACGGGGTCGAGGCCCTGGAAGTGCTGCGTTCCACGGCGGTCGACGTCGTCCTGATGGACGTGCGCATGCCCAAGCTGGACGGGGTGGAGACGACCCGGCGGATCTGCTCGGAGCCGGGCGCCCCGAAGGTGCTGATCCTGACGACCTTCGACCTCGACGAGTACGCGTTCTCGGGCCTGAAGGCGGGCGCGAGCGGCTTCATGCTGAAGGACGTGCCGCCGGCGGAGCTGCTCGGTGCGATCCGCTCGGTGCACAGCGGTGACGCGGTGGTGGCGCCGTCGACCACGCGCCGGCTCCTGGACCGCTTCTCGCCGATGCTGCCGTCCTCCGGGAAGGAGCCGCAGCACAAGGAGCTGGAGCGGCTGACGGACCGGGAGCGCGAGGTGATGATGCTGGTCGCGCAGGGCCTGTCGAACGGCGAGATCGCCGCCCGGCTGGTCCTCTCCGAGGCGACGGTGAAGACGCACGTGGGCCGCATCCTGACCAAGCTGGGCCTGCGCGACCGGGTCCAGGTCGTGGTCCTGGCGTACGAGACGGGCCTGGTCCGGGCGGGCGGCGGGGCGGTCTAGCCCCCCTCGGCCCTACCGGAGCACCTCCGGTCCAGCCCCCTCGGCCCTACCGGAGCTCCTCCGGTCCAGCCCCCTCGGCCCTACCGGAGCACCTCCGGTCCAGCCCCCTTCGCCCTACCGGAGCACCGACTCCAGGAAGTCGCTGCCCAGCCGGGCGACGACGGCCACGTCGAGCTGGTGGAGCACGTACCGGCCGCGGCGCTGGGTGGTGATCAGCCCGGCCTTCTTGAGGACCGCGAGGTGGCGGGAGACCTCGGGGGCGGTGATGTTGTACGCGTCGGCCAGCTCGCTCGTCGTGCTGGAGCCGCGCGCCAGACTGCGGCAGAGGCGCATCCGCATGGGGTGGGCGACGGCCTCCAGGCGCAGTTTGACCGCCTCGACGGAGGCCGCGCCGCCGAGGTCGCGGGCGGGGATCGGGTACTGGATGACGGGCTGCCAGCCGGGTGTGTACAGCGCGAAGAGGTGCGGCCAGCCGAAGGCCGTCGGCAGGAACGTCACCGCGGAGCCCTCGGCGCTGGTCCGGCCCTGGATGAGCTTGTCGACGACGATCCGGGAGCCCTGCTCGTCCTCCTCCAGGATCATCGCGGCGGAGGCGTCGGCGACGGCCTCGGCCAGCCCCTTGCGGCGCATCAGCTCGGTCTTGTGCCGGGCGTCGGCGGCGAGCTGGATCCGGACACGGCGCCAGGTGTCCGCGAAGAAGGCCTCGTCGCAGTCCTCCATGAGCCGCCGGACCCACGCGCGCGTGCCGGGCGGGTCGGTCAGCATCCGCTCCACGAACGCGGCCTGGCGCGGGCCGCGCGCGGCCGCCAGGTCCTGGGCGCGGCGGCGCATCCGCTCGTCGACGAGCGGGGAGGGGGCGCCGTCCCTGTAGTGGCTGTTGCAGGAGATCTCCAGGGCCGAGCCGACGAACTGCTCGTCGTCCATGCGGTCGAGGTCGTCCAGCTCCTCCGCGAGGGTCTCCCGGGGCCGCGCCGGCAGCAGGATGTCCGAGCGGGTGGAGTTCCACATGAAGTCGGCCTCGTGGAGCCGGTCCGCGAGCTCCGGCTTCAGGGCCGCGGTCGTCGTGGTGGTCCAGGCGTGCAGCCGGGGGTGGTGCGTGGGCTCGGCGAGGGCGTGCAGGGCGGCGCCCAGCTCGGCCAGCGGCGAGGGGCAGAAGGTGATCCGCTCGTGCGGCAGTCCGGTGATGTCGATCGTCACGCTCACCCGTCCATGGTGCGGGGTGGGGCGGGGGAGCTGTCGTCCCGTTTGACGGGGGTCGTCAATCGACGGGGCCCGGATTGACGGGCGCCGTCAATCCGGGCGCCGGGCCGCGGCGGCGCGGCGCACGGTGAGGCCATGAACGCGCTGCACCAGTACCTCTTCGACACCTACCGCGCCGCCCGGCTCGGCGAACCGATGCCCCCGGCGCCGGGCACGCAGGACGTCGCCGTGCTCCGGGCCGTCCGCGACCGCCGCCGCCTCGAACGCGCGACGGCCGACCGCCGCCCGCGCGGCACCGTCCGCGCGGCCCTGCACCGCTGGCTGCACCCGGCCGACTAGGACCGTCAGCCGGCCGCCCCCGGCCGACCACGGCCGTCAGCCGGTCTGACGCGGCCGACCAGGGCCGGCCGTCACCCCTCCACGCGCGCCAGGAAGTCCCGTACCGCCTCCTTGACGTCCTCCGCCGTCCACTCCAGGCCCGGCTCGGTCACCGTCAGCTCCGTGACCGCCACTCCCGGCGGGCCGCCCGCGCCCGGGGAGAACCAGCGGCGGAAGAACGCGGCGCCGGTGTCCTCGGTCTGGGCGAGGGCCGCCGCCGTCAGGACGTCCGGGTCGTACGGCAGCCAGACCTGGAACTGGTGCGTGTGCGGGGTCTCGGGGTGGATCCGGGACCAGCCGGTGCCCGCCTCCGCGAGCGCCTCCCGGACCGCGTCGGCCACCACGCGCGCGTGTGCCACGTACGAGGGCAGCCGGGGCAGCTCGATGTCCAGGCCCCGCAGCGCGGAGAGCGCCGCCGGGTACTGCTGGAAGACCATCCCCCCGTACCGGTGGCGCCAGATCCTGGCCTCTTCCACGAGGTCCTCGGGGCCGGCGAGCGCGGCCCCGGACATGCCGCCGAGGGACTTGTAGAACGAGACGTACACGCTGTCGGCGAGCTCCGCGATCTCCGCGAGCCCGCGGCCGAAACGCGTCGTGCACTCCCACAGCCGGGCCCCGTCGAAGTGGACGACCGCGTCCCGCTCCCGGGCCGCCGCCACCACCTCGGTGAGCTCCTCCCAGGACGGCAGCACGAAGCCGGCGTCCCGCAGCGGCAGCTCCAGCATCAGCGTCCCGAAGGGCTCGGGGTGGTCCCGTACCTCCTCGGCGGTGGGCAGCCGGGGCGCGTCGGTCGGGTGGACCGTACGGAGTCCGGAGACGGCGCCGAACGCCCCGTTCTCATGGACCTCGGGGTGGGCGAGCGGGTGGAGGGCGACGACGGGGCTGCCGGTGCGCCCGGCCCAGCAGCGCAGCGCCACCTGCTGGGCCATCGTGCCGGTGGGGAAGAAGACGGCGGCGGGGAGGCCGAGCTCCTCGGCGACGCGCCGCTCCAGCTCCTCGACGAGCCCGTTCCCGTACGTGTCGAGCGGGGCCTCCTCGTGCCCCGCGGCCTCCGCCCAGGCGGCCAGCTCGCGCAGCCGCTCCCCGACCGTGCCGTCCACGGAGGTGTTCCACAGCCTGCGCTCGGCGCCGCCCCACACCTTCGCCCGGTGGAGCCGGGCCGCTTCCTCGTCCACAGGGGTCTCCACAGGAGTCACAGGATTCATGAGCCGATCATCACACCACCGCCCACACCCTGTGGACAGCCACGGAGGCGGCACGAAACGCTGGCGTAGCATGACCAGAAATCGTCCGGTACCCGCCGAGGACTGGAACGGAAGGCCGTCCCCACCGTGAACGCACCAACAGCGCCGGAGCCCCGGGCCGAGGACCGACCCGCCCGGCTCACCGTCGGAGTCGTCGGCGCCGGCCGGGTCGGCCCCGCCCTCGCCGCCTCGCTCCGGCTCGCCGGGCACCGCCCCGTCGCCGTCTCGGCGGTCTCCGACGCCTCCCGGCGCCGCGCCGCCGAGCTCCTGCCCGACGTCCCCGTCGTCGAGCCCGCCCGTGTCCTGGCCCTGTCCGACCTGGTCCTCCTGACCGTGCCGGACGACGCGCTGCCGGGCCTGGTCGAGGGCCTCGCCGACACCGGAGCCGTACGGCCGGGCCAGCTGCTCGTGCACACCTCCGGGCGGTACGGGGCGCGGGTCCTCGACCCCGCCCGCCGGGCCGGCGCCCTGCCGCTCGCCCTGCACCCCGCCATGACCTTCACCGGCACCGCCGTCGACGTCCAGCGGCTCGCCGGCTGCTCCTTCGGGGTCACCGCGCCCGAGGAGCTGCGGCTCGCCGCCGAGGCGCTCGTGATCGAGATGGGCGGCGAGCCCGAGTGGATCGCCGAGGAGGCCCGCCCGCTCTACCACGCGGCCCTGGCCCTCGGCGCGAACCACCTGGTCACCCTGGTGGCCCAGTCGATGGAGCTGCTCCACAAGGCCGGCGTCGCCGCCCCCGACCGCATGCTGGGCCCGCTCCTGGGCGCCGCCCTGGACAACGCCCTGCGGTCCGGGGATGCGGCCCTCACCGGCCCCGTCGCGCGCGGTGACGCCGGTACGGTCGCCGCCCACGTCGCCGAGCTGCGCAAGCACGCGCCCGGCACCGTCGCCGGCTATCTGGCGATGGCCCGCACGACCGCCGACCGGGCGCTCGCGCACGGCCTGCTCAAGCCCGAGCTGGCCGAGGACCTGCTGGGCGTGCTCGCCGAGCCGTCGAGCGGAGCCACCCACCCCGCCGACCCCACCGACGGGCCGCAAGGAGACGACCGATGAGCCTGTCCGCCCGCGAGAGCGCCGAAGGCGGCCGTCCCGCCCGCCACGAGCCGGCCCGGCTGGTCTCCGACGTCGAGGAGCTGAAGGACGCGGTCGCGCACCACGGCGCTCCCGGCCGCAACGCCGTCGTGATGACCATGGGCGCCCTCCACGAGGGCCACGCCACCCTGATCCGGGCCGCACGCGAGCGCGTGGGCGCCAAGGGCTTCGTCGTCGTCACCGTCTTCGTGAACCCGCTCCAGTTCGGTGCCGGCGAGGACCTCGACCGCTACCCCCGCACCCTCGACGCCGACCTGGAGCTGGCCTTCGACGCGGGCGCGAGCGCCGTCTTCGCGCCCTCCGTCGACGAGGTCTACCCGGGCGGAGAGCCCCAGGTCCGGATCACCGCGGGTCCCATGGGCGAGCGGCTCGAAGGCGCCTCCCGGCCCGGCCACTTCGACGGCATGCTGACGGTCGTCGCCAAGCTGCTCCACCTCACCGCGCCCGACCTGGCCTTCTTCGGCCAGAAGGACGCCCAGCAGCTCGCCCTGATCCGCCGCATGGTCAAGGACCTGAACTTCCCCGTCGAGATCGTCGGCGTGGAGACCGTCCGCGAGACCGACGGCCTGGCCCTGTCCAGCCGCAACCGGTACCTGTCGGCCGGGGAGCGGCGGACGGCCCTGTCGCTGTCCCGCGCGCTCTTCGCGGCCCGTGAGCGGCTCGCCGCGCAGGAGGCGCTGCGCGCGCGTGCCGCCTCGCTGCCGGGCGCCCAGGGCCGGGCCGAGAACCGTGCCGAGGCGCTGTCCCGGATCGGCGAGGCGCGGGCCGCCGCCGACGCCCACGCGGTCGCGCAGGCCGCCGAGGGCGGCTGCGCCGATGCCGTACGGGCCGCGGCCCGCGCCGTCCTGGACGACGCGGCCAAGGCCGAGCCGCCGCTCACCCTGGACTACCTGGCCCTCGTGGACCCGGCCGACTTCACCGAGGTCGCCGACGGCCATGACGGGGAGGCGATCCTCGCCGTCGCCGCACGCGTGGGGAGCACGCGGCTCATCGACAACATCCCTCTGACCTTCGGAGCCACCAAGTGACCGGAATACGGCTGCACGCGCCCGCGCCGGGCTGGGCCATCGACGCCGACGTCGTCGTGGTCGGCTCCGGCGTCGCGGGCCTCACCGCCGCCCTGCGGTGCACCGCCGCCGGGCTCCGTACGGTCGTCGTCACCAAGGCGCGGCTCGACGACGGCTCCACCCGCTGGGCCCAGGGCGGCGTCGCGGCCGCGCTCGGCGAGGGCGACACCCCCGAGCAGCACCTCGACGACACCCTCGTCGCCGGTGCCGGGCTGTGCGACGAGCAGGCCGTGCGGGCCCTGGTCACGGAGGGCCCGGACGCCGTCCGCCGCCTGATCTCGACCGGCGCCGACTTCGACAAGACCTCCGACGGCGAGATCGCGCTGACCCGCGAGGGCGGCCACCACCGCCGCCGGATCGCCCACGCGGGCGGGGACGCGACCGGCGCCGAGATCTCCCGCGCCCTGGTCGAGGCGATACGGGACCGGGGCGTGCGCTTCATCGAGCACGCCCTCGTCCTGGACCTCCTGACGGACGGCGAGGGCCGCACGGCGGGCGTGACCCTGCACGTCATGGGCGAGGGCCAGCACGACGGCGTCGGCGCCGTCCACGCGCCCGCGGTGGTCCTGGCCACCGGCGGCATGGGCCAGGTCTTCTCCGCCACCACCAACCCGGGCGTCTCCACCGGCGACGGCGTCGCGCTCGCGCTGCGCGCCGGGGCCGAGGTCTCCGACCTGGAGTTCGTCCAGTTCCACCCCACGGTGCTCTTCCTCGGGACCGGCTCCGAGGGCCAGCAGCCGCTGGTCTCCGAGGCGGTACGCGGCGAGGGCGCCCATCTGGTCGACGCCGACGGGGTCCGCTTCATGCTCGGGCAGCACGAGCTGGCCGAGCTCGCGCCCCGCGACATCGTCGCCAAGGCGATCACCCGCCGGATGCAGGAGCAGGGCACCGACCACATGTACCTCGACGGCCGTCACTTCGGCGCCGAGATGTGGGCGGAGCGCTTCCCGACGATCCTGGCGGCCTGCCGTGCCCACGGCATCGACCCGGTGACGGAGCCCATCCCGGTCGCCCCCGCCGCCCACTACGCCTCCGGCGGCGTCCGCACGGACCTGCGGGGCCGGACGACGGTGCCGGGGCTGTACGCGTGCGGGGAGGTCGCCTGCACGGGCGTCCACGGCGCCAACCGGCTGGCCTCGAACTCGCTCCTGGAGGGCCTGGTCTTCGCCGAGCGGATCGCCGAGGAGATCACGGCCGCCGCCCCGCGCGTGCCGGGCGCCCCGGTGCCGCACCCGGCCCCGGTGACCCTGCCGCTGCCCGTGTCCGGCGCCCGGACCCGTATCCAGCGGATCATGACGGCCGGCGCGGGCGTGCTCCGCTCGGAAGCCAGCCTGCGGGAGGCCGCCGAGGCCCTCGAAGCCCTGCACAGCGACGCCGTGGCGGGCGGCGACGACGACAGCAAGGCGGCCGAGCCGGGCGTGGACTCCTGGGAGACCACGAACCTGCTGTGCGTCGCACGGGTCCTGGTCGCCGCGGCCCTGCGCCGCGAGGAGACCCGCGGCTGCCACTGGCGCGAGGACCATCCCGAGCGGGACGACGCGGAGTGGCGCAAGCACCTCGTCGTCCATCTGACCCATGAGCGGACCCTCGACGTCCGCACCACCGACACCTCCGACTTTCCCCCCACCCTCGACGCCCCCAGGGAGCCGTAAGTGAGCACGCCCGAGGAAGCCCGTCCCGAGCCCGTGGACGTCCCTCTCATCCAGATCAACACGGTCTCCTCCGAGGAGTCCGGCGGCTGCGGCGACGGCTGCGGCTGCGGCGGCGGCGAGGAGTTCGAGTGCGGGCTCGACCCCGCCCTCGCGCAGCTGCTCGCCGACGCCGGTCTCGACCCCGTCCAGGTCGAGGACATCGCCCACCTCGCGATCGCCGAGGACCTCGACGGCGGGGTGGACGTCACGACCGTGGCGACCGTCCCCGAGGACGCCGTCGCGACCGCCGACTTCACCGCCCGCGAGGCGGGTGTCGTCGCCGGCCTGCGGGTCGCCGAGGCCGTCCTGTCGATCGTCTGCACCGACGAGTTCGAGGTCGAGCGGCACGTCGAGGACGGCGAGCGGGTCGAGGCCGGGCAGGTGCTGCTCAGCGTCACCGCCCGCACCCGCGACCTGCTGACCGGCGAGCGCAGCGCGCTCAACATCCTGTGCCGCCTCTCCGGCATCGCCACCGCCACGCGCGCGTGGGCGGACGTCCTGGAGGGCACGAAGGCCAAGGTCCGCGACACCCGCAAGACGACGCCGGGCCTGCGCGCCCTGGAGAAGTACGCGGTCCGCTGCGGCGGCGGCGTCAACCACCGCATGTCGCTCTCCGACGCGGCGCTGGTGAAGGACAACCACGTGGTGGCGGCCGGCGGCGTCGCCGAGGCCTTCAAGGCCGTCCGCGAGCTGTTCCCCGAGCTGCCGATCGAGGTCGAGGTCGACACGATGCACCAGGTCCGCGAGGTCCTGGACGCGGGCGCCGACCTGATCCTGCTCGACAACTTCACCCCGATCGAGACCGAGGAGGCCGTCGCGATCGTCGCGGGCCGCGCCGTCCTGGAGTCCTCGGGCCGGCTGACCCTGGAGAACGCGGCGGCGTACGCGGCGACCGGCGTCGACTACCTGGCGGTCGGCGGCCTCACCCACTCCTCCCCGATCCTCGACATCGGCCTCGACCTGCGCGAGGTGCGCTCCTGATGCTGCTCACCATCGACGTCGGCAACACGCACACGGTGCTCGGTCTCTTCGACGGAGAGGAGATCGTCGAGCACTGGCGGATCTCCACGGACCCGAGCCGTACCGCCGACGAGATGGCGGTCCTGCTCCAGGGCCTCATGGGCATGCACCCGCTGCTCGGCGTCGAGCTGAGCGACGGCATCGAGGGGATCGCCATCTGCGCGACGGTCCCCTCGGTGCTGCACGAACTGCGCGAGGTGACCCGCCGGTACTACGGGGACGTGCCGGCGGTCCTCGTGGAGCCGGGCGTCAAGACGGGGGTGCCGATCCTCACGGACAACCCCAAGGAGGTCGGCGCCGACCGCATCATCAACGCGGTCGCGGCCGTCGAGCTGTACGGCGGCCCGGCGATCGTCGTGGACTTCGGCACGGCGACGACGTACGACGCGATCACCGTCCGCGGCGAGTACGCGGGCGGGGCGATCGCCCCGGGCATCGAGATCTCGGTCGAGGCCCTGGGGGTCAAGGGCGCCATGCTCCGCAAGATCGAGCTGGCCCGCCCGCGCAGCGTGATCGGCAAGAACACGGTCGAGGCCATGCAGTCGGGCATCGTCTTCGGGTACGCCGGCCAGGTCGACGGCGTGGTGGCCCGGATGAAGCGCGAACTGGTCGGCCCGAAGGGCGACCCCTCCGACGTCACGGTGATCGCCACCGGCGGCCTGGCCCCGATGGTCCTCGCCGACTCGAAGGAGATCGACGAGCACGAGCCCTGGCTGACCCTGATCGGACTGCGCCTCGTCTACGAGCGGAACGTCTCGCGCATGTGAGGCGGGTACCGCGGGGGGTGATCATTCCGGCGCGCCGGAATGATCGCTAAGAGAAAATTGTCCGATTAGCGCGTATCGTCGCCCCATGCCCACGCCATACGGATCCCGCGGCGGCATGGCGTTCAGCGCGGACGAGCTGCGTGTGCTCCGTCGCGCCCTTGCCATCGCCCTCCACCCTGCCCCCCTCCAGGACGAGGACGTCCAGGACTGCCTGCGCCTGGCCGATACCGTGGACGAGGCGGTACGCGAGGCCGGCCGGCTGCGCGCCTTCCTCCTCGACGACCTGGCCCGGTACCGCGAGGCGCTGCCCGGGTCCCTCAGCGGCTATGTGGAGCTGCTCCGGGACGCGCTGGCCGCCGGCTACGACCCCGGCGCCGACGACCTCGCCGCCCTGCGCGCGCTGCGCCGCAACCCGGCCGCCGCCGAGCTGCTCGCCCGCTGCCAGGTCCTCGCCGAGCGTTCCGTACGTGCGCGCCTGGCCCGGGTCTCCCAGGCCACCGCCTCGACCGCGCCCTCCGTCTCCCGGGCCCGACTGCTCGCCCTGCCCGGCGGACGCGCGGCGGCCGACGAGCCCAAGCCGAAGCCGCCCGCCCCGGCCGAACGTCCGGTCCCCAAGCCCTCCGAGGTCTTCCCGCCACGCCGACGCCCCGTCCCCCCGCCCCCACCGGAGGAGCGGGTCGCCGGATAGCTACTCTGGACGCCATGGAATACGTATCCGCGCTCCTGCCTCCCGTGGTGATGGCCGCGTTCTTCATCGCCCTCGTCACCGTGATCGTCAAGAGCCAGGGCGGCCCGAACAAGGCCAAGGAGGACGCGGTCGTCGACGCCGCCCTCGCCCGCGCCGAGGCCGCCCGCCAGGCGGACGGCTCCTAGCCCGCCCGTACGACAACGCCAAGGGTGTACGACCGCTACCGGTCGTGCACCCTTTTCGTCCTTCTTCGGCGGCAATAGGCGTTTATTGGCGTTTCTCCCACTAGGGTGGCATTGTGCCCCGCCCCTTGGGAGAACTCGAAGACGCCGTCATGACGCGCGTCTGGCAATGGAACCGCCCGGTCACCGTCCGGGAAGTCCTTGAGGACCTTCAGCAGGAACGGTCCATCGCCTACACCACCGTCATGACCGTCATGGACAATCTCCATCAGAAGGGCTGGGTCCGCCGGGAGGTCGAAGGCCGGGCCTATCGATATACGGCGGTCTCCACCCGCGCCGCCTACTCCGCCGCGCTGATGAACGAGGCCTGGGCGCAGAGCGACAACCCCGCCGCCGCACTCGTCGCCTTCTTCGGCATGATGTCGCCGGAACAGCGGGAGTCGCTGAACGACGCCATCCGGATCGTCCAGCGCGACAACCCGCTCCCCCCTCCCCCGCGCGAGGCCGAGGGGGACGAGGGGACGCCCCGCCCGTAGCGATAGCGTCCCCCCATGTCGACCTCCGCCAAAGCCGTCACCGTACGCAGGGCCCGCACCAGCGATGTGCCCGCGGTCCGCCGTCTCGTCGATCCTTTCGTGCAGCGCGGCATCCTGCTCGACAAGGCGACCGTGACGCTTTACGAGTCCATCCAGGAGTTCTGGGTCGCGGAACGCGACGAGGACGCCGTCGTGGTCGGCTGCGGCGCACTCCACGTCATGTGGGAAGACCTCGCCGAAGTCCGTACTCTCGCCGTCGATCCCGACTTCAAGGGAGCCGGCGTCGGACATCAGGTGCTGGACAAGTTGTTGCACACCGCCCGATGGCTCGGGGTGCGGCGGGTATTCTGCCTGACCTTCGAAGTCGACTTCTTCGCGAAGCACGGCTTCGTGGAGATCGGCGAGACCCCGGTCGACGGAGATGTCTACAGCGAGCTCCTGCGTTCCTATGACGAGGGAGTCGCCGAGTTCCTCGGTCTCGAACGAGTGAAGCCGAACACCTTGGGCAACAGCCGGATGCTTCTGCACCTGTGAGACGGAAGCCCGGCGATCCTCTCGCGGAACCCTATGTCCGAATCGCGCACGTTTCCCGCGTTGCCGGGGATCTGAACCTCTCCCAGGGGTTTGTGTTTTTCCGGGAAAAGCGGTTTCCTTTCCGCGTACTGCATTTTCGATGAAAGGAAATCCGGTGGCACAGAAGGTTCAGGTCCTTCTTGTCGACGACCTCGACGGCGTCGAGGCGGACGAGACCGTGACGTTCGCGCTGGACGGCAAGACCTACGAGATCGACCTCACCACCGCCAACGCGGAAAAGCTCCGTGGCCTGCTCGAGCCGTACACCACGAGTGGCCGTCGCACCGGCGGCCGCACCACCGGCGGACGCGGCAAGGGCCGCGCCGTGGCGACGGGCAGCCAGGACACCGCGAAGATCCGCGCGTGGGCCAAGGAGAACGGCATGAACGTCAACGACCGCGGCCGTGTCCCCGCCGACATCAAGGCCGCCTACGAGGACGCGAACCGCTGAGGCGACAGCTGCTGAGCCGCCCCACGGGTACGGGCACTCAGCAGCCGTACCCGGTGGCACTCCGCCGCGGCGGCCGCCACGAGACGCACCAGACAGGGGGCGCCCGCAACGCCCCAGGGCGCGGACCGCAGCGCCGGCAGCGAGGACTCGACCTCGCGACCCGGCGCGGGCGCCCGCAGCCACACCGCGTCGCCCGGCGCGCCGGAACCGCTCCACCCCGGGGGAAGGGGTGCGGTCGTCCGGCCGCCGGCACCACGGATCGCGAGATCCAGCGAGATCCCGCCCCACTCCAGCCAGTCGAGCAGTCCCGGTAGCTCCTCCGCGCTCCCCGCGGCCACGAGCAGCCCCATCCGGCGCCCCATCAGGGCCACCGGCCCCGTCACCGCGCCCAACCGGCGCAGCACGCCCCGGCCGGCCGCGGCGGGCAGTTCCAGGACGTCGAAGCGCAGCCCCGTGACCAGCTCCGCCGGCGGGCCCGCCACCGCGGCCCAGCCGAGCTCGTCCTCGTACCACCGCGCGATCCCTCCGTCGGACGGCGTGCGGGGAAGCGGGACGGTGAAAGCCATGCCCGGGGAACTCCCGCGGGGGCCCGTTGGTTACGCCCGCGGTGACACACCGTCCCCCGCCGAACGCGCAAGGTGTCCGTGATGGGGCGTACGCGTGCATTCGGCAGCGCAAGGGTGTTCGCTGGTAGCGGAGGGAACCGGGGTGTGCCGCATGGAGTGTCAGTGCTTACGGGTAAGACATTCCTAGTGGAGAGGGGCGACTCGCGGGCTTCGGCGTCTCACGTTCGCCATCGGCGTACTGATGGCGCGGGTAACTACTTGGCCTGCGGGAACATCGTCTCGCACCATCGGGTTGGAGCATTTGTCGGCTGTTCGGCAGCAGGTCTCCCCGCTGAAGAGGGGGTGATCCGGACGGATGTCGGCAGTTGGAATGAGCGGTCCCCGCTTGCGGGACTAAGCTGCGGAAGGACAGGGAGGGGATCGACCCCTAACTGACTGACCGCTCTGAGGAGCGATTAACGATGTTCGAGAGGTTCACCGACCGCGCGCGGCGGGTTGTCGTCCTGGCTCAGGAAGAAGCCCGGATGCTCAACCACAACTACATCGGCACCGAGCACATCCTTCTGGGCCTTATCCACGAGGGTGAGGGTGTCGCCGCTAAGGCCCTGGAGAGCCTCGGGATTTCGCTCGAGGCGGTCCGGCAGCAGGTGGAGGAGATCATCGGCCAGGGCCAGCAGGCCCCGTCCGGGCACATCCCCTTCACCCCTCGTGCCAAGAAGGTCCTGGAGCTGTCGCTCCGGGAGGCCCTCCAGCTCGGCCACAACTACATCGGCACCGAGCACATCCTGCTCGGCCTGATCCGCGAGGGCGAGGGCGTCGCCGCCCAGGTCCTCGTGAAGCTGGGCGCCGACCTCAACCGGGTGCGGCAGCAGGTCATCCAGCTGCTCTCCGGCTACCAGGGCAAGGAAGCCGCCACGGCCGGCGGTCCTGCCGAGGGCACCCCCTCGACGTCCCTGGTCCTCGACCAGTTCGGCCGGAACCTCACCCAGGCGGCCCGCGAATCCAAGCTCGACCCGGTCATCGGGCGCGAGAAGGAGATCGAGCGGGTCATGCAGGTGCTGTCCCGCCGCACCAAGAACAACCCGGTCCTCATCGGCGAGCCCGGCGTCGGCAAGACCGCCGTCGTCGAGGGCCTGGCGCAGGCCATCGTCAAGGGCGAGGTGCCCGAAACCCTCAAGGACAAGCACCTCTACACCCTGGACCTCGGCGCGCTGGTCGCCGGCTCCCGCTACCGCGGTGACTTCGAGGAGCGCCTGAAGAAGGTCCTCAAGGAGATCCGCACCCGCGGCGACATCATCCTGTTCATCGACGAGCTCCACACCCTCGTGGGTGCGGGCGCCGCCGAGGGCGCGATCGACGCCGCCAGCATCCTCAAGCCGATGCTGGCCCGCGGTGAGCTCCAGACCATCGGTGCCACCACGCTCGACGAGTACCGGAAGTACCTGGAGAAGGACGCGGCCCTCGAGCGCCGCTTCCAGCCCATCCAGGTCGCCGAGCCGTCGCTCCCGCACACCATCGAGATCCTCAAGGGTCTGCGTGACCGGTACGAGGCCCACCACCGGGTCTCCATCACCGACGAGGCCCTCGTCCAGGCCGCGACCCTGGCCGACCGGTACATCTCGGACCGCTTCCTCCCGGACAAGGCGATCGACCTGATCGACGAGGCCGGCTCCCGGATGCGCATCCGCCGGATGACCGCGCCGCCGGACCTTCGCGAGTTCGACGAGAAGATCGCCGGCGTCCGCCGCGACAAGGAGTCCGCGATCGACTCGCAGGACTTCGAGAAGGCCGCGTCCCTGCGCGACAAGGAGAAGCAGCTCCTCGCCGCGAAGGCCAAGCGGGAGAAGGAGTGGAAGGCCGGCGACATGGACGTCGTCGCCGAGGTCGACGGCGAGCTGATCGCCGAGGTCCTCGCGACCGCCACCGGCATCCCGGTCTTCAAGCTGACCGAGGAGGAGTCCTCGCGTCTGCTCCGCATGGAGGACGAGCTCCACAAGCGCGTCATCGGCCAGAAGGACGCCGTCATCGGCCTCTCGCGGGCCATCCGCCGTACCCGTGCGGGTCTGAAGGACCCGAAGCGCCCCGGTGGCTCGTTCATCTTCGCCGGCCCGTCCGGTGTCGGTAAGACCGAGCTTTCGAAGGCTCTCGCCGAATTCCTCTTCGGCGACGAGGACGCGATGATCTCCCTCGACATGTCGGAGTTCAGCGAGAAGCACACGGTTTCCCGCCTCTTCGGTTCGCCGCCCGGATACGTCGGCTACGAAGAGGGCGGCCAGCTCACCGAGAAGGTGCGCCGCAAGCCGTTCTCCGTCGTCCTCTTCGACGAGGTCGAGAAGGCCCACCCCGATATCTTCAATTCCCTTCTCCAGATCCTGGAGGACGGTCGCCTGACCGACTCCCAGGGCCGGGTCGTGGACTTCAAGAACACGGTCATCATCATGACCACCAACCTCGGGACCAGGGACATCTCGAAGGGCTTCAACCTGGGCTTCGCCGCCCAGGGCGACACGAAGTCCAACTACGAGCGGATGAAGGCGAAGGTCAGCGACGAGCTGAAGCAGCACTTCCGCCCGGAGTTCCTCAACCGTGTGGACGACATCATCGTCTTCCCGCAGCTGACGCAGGAGGACATCCTCCAGATCGTCGACCTGATGATCAGCCGCGTCGACGAGCGCCTCAAGGACCGGGACATGGGCATCGAGCTCTCCCAGTCCGCGAAGGAGCTGCTCGCCAAGAAGGGCTACGACCCCGTGATGGGCGCCCGGCCGCTGCGCCGGACGATCCAGCGCGAGATCGAGGACACGCTCTCGGAGAAGATCCTCTTCGGCGAGCTGCGCCCCGGTCACATCGTGGTCGTGGACACGGAGGGCGAGGGCGAGGAGCGCACGTTCACCTTCCGCGGCGAGGAGAAGACGGCCCTGCCGGACGCCCCGCCGATCGAGGCGACGGGCGGCACGGGCCCGAACCTCTCGAAGGACGCGTGACGCACGCGCCGAGCGCTGAGCGGTAAGGGGCGGCCCCGGAACCCGATGGTTCCGGGGCCGCCCCTTTTTCATGTGCCTTCAGGAAGGAGAAGCCGTCGGAGCTGGTCCTCGCCGCTCGAACTCGTCAGTTCGAGCGTGTCCAGCGAGGGGAAGATCGCCTCGATCCGGCGGAGCTCCGGTTCGTGCTCGTGTGTCAGGCGGACGGTCCGCACCGACTCCACGGTGATCCCTTCCGGGCACTCGACGAGGTCCCCCTCGTCGATCCAGAGGGTGCGCACCGCGGAGAGGCCCGCGAGCACCCGCCATGAATCGGCACGTACATACGGTGCCTTCCACAGGTTCAGCGAGGTCAGGCTCCGGAGCCGTCCGAGTGTCTCCAGCCCGTCCTCGGGCCAGGTGTGCGGCAGCTGTAGGAGGTCGAGGGGCGCGCCTGCCGGCAGGTCCGCGGCGGACCACCCGGCACGGGGGTCGAGGCCGAGGGTGAGGGACTCCAGCCGCGTCAGTGCGGACAGCGCGGAGAGGCTGGGCCGGCGGCCCGACCGCCGCAGCCGGAGGGCCACGGGATCGCATGCGGCGAGGAGCCGGGCGAGGCCCTCGTCCGACACGGACTCACTGACCTCCAGCAGGTCGGGACGCAGGCCGAGCCGGACGAGCTCGTCCGCGTGCTCGTCGCCTTGGACGAAGTACCGGAGCAGGCCGGCATCGAGTCGCGCGATGATCTCCTCGGCGTAGGGGCTCGGCTCGAAGCGGGGCCAGGCGTGCATCAGCTGGGCACGGATCCGCAGCGAGGAGTGATCGGCGAAGCGGGCCAGATAGGGGAGCGCCGCGTCCACCGTGATGTGAGAGGCCGTGATCACCGAGTGGTACGCGTGCTCCTCGCTCAGCTCCTCCGGTCCGCCCAGCAGCCGGAGCACTGTCGGGCCTCCCAGCGCGAGCCCGCGGGCCTCGCTCTCCGAGCGGGGCGGGATCAGCTCGGCGGTACGGGCCATGATCTCGTCCCGCACGTCGGGGGACACCTCCGTGGCGCTGTCGAGCGCGGTCGCCGCGACCATCAGGATGCGCAGCTGGTCGCGGCGGTCCTCGGCGGAATCCGCCTCCGTCAGCAGCTCCCGCAGGATCTCCTCGCACTCCCGCGGCCGCGCGTGGCCCACCGCCATGCGGATGACGTCCTCCCACTGGTCGTCGGCGGCGTGCCGGACCAGGACGCCGATGTCCCAGTGGTCCACCAGGGCCTTGGCGGCGAGGTAGTCCTGGAAGGTGCGGTGGATGAAGTCGACCGTGTCCGAGGTCGGCTCGCGGAGCAGGCCGCTGCGCTGGAGGAGGTGGGTGAAGACGCTCTCCGGCGGATACTGCGCGGCTTCGTGGATCGCCGGCACCGCCTCCCGTACGAGGGATTCCGCGTGGGCCCGGTCCAGCTGGGTGCGGCCGTTGAGCGTCAGCCAGTACGCGAGGCGCTGGATCAGCTGGATCTGCGGGGCCTCGTCGAGGGCGATGCCCGTCGGGTCCCCCATGTCCCGCTCGCGGTCGCGCCGCACGAGGAGCATCGACAGGGCCGCCTCGTACAGGGCCTTGCGCCCGCGGGGCAGGAAGCCGCGCCGGTCGCGGTGGAGGGCGCAGATCAGCCCGCACATGAGGGGGTTGGTGGCGAGCTGGGCGACGTGCTCGGCGGTGCGCAGCGCGTCGAGGAGCGGCTGCTCGTACGGCTCCGCCTCCGGCCCCGCGGCCCGGTGCCAGCGCCGTACGAAGGTGGCGACCTCGGCGCGGGTCATGGGGGAGAGGGTCAGCTCGGTGAAGCCGTCCCCGGCCAGCCAGTCGTCGCGTACGGCGGTGGGGCGTGAGGTGACGAGCCAGCGGTTGCCCTCGTAGGTGTCCAGGAGGCTCCGGAGCCAGTCGCGGGCCCGGCCGCGTTCCGCCTCGGGGATCTCGTCGATGCCGTCGACGAGCACGACGGCCCGGCCGGCGGCGAGGACCCGGTCGGCCCAGCCGTCGGGCGGGGTGAGCGGGCAGCCGGCGGCGGGCAGGAAATGGCCGGGGGCGGGGAGCCGCTCGCCGTGGCGGGTGAGGGCGCGCAGGGGGAGGACGAAGGGGATGCGGCCCCTGAGGTACGTCATTCCGTCCGCGCGCCCGTCGCCGGCGGCGCCCCCGGGCCGTCCCTCCGTCGCCGCCGAGACCGTCAGCCACTGGACGAGGGTCGTCTTGCCCGAGCCCGCGAGGCCGCGCAGCAGGACCCTGTCGTGCCGGGCGAGGGCGAGGTCGGCGCGGACGGCCTGTTCCCGCTGGTGCGGGGCGAAGGGGGCCACCTCGTCCGGCGCGGGTGCCTCGCCGGTCGCCTCCAGGGACAGATAGGCGAGGTCGAGCGGCCATCGGTCCGGGGAGTGGTGCAGGTCGATGCCGTAGATCGTGAGACGGCCGTGGTTCTTGGCCAGGTGTTCCAGGTACCGGCGCTCGAACTCCGCGTCCTGCGTGTCGGCCCGCGGTGTCCTGCGGACCACTTCGTCGACCTTGGCGATGAGCTCGGCCTGGGCGCGGGTCTGTTCCACCAGGCTGCGGGCGATGAAGGTCGAGCGCTGGGTGAAGAACTCCAGGAGGTGGAGGCAGGCCCACTCGGTCATCGACTCCAGGTAGAGGACCGAGTCCGTGGAGAGGCCGTCGGGGGCCGGGGCCGCCGCTCGCAGGCGGCGGGCGAGGTCGCGGTGGCCCAGGCGGACGGCCTGCACGTCGTCCATGTCGAGGTCGCCGAGGGCGAGGAGGGTCGTCGCGAGGGTGTCGGTGACCGCCTCGGTCTCGTCGGCGGGGAAGGGGGCCTCGCCGGGGCCGCCCGTCGAGCGTCCGACGAGGGTGGCGGCCAGTTTCCGGACGTCCTTCTCCGTGAGCGTGCGCTTCTCGCCCCGGAAGGAGACCAGGGAGGAGAGCCGGATCTTGTCCGACGGTCCCGTGAGTCCGGCGCCCGGGCCGTCGCTGACCAGCAGTTTCTTCAGCAGCGGGCCGATCGCGGCCGAGGCGAGGCGGGTGCCGATGAGTGCCGGTTCCATGTGTGTCCCCCCGTGGATTCCCGAAGCGGTCAGCGTAGTGCGGGACGGGGTTCCGGGCGGCTCGGTTGCGTGACCCAGGTCCCATTGGGGGCGGGGCGCTGGTGACAAGGCGCACAGGCGTTTCGAGGGGTACTAACTGGAATAGTGGCGACCTTTGGTGTCGATTCGGGACGTTCAGGTGTGAATCGTAGGGACTTAGGCCCTAGAGGGTCCCGAACCGGGCGCCGGGCGGCGTTTCGGGCACTTCCGGCCCCCCGCGACGTGCGCGTAAACCGATTCTCTTGTGTCGGTATGTCCGTTTTCGCGAGCCCTCTCCGGGCTCGTCAAGGGGTGAACTTCCCTGGAGATCGCTACGACGCTATGTCGTAGATGGGGTGTTTTGGGATGGCTGGGGGTCCGGGTTACCAAGGATGAGCAAGCCCGACGCAGCGCACCGTCCGCGTCGGGTCCCGTACGTCCCGGAGGTTTTCCCCCGTATGTCGAAGCGCGTTATGAACCCCGCCGCCCGTATCACCGCCGTTGCTCTCGCCGCCGCGGGTCTGGGAGCGACGCTGGTGGCCGGAGCAGGGTCCGCCTTCGCCGCCGAGGGCAAGGTCGCCGCGGCCCCGGTCGCCCTGACCGCCTCTGCGGCCGTCGCCGCCCAGGCCGACGCCCAGGCGCACCTCGCCACCCAGGTGAAGGCCGCGGCCGCCAAGGCCGCCGCCGCGAAGGTCGCCGTCGTCAAGGCCGCGCCCGTGAAGGCCGTCAAGAAGGCGACCCCGGCCTGGGTCAAGCCGGTCACCGCGTACACCCTCAGCGCCAGCTTCAACCAGGGCGGCGCCATGTGGGCCCACAAGCACTCCGGCCAGGACTTCGCCGTCCCGGTCGGCACCCCGGTCAAGGCCGCGGGTGCGGGCACCGTCGTGAAGGCCGGCCCGAACGGCGGCGGCGACGGCCCCGCGTACGGCAACGCGATCGTCGTCAAGCACGCCAACGGCACGTACTCGCAGTACGCCCACCTGTCGAAGATCAAGGTCTACATCGGCCAGAAGGTCGCCGCCGGCCAGCAGATCGCCCTCTCGGGCAACACCGGCAACTCCTCCGGCCCCCACCTGCACTTCGAGATCCGTACGACCCCGAACTACGGCTCCGCCGTCAACCCGATGGCCTTCCTTCGGGCCCACGGCGTCGGCGTCTGACGCACCCCATCGATTCAGGCCTGCTGAGCCTGCTCGATCAGATCGAGGGCGACCTCGAGGACGGCTTCCTGCTTCTCCTCGAGGTCGCCCTCGACGTTCTCCATGAAGAAGGTCCCGGCGTGCAGCGTGAAGATCGCGCTCACGGCGCGGACCTTGTCCTTGATCGGGGCGTCGGGTTCCTGGATGAACTGGTTGAGCGCGATGAAGCGCTCCTTGAAGGTGAGCCCGATGCTCAGGTCGCGCACGGTCGCCTGGTTCTCGTGCATGAAGCGGAAGAGCGGGGCCGCGGCGCGCAGGGCCTTCTGGTAGCGGCGCAGGATCTCCTGCTTGGTCTCCAGGGTGCGGGGCTGCTCGCCCGCCCAGGCGACCAGTTCGTCGATCGGGCGCGTGAGGTCCTGGAAGATCCCGATGATGATGTCTTCCTTGGTCTTGAAGTGGTAGTAGAGCGCCGCCTTCGTGACGTCCAGACGTTCCGCGATCTCCCGCAGCGAGGTCTTCTCGTACCCCTGCTCGGCGAAGAGTTCGAGAGCCACGTCCTGGATGCGCTGGCGGGTGTTGCCTCGGGCCATGACGGGTCTCCGCTTTCCAGAAAACTTACTTGACGCCCGGCTAGTTACCGGCCTACCTTCCTCAGTGTAGTAACTAGCCGGGCGGCAAGTAAGGGATGGACATGGCGACGAAACAGAACGTTCAAACAGCGGAGGGGGAGGCTGCGCCGCAGCCGCGCAGCGTACGCGTCGTCCTTCTCGCCCTCATGATCGCGATGCTCCTCGCGATGCTCGACAACATGATCATCGGCACCGCGATGCCGACGATCGTGGGCGAGCTCGGCGGTCTGGAGCACCTTTCCTGGGTCGTCACGGCCTACACCCTGGCCACCGCCGCCTCCACTCCCCTCTGGGGCAAGCTCGGCGACATGTTCGGCCGCAAGGGCGTCTTCCTCACCTCGATCGTGATCTTCCTGATCGGCTCGGCGCTCAGCGGCATGGCCCAGGACATGGGTCAGCTCATCGGCTTCCGCACCGTCCAGGGCCTCGGCGCCGGCGGTCTCATGGTCGGCGTCATGGCGATCATCGGTGACCTGATCCCGCCCCGCGAGCGCGGCAAGTACCAGGGCATGATGGCCGGAATCATGGCCCTCGCCATGATCGGCGGCCCCCTCGTCGGCGGCACCATCACCGACCACTGGGGCTGGCGCTGGTCCTTCTACATCAACCTGCCGCTCGGCGCCGTCGCCCTCGCCATGCTCACCACCGTCCTGCACCTGCCGAAGAAGCAGCGCGTCACGGGCACCCGCATCGACTTCCTCGGCGCCGGGCTGCTGACCGCCGGCATCACCGCGATCGTCCTCGTCACCACCTGGGGCGGCACGGAGTACGCCTGGGGCTCGGCCACCATCGTCGGCCTCGCGATCGGCGGCGCCGCCGCCCTCGCCGCGTTCCTCTTCGTCGAGACGCGGGCGAGCGACCCGATCATGCCGCTGCACATCTTCCGCAGCCGCAACTTCACCCTGATGTCCCTGATCGGCTTCATCACCGGCTTCGTCATGTTCGGCGCGGTCCTCTACCTGCCGATCTTCCAGCAGTCCGTCCAGGGCGCCTCGGCCACCAACTCCGGCCTGCTGCTCCTGCCGATGCTGATGTCGATGATGGTCGTCTCGCTGCTCGTCGGCCGCTTCACCACCAGCACCGGCAAGTACAAGATCTTCCCGATCCTGGGCGGCGCGCTCATGGTCGCCGGCCTCTTCCTGCTCTCCACCATGGACACCGGCACCTCGCGCCTCGTCTCCGGGGTCTGGATGGCCGTCCTCGGCGCCGGCATGGGCTTCCTCATGCAGATCACCATGCTGGTCGCCCAGAACAGCGTGGAGATGAAGGACATGGGCGTCGCCTCCTCCTCCACCACCCTCTTCCGGACGCTCGGCTCCTCCTTCGGCGTCGCGATCATGGGCGCGCTCTTCACCAGCCGCGTCCAGGACGAGATGGCGTCCCGCGGCGGCGGCGGGCTCACCGAGCGGACCGCCCAGCTCGACGCGGCGAGCCTCGCCAAGCTGCCGGCCGCGCTCCGCGAGGCCTACCAGCACGCGGTCGCCTCCGGCACCCACGGCGCCTTCCTGGTCGCCTCCGCCGTCGCCGTCCTGGGCTTCGCCCTCGCCTTCTTCGTCAAGGAGGTGGCGCTCCGCGGCGCCGGACCGGCCGCGGCCCCGAAGGCGGAGTCCGGCGACGACGCGCCGAAGGTCGCCGAGACGGTCTGACCGCTCGTACGGAGAGGCGTGGGGCCGGTCCTGTCCAGGACCGGCCCCACGCGTCGTCACTCCGGAAGCCGCAGGATCGGGAAGCTGCCCGTGTTCGTCGGCGCGTGGTCCGGCAGCCAGAGCACCGCGATCGCGCCGCCCACCCCGCCCGGAGCCCCCTCCGCTGCCACGTTCCGGAAGGTCAGCCGGGCGCCGAGCACCCGGGCCTGACCCGCCGCGATCGTCAGACCCAGGCCGTGGCCCTGGCCCGCGCGGTCGCTCGTCCCCGTACGGAAGCGGCTCGGGCCCTCCTTGAGGAGCGCCTCGGGGAAGCCCGGACCGTGGTCGCGGACCCGGACCACCCGGCCCTCGACGGTGACCTCGACCGGCGGCTTGCCGTGCTTGGCCGCGTTGGCGAGGAGATTGCCCAGGACCCGCTCCAGGCGGCGCGGGTCGGTGTTCACCCAGGACTCGTGCACGACCCGGACCTCGACCTCCGGGTCCAGCGCCCGCACCCGCCGCTCCACGAACTCGCCGAGCGCGATCTCCTGGAGCTCGGCCCGCTCCGAGGCGCTGTCGAGCCGGGCCACCTCCAGAACGTCCTCGACCAGCGTCCGCATGGCCTGCGCCCGGTCCCGTACGAGCTCGGTCGGACGCCCCGGCGGCAGCAGCTCGGCCGCCGTGAGCAGCCCCGTGACGGGGGTGCGCAGCTCGTGCGCGATGTCGGCCGTGACCCGGCGCTCGGCCTCGATCCGCTCGTTCAGGGCGTCGGTCAGGGCGTCCACCGCCCACGCCAGGTCGTCCGTCTCGTCCCGTACGACTCCGCCGACGGCATCCCGCACCCGGACGTCCGTATTGCCCTGGGCCACCCGGCCGGCCGCGACGGCGGCCTTCCGCAGCCGCCGCGACAGCTGCCCGCCGATGAGCACGCCGAGCGCGCAGCCGCCGAAGACCACCGACACCGAGCCGATCACCAGGGCCCGGTCCAGATCGTTCATGATCGTCGCGCTGCGGTCGGCGAAGGGGATGTGCAGGGACAGCACGTCGCCGTTGGCGAGCGGCACGGCCGCCCACACGTCCGGCGGCCCGCCGTGCCGGTGCTCCTGCACATACGTCCCGCGCCGCTTGTCCCGCATCAGCTGGTCGAGCTGCGGCGGCAGCGCCGGATCGTTGATCTTCGTGCCGAAGCGGGGCTCCTTCGGCTTCGACGTCTCGTACATCCGCTGGGCGAAGAGCAGCCGCTCCATCTGCACCTCGCGCGCGTTGTCGAGCATCGAGATGCGGGCGGCGTTGTGCACGACGACGCTCAGGGTGACCGCGATGAGCGCGCCGACCGCCGCGATGGCGACGGCGATCTTCCAGCGGACCCCGGTACGGAGCGGAAACAGCTTCACCTGCACCGGCTAGCCCTTGAGCTTGTAGCCGAAGCCGCGCACGGTCTCGATCCGGTCCTGGCCGATCTTGGCGCGCAGCCGCTGCACATGGACGTCCACGACCCGGGTGTCCCCGCCCCAGCCGTAGTCCCAGACCCGCTCCAGGAGCTTGTCCCGGGACAGCACGGTGCCCGGCGCCGACGAGAACTCCAGGAGCAGCCGCATCTCGGTCGGGGTGAGCGCCACCGGCGCCCCGCCCCGACGGACCTCCATGCCCTCGGTGTCGACCTCCAGGTCGCCGAAGGAGAGCAGCCCGCCGGCGTCCGCAGACTCCTCGCTCTCACCGGCGCCCACCCCGCCCGCGTGTCCGAAGCGGCGCAGCACGGCCCGGATGCGGGCCATCAGGACCGAGCCGTCGAAGGGCTTGGTGACGTAGTCGTCGGCCCCGGCCTCCAGGCCGAGCACGACGTCGATCGAGTCGGCGCGCGCCGAGAGCATGATGACCGGCACGGTCGACTCGTCGCGGATGCGGCGGCAGAGGCTGACGCCGTCCATGCCCGGCAGCATCACGTCGAGGAGGGCGATGTCGGGCCGCTGCGCCCGGAAGGCGTCCAGGCCGGAGAGCCCGTCGGGCATGGCGGTCACCCGGAAGCCGTCCCGCTCCAGGGCGAGCTGGGTGGCCTCACGGATGACGTCGTCGTCCTCGACGAACAGGACATGGGTTTCGGCCATCGTGCGTGCCCTTCGGGGTCGGTGCGTTCTCTCGTGCCACGGCTCGGTCGGCCTCCCGGTCGGGTCGGCCTCCCGGTCCACGGCTCAGCCGGCGGGCGGCGCGCTCGGCGCGGGCTGCGTGCCTTCGCCGTCGCCGACGGCCTGGCTGTAGTCGTTGTGCACCCAGTCGTGCTGGGTGAACCTGTTGCCCGACCACCGGTAGGTGATCACGTCCTCGCCCGAGGGGTACGCGACGGGGTCGCCCTTCGCGTACACCTGCTTGGTGACGACGAGATCGCCCCGGTCGATCGTGGCGTAGACCGCCGCGTCCTCCGTCATGAACACGTTCTCGTACCGGTCGCTCTGCTTGCGGTAGACGTACGTGCCGATGCCGACGGCGTCACCGCAGGTCATCACGTTGACGACGACGTCGGGGGCGGGGGCGTTGGTGAGGTTGCCGTAGGAGGCGTCCACCGGGTACGCGTCCGCGACGCACGGCTTCAGATCGCTCTTGAACCGCTGCCCGATCTTCGGATCGGCCTTCAGGAGCGCGATCGGATCCACCCGTTCGGCCGACTGCGGTCCCGCGGTGGCGGAGACGGACGGCGTGGGCGCCGCGGCGGCGATCCCGTCGGTGCGGGCCGCGCCCTCGTCGCGGGAGCCGGTGCCGCCGGTGGAGCAGGCGGCCAGGGACAGCCCGACGGCGACGAGCCCGGCCGTCGCCGTGACGCTCGCCGCCTTGACGGTACGGCGCCGGCGGCGGCGGCCGGTCTCGTACCGGTCGTCGCCGCCGCTCACCCCGTGATGGTCCGCGTGTGATCTGCCGTCGGGTTCGCCGTCTAGGCCGCGCACCGCTCCCGCCCCCCTTCGTCACCTCGTACGGTCGCCCGCTCCCCGGTCCGCCCCAGGGCACGGGCGTCGAGGTCACGGCTCTCCAGCTCCTGGCGGAGCCGGGCGAGCGCGCGGTGGAGCGTCGACTTCACCGTACCGGTCGACATGCCGAGCGCCGCCGCCGTCTCCTCCGTGCTCATCTGCTCCCAGTGCCGCAGGACGACGACGCTGCGCTGCTTGGGCGCGAGGACCTTCAGGACGTCCATGAGGAGGGCGCGGTCGGCGTGCTGCTCGGTCGGGTCGTCGATGCTCGCGTCGGGCAGCTGCTCGGTGGGCACCTCTTCGAGCCTGCGGGAGCGCCACCACTCCGTCCGGGTGTTGATCATGACCCGGCGCAGGTAGGCGTCGGCGAGGGACTTGTCGGCGATGCCGTCCCAGCGGCCGTACGTCCGGGCGAGGGCCGTCTGGAGGAGGTCCTGGGCGTCGACGGGGTCGGCCACGAGACGGCGGGCGCTGCGCAGCAGCGCGTCCTGCCGCGTGCGTACGTACTCCTCGAAGTCGAGCACCTCGCCGTGCCTCATCCGAACC
Organism: Streptomyces sp. R44; assembly: GCF_041053105.1. NCBI lineage: Bacteria > Bacillati > Actinomycetota > Actinomycetes > Kitasatosporales > Streptomycetaceae > Streptomyces > Streptomyces sp. R44. Next base: position 3,872,377 of record NZ_CP163444.1, on the reverse strand, counting down.
GCCTCCGATCCCCGTGACCTGCTTCGTTCCTCGTGTCGTCGATGACGCTACGGAGCGGTTGTCACGGGGCTGTGCGGGGCAGCCGTCGGTCGACGCACGGCTACCCATCGGTTGTGTAACAGCGGGGGAGGAGAAGGTTTCGGCGCCCTGTCCCGAGGAGAACGGGCCTCGGGAGCCCACCCGGCGGATCAGGACAGCGGGAGCCGGTACCGGCCGCCGTCCAGCGGCTCGACGAGACCGTCCGCGACCAGGCCGTCCAGGGCCCTGGCCCGCTGCACCGGCTCGTCCCAGACCGCGTCCAGGGCCGCCTGCGCCACCGGCTCCGCCGACTCCCGCAGTACGGCGAGGAGCCGGCCGCGCACCTGCCGGTCGGTCCCGGCGTACGTCTGGCCCCGCCGCGGCGGCCCGTCGTGCGCCGGCTTCCCCGACAGCCGCCAGGCGCACCGCTCGGCGATCGGGCAGCGCCCGCAGTCCTCGTTCTTCGCCGTGCACACCAGCGCGCCCAGCTCCATGGACGCGGCCGCCCAGCGGGACGCCGTCGACTCGTCCTCCGGCAGCAGCGCGCGGGCGAGCCGCCGCTCGGCGGCCGTGGTCGCGTTCGGCGGGTACTGGACGCCGGCTGCCGCCCGCGCGAAGACCCGGCGCACATTGGTGTCCAGGACGGCGTGCCGCTGCCCGTACGCGAAGGAGGCCACCGCCGCCGCCGTGTACTCGCCGATGCCGGGCAGCGCGAGCAGCTGACCGTGGTCACGGGGTACGTCGCCGTGGTGCCGTTCCGTTATGGCGACGGCCGCCGCGTGCAGCCGCAGCGCCCGGCGCGGATAGCCGAGCCGGCCCCAGGCGCGGACCGCCTCGCCGGGGGCCTCGGCGGCCAGGTCGGCCGGGCGCGGCCAGCGCGCCAGCCACTGCTCGTACACCGGGAGGACCCGGACGACCGGGGTCTGCTGGAGCATGAACTCGCTGACCATGACGCCCCAGGCACCGGCCTCGGGGCGGCGCCAGGGCAGGTCGCGGGCGTGCCGGTCGAACCAGGCGAGGACGGGCCCGTGCAGCTCGGCGGGGAGCGCCGGCGGGACGGGGGCCTCGGACGTGGGGGGAGTGTCGATGGAAGTCATGGCACCCCCGATCCTGGCACGTCCCCGGCGGGATCAGTACGCGCCGTGGCGTGCCCGCGAGCGCCGCTCGGAGCGCGCGGGGGCGTGCGCGGAGGCGTGCGCACTCGGCCCGCGCCCCGCGCACCACACCACGGACGCGTTGCGGCTCGACCGGGCCGTCTCCACCAGAGCCCGTACGGGCCGCTCCGCCAGCCGCATCACGAGGAAGGCGACCAGGGCGCCGACCAGCAGACCGACGGTCACGTCGTGCGGGTAGTGGACACCCACGAAGACCCGCGAGAAGGCCATGAGCAGCGCCATCGGCACGGTCAGCCAGACGATCCCCCGCCACGACAGGGCGAGCGCGATCGCGGCGGCGCCCGCGATGGCCGAGTGGTTGCTGGGGAAGGACCAGTCGCCGTGCGGCGGGCAGGCGACGAGCGAGACGGGCGCTCCGGCGACCGCCCGGCACGGACGCTCCTCGTCGACCAGCGACTTCAGGGCCTCGCTCACCACATAACCGAAACCGGTCGCGACCGGTGCGAGCAGCGCGAGCGCCATCGCCCGGCTCGACCCCTCCCGGGAGCGCCACCAGCCGGCGAGGAACAGCACGCCGAAGAGCAGCAGCCCGAGCTCCGTCCACACCTCGGCGAGCCACTGGAACCAGTGGGGCGTGGAGTGGGCGAAGTCGGCGACGTCGAGATACAGACGGTCGGAGAGGTCGAGGAGCGTGTTCATGGTGCATGACGCTAACCGGAATCCGGAGTCCGCCGCCCCGGGCCAACGGCCAGAGCGACCCCCGACGAAAGTGGGGGGCTGCGATTCGCGCCGGTTGCCTACGGTTTCCGGCGGGGTCGCGGGAAAAGTTCCCGGAACCCACGGATGTGATCATCGGCAAAACTTGAGGTCTCGGGCGGCGGGTGGGGCGGGAGTTGGGCCGGATCTCTCGTAAGGTTCGGGTCGTGGGATCTTTGCGCAATCCGGTCGGGCCGCTTCCCTCCACCATCTACTGGCGACGGAGGGCGGTGGCGCTGTGCCTCGTTGCGCTTCTCGCGCTGCTCGCCGTGTGGGCCGTCACCTCGGGTGACGGCGGCGGGAAGAAGGCGAACGACGCCGCCAACGGCTCGTCGCCGACCCCGCCCTCGATCACCCCGGGACCCTCCGGCACCGGCCCGGCGATCAGCCAACAGCCCGGCGGACGCGACGAGTCGGGAGACTCCGGCGCCAACGGCGGTTCCGCGGGCTCCGGTACGGACGACGGCGCGGGCGCCGACGCCGGTACGGACGCGGGTGGCGGCTCGACCACCGCGGGCACCGGCAAGAACGGCGACACCGACGGAGCCGGTGGCGACGGAGGCGCGGGCACCGGCGCGGGCCAGCAGGTCCCGGCCGACTCCCCGCTCCCGAACTGCCCTGCGGGAGCACTGCAGTTGACGCTCCGCACCAGCAAGCTCGCCTACGAGGCAGGGGAGAAGCCCCGCTTCCACCTCGTCGCCAAGAACACCTCGAACACCACCTGCAAGGCCGACTTCGGGCCCCGCAGCGCGGTTCTGACGATCAGCGACGACCGGGACGACGAGGTCTGGTCCACCGCCGACTGCCCGCGCCCCGGCGACCCGGTCCTGCTGCGCGTCCCCGCGCACGCCACCATCACCCACACCGTGGAATGGGACCGCGGCCGCAGCGCCCCGCAGTGCGCGAGCGCCCCGGCGGGCCAGGTCGGCCCCGGCACGTACCTGGCGGAAGCCACGATGCCGGGTACGAAGGTGCCCCCGGCCTCGTTCAGGCTCGCGAAGGACTGAGCGGTGCGGGCTGATCCGGAAGACAGGCCCTAGACGTACCGCTCCAGGATCGAGGACTCCGCGAGCCGCGACAGGCCCTCGCGGACGCTGCGGGCCCGGGCCTCGCCGACGCCGTCGACGGTCTGCAGGTCGTCCACGCTCGCCGCGAGGAGCTTCTGCAGCCCGCCGAAGTGCTCCACGAGTCGCTCGATGATCGCGCCGGGCAGCCGCGGCACCTTCGCCAGGAGCCGGTAGCCGCGCGGCGAGACCGCCGAGTCGAGGGTCTCCGGCGAACCGCTGTAGCCGAGGGCCCGCGCCACCACGGGAAGTTCGAGCAGCTCGGTGTGGGTGAGCGCGTTCAGGTCGGTGAGCGCCTCGGCGACCGTCCGCGAACGCTTCGCCGTCGGCTCCGGCACGTAGTCCCGGATCACCAGCTCGCGCTCCGGCTCCACGCCCGCGATCAGCTCGTCGAGCTGGAGCGAGAGCAGTCGCCCGTCGGTGCCGAGCTCGACCACGTACTCGGCGATCTCGGTGGCGATCCGGCGGACCATCTCCAGGCGCTGCGCGACCGCGGTGACGTCCCGGACCGTGACCAGGTCCTCGATCTCCAGGGCGGAGAGCGTGCCGGCCACCTCGTCGAGCCGGAGCTTGTACCGCTCCAGGGTCGCGAGCGCCTGGTTGGCGCGGGACAGGATCGCGGCCGACTCCTCCAGGACGCGGCGCTCACCGCCCACGTACAGCGCGATCAGGCGCATCGACTGCGAGACGGAGACGACCGGGAACTTGCACTGCTTGGAGACCCGGTCCGCGGTGCGATGGCGGGTGCCGGTCTCCTCCGTGGGGATGGAGGCGTCCGGGACCAGCTGCACACCCGCGCGGTGGATCTTGGTGATGTCCTTGTCGAGGACGAGCGCGCCGTCGAGCTTGCACAGCTCACGCAGGCGCGTGGCGGTGAACTCGACGTCCAGCTCGAAGCCGCCGGTGCACATCGAGTCGACCGCTTTGTCCAGGCCGAGCACGATGAGACCGCCCGTGTTTCCCCTGAGGATCCGCTCCAGGCCGTCGCGCAGCGCGGTACCCGGCGCGACCGCGCTCAGGGCGGCGCGCATCAGCGCTTCGGTGCCGTCCTTGGCTGCCACTGCACTCCTCCGGCTCGTACGGATGGGCGAGACCAGGGCAAAGTCTAGCGACACCACCCCGCGGGGGTTGTGGGCATGCGTTCCTCGGGGGTGTGGGGGTCCCCCCGGACGGAGTCAGGGGGAGGACGGGCGCCCCCGCCGGAACGGCTCCCCGTCCTGCGCCTCCGCCCCTAGGGGCGTGCCCTGTTTCAGTGGCCCGGCGTCTCCTGAGGCGCCTTCGCCCGACGGCTCCGCGGCAACACCCGGAGCGCGTCCCCCACGTCCCCCACCTCCGTCACCGTCATCCCCGCCGGCACCTTCCCCGGATCGCCCGGCACCAGCGCGTGCGTGAACCCGAGCCGGTGCGCCTCGGCGAGCCGCCGCTGCACCCCCGTCACCCGCCGCACCTCGCCCGCGAGCCCGACCTCGCCGATCGCGACCAGGTTCTTCGGCAGCGGGGTGTCGCTCGCGGCGGAGGCCAGCGCGAGCGCGATCGCCAGGTCGGCTGCGGGCTCGGTGAGCTTCACCCCGCCGACGGTCGCGCTGTAGATGTCCCGCTTGCCCAGCGCGCTGATCCGGCCGCGCTGCTCCAGGACCGCCAGCATCATCGAGACCCGGGAGGTCTCCAGACCCGACACCGTCCGGCGCGGGGAGGGGATCTGGGAGTCCACCGTCAGCGACTGCACCTCGGCGACGAGCGGACGGCGGCCCTCCAGGGTGACCGTCAGACAGGTGCCGGGCACGGCCACGTCGCGCCGGGTCAGGAAGAGCCCGGAGGGGTCGGCGAGCCCCGTGATGCCCTCGTCGTGCAGCTCGAAGCAGCCGACCTCGTCGGTCGCCCCGTACCGGTTCTTCACGCCCCGGACCAGGCGCAGCCGCGCGTGCCGGTCGCCCTCGAAGCTCAGCACGACGTCGACCAGGTGCTCCAGGAGCCGCGGGCCCGCGATGGCGCCGTCCTTGGTGACGTGGCCGACGAGGAGCGTCGACATGCCGCGCTCCTTGGAGGCCCGGATGAGGGCTCCCGCGACCTCGCGGACCTGGGCCATGCCGCCGGGCGCGCCGTCGATCTCGGGGGAGGCGACGGTCTGCACCGAGTCCATGATCAACAGGGAGGGCTTCACGGCGTCGAGGTGCCCGAGGACGGCGGACAGATCGGTCTCGGCCGCCAGGTACAGATGGTCGCTGAGCGCGTTGATCCGGTCGGCGCGCAGCCGGACCTGGCTCGCGGACTCCTCGCCCGTGACGTACAGCGTGCGGTGCTCGTCGCTCGACGCCTTGGCCGCCACGTCGAGCAGGAGCGTGGACTTGCCGACGCCGGGCTCGCCCGCGAGCAGCACGACGGCGCCGGGCACCAGGCCCCCGCCGAGGACCCGGTCCAGCTCGTCGACGCCGGTCGACCGGGCGGTCGCCTGCCGGCCGTCGACCTGGCCGATGGGAACCGCGGCGGTGGAGACGCGCCCCGCCGCGGTGGTCCGGACGGCGGGCGCGCCGTACTCCTCGACCGTCCCCCAGGCCTGGCATTCGGGGCAGCGGCCGAGCCACTTGGCCGTCTGCCAGCCGCACTCGGTGCAGCGGTAGGACGGCCGGTCCTTGGCGGTTTTCGTACGGGCAGCCATGAGCGACACCGTATCCGCCGCCACCGACAACGGGCCCTGGCCGTCCACAGGGGGAGCCCGCCGGCACCGGAACGCCGGGTTCCTGTCCCCTTTCGAGCGATACCTTCACCCGTAAGAATGAGAATGGAGCAACCGGTACGAAGAGTGCCCCCCGCCCTGCCTACGGTCACCCAGTGACGAGCAGCAGGCTGGAATCCCCCGCACGCACCACCGGCGCACACCGGGCGCACCGCGCCACGGACCAGGGACCGCGCACGCTCGGCCGGCGTCCCCCCGCCCGTTACGAGGCCGCCCTCGACGGCCTCTTCACGTACTGCCTCTCCGTGCTCTGCGACCACGACACGGCCACCGCCGTCCTCGGCGACGTCCTCGCCGTCGCCGAGCGCCACCACGGCCGCTGCCCCTCCGACGAGGACGGACGCACGGCCTGGCTGTACGCCCTCGCCCGCTGGGCCTGCCTGCGCAGCCTCGGCGAGCAGCGCCGCAAGCGACAGGGCGCCCACACCGGCCGCCCGGCCGTCACCGCCCCCGAGCCGCCCCGGGTCTCCGAGGAGACCGCCGAGCGCCGCCGCGCCGAGCTCGCCCAGCTCGCCTGGCCCGAGGCGGCCGGCACCACGCCCGAGCAGCGCGAGGCCCTGGAGCTCGCCGTGCGGCACGGCCTCAGCCACCGCCAGGTCGCCGCCGTGCTCTCCCTCGACCCGCTCGCCGCCCGCGAACTCCTCGCCACCGCCGGCTGCGAGGTCGAGCGCACCCGCGCCGCCCTCGCCGTCGTCGAGACCGGCAGCTGCCCCACCGTCGCCCGGCTCACCGGCGACCACCAGGTGCTCCTCTCGGCCGCCCTGCGCGCCGAACTCGTCCGGCACGTCGACGACTGCCCCCGCTGTCGCCGCGCCGCCGAGCGCGTCGGCGCCGCGGGCCCCTGGCCCGGCGCCTCGGCCCTCCCCGCGGACCGGCTGCCCCTCGTCGAAGCGCCCCGGGCCGCCGCGTACATGGCGATGCTGCACGTCCCGCGCGCGCGTGCCGGCGCCCCGCGCTTCGCGCCGACCGGCTTCCCCATGGACCCGAAGGACCACGTCGCCCGCCGCGACCGGATGCGGGCCCGAGCGGTGACCACCACCGTCGTCGCCGCCGTGGTCGCCGCCCCCGTCCTCGCCCTCTGGACCTCCTACCGCGGCACCCCGGACACGGACACCGCGGGCCACGACGGACGCAGGATCAGTGCGCGCGAGGCCGACGAACCGGTGGGCCCGGACGGCGACCGCTACGAGAACGCGGGAAACTCCCGCACCACCCCCGAGCCCCGCTTCACCCAGGGCAGCCGCGCCCCCGACGTCTCCGTCGAGGTCGTCAGCCCCGGCGGCCCCACCGGCCCGGCCCGGCCCGGCGAAGCCGCCGCCGGCTGGATCACCGTCGCCGCCACCGGCCGCGGCGACCTCACCGTGCTCACGCTCACCGCCTCCGGCGGCTCGCCCGTCGACTGGTCGCTGTGGACGGACGCCCCCTGGCTGTACGTGAGCCGGGCCTCCGGCACGCTCCACCCCGGCGAGAAGATCACCATCACCGTCCGCGTCGACCACGCCCGCGAACCCGTCGGCCCCTGGAGCGCGCGCGTGGGCGTGAACCCCTCGGGCGCGGAGGTGAGGATCGACGGCTACCGGCCCGCCAAGCCGCCGACCGGCCCGGTCATCACACCCCCGCCGGTCACGACGACGGAACCGACGACCCCGCCGACCAGCCCGCCCACCACGGAACCGACGACACCGCCCACGACCCCGCCCACGACGGAGCCGACGACCCCGCCCACGACCGAGCCCACGACCCCGCCGCCGACCACCGAGCCGACGACGGAACCGACCACCCCGCCCCCGACGACCGAGGAACCCCCGCCCACGACCTCGGACCCGGGCACGACCCCGCCGTCGACGGAGGGACCACCCTCCTAGGGGGCGGGATCCGCCGGATGCGGAGCCACCAGCGGCAGCTGCGAGGCGAGCCGCGCCTCGCACAGCCCGGCCAGGACCCCGTACGCCTCCTCGCCCATCATCTCGACCAGCTCCGGCCGGTACGAGACGTAGACCGGCTCACCGCCGACGTGCGCCGACGACGCCGTCGTGCAGTACCAGTGCAGGTCGTGACCGCCCGGACCCCAGCCGCGCCGGTCGTACTCGCCGATCGACACCTGGAGCACCTTGCTGTCGTCGGGGCGGTCGATCCAGTCGTACGTCCGCCGCACCGGCAGCTGCCAGCACACGTCCGGCTTGGTCTCCAGCGGCTCCCGGCCCTCCTTCATCGCCAGGATGTGCAGCGAGCAGCCCGCACCGCCCGCGAAACCGGGCCGGTTCTGGAAGATGCAGGACCCCTCCCAGCGGCGGGTCTGCCGGTCGCCGTCCTCGTCGAGCTGCACCCAGCCCGACTCCGCGCCGACGTCGTGGAACTGCCACAGCTCAGGGGTGAGCCGCGCCACGTGCTCCGCGACCCGCTTCTCGTCGTCCTCGTCGGAGAAGTGCGCGCCCAGCGTGCAGCAGCCGTCGTCGGCGCGCCCCTCCTGGATGCCCTGGCAGCCGTTGCCGAAGATGCAGGTCCAGCGGGAGGTCAGCCAGGTCAGGTCACAGCGGAAGACCTGCTCCTCGTCGGCCGGATCGGGAAACTCGACCCACGCGCGCGCGAAGTCGAGGCCCTTCTCGTCGGGCTCCTCGGCCTCGGCCCGCTTCTGCTTCCCGACCTTGACCGCCTTCACGGCCTTCGCCGCGTGCGCGGTCCTGGCCGCCTGCACGCCGCCGTCGCCGCCACGGTCTTTGTCCTGCTTCGCCTTCTTCGTCTTTGGCACAACACCAAGCGTATGTGGCTCCGCGCAGTAGCGTTCCGCCCATGAGACTCGGAGTCCTCGACGTCGGTTCGAACACAGTGCACCTGCTCGTGGTGGACGCCCACCCCGGCGCCCGGCCGCTGCCCGCCCACTCGCACAAGGCGGAGCTGCGGCTCGCCGAACTGCTCGACGAGCGGGGCGCGATCGCGCCCGACGGCGTCGAGCGGCTCATCGCGACCGTGCGGGACGCGCTCCTGGCCGCCGAGGACAAGGGCTGCGAGGAGGTGCTGCCCTTCGCGACCTCCGCGGTGCGCGAGGCCAGCAACGCCGACGCGGTCCTCGCGCGCGTGAAGGACGAGACCGGGGTCGACCTCCAGGTCCTCACCGGTGAGGAGGAGGCCCGGCTCACCTTCCTCGCCGCCCGCCGCTGGTTCGGCTGGTCCGCCGGCAAACTGCTCCTCCTCGACATCGGCGGCGGCTCCCTCGAAGTCGCCTTCGGCATCGACGAGGACCCGGACACGGCGGTCTCCCTCCCCCTCGGCGCCGGCCGCCTCACGGCGGGCTGGCTGCCCGGCGACCCCGCCGACACCGCCGACGTGAAGGCCCTGCGCCGCCATGTGCGCGCGCAGATCGCCCGTACGGTCGGCGAGTTCAGCCGCTTCGGCCGCCCCGACCATGTCGTGGCCACCTCCAAGACCTTCAAGCAGCTCGCCAGGATCGCCGGCGCCCCCGGCTCCGGCGAGGGCCTCTACGTCCAGCGGATCCTGTCCCGCAAGGCCCTGGAGGAGTGGGTCCCGCGCCTCGCCGCGATGACCGTGCCCGAGCGGGCCGCCCTGCCCGGCGTCTCGGAGGGCCGCGCCGGACAGGTCCTCGCGGGCGCGCTCGTCGCGGAGGGCGCGATGGACCTGCTCGGCGTCGAGGAGCTGGAGATCTGCCCCTGGGCCCTGCGCGAGGGCGTCATCCTGCGCCGCCTGGACCACCTGCCGGAGCACTGACGGCAACGGTCCCGCAGCACTGCCGGCAACAGTCCCGGAGCACGGGCCGGGCACGGCCGGGAGCACCCGCGAGCCGCGTCACGTACGGGCCCGGGCGTGACCGGAACCACCCCCCGGCCCCCCGGCCCGCCCCGTACGCTGTTCCCCGTGGCAGAACCAGTGGTGCGCATCCCGGATGCGAAGGTCGCCCTGTCGACGGCCTCGGTCTATCCGGAGTCGACGGCGACGGCCTTCGAGATCGCCGCGCGCCTCGGGTACGACGGCGTCGAGGTCATGGTGTGGACCGATCCGGTCAGCCAGGACATCGAGGCGCTGCGCCGGCTCTCGGACTACCACCAGGTCCCGATCCTGGCCGTGCACGCCCCCTGCCTCCTCATCACCCAGCGCGTCTGGTCCACCGACCCGTGGGTCAAGCTCCAGCGCGCGCAGGCGGCGGCCGAGAAGCTCGGCGCGTCGACGGTCGTCGTGCACCCGCCGTTCCGCTGGCAGCGCCAGTACGCCAAGGACTTCGTGACCGGCATCTGGCGGATGGCGGACGAGACGGACGTCCGGTTCGCCGTCGAGAACATGTACCCGTGGCGGTACAAGGACCGCGAGATGCTCGCGTACGCCCCCGAGTGGGACGTCACCAAGGACGACTACCGGCACTTCACCGTCGACCTCTCGCACACCGCGACCGCCCGCACCGACGCCCTCGCGATGATCGACCGCATGGGCGACCGGCTCGGCCACGTCCACCTCGCCGACGGCAAGGGCTCAGCCAAGGACGAGCACCTCGTCCCGGGGCGCGGCACCCAGCCCTGCGCCGAACTTCTGGAGCGGCTCGCGCTCACCGGCTTCGACGGGCACGTCGTCATCGAGGTCAACACCCGGCGCGCGATGTCAGCCGCCGAACGCGAGGCCGACCTCGCGGAGGCCCTCGCCTTCACCCGGCTCCACCTCGCCTCGCCGGCCGCGCGCCCCGCCCCGGGCACGGCCGCCCGCCCGACCGAACGGGCCCCCCGCCCATGACCGACCCGGCCCCGCGCCGGCGCGGCCGCCCGTCCCGTACCGAGGAGGAGAGCGGTCCGGGCGCGCGGACACGCATCCTGGAGGCGGCCCGCGCCCAGTTCGCCGAGCGCGGCTACGACAAGGCCTCGGTCCGCGGCATCGCCAAGGCCGCCGGGGTGGACCCGGCGCTCGTGCACCACTACTTCGGCACGAAGGACGAGGTCTTCGCCGCCGCCATCGAGGTCTCCTTCGAGCCCACGGCCGTCGTCCCGGCCATCCTCGGCGGCCCCCGCGAGGCCATCGGCGAACGGCTCGCGCGCTTCTTCATCGGCGTCTGGGAGAACCCGGCGTCCCGCGCCCCGCTCCTCGCGATCGTCCGCTCCGCGCTCACCCACGAGGCGGCGGCCAAGGTGCTGCGGACCTTCGTGCTGCGCCGGCTCCTGGAGCGGATCGCGGCCGAGCTCGACGTACCGGACCCGGGCTTCCGCGCGGAGCTGGCCGCCTCCCACATGATCGGGATCGTGATCATGCGGTACGTGATCCAGGTCGAGCCGCTGGCCTCGGCGGACCCGGAGCGGATCGTCGAGCAGGTGGCCCCGACCCTCCAGCGCTACCTGACCGAAGCCTGACCCCGAGCGGGCGACCGTCAGAACCCCGGCCCCGAGCGGGCCGACCGTCCGAAGCCCGACCCCCCGCGCCGGCCGACCGTCCGAAGCGGGCCCCCGGTCGGCGGACCGTCCGAGACCTGAACACCCGTCCCGAATGTCGGACACCATGTCCGGATCTTGGAGCGTCGGCGTACGCTCGAATGCAAGCACACCCATCACGAGGAGCGAGCGACGATGCCCGAGCTGAGGTCCCGCACTGTCACCCACGGCCGCAACATGGCGGGCGCCCGCGCCCTTATGCGCGCCTCCGGTGTACCCGGCGCGGACATCGGCCGGAAGCCCATCATCGCCGTGGCCAACTCCTTCACGGAGTTCGTCCCCGGCCACACCCACCTCCAGCCGGTCGGCCGGATCGTCTCCGACGCCATCACCGCCGCCGGCGGCATCGCCCGCGAGTTCAACACGATCGCCGTCGACGACGGCATCGCCATGGGCCACGGCGGCATGCTCTACTCCCTGCCCTCCCGCGACCTGATCGCCGACAGCGTGGAGTACATGGTGGAGGCGCACTGCGCCGACGCCCTGATCTGCATCTCCAACTGCGACAAGATCACCCCCGGCATGCTGATGGCGGCCCTCCGCCTCAACATCCCGACGGTCTTCGTCTCCGGCGGTCCGATGGAGGCCGGCCGCGCGGTCCTGGTCGACGGCACGGTCCGCACGCTCGACCTGGTCGACGCCATGTCCGACGCCGTGAACCCCGAGATCTCGGACGAGGACATGCTCCGGATCGAGGAGAACGCCTGTCCGACCTGCGGATCCTGTTCCGGCATGTTCACCGCCAACTCGATGAACTGCCTGACCGAGGCCATCGGCCTCTCCCTCCCCGGCAACGGCTCGCTGCTCGCCACCCACACCGCCCGCAAGGGGCTGTACGAGGACGCGGCCCGCACGGTCGTCGACATCACCCGTCGCTACTACGACGAGGACGACGCCTCCGTCCTGCCGCGCTCGATCGCGACCCGAGCCGCCTTCGAGAACGCCATGGCCCTCGACATCGCCATGGGCGGCTCGACCAACACGATCCTGCACCTGCTCGCCGCCGCCCAGGAGGCCGAGGTCGACTACGGCCTGCCGGACATGGACGAGGTCTCCCGCCGGGTGCCCTGCCTGTCGAAGGTCGCCCCGAACGTCGCCAAGGACCGCACGTACTACATGGAGGACGTGCACCGGGCCGGCGGCATCCCGGCCATCCTCGGCGAGCTGTACCGCGCGGGCCTGCTCAACGAGGACGTCCACTCCGTCCACTCCCGCTCCATCAAGGAATGGCTGGACACCTGGGACGTGCGCGGCGGCGCCGCCTCCGACGAGGCCGTCGAGCTGTTCCACGCGGGCCCCGGCTGCGTCCGCTCCGCGACCGCGTTCTCCCAGTCCGAGCGCTGGGAGGCCCTCGACGTGGACGCGGCCGGCGGCTGCATCCGCGACGCCGCCCACGCGTACTCGAAGGACGGCGGCCTCGCCGTCCTGCACGGCAACCTCGCCGTCGACGGCTGCGTCGTGAAGACCGCCGGCGTCGACGAGTCGATCTGGACCTTCGAGGGCCCGGCCGTCGTCTGCGAGTCGCAGGACGAGGCCGTCCAGAAGATCCTCCTCAAGGAGGTCAAGGAGGGCGACGTCGTCGTCATCCGCTACGAGGGCCCCAAGGGCGGCCCCGGCATGCAGGAGATGCTCTACCCCACCTCGTACCTGAAGGGCCGCGGCCTGGGCAAGGCGTGCGCGCTCGTCACCGACGGCCGCTTCTCCGGCGGCACCTCGGGCCTCTCCATCGGCCACGCCTCGCCGGAGGCGGCCTCGGGCGGCACGATCGCGCTCGTCGAGGACGGCGACCGCATCCGCATCGACATCCCGAACCGCTCGATCGAGCTGCTCGTCGACGACGAGACCCTCGCGGCCCGCCGCGAGGCCCTCGGTGGCGTGTACGCGCCGAAGAACCGTGAGCGCAAGGTGTCGGCGGCGCTGCGGGCGTACGCGGCGATGGCCACGAGCGCCGACAAGGGCGCGGTCCGGGACGTGACGAAGCTGGGCTGACCCCGGCAGGGAGACGCACGACGGAGGGGAGCGGGCCCGGAGCCCGCTCCCCTCCGTCGTACGTACGTGTCAGTCGGCCTTCACCAGGACGCCGGGTCGCGCGCGTCCACCGCGAACACGGAGCCGTCCGGCGCCGTCCCGAAGACCCGGTCCCCGGCGACGAGCGGCGCGGGCACCAGGGGCGCGTACCCGAGGCGGCCGTTCTGCATCCGGGGCCTGGTCTGGCCGATCATCGCCCCGCGCGCGGTGTCCACAGCGATCAGTCGGCCGTCCTGGACGGAGAAGTACAGCCGGTCGCCCGGTCCGAGGACCGGCGTGGAGACGTTGCCCGCGGCCGTCTCCAGATCCCACAGCACCCGGCCCTTCGGCGCGGCGGTGTCGACGGCGGTGAGGCGCCCGGCCGCGTCGAGCAGATGGACGACGGCGCCGCGCACGGCCATGCCCCGGAGGTCGATCCGGTACGGCAGGTGCACCTTGCGCACGGGGGCGTCGTCGCCGTCGCCGGGTCCGACGAGGACCAGGGAGTCGACGAGCGTGGACTGGTAGAGGGACGCGAGGACGAGCGTGCCGTCGCCGCTGCGGCCCAGCGGGTCGAGGTCGCCGTCCAGGTTCCACTGCCGGACCAGCTCGCCGGTGGCGGGCCGGATCGCGCCGACCCGCGTGCGCGTCCCGTCGAGGGAGCTCTCGGACACCGTGAGGAGCCCGGACGGCGCGTCGTACGACCCCAGGAGGGGGGCCGTGAAACCGGTCAGGCCGTGCCGCCACAGCTCCTTGCCGCTCCGGGCGTCGATCGCCCGGATGCCGCCGACGCCGTCGGCCAGGACGACGGCGGTACCGGCCGGCCGGTACACCTCGGGGAGCTTCCCGCCCGCGGTCCAGCCGGGCGTGCCGTCGCCGGCCGCGTACGCCCGCAGGGGAGCCGTCGGATCGGCGGCCCCGACCAGTCCGTCCGCGAGGAACACGGGGGCGTCCGGGGTCTCCTGCACGGGCGCGGTCCGCGACCAGAGGATCTGCCCGGTCACCGGGTCGAGCCGGGCGATGCCGATGCCCCGGGCCGCGCAGTACAGCGCGCCCGCGTCGTGGGCGCAGGCGGGCGCGGCCGCCGGGCCGTGCTCCTGGAGCGGGGTGTGCCAGCCGGCGAAGGAGGTGGCCACCTCGTCCGGGCGCGTGGGGGTCTCGGGCCCGCGGTCCGCGGGCCGGCTGAGTGCCGCGTACAGGCCGGCCGCGGTCAGCGCGAGCGCGGCGGCGACGGCGATCGTCGGGCGCGGCCGGATCCGCCCGCCGAAGCGCGGCCGGCGGAGGGGCGGGGCCGGCGTGGCGGCCCGTACGGGCGTGTCCGCGTCCCACGCGGGCGCGGGGCCGCTGTCGCCCTCCGGCAGGGAAGGCCGCCGCCGCTGTGCCGGTATGAAGGCGTCGGCCGCGTACGAGGGAGGCAGCAGCGCCTGCATGATCTGGGCCGGGGTCGGCCGCTCGACCGGCTCCTTGGCGAGGCAGCGGGCGACGAGCGGCGCCAGGTCCGCCGGCACCCCCGTCAGGTCCGGCTCGTCGTGGACGACCTGGTACGCCACGATGTACGGGCTGTCCGAGTCGAACGGACCGTGCCCGGTCGCCGCGTGCACGAGCACCGAGCCCAGCGCGAAGACGTCCGCCGCCGGCCCGACCTCGCGCGGCCGCTGGAACTGCTCGGGCGCCATGAACGGCGGCGAGCCGATGAGCTTGCCGGTCTCCGTGTGCAGATCGCTGTCGACGGGCCGGGAGATCCCGAAGTCGATGACCTTCGGGCCGGTGTCGGTCAGCAGGACGTTGCTGGGCTTGAGGTCCCGGTGGACGACCCCGGCCCGGTGGATGTCGCGCAGCGCCTCCGCGAGCCCGGCGGTGAGCCGGCGCAGTTCGGCCGGGGACAGCGGACCGTTCCGCTTCACCTGGTCGGCGAGGGTGGGGCCGGGCACGTAGAGGGTCGCCATCCAGGGGCGTACGGCATCGGGGTCGGCGTCGACGACCGGCGCGGTGAAGGCCCCGCTGACCCGGCGGGCAGCCGCGACCTCCTGGCGGAAACGCGCCCTGAACTCGGGGTCCTCCGCATACCGTGCGTGCACGACCTTGACCGCGAGCCGCAGCCCGGAGGCGGAGGACGCGAGGTGCACGACGCCCATGCCGCCGGCCCCCAGACATGCCTGGAGGCGGTAGTCGCCCGCGTATTCGGGCTCCTCCGCTTCCCGGTCGGCACCGGTACCGCGCAACGGTGGCATCGCCCACCCCCGTGAGTCCCCGTCACATCGCGCGCACGTGCGCGCGAACACGCCGGAGCCTAGTCCATGGCACCCGCGATGTCGGTGGGGCTTGCTAGCCTGCGCGTCGCGGAGAGTGAAACTCGGCGGGGCGCTTTTGCGCCACCGTTCGTGCCACAGGGGGAGGACACCATGACCACGCGCTACGAGGTCGCACCGGGGTACCGGGTCAACGTGCGCTCGGGACCGAGCACCAAGTACCCGATCGTCCGGGTCCTGGCGCAGGGAGTCACCGTCGCCATCCAGTGCCAGAAGTACGGCGAGTGGGTCAGCGGCCCGTACGGCACGACGAACATCTGGGACAGCATCGCGCCGGGCGAGTACGTCTCCGACGCCTACGTCCACACGGGCAGCGACAAGATGGTCGCACCGCGCTGCATCTGAGCCCGCACCACCACCGCCCGGGGATAATCGACCCTGTGAGCGACGAAGAGCAGACGAAGACCGGACCGCAGCCGGAGGAGATCCGCTTCTTCGGCACGACCTGGGTCGACCACAGCGGCCACTACGCACTGCGCCGCGCCGGCCTCGCCGCCGGCGCGCTCGCCGCCGCCGTCGCGGCCTGCTTCGTGCTGCGCTTCGCCTACGAGGGCCTGCAGATCGCCGACGTCGGCGGCATCGTCAACACGCTCGTCGTCCTCATGTTCGCCATCTGCAGCGCCATCGCCTTCGCCAAGACCTGGGAAGGCTTCGTCCGCCGCCCGGCCGACCCGGCCCGCGAGGAGTCCCTCCGCAGCCTGAAGGCGATCGGCTTCATCGGCGCCCTCCTCGCCTACGCGGCCCGCTGCCTCGTAGAGGCCCCGGGCGAAAAACTGCACCGCACGGAGCACGAGACGGCCGTGGCGCAGTACGAGAAGCGCCGCAACACCCGCACGGGCAACCCAGCAACCCGCAAGAAGCCGAAGCGCAAGTAACACCTTGCCCACCCCCGTGTGGACAATCGTCCCGCTGGGGCGTGTGGGTCCCCCCTGCTAGAGAGAAGCCGAGAGCTTGGGGGGAGGGTGGGCACACGGGACGGCGCGCCCAGCGGCGCCTCCGCGTTCCGCGCCCGAACCCGCACCACGAGCGCGGCGCGATTCCGCACTCCCGCAGCCCACCGACGGCAGCCCACCGACCCCGCCCAGGTCCTTGACGCCCCGCACCCCCAGCCCCACTATTCATCGCATGATGAATAACCCGGCGGGCGAGGCCACGGACACGCCGGCCATCACCGCCCAGAACCTCACCGCCACACGAGGCGACCGCCAGGCCCTCCGTGGCATCGACTTCACCGTCCCCACCGGCCAGGTAACCGGCCTCCTCGGCCCCTCCGGCTGCGGCAAGACCACCCTCATGCGCGCCATCGTCGGCACCCAGGCCAAGATCACCGGCACCCTCCAGGTCCTCGGCCGCCCCGCCGGCGACCCCACCCTCCGCTCCCGCATCGGCTACGTCACCCAGGCCCCGTCCGTCTACGACGACCTCACCGTCCGCCAGAACCTCGACTACTTCGCCGCCGTCCTGCTCCCCGGCCGCGGCCGGGAACACCGCCACGACCGCCGCGCCGCCGTCGACCGGGCCATCGAGGACGTCGACCTCGCCGACCACGCCGGCTCCCTCGCCGGCAGGCTCTCCGGCGGACAGCGCAGCCGCGTCTCCCTCGCCGTCGCCCTCCTCGGCACCCCGGAACTCCTCGTCCTCGACGAGCCCACGGTCGGCCTCGACCCCGTCCTCCGCCGCGACCTGTGGAACCTCTTCCACCGCCTCGCCGCCGACCGCGGCACCACCCTCCTCGTCTCCTCCCACGTCATGGACGAGGCCGAGCGCTGCCACCGGCTCCTCCTCATGCGCGAGGGCGAGATCCTCGCCGAGGACACCCCCGACGACCTCCGCCGCCGCAACGACACGGCCACCGTCGAAGAGGCCTTCCTGCACCTCGTGGACGCGGCGAACACCCGAGCCGCCCGAACCGCCGCCCACCAGGAGCGACCGTGAACGCGAACCGCACCCTCGCCACCTCCGCCCGCGTCCTGCGCCAGCTGCGCCACGACCCGCGCTCGATCGCCCTGATGCTCCTCGTCCCCTGCCTGATGCTCTTCCTGCTCCGCTACGTCTTCGACGGAAGCCCCCGCACCTTCGACAGCATCGGCGCCTCGCTCCTCGGCATCTTCCCGCTCATCACGATGTTCCTGGTGACCTCCATCGCCACCCTCAGGGAACGCACCTCCGGCACCCTGGAACGCCTCCTCGCCATGCCCCTCGGCAAGGCCGACCTCATCGCCGGCTACGCCCTCGCCTTCGGGCTCGTCGCCGTCCTCCAGTCCCTCCTGGCCACCGGCCTCGCCCTCTGGTTCCTCGGCCTCGACGTCATCGGCTCCCCGTGGCTCCTGCTCCTGGTGGCCCTCCTCGACGCCCTGCTCGGCACCGCCCTCGGACTCTTCGTCTCCGCCTTCGCGGCGTCCGAGTTCCAGGCCGTCCAGTTCATGCCGGCCGTGATCTTCCCCCAGCTCCTGC
The DNA here is from genome assembly GCF_041053105.1 of Streptomyces sp. R44. NCBI lineage: Bacteria > Bacillati > Actinomycetota > Actinomycetes > Kitasatosporales > Streptomycetaceae > Streptomyces > Streptomyces sp. R44. The sequence goes on along the minus strand of NZ_CP163444.1, from coordinate 3,854,500 downwards.
TCTGCGGCCTGTTCACCCCGCGCGACCGCATGGCCCCCGCCCTGGAGGCCCTCTCGGACGTCCTCCCCATGTCGTACGCCGTCGACGGCATGAACGAGGTCCTCCACCACCCCGACATGACCCCCGACTTCGTCCGCGACGCCCTCGTCGTCGCGGGCTGCGCCGTCCTCGTCCTCGGCCTCGGCGCCGCCACCCTCCGCCGCCGCACCGCCTGACCGCCCCTCGGACACCCCACGCACCCCGGGCCCCACCGGTGAAAGGATGTCGAAAAGGCCCCCTCCGGCGAGGTGAACAGACCCATGACCCAGACCGTCGCAGTCCTCGGCACCGGCAAGATCGGTGAAGCGCTCCTCAGCGGCATGATCCGCGCGGGCTGGCGCCCCGCGAACCTCCTGGTCACCGCCCGCCGCGCCGAACGCGCCGAGGAACTCCGCACCCGCTACGGCGTCGAGACCGTCACCAACGCCGAGGCCGCCAAGCGCGCCGACACCCTCATCCTGGCCGTCAAGCCCCAGGACATGGGCCGGCTCCTCGACGAGCTCGCTCCCCACGTCACCGCGGACCGCCTGGTCATCAGCGCGGCGGCGGGCATCCCCACCTCCTTCATCGAGGACCGCCTCACCGCCGGCACCCCCGTCGTCCGCGTCATGCCGAACACCCCCGTCCTCGTCGACGAGGGCATGTCCGTCATCTCGGCCGGCAGCCACGCCACCCCCGAGCACCTCGCCCACACGGAGGAGATCTTCGGCGGCGTCGGCAAGACCCTCCGCGTCCCCGAGTCCCAGCAGGACGCGGCCACCGCCCTCTCCGGCTCGGGCCCGGCCTACTTCTACTTCCTCGTCGAAGCCATGACCGACGCCGGCATCCTCCTCGGCCTGCCCCGCGCCCAGGCCCACGACCTCATCGTCCAGGCCGCCATCGGCGCCGCCGTGATGCTCCGCGACAGCGGCGAGCACCCGGTCAAGCTCCGCGAGGCGGTCACCTCCCCGGCCGGCACCACCATCAGCGCCATCCGCGAACTGGAGAACCACGGCGTACGGGCCGCCCTGATCGCCGCACTGGAAGCGGCCCGCGACCGCAGCCGCGAGCTCGCCTCCGGCAACAGCTGACCTAAGCGGCCGCGGCCGCACCCTTCAGCACGTCCTCCGTGGTCACGACCCGGGCGAACCGCCCGCCGTGCAGCGACACCGCCGTCGCCCGGGTCAGCTCCTCCGCCGTCTGCGCCCAGCCGAACGGCCCGGCCAGGTCGAAGGTGTGCATCGCGTCCAGCGGGAACAGCACGTCGTACCCGAGGTTCCCGCCCATCCGGGCGGTGGTCTCGTTGCACATGTTGGTCTGGATCCCGACCACGACGAACTGCCCGACCCCCGCCCCCTTCAGCCAGGCATCCAGATCCGGCTCCCCGTAGAAGGCGGAGTTCACGGACTTCGTCACGAACAGCTCCGGGCCGGACCCCTTCCCCCGCCGCTCCTCGACGAAGTCCTTGAACTCGTTCCCCTCGGTCCCCGGCTCCAGCGGCGAACCCGCCTGCAGCGAGTCGTGCCGTACGAAGACGACCGGACGCCCCGTCTCCTGCCAGGCATCGATCAGAGCCGCGATGTTCGCCTCGGCCTCAGGGTTGTTCCGCCGCCCCCAGAACTCCTGCTCGAAGCCCTTCTGCACGTCGACGACCACCAGCGCTGCGTTCTCGTTGATCTCCATGACAACGATCCTCCCGCCGGAGACAGCCGGCTCCCAGAGGTACGAAAGCCAGCGATCGATGCTTTACTGCCAAGGTGTCACGGACGCCGCCACCCCACCGCCAACGCATCGCGCTCCTCGCCTTCCCCGGCATCAGAGCCTTCGACATCTCCGTCATCACCGAGGTCTGGGACAGCGACCGCACCCTCCGCGGCGTCCCGCCCTTCGAACTCCGCCGCACCGCCACCGACCCGCACACCCCCATCCCCCTGCGCGGCGGCCTCACCCTCACCCCCGACCGCCCGCTCAGCTGGCTCGACGACCTCACCCCCACCGACCTGGTCGTCGTCCCCGGCATCGAGGACCCCTACGCCGACCTCCCGGACCCCGTCCTCGACGCCCTCCGCCGCGCGCACACCGCCGGCATCCCGGTCGCCTCGCTCTGCGCCGGCGCCTTCGTCCTCGCCCGCGCGGGCCTCCTGGACGGCCGCCGAGCCGTCACCCACTGGCACCTGGCGAGCACCCTGGCCGCCCTCCACCCGTCCGTCCAGGTCGAACCGGACGCCCTCTTCGTCGAGGACACCGGCATCTGGACCTCGGCCGGCACGGCAGCGGGCATCGACCTCTGCCTCCACCTCGTCCGCACCGCCCACGGAGCCGAAGCCGCCGCCACGGTCGCCCGCTCGATGGTCACCGCCCCCTTCCGCACGGGGACCCAGGCCCAGTTCATCGAGCACCCCACACCCCGCGCCGACCGGGACGCCGACGCCCTCGCCGCCGTACGCGCCCACGCCCTGGCCCACCTCGCCGAACCCCACACCATCGCGAGCCTGGCCGCACTCGCCGGCATGTCCCCCCGCTCCTTCGCCCGCCACTTCCAGGCGACGACGGGAACGACCCCCCTCCACTGGCTCATCACCCAGCGCGTCGCGGCAGCCCAGAAGCTCCTCGAACGGACCGACCACCCCCTCCCCGAGGTGGCCCGCCGAGCGGGCTTCGGCAGCGAGGTCACGATGCGCCAGCACTTCGCCTCCCACCTGGGCACCAGCCCCCGCGACTACCGCCACGCCTTCCGTCACCCGAGCAGAGGAACCCCCACGGACCAGGGTTGACACGGAACCCCCCGATCCGTAAGGTTCTCCGAGTTGTCCGACGTGAGCACCGACTCCGGTCGGCCCCGGACAACCATTCCGCAAGATCCACAGAAACAACCGGCGCTTTGTCGTGCCGTCATGCTTTCCGTGCGTTTTTGCGAAATGAGGAATCCGCGTTCGAAGGTTTGAGCGCAGCCCCCTCGATTAGCGTCGAGGGCAGGGAATCCACTAAAGTCTCACTCGTCGGAACGGCCCAACAGCCGGAAAGACAAGCCCCCTGACTGGGAATCAGACACCGCGAGGATCTGATAGAGTCGGACAAGCCGGAAGGGCCCGGAGCGAAAGCAAAAGGGACCGGAAAGCACCGAGGAAATCGGATCGGAAAGATCTGATAGAGTCGGAAACGAAGGAAGCGCCCGGAGGGCCTGGAAACAGGAACGAAGGAAGCGTCCGCACCTTGAGAACTCAACAGCGTGCCAAAAATCAACGCCAGATTAGTTGATACCCCGTCCATCTTCGGATGGTCGAGGTTCCTTTGAAAAAGTCCACCCCTCGGGGTGGCACACTACAGCGAGGACGCTGTGGACGGTCGGCCATATTCCGGCATGACCGTCCCGCTCAACGCGAGTGTCTGACCCGATTACGGGTAAACATTCACGGAGAGTTTGATCCTGGCTCAGGACGAACGCTGGCGGCGTGCTTAACACATGCAAGTCGAACGATGAAGCCCTTCGGGGTGGATTAGTGGCGAACGGGTGAGTAACACGTGGGCAATCTGCCCTTCACTCTGGGACAAGCCCTGGAAACGGGGTCTAATACCGGATACGACTGCGGGAGGCATCTCCTGCGGTGGAAAGCTCCGGCGGTGAAGGATGAGCCCGCGGCCTATCAGCTTGTTGGTGGGGTAATGGCCTACCAAGGCGACGACGGGTAGCCGGCCTGAGAGGGCGACCGGCCACACTGGGACTGAGACACGGCCCAGACTCCTACGGGAGGCAGCAGTGGGGAATATTGCACAATGGGCGAAAGCCTGATGCAGCGACGCCGCGTGAGGGATGACGGCCTTCGGGTTGTAAACCTCTTTCAGCAGGGAAGAAGCGAAAGTGACGGTACCTGCAGAAGAAGCGCCGGCTAACTACGTGCCAGCAGCCGCGGTAATACGTAGGGCGCAAGCGTTGTCCGGAATTATTGGGCGTAAAGAGCTCGTAGGCGGCTTGTCACGTCGGGTGTGAAAGCCCGGGGCTTAACCCCGGGTCTGCATCCGATACGGGCAGGCTAGAGTGTGGTAGGGGAGATCGGAATTCCTGGTGTAGCGGTGAAATGCGCAGATATCAGGAGGAACACCGGTGGCGAAGGCGGATCTCTGGGCCATTACTGACGCTGAGGAGCGAAAGCGTGGGGAGCGAACAGGATTAGATACCCTGGTAGTCCACGCCGTAAACGTTGGGAACTAGGTGTTGGCGACATTCCACGTCGTCGGTGCCGCAGCTAACGCATTAAGTTCCCCGCCTGGGGAGTACGGCCGCAAGGCTAAAACTCAAAGGAATTGACGGGGGCCCGCACAAGCAGCGGAGCATGTGGCTTAATTCGACGCAACGCGAAGAACCTTACCAAGGCTTGACATATACCGGAAAGCATTAGAGATAGTGCCCCCCTTGTGGTCGGTATACAGGTGGTGCATGGCTGTCGTCAGCTCGTGTCGTGAGATGTTGGGTTAAGTCCCGCAACGAGCGCAACCCTTGTCCTGTGTTGCCAGCATGCCCTTCGGGGTGATGGGGACTCACAGGAGACCGCCGGGGTCAACTCGGAGGAAGGTGGGGACGACGTCAAGTCATCATGCCCCTTATGTCTTGGGCTGCACACGTGCTACAATGGCCGGTACAAAGAGCTGCGATGCCGTGAGGCGGAGCGAATCTCAAAAAGCCGGTCTCAGTTCGGATTGGGGTCTGCAACTCGACCCCATGAAGTCGGAGTTGCTAGTAATCGCAGATCAGCATTGCTGCGGTGAATACGTTCCCGGGCCTTGTACACACCGCCCGTCACGTCACGAAAGTCGGTAACACCCGAAGCCGGTGGCCCAACCCCTTGTGGGAGGGAGCTGTCGAAGGTGGGACTGGCGATTGGGACGAAGTCGTAACAAGGTAGCCGTACCGGAAGGTGCGGCTGGATCACCTCCTTTCTAAGGAGCACAGTACCGATTGCAGGCAAACGTTCTGCACGGTCAGCTCATGGGTGGAACGTTGATTAGTTGGCACAGTCAGTGACGAGAAACCGCTAGTACTGCTTCGGCGTGGAACACGGGATTCGAGGAACGGACTGTGCTTGGCACGTTGTTGGGTGTCTGAGGGTACGGCCGTAAGGTCATGCCTTCGAGGATGCCGGCCCCAGTGAACCTGGTTCTTTGGATCAGGGTGATGGGTGGCTGGTCGTTGTTTGAGAACTACACAGTGGACGCGAGCATCTGTGGCCAAGTTTTTAAGGGCGCACGGTGGATGCCTTGGCACCAGGAACCGATGAAGGACGTGGGAGGCCACGATAGTCCCCGGGGAGCCGTCAACCAGGCTTTGATCCGGGGGTTTCCGAATGGGGAAACCCGGCAGTCGTCATGGGCTGTCACCCATGCCTGAACACATAGGGCATGTGGAGGGAACGAGGGGAAGTGAAACATCTCAGTACCCTCAGGAAGAGAAAACAACCGTGATTCCGGGAGTAGTGGCGAGCGAAACCGGATGAGGCCAAACCGTATGCGTGTGATACCCGGCAGGGGTTGCGCATGCGGGGTTGTGGGATCTCTCTTTCACAGTCTGCCGGCTGTGAGACGAGTCAGAAACCGTATGGATAGGCGAAGGACATGCGAAAGGTCCGGCGTAGAGGGTAAGACCCCCGTAGCTGAAATCTGTACGGCTCGTTTGAGAGACACCCAAGTAGCACGGGGCCCGAGAAATCCCGTGTGAATCTGGCGGGACCACCCGCTAAGCCTAAATATTCCCTGGTGACCGATAGCGGATAGTACCGTGAGGGAATGGTGAAAAGTACCGCGGGAGCGGAGTGAAATAGTACCTGAAACCGTGTGCCTACAAGCCGTGGGAGCGTCGGATACAGCTTGCTGTATCTCGTGACTGCGTGCCTTTTGAAGAATGAGCCTGCGAGTTTGCGGTGTGTTGCGAGGTTAACCCGTGTGGGGAAGCCGTAGCGAAAGCGAGTCCGAATAGGGCGATTCAGTAGCACGCTCAAGACCCGAAGCGGAGTGATCTAGCCATGGGCAGGTTGAAGCGGAGGTAAGACTTCGTGGAGGACCGAACCCACCAGGGTTGAAAACCTGGGGGATGACCTGTGGTTAGGGGTGAAAGGCCAATCAAACTCCGTGATAGCTGGTTCTCCCCGAAATGCATTTAGGTGCAGCGTCGTGTGTTTCTTGCCGGAGGTAGAGCACTGGATAGGCGATGGGCCCTACCGGGTTACTGACCTTAGCCAAACTCCGAATGCCGGTAAGTGAGAGCGCGGCAGTGAGACTGTGGGGGATAAGCTCCATGGTCGAGAGGGAAACAGCCCAGAGCATCGACTAAGGCCCCTAAGCGTACGCTAAGTGGGAAAGGATGTGGAGTCGCAGAGACAACCAGGAGGTTGGCTTAGAAGCAGCCACCCTTGAAAGAGTGCGTAATAGCTCACTGGTCAAGTGATTCCGCGCCGACAATGTAGCGGGGCTCAAGCGTACCGCCGAAGTCGTGTCATTGCAGCATGAGGGCCAACGCCCGCTGTGATGGGTAGGGGAGCGTCGTGTGCCGGGTGAAGCAGCCGCGGAAGCGAGTTGTGGACGGTTCACGAGTGAGAATGCAGGCATGAGTAGCGATACACACGTGAGAAACGTGTGCGCCGATTGACTAAGGGTTCCTGGGTCAAGCTGATCTGCCCAGGGTAAGTCGGGACCTAAGGCGAGGCCGACAGGCGTAGTCGATGGACAACCGGTTGATATTCCGGTACCCGCTTTGAAACGCCCAATATCGAGCCCATTAATGCTAAGGCCGTGAAGCCGTTCCGGACCCTTCGGGGAAAGGAAAGTGGTGGAGCCGTCGACCCAAGGTGGTAGTAGGTAAGCGATGGGGTGACGCAGGAAGGTAGTCCAGCCCGGGCGGTGGTTGTCCCGGGGTAAGGGTGTAGGGCGTGTGATAGGCAAATCCGTCACACATTAAGCCTGAGACCTGATGCCGAGCCGATTGTGGTGAAGTGGATGATCCTATGCTGTCGAGAAAAGCCTCTAGCGAGTTTCATGGCGGCCCGTACCCTAAACCGACTCAGGTGGTCAGGTAGAGAATACCGAGGCGTTCGGGTGAACTATGGTTAAGGAACTCGGCAAAATGCCCCCGTAACTTCGGGAGAAGGGGGGCCACGCCTGGTGATCGGATTTACTCCGTGAGCTGGGGGTGGCCGCAGAGACCAGCGAGAAGCGACTGTTTACTAAAAACACAGGTCCGTGCGAAGCCGTAAGGCGATGTATACGGACTGACGCCTGCCCGGTGCTGGAACGTTAAGGGGACCGGTTAGCTCTGTTTCGACAGGGCGAAGCTGAGAACTTAAGCGCCAGTAAACGGCGGTGGTAACTATAACCATCCTAAGGTAGCGAAATTCCTTGTCGGGTAAGTTCCGACCTGCACGAATGGCGTAACGACTTCTCGACTGTCTCAACCATAGGCCCGGTGAAATTGCACTACGAGTAAAGATGCTCGTTTCGCGCAGCAGGACGGAAAGACCCCGGGACCTTTACTACAGTTTGATATTGGTGTTCGGTTCGGCTTGTGTAGGATAGGTGGGAGACTTTGAAGCCGTGACGCCAGTCATGGTGGAGTCGCCGTTGAAATACCACTCTGGTCGTGCTGGATGTCTAACCTCGGTCCGTGATCCGGATCAGGGACAGTGTCTGATGGGTAGTTTAACTGGGGCGGTTGCCTCCCAAAGGGTAACGGAGGCGCCCAAAGGTTCCCTCAGCCTGGTTGGCAATCAGGTGTTGAGTGTAAGTGCACAAGGGAGCTTGACTGTGAGACCGACGGGTCGAGCAGGGACGAAAGTCGGGACTAGTGATCCGGCGGTGGCTTGTGGAAGCGCCGTCGCTCAACGGATAAAAGGTACCCCGGGGATAACAGGCTGATCTTCCCCAAGAGTCCATATCGACGGGATGGTTTGGCACCTCGATGTCGGCTCGTCGCATCCTGGGGCTGGAGTCGGTCCCAAGGGTTGGGCTGTTCGCCCATTAAAGCGGTACGCGAGCTGGGTTTAGAACGTCGTGAGACAGTTCGGTCCCTATCCGCTGTGCGCGTAGGAATATTGAGAAGGGCTGTCCCTAGTACGAGAGGACCGGGACGGACGAACCTCTGGTGTGCCAGTTGTCCTGCCAAGGGCATGGCTGGTTGGCTACGTTCGGGAGGGATAACCGCTGAAAGCATCTAAGCGGGAAGCCTGCTTCGAGATGAGTATTCCCACCTCCTTGAGAGGGTAAGGCTCCCAGTAGACGACTGGGTTGATAGGCCGGATGTGGAAGCCCAGTAATGGGTGGAGCTGACCGGTACTAATAGGCCGAGGGCTTGTCCTCAGTTGCTCGCGTCCACTGTGTTAGTTCTGAAGCAACGAACACGCCCCCTGCGGGGTGCGGCGGTTCGTGAACTTCATAGAGTTTCGGTGGTCATAGCGTTAGGGAAACGCCCGGTTACATTCCGAACCCGGAAGCTAAGCCTTTCAGCGCCGATGGTACTGCAGGGGGGACCCTGTGGGAGAGTAGGACGCCGCCGAACAATCATTGTGGGAAAGCCCCGCACCTCATGGTGCGGGGCTTTTCTGCGTTCCGGGACCATTCACGCCGGCGAGCCCAGCTCGGGCCGGCACCAGGGCCCGCCGGCCGCCCGCCGGAGTGGGAATCGGGACCCGAAACATCTGGTAGAGTCGTAGACGCAGGAAGGGACCGGAGCGCAAGCGAAGGAACCGGAAAGCACCGAGGAAATCAGGACCGCGAGGATCTGATAGAGTCGGACAAGCCGGAAGGGCCCGGAGCGAAAGCAAAAGGGACCGGAAAGCACCGAGGAAATCGGGTCGAAAAGATCTGATAGACTTCGGAACGAAGGGAAAAGCCCGGAGGAAAGCCCGAGAGGGTGAGTACAAAGGAAGCGTCCGTTCCTTGAGAACTCAACAGCGTGCCAAAAATCAACGCCAGATTAGTTGATACCCCGTCCATCTTCGGATGGTCGAGGTTCCTTTGAAAAAGTCCACCCCTCGGGGTGGCACACTACAGCGAGGACGCTGTGGACGGTCGGCCATATTCCGGCATGACTGTCCCGCTCAACGCGAGTGTCTGACCCGATTACGGGTAAACATTCACGGAGAGTTTGATCCTGGCTCAGGACGAACGCTGGCGGCGTGCTTAACACATGCAAGTCGAACGATGAAGCCCTTCGGGGTGGATTAGTGGCGAACGGGTGAGTAACACGTGGGCAATCTGCCCTTCACTCTGGGACAAGCCCTGGAAACGGGGTCTAATACCGGATACGACTGCGGGAGGCATCTCCTGCGGTGGAAAGCTCCGGCGGTGAAGGATGAGCCCGCGGCCTATCAGCTTGTTGGTGGGGTAATGGCCTACCAAGGCGACGACGGGTAGCCGGCCTGAGAGGGCGACCGGCCACACTGGGACTGAGACACGGCCCAGACTCCTACGGGAGGCAGCAGTGGGGAATATTGCACAATGGGCGAAAGCCTGATGCAGCGACGCCGCGTGAGGGATGACGGCCTTCGGGTTGTAAACCTCTTTCAGCAGGGAAGAAGCGAAAGTGACGGTACCTGCAGAAGAAGCGCCGGCTAACTACGTGCCAGCAGCCGCGGTAATACGTAGGGCGCAAGCGTTGTCCGGAATTATTGGGCGTAAAGAGCTCGTAGGCGGCTTGTCACGTCGGGTGTGAAAGCCCGGGGCTTAACCCCGGGTCTGCATCCGATACGGGCAGGCTAGAGTGTGGTAGGGGAGATCGGAATTCCTGGTGTAGCGGTGAAATGCGCAGATATCAGGAGGAACACCGGTGGCGAAGGCGGATCTCTGGGCCATTACTGACGCTGAGGAGCGAAAGCGTGGGGAGCGAACAGGATTAGATACCCTGGTAGTCCACGCCGTAAACGTTGGGAACTAGGTGTTGGCGACATTCCACGTCGTCGGTGCCGCAGCTAACGCATTAAGTTCCCCGCCTGGGGAGTACGGCCGCAAGGCTAAAACTCAAAGGAATTGACGGGGGCCCGCACAAGCAGCGGAGCATGTGGCTTAATTCGACGCAACGCGAAGAACCTTACCAAGGCTTGACATATACCGGAAAGCATTAGAGATAGTGCCCCCCTTGTGGTCGGTATACAGGTGGTGCATGGCTGTCGTCAGCTCGTGTCGTGAGATGTTGGGTTAAGTCCCGCAACGAGCGCAACCCTTGTCCTGTGTTGCCAGCATGCCCTTCGGGGTGATGGGGACTCACAGGAGACCGCCGGGGTCAACTCGGAGGAAGGTGGGGACGACGTCAAGTCATCATGCCCCTTATGTCTTGGGCTGCACACGTGCTACAATGGCCGGTACAAAGAGCTGCGATGCCGTGAGGCGGAGCGAATCTCAAAAAGCCGGTCTCAGTTCGGATTGGGGTCTGCAACTCGACCCCATGAAGTCGGAGTTGCTAGTAATCGCAGATCAGCATTGCTGCGGTGAATACGTTCCCGGGCCTTGTACACACCGCCCGTCACGTCACGAAAGTCGGTAACACCCGAAGCCGGTGGCCCAACCCCTTGTGGGAGGGAGCTGTCGAAGGTGGGACTGGCGATTGGGACGAAGTCGTAACAAGGTAGCCGTACCGGAAGGTGCGGCTGGATCACCTCCTTTCTAAGGAGCACAGTACCGATTGCAGGCAAACGTTCTGCACGGTCAGCTCATGGGTGGAACGTTGATTAGTTGGCACACTCGGATGTCTCCTTCACAAGTACTGCTTCGGCGTGGAACGTGACGAGAGTTCTGAAGAGTGTGCTTGGCACGTTGTTGGGTGTCTGAGGGTACGGCCGTAAGGTCATGCCTTCGAGGATGCCGGCCCCGGTAAAGCACCGCTTAGGTGGTGTGTGACGGGTGGCTGGTCGTTGTTTGAGAACTACACAGTGGACGCGAGCATCTGTGGCCAAGTTTTTAAGGGCGCACGGTGGATGCCTTGGCACCAGGAACCGATGAAGGACGTGGGAGGCCACGATAGTCCCCGGGGAGCCGTCAACCAGGCTTTGATCCGGGGGTTTCCGAATGGGGAAACCCGGCAGTCGTCATGGGCTGTCACCCATGCCTGAACACATAGGGCATGTGGAGGGAACGAGGGGAAGTGAAACATCTCAGTACCCTCAGGAAGAGAAAACAACCGTGATTCCGGGAGTAGTGGCGAGCGAAACCGGATGAGGCCAAACCGTATGCGTGTGATACCCGGCAGGGGTTGCGCATGCGGGGTTGTGGGATCTCTCTTTCACAGTCTGCCGGCTGTGAGACGAGTCAGAAACCGTATGGATAGGCGAAGGACATGCGAAAGGTCCGGCGTAGAGGGTAAGACCCCCGTAGCTGAAATCTGTACGGCTCGTTTGAGAGACACCCAAGTAGCACGGGGCCCGAGAAATCCCGTGTGAATCTGGCGGGACCACCCGCTAAGCCTAAATATTCCCTGGTGACCGATAGCGGATAGTACCGTGAGGGAATGGTGAAAAGTACCGCGGGAGCGGAGTGAAATAGTACCTGAAACCGTGTGCCTACAAGCCGTGGGAGCGTCGGATACAGCTTGCTGTATCTCGTGACTGCGTGCCTTTTGAAGAATGAGCCTGCGAGTTTGCGGTGTGTTGCGAGGTTAACCCGTGTGGGGAAGCCGTAGCGAAAGCGAGTCCGAATAGGGCGATTCAGTAGCACGCTCAAGACCCGAAGCGGAGTGATCTAGCCATGGGCAGGTTGAAGCGGAGGTAAGACTTCGTGGAGGACCGAACCCACCAGGGTTGAAAACCTGGGGGATGACCTGTGGTTAGGGGTGAAAGGCCAATCAAACTCCGTGATAGCTGGTTCTCCCCGAAATGCATTTAGGTGCAGCGTCGTGTGTTTCTTGCCGGAGGTAGAGCACTGGATAGGCGATGGGCCCTACCGGGTTACTGACCTTAGCCAAACTCCGAATGCCGGTAAGTGAGAGCGCGGCAGTGAGACTGTGGGGGATAAGCTCCATGGTCGAGAGGGAAACAGCCCAGAGCATCGACTAAGGCCCCTAAGCGTACGCTAAGTGGGAAAGGATGTGGAGTCGCAGAGACAACCAGGAGGTTGGCTTAGAAGCAGCCACCCTTGAAAGAGTGCGTAATAGCTCACTGGTCAAGTGATTCCGCGCCGACAATGTAGCGGGGCTCAAGCGTACCGCCGAAGTCGTGTCATTGCAGCATGAGGGCCAACGCCCGCTGTGATGGGTAGGGGAGCGTCGTGTGCCGGGTGAAGCAGCCGCGGAAGCGAGTTGTGGACGGTTCACGAGTGAGAATGCAGGCATGAGTAGCGATACACACGTGAGAAACGTGTGCGCCGATTGACTAAGGGTTCCTGGGTCAAGCTGATCTGCCCAGGGTAAGTCGGGACCTAAGGCGAGGCCGACAGGCGTAGTCGATGGACAACCGGTTGATATTCCGGTACCCGCTTTGAAACGCCCAATATCGAGCCCATTAATGCTAAGGCCGTGAAGCCGTTCCGGACCCTTCGGGGAAAGGAAAGTGGTGGAGCCGTCGACCCAAGGTGGTAGTAGGTAAGCGATGGGGTGACGCAGGAAGGTAGTCCAGCCCGGGCGGTGGTTGTCCCGGGGTAAGGGTGTAGGGCGTGTGATAGGCAAATCCGTCACACATTAAGCCTGAGACCTGATGCCGAGCCGATTGTGGTGAAGTGGATGATCCTATGCTGTCGAGAAAAGCCTCTAGCGAGTTTCATGGCGGCCCGTACCCTAAACCGACTCAGGTGGTCAGGTAGAGAATACCGAGGCGTTCGGGTGAACTATGGTTAAGGAACTCGGCAAAATGCCCCCGTAACTTCGGGAGAAGGGGGGCCACGCCTGGTGATCGGATTTACTCCGTGAGCTGGGGGTGGCCGCAGAGACCAGCGAGAAGCGACTGTTTACTAAAAACACAGGTCCGTGCGAAGCCGTAAGGCGATGTATACGGACTGACGCCTGCCCGGTGCTGGAACGTTAAGGGGACCGGTTAGCTCTGTTTCGACAGGGCGAAGCTGAGAACTTAAGCGCCAGTAAACGGCGGTGGTAACTATAACCATCCTAAGGTAGCGAAATTCCTTGTCGGGTAAGTTCCGACCTGCACGAATGGCGTAACGACTTCTCGACTGTCTCAACCATAGGCCCGGTGAAATTGCACTACGAGTAAAGATGCTCGTTTCGCGCAGCAGGACGGAAAGACCCCGGGACCTTTACTACAGTTTGATATTGGTGTTCGGTTCGGCTTGTGTAGGATAGGTGGGAGACTTTGAAGCCGTGACGCCAGTCATGGTGGAGTCGCCGTTGAAATACCACTCTGGTCGTGCTGGATGTCTAACCTCGGTCCGTGATCCGGATCAGGGACAGTGTCTGATGGGTAGTTTAACTGGGGCGGTTGCCTCCCAAAGGGTAACGGAGGCGCCCAAAGGTTCCCTCAGCCTGGTTGGCAATCAGGTGTTGAGTGTAAGTGCACAAGGGAGCTTGACTGTGAGACCGACGGGTCGAGCAGGGACGAAAGTCGGGACTAGTGATCCGGCGGTGGCTTGTGGAAGCGCCGTCGCTCAACGGATAAAAGGTACCCCGGGGATAACAGGCTGATCTTCCCCAAGAGTCCATATCGACGGGATGGTTTGGCACCTCGATGTCGGCTCGTCGCATCCTGGGGCTGGAGTCGGTCCCAAGGGTTGGGCTGTTCGCCCATTAAAGCGGTACGCGAGCTGGGTTTAGAACGTCGTGAGACAGTTCGGTCCCTATCCGCTGTGCGCGTAGGAATATTGAGAAGGGCTGTCCCTAGTACGAGAGGACCGGGACGGACGAACCTCTGGTGTGCCAGTTGTCCTGCCAAGGGCATGGCTGGTTGGCTACGTTCGGGAGGGATAACCGCTGAAAGCATCTAAGCGGGAAGCCTGCTTCGAGATGAGTATTCCCACCTCCTTGAGAGGGTAAGGCTCCCAGTAGACGACTGGGTTGATAGGCCGGATGTGGAAGCCCAGTAATGGGTGGAGCTGACCGGTACTAATAGGCCGAGGGCTTGTCCTCAGTTGCTCGCGTCCACTGTGTTAGTTCTGAAGCAATGAACTCCCTTGCCGGTTGAGTTCAACTTCATAGAGTTTCGGTGGTCATAGCGTTAGGGAAACGCCCGGTTACATTCCGAACCCGGAAGCTAAGCCTTTCAGCGCCGATGGTACTGCAGGGGGGACCCTGTGGGAGAGTAGGACGCCGCCGAACAATTATTAGCCTCAACCCCTGGACATCGTCCGGGGGTTGAGGCTTTTTTGCGTTCTACGCTGTGTCCATGCGATACGACCTGGTCATCTTCGACAACGACGGTGTGCTCGTGGACAGCGAGCCGATCTCCAACACCCTGTTGGCCGGCTATCTGACGGAGCTCGGGCATCCCACCACGTACGAGGAGTCGGTGCGGGACTACATGGGGTCCGCCATGCACCGCATCCATGAGCTGGTCGAGGAGCGGAGTGGGCGGAGGCTGCCCGAGGACTTCGATGACGTCTTCCACGCGCGCGTGTTCGCCGCGTTCCAGGCGGAGTTGGAGCCCGTGGCCGGGGCCGGGGACGTGCTCAAGGGGCTGGCCGCGGCCGGCGTTCCGTACTGTGTGGCCTCCTCGGGGAGCCATGAGCGGATCCGGGTCGGGCACCGGAAGACCGGGCTCGATGTGCATTTCAGGGACGGGGTCGTCTTCAGCGCCGAGGACGTCGGCCGGGGGAAGCCGTGGCCCGACCTGTTTCTGCACGCCGCCGAGCGGATGGGGGTCGCCCCGGAGCGGTGCGTGGTCGTCGAGGACAGCGGGCCCGGGGTCCAGGCCGCCCTGGCGGCCGGGATGGACGTGTACGGGTTCACGGCGATGACGCCGGAGCCCAAGCTCAGGGGGGCCAAGGGGTTCTTCAGGGAGATGGACGAGCTTCTCGCGATTTTGGGGTCGTGATCCATCTACCCAGCGGTAGGTTCCGGCCGTACGCTGTGCCGCCATGACGGATGCGCGGTTGAGGCGTGGGCGGGGATCCCTGGCGGTCAGTTTCTTCGTGCAGGGGGTCACCTTCGCCCTGCTCGTGACGCGAATACCGGCGATCCAGGACCAGTACGGGATCTCGGACGGGCTGCTGCCGGCCTTCCTGGCTGCTGTGCCGATCCTGGCGGGTGTCGCGAGTGTGGTGACCGAGAAGGTCGTCGCCCGGGTCGGTCCCGCGGTGGTCCTGCGGTGGGCGCAGCCCTTCGTTCTGCTTGCCCTTCTCGCCGTGGGGCTGGGGTCCGAGCTCTGGCACGCCGCGATCGCCCTCGGGCTCTTCGGTCTTGCCGTGGGTGCCCTGGACGCCTCGATGAACATGCTCGGGGTGAGCCTCCAGCGGGCGTACGGGCGGAGCATCATGCTCGGTTTCCACGCCTCGTACAGCCTGGGCGGGATCGCGGGGGCCTCGCTGGCCTGGGTGGGGGCGCACTGGCATCTGTCGCTGTTCGTGTCGTACCTGCCGGTGGTGGCCGTGCTGCTGCCCGTCGCGTTCGTCGGCAGCCGCTGGTACGTGGCCGGCGGGGGCGAGCCGGTGGCGGAGGCCGAGGGCGCCAAGGGGAGCGGTGTCGTCTTCAAGCTGCTGCTGCCGCTCTGTCTGGTGATGACCTTCGCGTACATCGGGGACTCGACCGTCTCCAACTGGAGTGCCAAGTACCTCCAGGACGTGCTGCACAGCTCGGAGGAGCTGGCGACCGTGCCGTACAACGCGTACATGGTGACGACGCTGCTCGGGCGGGCCGTCGGGGACTTCGGGGTGCGGCGGTTCGGGGCCGTCGTGGTCGTCCGGGCGGGGGCGGTGCTCGCGGGTCTCGGGTTCGCGGTGGTCGCGGTGGCTCCGGGGGCGTGGGCGGGGATCGCCGGGTTCACGGTGCTCGGGTTCGGGCTGAGCGTGATCGTGCCGCAGACGTTCGCCGCGGCGGGGCGGTTGTTCCCGGGAGACAGTGACGCGGCCGTGGCGCGGCTCAATGTCTTCAACTACGTCGGGTTTCTCGTCGGGTCGCCGCTGGTGGGGGCGTTGGGGGACGCGTGGAGTTATCGGGGGGCCATGGTGGTGCCGATGGCGCTGGTCCTGGTGACGGTGGTGTATGCCACGTCGTTCGGTTCGCGGGAGGCCCGATACGGTGGCGGGCATGAGCGGCCGCGCACTGTTGATGTGGGATGAAGCTGTCACGCAGTACGACTTCGGGTCCGAGCATCCGATGGATCCGGTACGGCTCGCGCTGACGATGTCGCTGGTGCGGGCCTATGGGCTCGACCGGGCGGTGGACGTGGTGGCGGCGAAGCCGGCCGGGGACTCGACGCTGCGGCTCGTGCACCGCGAGGACTATGTGGCGGCGGTGCGGGCGGCGTCGGCGGATCCGCGCCGTGCCGACCAGGCGTACGGGCTCGGCACGGTCGACGATCCGGCGTTCGCCGGGATGCACGAGGTGTCGGCGCTGATCGCCGGGCAGTCGGTGGGGGCGGCGGAGGCGATCTGGCGGGGGGAGGCCTCGCACGCGGTGAACTTCGCGGGCGGGCTGCACCACGCGATGCCGGGGTCGGCTTCCGGGTTCTGTATCTACAACGACGCCTCGCTGGCGATCGCGCGGCTGCTGGAGCTGGGCGCGGAGCGGGTCGCGTACGTGGATGTGGACGTGCACCACGGGGACGGGGTGCAGGCGGCGTTCTGGGAGGACCCGCGGGTTCTGACGGTCTCGCTGCACGAGCATCCGCGGACGCTGTTCCCGCAGACGGGGTGGCCCGAGGAGACGGGTGCGGCGGGGGCCGGTGAGGGCGGGGCCGTGAACGTGGCGCTGCCGGCGGGGACGGGGGACGCGGGGTGGCTGCGGGCCTTCCACGCGGTCGTACCGGAGCTGCTCGCGGACTTCCGGCCGCAGGTGCTCGTGACGCAGCACGGGGCGGACACGCACTTCGAGGATCCGCTGGCGCACCTGGCGGTGTCGCTGGACGCGCAGCGGGCGGTGCAGGAGGCCTGTCACGAGCTCGCGCACGCGTACGCGGAGGGGCGGTGGCTGGCGCTCGGGGGTGGGGGGTACGCGGTGGTGGACGTCGTACCGCGGTCGTGGACGCATCTGGTGGGGATCGCGGCGCACGCTCCGGTGGATCCGGAGTCGGTGATCCCGGCCTCGTGGCGGGACGAGGTGTACGCGCGGACCCGGCAGCTGGGGCCGGCGCGGATGACGGACGGGCGGTGGCCGGTGGGCTTCCGGGACTGGGCCGAGGGGTACGACCCGGCGGACCGGCTCGACCAGGCCGTGCTCGCGACGCGGAAGGCGGCTTTTCCGCTGCGGGGGCTGCTGGCCTAGGCGGTCTAGAACGTTCTCCTGGGCGTTACGCCGACGGTGGGGTGTCGGGGAGGTTTGGATCCCCGGCCGGCGGTGTTCGGGCAGCATCGGACGGGTGCTGAGTACCGGGGCGCTGCGGGCGCATCTGTTGGACGCGGGGTTGGCGGGCAGGGTGGCGACCTCGCGGGAGGAGAACCTGCGGAGCTATCGGCTCTTCGCCGCGCGTGATCCGCGGGTGCTGCTGGGGCTCGACCCGGCCTGGGGGTGGGACGAGGCCGGGCTGCTGCGGCTGATGGCCGACAAGTGCGGGGTGTCGGGGGATCCGGCGCACCGGTCGGGGCCGGACGTCATCGATCCGGAGCGTACGGTGCGCGGGCTCGACGCCTTCGCGGCGCGGCTGGGCGCGGCGGCGGCGCGGCGGGTTCCGGTGCTTCTGGGGACGGGGCATCCGCACCGTCTGCTCGGTTTCTACGTCGCTCTCGCAGACGCCTTGTCGGCGGCGGGATGTCTTGTCCTCACACCGGCGCAGGGGCGATGTGTCGACATAACGACCCGGTTCGGCGTACGCACGTACCTCCTCGACTACGTACGGGGGGTCGCCCTGGTACGGGAACCCGGACCGACCGGGGACGGGCGCGCGCCGGGGGCGCACTCCCATTCGCCGCTGCCGGTTAGGGCCGCGCTGGAGAGCGCCGCGGAGTGTGGCGGGCCGTTGCCGGAGCTCGTGGTGGGGGACCACGGATGGGTCTGCGGGGCAGGTCAGCTGGGTATCGAGGCCATCGGTCTCGCCGATACGGATGATCCGGCGCTGTTCGTCGGTGAGGCGGAGGGGCAGGTGTCGGTGGCCGTTCCGCTTGATGACGGCGTGCGCTCCGACTCGTACCTCCCGCTGACGCGCTATGTACTCAATCGAGCGTGTCTGTCACGGTAAACGGCCGATGGCAGCTCCTCTTCCCCACTCGTACCACCCGCCCCTAGTCTGGAGCGTGAGCGCTCGGCGACGAAGAGTCACCGGAGGGGAAGCCGGTGGGCGTCGCGGCGGAAGGTACAGGTGGGTCATGGCTGCTGGCGAACGACCTCTCAACGAGGTCAAGTTTCTGACCGTGGCGGAAGTCGCCTCGGTGATGCGCGTCTCGAAGATGACCGTGTACCGCTTGGTGCACAGCGGTCATCTGCCGGCGATCCGGGTGGGCAGGTCCTTCCGGGTGCCGGAACAGGCCGTTCACGAGTACCTGCGGGAGTCCTTCGTGGGGGTGGGGACCGCGTAGCGAGCGCGCGGCCGAACAGCTGGTGAGCGGAGTCCGGCCCTCGGATTACTTGCGCGGTGCTCGGGACGGTAGGCTAGGCCGACGTAGGTCGTGTGGGCCCAGACGCCCCGCACCGATCCCCGCCGGGAGGCGGGGATGTTCCGAGAAGTGAGCGAGGGTAGTCGTGGGCTCTGTTATCAAGAAGCGGCGCAAGCGGATGGCGAAGAAGAAGCACCGCAAGCTGCTCAAGCGCACGCGCGTTCAGCGTCGCAACAAGAAGTAAGGCGACAGCTGCTTCGCAGCGTTCGTGCGTCAGGCGTGGCCCTTCACCGTTCGCGGTGGAGGGCCACGCTTTTATCCCGTGGAAATGTCGAGGCGCTACGGTGTCGACCAACGGGAGTGACGGACGGAAGGCGCTGCTTTGGGCAAGGTCGTGCTCGTCACCGGTGCCGCCCGGCATCTGGGCGGCCGCTTCGTGCGGCGGATCCAGCGGGACCCGGAGGTGGAGCGGGTGATCGCCGTGGACGCGGTCGACCCCGCGCACCAGCTCGGCGCCGCCGAGTTCGTACGGGCGGACATCCGCCGGCCGGAGATCGCCAAGGTCCTCGCCGAGCACGACGTCGACACGGTGGTCCATCTGGACGTCACCGGTACGGCGCTCGGCGGCGGCGGCCGGACGTCGGTCAAGGAGACCAACGTCATCGGCACCATGCAGCTGCTCGGCGCCTGCCAGAAGTCGCCGCGGATCCGGCGCCTGGTGATCAAGTCCAGTACGAGCGTCTACGGCTCCGCGCCCCGGGACCCGGCCGTCTTCACCGAGACGACGCCCGCGAAGTCCCTGCCGAGCGGCGGTTTCGCGAAGGACGCCGTCGAGGTCGAGGGGTACGTCCGGGGCTTCGCCCGGCGCCGGCCGGACGTGGCGGTGTGCGTGCTGCGGTTCGCGAACATCCTCGGGCCCCGGATCGACTCCCCGCTCGCCGAGTACCTGGCGCTGCCGGTGCTGCCGACCGTCCTCGGTTACGACCCGCGGCTGCAGTTCGTCCACGAGGACGACGTGATCGACGTCCTGCGCCTGGCGGCGCACGAACCCCGCAGGGCGACCCAGAACAGCGGCACGTTCAACGTGGCCGGGGACGGGGTGCTGCTGCTCTCCCAGTGCGCGCGGCGCCTCGGGCGGCCGACGGTGCCGGTGCTGCTGCCCGCGGTCACCTGGGTGGGCACCGCCCTCCGTACGGTCGGGATCACCGACTTCGCGCCCGAGCAGATCCGGCTGCTCACCCACGGCCGGGTCGTCTCGACCGTCCAGACGCGGGAGGTCTTCGGCTTCTCGCCGCGCTACTCGACCGCGGAGGCGCTCGCGGACTTCGCGCGGGGGCGGGGACCGGGGCTGCTGCCGCCCGAGCTGCTCGCCGGGGCGGTGGACCGGCTCGCCGGGCGGCTCGGCACCACTGACGCTTCCACCCTTCACCACGGCGCCTGAGGAGACCCGACTGCGATGGCGGACGCCAAGGTCATTCCGTTCGACGACGACCGCTCACGGGCCCGCCGGCGGCCCGCCAGGGCCGAGGGCGAGGCGGCGGCCGTACGGGCCCTGCCGGGGGCCAAGGAGGCCCCGGGGGAGCCGGAAGCGCCAGGGGGGCCTGAGGCCTCCGCCGTGGCTTCTCCGGCCCCGTCCCGGGCCCCGTCCCCGGCCGAGTCCCCGGCCGGGGAGCCGGAGCCCGCGGGGAGTGGGAGGAGCGGCTGGGAGCGGCGGCTCGCAGGTGGGCTCGCGTTCCTCCGGCGGCGGGTCACCGGCGCGTACGAGGTCGACGAGTTCGGCTACGACGAGGAGCTCACCGACCAGGTCCTGATGTCGCTGCTCCGCCCGCTGTACGAGAAGTACTTCCGGGTGGAGGTGAAGGGCGTCGAGAACATCCCGGCCGAGGGCGGGGCGCTGATCGTCGCCAACCACTCCGGGACCCTGCCGCTGGACGGGCTGATGATGCAGGTCGCCGTCCATGACCACCATCCGGCCGGGCGGCACCTGCGGCTGCTCGCGGCGGATCTGGT
Source organism: Streptomyces sp. R44 (assembly GCF_041053105.1). Classification (NCBI taxonomy): domain Bacteria; kingdom Bacillati; phylum Actinomycetota; class Actinomycetes; order Kitasatosporales; family Streptomycetaceae; genus Streptomyces; species Streptomyces sp. R44. The sequence continues at coordinate 3,833,872 of NZ_CP163444.1, read as the reverse complement.
CTTCGTGCTGCCCGTCGTCAACGAGCTGGCCCGCAAGGCGGGGCACACGCTGGCCTGTGCGGAGGACGCGGAGCGGCTGCTGCGGGCCGGCGAGATCGTCGGGGTGATGCCGGAGGGCTTCAAGGGGATCGGGAAGCCGTTCGGGGAGCGGTACAAGCTGCAGCGGTTCGGGCGGGGCGGGTTCGTCTCGACGGCGCTGCGGGCCGGGGTGCCGATCGTGCCGTGCTCGATCGTGGGCGCGGAGGAGATATACCCGATGCTCGGGAACGCGAAGACCCTGGCGCGGGTGCTGGGGTTCCCGTACTTCCCGCTCACCCCGACCTTCCCGTGGCTGGGGCCGCTGGGGGCGCTGCCGCTGCCGACGAAGTGGACGATCCAGTTCGGCGAGCCGATTCCGACGGACTCGTTCGCGCCGGAGGCGGCGGAGGACCCGATGCTGATGTTCAACCTGACGGATCAGGTGCGGGAGCAGATCCAGCACACGCTCTACAAGTTGCTGGTGCAGCGGCGCTCGGTGTTCTTCTGAGCGGTGGTACGGAAGAAGGGGCGCCCCCCGTCCGTGGGGGCGCCCCTTCTTCTTGCTAGCGAGCGTCCTCGCTGTCGATGCCGAGGCCCGGAAGGAGGCCCGGCAGGAGTGGCGGAAGGGTCACGTCCGGCATGTCCGGGGTCGACTGGCCTTCCGTGGGGGCCGTCGGTGTGCCGGTCGGGGAGGGCTTGAGCAGTCCGCCGGCGCTGCCGCCGAGCAGTCCGTCGTCCTCCGTCGAGCCGGAGCCGCTGGACGTGCTCGGGCTGGTTCCCGTGCTGGGCCCGGAGGAGTGGGCGGGGGCGGAGTGGCTGCCCGAGGGGGACGTCTCCTGGCCGGACGGCGGACTCTGGGTGTCCGTGCCCTGGGTGTCCTGCGGGGTGCCGGGCCTGTTGCGCGGTCCCTCGGAGCCGACCGCGCCCTTCTGGGGGGTGCGGGGGAGCACCGACTGGAGCGGCTCGACCTCTTCGTCTATGGCGTCGAAGACGTCCGTCACCTCGCTGCCGACGTCCGCCAGTTGTACGGGGAGCCGGTCGCGGAGGCCGTTCCAGGTGGCCCGGTGGGCCTGGGCGAAGGAGTTGAGCCGGGCCATCGGGCCGATCTCGCCGTCCCGCTCGTACGCCTCGCGCAACAGCCGGTGGCCCTCGGAGGCGTCGTGCTTCATGCCGCCCAGGACCCGGCGGATCTCGGCGAGGGACTCGTGGTCGAGCTCGCCGGCGCGGCCGCGCTCCATGAGCCGTCGGGCCTCGCTGAGGCGGGTGGAGGCCTGGTCGAGGTAGATGCCGCCGCGGTCCGCGTCGTCGTCCGCCATGCCCAGCTTGATGTCCTCCATGCCCCGCTTGAGTCCGTAGAGCGAGTCACCGGGGAGGGCGTCGGAACTGGCAGCGGCCACTCCGCCGAAGGCGCCCGCCGCCACACCGACCGTGAGGCCGCCGGCGGCGAGGCCCTTGGTCCAGCGGGACCGGGGCCGCAGTCTGCGGAGTGGGGATGCCCGGTGGGCTCCCTTGCCGGTGGATGTCCGCTGCTCCGGCACCGTAGGGCCCGCGGAGGCGCTCCCCTCCATGAGCATCGCTTCCATGGCGGCGACGAGCTGGGCTCGCTGCACCACCTTGACCTCGGGGTCGAACTGTGGCTTCGGCAGTTCGCCCAGGCCGTTCGCCAAGGCCAACAGCCGCCCCTGTTCCGCGGGTTCGGCCGGTTCCGCCGGGGCCTCGGGCTGCTCGGCCGCCGCGTCCTCGGACGCCCGGTCCTCCAGGGCCTGGGCGAAGGCGTTCGCCCGCCGGTGCACGTTCGCGATCACTGGCGGCACCTCCTCTCGTCATGACGGTCGACTCCCCGGGGTGTCCGGAAGGTTGCACACCTTGAGCACATCCACACGAAAGAGTGAGTGGCTGTGGACATGGCGTGACCACAGGGAGCCTGCATCCCGCACAACGAGCGGCGCGGCACTTGGGTTACGCGCGAAAGATGATCGGACCAGTGCGTCATCGAGTCGTCACCGACTGTGAGTTGGGCGGGGGTAGTGGGGACGTGGGGGGAGGGGTGGGCATGGGGGCGCGGACCGGGGCAAGGGGGCGCGTGTGGGGGGCGCGGAGCGGTCAGCGGGCGTCGTCCGGAAGGAGGCGGGCCAGGGTGCGGACGGCCCGGTACTGGAGGGTCTTGATCGCACCCTCGTTCTTGCCCATGACCCGGGCGGTCTCGGCGACCGAGAGGCCCTGCAGGAAGCGCAGGGTCACGCACTCCTGCTGCTGGGGGTTGAGGCGGCGGACGGCGTCGAGGAGCGCGGCGTTGGAGAGGGACTCCAGGACGGAGTCCTCGGGGCTGCGCTCGACCTCGTTGGCGTCGAGCATCTCGCCGGTGGTGACTTCCAGGCGGAAGCGGCTGGACTTGAAGTGGTCCGCGACCAGGTTCCGCGCAATGGTGACCAGCCAGGCGCCGAAGTCGCGGCCCTGCCAGGTGAAGGTGGAGATCCGGCGCAGGGCGCGCAGGAAGGTCTCGCTGGTGAGGTCCTCGGCCGTCGCCTTCCCGCCGACGCGGTAGTAGATGTAGCGGTACACCGTGTCGCTGTACTGGTCGTACAGGCGGCCGAAGGCCTCGGCCTCGCCCGCCTGGGCGCGCTCGACCAGGTCCATCATGCGGGCGCTGTCGCTGTCGGCGGTGGGGCGGCGTGCGGTGGTCGAGGTTCCGGAGCCGGAGCGTGCGCCCCGTCTGCTCACGGCGGCGCCGCCGTCGGCCAGGGCGTAGCAAGGGCCGGCGGGTGCCGGTGCGGCGAAGGCGAAGGCGGGGACAGGGCCGGCGTACGCGGTGGGGACGAAGCCGCGCAAGTGGTCGAGGACCGTTGCGCGCAGCGTAGCCAGGCCCGAGGTGTCAACCCCGACGTGTGGGTACACGGGACTCCCAGAGGCAGAGCTTCCATCACGTGCAGTGCGGGACCGTTCACCCGTCGTGGCGACGTGAGGGGTCCTTTGTGCGTCTGAGGAGAATAACGCTTCGTACAGGCAGCGCTACACCCAGTTGCTCAAATCACCGGTTACGTTGTTTCTGTTACTGGTTGTAGTCGCATCAAGTCGCAGTTCATGACTAGTTGTTGATCGGTTTGCTTCCGACTGTGACTACGTGCACGTTGCGTTGTGCTCAAGTGCGGGGCGGGTGAGTGAACCGGGCCGCTGCGGGGTAAGGAGGGCGGAATGCCCGCGAGTCGACCTGTGCGGTGCTGTTCGACCACGGACGGGTGAGCGCGCCTGGTCCGGGGTTGTCGCAGATGATCGCAGCCGAAACGTATCGGCAGGGCCCTCCTGGGAGGGGCGGCTTCCGTACCGGCGTCAGTGGCGGCGGCGGTGCAGGGCGACCGCGGCGGCCGTGCCGCCGGCCAGCGCGCCCAGGCCCGCGGCCGCGGGGATGCCGACCTTCGCGGCCTTCCGGCCGGTCCGGTAGTCGCGCAGCCGCCAGTCCCGGGCCTTGGCGTGCTTGCGGAGCTTGGTGTCCGGGTTGATCGCGTACGGGTGTCCCACCAGCGACAGCATCGGGATGTCGTTGTGCGAGTCGCTGTACGCGGCGCAGCGGCCCAGGTCGAGGCCCTCGGCGGCGGCGAGAGCCCGTACCGCCTCGGCCTTCGCCGGTCCGTGCAGGGGCTCGCCGACCAGCTTGCCCGTGTAGACGCCGTCGACCGACTCGGCGACCGTGCCGAGCGCGCCGGTCAGGCCGAGCCGGCGGGCGATGATCGTGGCCGTCTCCACCGGGGCGGCCGTGACCAGCCAGACCTTCTGGCCCGCGTCCAGGTGCGCCTGGGCGAGGCCGCGGGTCCCGGGCCAGATGCGGTCGGCCATGTACTCGTCGTAGATCTCCTCGCCGATCGACATCAGTTCGGAGACGCGGTGGCCCTTGACGATGGACAGGGCGCTGTCGCGGGCGTCCTGCATGTGCTCGGGGTCCTCGACGCCGGCGAGCCGGAACCAGGCCTGCTGCCAGGCGAAGCGCGCGAGTTCACGGCGCTGGAAGAACTTCCGCTTGTACAGGCCGCGGCCGAAGTGGAAGATCGCGGCGCCCTGCATCACGGTGTTGTCGAGGTCGAAGAAGGCGGCGGCCCGCACGTCCCCGACGACCGGGAACTCGGGCTCGGCGGCCTCGGATTCGGCGGCGGCGGACTCCTCGCGCTCCAGCTCCAGCTGGAGCGAGGACTTGCGCGCCGCCTCGGCGGCGGCCTCGCCTGCCAGGACGCTGCGCGCGGTGGCGGAGCGCCTACGGGGGGTGAGCCATCCCAGAGCGGCCATGTCGTTGAGCATAGCCAGTCTGTTCGGTACTTCCCGACTTGTGAGGATGCCGTGGTGTGAACAGTGGGGGGCTCCCCTGTTACCTGAGGCCAGAATGGACGCCATGTTCGGACGTACGAAGAAGAAGGACGCCGGCGCCAAGGGCGATCCCGCGTCGCGCACCGTGACGTTGATCGGCAAGCCGGGATGCCATCTCTGCGACGACGCACGCGCGGTGATCGAGGCCGTCTGCGCGGAGACCGGAGCATCCTGGGAGGAGAAGGACATCACCCGGGACGAGGAGCTCCACCGGGCGTACTGGGAGCAGATTCCCGTGGTCCTCGTCGACGGCGAGCAGCACACCTTCTGGCGCGTGGACGCCGGACGGCTCCGGCGCGAACTGGGTGCGTGACCGAAAGGCGGTTACCATCATGGACGTTTTGTTGGGTTTCGGGGGCGGCATCGTGAGGAGAGTGTGCGGCTTTGCCCCCTTCGGGATCTCAACGCACTGACACGCTCCGCGGTTCCGGGACGATACGAACCGGCCGCGTGACCCCGGTCACTTTGGGCAGACAAAACGGACACCATCTTTGTGCACGCGTTCACAAAGACATAGCCTGCATTCGACGGGGCGGTCTTGGGACATATGGCCGCCTGCAGCCCCGCTCATCCCGCAGGAGCACCGTGGCAACTGGCCGAACTCACCGACCGGCGACCCGTAGCCGAGGAATTCCCGAGGCCACCGTCGCCCGGCTTCCGCTGTATCTGCGCGCACTCACCGCGCTCTCGGAGCGTTCCGTACCCACGGTCTCCTCCGAGGAGCTCGCAGCCGCGGCGGGGGTCAACTCCGCGAAGCTGCGCAAGGACTTCAGCTACCTCGGCTCGTACGGCACCCGCGGTGTCGGCTACGACGTCGAGTACCTCGTCTACCAGATCTCCCGTGAGCTCGGGCTCACCCAGGACTGGCCCGTCGTCATCGTCGGCATCGGTAACCTCGGCGCCGCGCTCGCCGGCTACGGCGGCTTCGCCTCCCGAGGCTTCCGCGTCGCCGCGCTCATCGACGCCGACCCCGCCATGACCGGCAAGCCGGTCGCCGGGATCCCGGTCCAGCACAGCGACGACCTCGAGAAGATCATCAGCGAGGACGGCGTCTCCATCGGCGTCATCGCGACCCCGGCCGGCGTCGCCCAGCAGGTCTGCGACCGGCTCGTCGCCGCCGGAGTCACCTCCATCCTGAACTTCGCCCCGACCGTGCTCTCCGTGCCCGACGGCGTGGACGTGCGCAAGGTCGACCTCTCCATCGAGCTGCAGATCCTCGCCTTCCACGAGCAGCGCAAGGCCGGCGAGGAGCCGGGCGCCGAGGAGGGCCCCGACGCGGGCGCCGAGCCCGAGGCCGCCGCGGCCGTCGCGCCGCCGGCCCCCCGCGGCGCCACGGGCGGCACGGGCCGTAAGGGACCCGACGGGGACGTCCCCGCGGTGATGCCGGCATGAGCCTTCTCGTCGTCGGACTGAGCCACCGCAGCGCCCCGGTCTCCATCCTGGAGCGGGCCTCGCTGTCGGCGGACACCCAGGCCAAGCTCCTCCAGGACACCCTCGCCGCCGAACCGGCCGCCGAGGCCACCGTCCTGGCCACCTGCAACCGCATCGAGCTCTACGCCGACGTGGACAAGTTCCACGCCGGGGTCGCCGAGCTGTCCACGCTGCTCGCGCAGCACAGCGGCGTCGGCCTGGACGAGCTCACTCCTTATCTCTATGTGCACTACGAGGACCGGGCCGTCCACCACCTCTTCTCGGTGGCCTGCGGCCTGGACTCCATGGTCGTCGGCGAGGGCCAGATCCTCGGCCAGATCAAGGACACCCTCGCCCTCGGCCAGGACCTCCACACCGCGGGACGGCTCCTCAACGACCTGTTCCAGCAGGCCCTGAGGGTCGGCAAGCGCGCCCACAGCGAGACCGGGATCGACCGGGCCGGGCAGTCGCTCGTCACCTTCGGCCTGGAACAGCTCGCCCAGGACACCGACATCGAGACCTGGGCCAAGGGCAAGAAGGCCCTCGTCATCGGCGCCGGCTCGATGTCCTCGCTCGCCGCCGCCACCCTCGCGCGCTCCGGCGTCACCGAGATCGTCATCGCCAACCGCACCCTGGCCCGCGCCGAGCGGCTCGCGCAGATCCTCAACGAGCCCGGTGGTACCGGGGTCGCCGCACGCGCGGCCGAGATGGTTGCCGTCGGCGACGAACTGACACGTGCCGACGTCGTCGTCTCCTGCACCGGCGCCACCGGACTCGTCCTCACCGGCGAGGCCGTCGAGGACGCCGTACGCGGACGCCGCGAGGCCCCGCTCTTCCTCCTCGACCTCGCGATGCCCCGCGACATCGACGCCGCCGCCCACCGCATCCCCGGTGTCCGGCTCGTCGACATCGAGTCGCTCGCCGAGGCATCCGCCGACGCGCCCATGGCCGCCGACGTCGACCAGGTCCGGGGCATCGTCTCCGACGAGGTCGCCGCCTTCGGCGCCGCCCAGCGCGCCGCCCACATCACCCCGACCGTCGTCGCCCTGCGCACGATGGCCGCCGAGGTGGTCGCGGGCGAGGTCGCCCGCCTCGAAGGCCGCCTCCCCGGCCTCGACGACAAGCAGCGCGCCGAGATCACCCAGACCGTGCGCCGCGTCGTCGACAAGCTCCTGCACGCGCCGACCGTGCGGGTCAAGCAGCTGGCCAGCGAGCCCGGCGGCGCCGGGTACGCGGACGCGCTGCGGACACTCTTCGACCTCGACCCGGAGACGGTGGCTTCTGTCAGCCGGGCCGACCTGAATGACGCCGACGTCAAGAACCGAGGGCGAGTATGACCGAGAGGGCACTGAGGCTCGGGACCAGGCGCAGCAAGCTCGCCATGGCCCAGTCCGGGCACGTGGCCGACGCCGTCCGGCAGCTGACCGGCCGGCCCGTCGAGCTCGTGGAGATCACGACGTACGGGGACACCTCCCGGGAGCACCTGGCGCAGATCGGCGGCACCGGCGTCTTCGTCGCCGCGCTCCGCGACGCGCTGCTCGCCGGCGAGGTGGACTTCGCCGTGCACTCCCTGAAGGACCTGCCGACCGCACAGCACCCCGACCTGGTGCTGGCCGCGATCCCGCCGCGCGAGGACCCGCGCGACGTGCTGATCGCAGGAGCGGGCGTCACGCTCGACACGCTGCCCGCGGGCGCGCGCGTCGGCACCGGCTCCCCGCGGCGGATGGCCCAGCTCCACGCGTACGCACGCAACCACGGTCTGGACCTCACCTGCGTCCCCATCCGCGGCAACGTCGACACCCGCGTCGGCTACGTCCGCAAGGGCGAGCTGGACGCGGTCGTCCTGGCCGCGGCCGGACTCAACCGCATCGGCGGCACCGACGAGCTCCTCGGCGGCCTGACCGCCGAGCCGCTGTCCGTCGACACCGTCCTGCCCGCCCCCGGCCAGGGCGCCCTGGCCGTCGAATGCCTGGCGTCGAACACCGAACTCGTCGCCGCGCTCGCGCCGCTCGACGACCCGCACACGCGGGCCGCCGTGACCGCCGAGCGATCCCTGCTCGCCGCCCTGGAGGCCGGCTGCTCCGCACCCGTGGGTGCGCTGGCCGACCTGCTGGCCGACGACCCCGGTCACGGGCAGGTTGTCACCGAGATGCGCCTGCGCGGCGTCGTCGGCACCACCGACGGCACGACGCTGGTGCAGCTGTCCACCACCGGACCCGTACCCACCTCGCACGACGAGGCCCTGGCGCTCGGACGCGAACTCGCGGACGAGATGCTCGCCAAGGGTGCGGCCGGTCTTATGGGGGAGCGAGCACTTTGAGCCCCACCAGCCCGACCACCAGCCCCCTGTCCCCGGCCTTCGCGGGCCATGGGCACGTCACGTTCCTCGGCGCAGGCCCGGGCGACCCCGGACTCCTGACCCTCAGGGCCGTCGAGGCCCTCGCGGGCGCGGACGTCCTGATCGCCGAGCCGGAGGTGCTCGAGGTCGTTCGCGGCCATGCGCGCGCGGGGGTGAGCACGCCTGAGCTGACGGTCGTTGACGAGGCGTCAACAACCGTCGGAGTCCCCGTGTTGAGGGATGCCGCCAATCTTGTCATGGAGGCCGCGCGGGGCGGCAGGCGGGTCGTCCGTGCGGTGACCGGCGACCCCGGCCTCGACGGCAACGCCGGAGCCGAGATGCTCGCCTGCGCCGCCGAGGGCATCCCCTTCGAGGTCGTCCCCGGCGTCGCCACCGCCGTCGGCGTGCCCGCGTACGCCGGTGTGCCGCTGCGCGACGCCCAGGGCACCGACGTGCGCTTCGTCGACGCCCGCACCGCCGACGAGCGGTGCTGGACCGAGGTCGGTGCCTCGGACGGGACCGTCGTCGTCTCCACGTCCCTGGACTCGGTCGCCGCGGCGGCCGGTGAGCTGGTGGCGGCTGGCCGTAAGCCGGACACCCCGCTCACCGTCACCATCGCCGGTACGACGACCCGCCAGCGCACCTGGAACGCGACGCTCGGGACCATCGCCCAGGTCTTCAAGCAGGGCAAGGTCCTCCCCTCGCCCGAGGGCCACCGCCCGGTCATAGCCGTGGTCGGCGAGCGCAGCGCCCCGGCGCAGCGGGACCAGCTGTCGTGGTTCGAGTCGAAGCCGCTCTTCGGGTGGCGGGTCCTCGTGCCGCGCACCAAGGAGCAGGCCGCGTCGCTCTCCGACCAGCTGCGCTCGTACGGCGCGGTGCCGCACGAGGTGCCGACCATCGCCGTCGAGCCGCCGCGCACCCCGCAGCAGATGGAGCGGGCGGTCAAGGGGCTCGTCACCGGACGGTACGAGTGGATCGCCTTCACCTCGGTGAACGCGGTCAAGGCCGTACGGGAGAAGTTCGAGGAGTACGGGCTCGACGCCCGCGCCTTCGCCGGGATCAAGGTCGCGGCGGTGGGCGAGCAGACCGCGGCGGCGCTCGTCGACTTCGGTGTGAAGCCGGACCTCGTGCCCTCCGGTGAGCAGTCCGCGGCGGGCCTCCTCGAGGACTGGCCGCCGTACGACCCGGTCTTCGACCCGATCGACCGCGTCTTCCTGCCGCGCGCCGACATCGCGACCGAGACGCTGGTCGCCGGGCTCATCGAGCTCGGGTGGGAGGTCGACGACGTCACCGCCTACCGGACCGTACGGGCGTCGCCGCCGCCGGCGGACACGCGCGAGGCGATCAAGGGCGGCGGGTTCGACGCGGTGCTCTTCACGTCCTCTTCCACGGTGCGGAACCTGGTCGGTATCGCCGGCAAGCCGCACAACGTGACCGTGATCGCCTGTATCGGGCCCGCCACGGCCAAGACGGCCGAGGAGCACGGGCTCCGGGTCGACGTGCTCTCGCCCGAGCCGTCCGTCCACAAGCTCGCCGAGGCCCTCGCGGACTTCGGTCTGCGGCGGCGGGAGTCGGCGCTGGAGGCGGGGGATCCGGTGACGCGGCCGTCTGAGCGGCGGCCGGGGGCGCGGAGACGTCGGACGACGTAGCGGTTGCTTGGGGTGCGGGTCCGGTTCTCCGGGCCCGCACCCCGCTCGTTGTGGGCAATCGTTCCGCAGGGCGGAACGGGTGGGCACAACGGAACGGCGCCCCTACCGGCGCCAGAGGCTTCCGCGCCTGAACCGACACCACGTCGTGCGCCGCGCGGTCGGTGCGGGTCCAGGCTCGGAACGCGGAGGCGCCGCTGAGCGCGCCGTCCCGTGTGCCCACCCGTCCCGCCCCAGCGGGACGATTGCCCACACGGGTGCGAGGCACCGCCCAGCGGGGGTGTATGCCCACAACGTGTTGGTAAGGGCACTCGGTTCTCGGGCGTAGCCTCGGTTCATGAACTCGTACGGATCCTTTCCCGGGGCGCGGCCGCGGCGGCTGCGGACGACGCCCGTCATGCGCCGGATGGTCGCCGAGACGCGGCTGCATCCCGCCGACCTGATCCTGCCCGCGTTCGTGCGCGAGGGGATCACCGAGCCCGTCCCGATCCAGGCCATGCCCGGCGTCGTACAGCACACGCGGGACACCCTGCGGAAGGCCGCCGTGGAGGCGCTGGAGGCCGGGGTCTCCGGGATCATGCTCTTCGGCGTGCCCGAGGACGCCAAGAAGGACGCCGCCGGGACGGCCGGGACCGACCCCGACGGGATTCTGCAGGTCGCCATCCGCGACGTCCGTGCCGAGGTCGGCGACGAGCTCGTGATCATGTCGGACCTGTGTCTCGACGAGTTCACCGACCACGGCCACTGCGGCGTCCTCGACGCCGACGGCCGCGTCGACAACGACGCCACGCTGGAACGTTACGCCGAGATGGCCCAGGTCCAGGCCGACGCCGGCGTCCACGTCGTCGGCCCCTCCGGGATGATGGACGGCCAGGTCGGGGTCGTCCGTGACGCCCTGGACACCATCGGCAAGGAGGACGTGGCGATCCTCGCGTACACCGCGAAGTACTCCTCCGCCTTCTACGGCCCCTTCCGCGAGGCCGTCGGCTCCTCCCTCAAGGGCGACCGCAAGACCTACCAGCAGGACCCCGCCAACCTCCGCGAGTCGATGCGCGAGCTCGCGCTCGACCTGGAGGAAGGCGCCGACATGGTCATGGTCAAGCCCGCCGGGCCCTACCTCGACGTGCTCGCCAAGGTCGCCGACGCCGTGGACGTGCCCGTCGCCGCCTACCAGATCAGCGGCGAGTACTCCATGGTCGAGGCCGCCGCCGAGAAGGGCTGGATCGACCGCGACAAGGCCATCCTGGAGACCCTCACCGGCATCCGCCGCGCCGGCGCCCAGATGATCCTCACCTACTGGGCCACCGAGGTCGCCCAGAAGCTGTCCGCCGGTCGCCGCTAGCCGCGGCTAGTCCCACCAGAAGCTCCAGACCGGGACGTCCAGCAGCATCCCGCGCGCATAGTCGCGCAGGATGCTGTGCCTTCCCTGCGTGATGTTGTCCGGGCAGAACGCGAAGTGCTCCGCCGCCAACGCCTCGGCGTCCTCGACCGTCAGGGGCGGAGCCGCCACCGAGACCAGCAGTTGGCCGGGGGTGAGCGCCACGACCCGGGCACCGAAACGGTCCTCCCAGGAGCGCAGCACCGCGCACAACCGGGCCACGTCGTTCTCGTGGTTCAACGGCCCCGTCCAGCCGATGACCGCCGGTATGTCGGCACTGCGCCGCGCCGGGACCAGGGCCGGGCGGGCCTCCGCCAACCAGGTGCCCGGCTCCGTCAGCGCCTCGGCGACCTCGGCCGCCGCCCGGTCCGGGTCGCTGCCCGAGGGCTGCGCCGCAGCCAGGCCCGGCCAGCCCGCCGTGAACGGCGCGATGACCTCCTCCGAGGCCGCGCAGCCCTCCCAGAACTCGGCGAGCACCTCCTCGGCGTCGTGGTCCGCCGGGTCGCTCATCGCCCCGGGCGTCAGCTGCCCCTCGTCCAGGCCGCCCCCGCCCAACAGCACCGGCAGCAGCCCCGCCGTCCGCGCCGCCGGACGCAGCGCCGCCCACGCCGCGGGCCCCGCCGGGTCGTGCCCCGACCAGAAGTACGGAGCGTCCGCCGGGCCCGTGAGGGTGCCCGGCGGCAGGTCGAGGCCCAGGGAACGGCCGGTCGGATCGGACGCGAGCCTGGGCAGCTGGTTCGGGATCATCGCCATGATCAGAACGTACGGGGCACCACTGACAACGAGTGGTGGGGCGGCACTCCGCGGCGCACCCTGGAGAAGTAGCCGACAGGTACCTCGGTGGAGGTGGTCCTCATGATGCACACGCTTGTCGGATGGCATGTGGAGATGGAGTTCAAGGAAGAGGGTGACCGGACGCGGGCCGCGGCCATGGTCCGGCTCACCGACGGCACCGAGTTCCGGGCCCACGGCACCGCGAACCGGCACCCGTCCGATCCGGACCAGCTGCGCGTGGGCGAGGAGATCGCCGGCGCCCGGGCCCTGATGGATCTCGCCTCGCAGCTGCTCCAGAAGGCCCACAAGGAGATCGACGAGGTGTCCGGCCGGACCTCGCACGCCATTCGTTGACGACCCGGTGACGACGAAGCCCCCGGCACGGGGCTCCGTACCGGGGGCTTCGTCGTCTGCAGTCCGTCAGAGGCGCTCGGGCGTCCTGATGCCCAGCAGCGCCATGCCCTGGTGCAGCGTGCGGGCCGTGAGCTCGCACAGGAAGAGACGGTTCTCGACCTGCTCCGGGGTGTCCGCCTTCAGGACCGGGCACTCCGAGTAGAACGTCGTGTAGTGCGAGGCCAGCTGGTACAGGTACGCCGCCAGCTTGTGCGGCGCGTACTCCGCGGCCGTCTCGGCGATCAGCTCGCCGAAACCGTCCAGGTGCAGACCCAGCGCCCGCTCCGACGCCGCCAGGTCCAGCTCCCGGTGCGCGGCCGGCTTCGCGTCGCCCGCCTTCCGCAGGATCGACTGGATACGGGCGTACGCGTACTGCAGGTACACCGAGGTGTCGCCGTTCAGCGAGACCATCTGGTCCAGATCGAACTTGTAGTCACGCGCCGCCGACGTCGACAGGTCCGCGTACTTCACCGCGCCGATGCCCACCTGCGCACCACGCTCGGCGATCTCCGCCTCCGTGAGGTCCTGGGCCTTCTCGCGGACCACGGCCGAGGCCCGGTCGATCGCCTCGTCCAACAGATCCACCAGCCGGACCGTCTCGCCCTCACGGGTCTTGAACGGCTTGCCGTCCTTGCCCAGGACCGTGCCGAAGGCCAGCTGCACGGCCTTCACCTCGTCGTTCAGCCAGCCCGCCCGGCGGGCCGTCTCGAAGACCATCTTGAAGTGCAGCGACTGGCGGGCGTCCACCACGTACAGCAGGGACGTCGCCTTCAGGTTCTGCACCCGGTCCCGGATCGCCGACAGGTCCGTCGCCGCGTAACCGAAACCGCCGTCGGACTTCTGGACGATCAGCGGCACCGGGTTGCCGTCCGGGCCCTTCACATCGTCGAAGAACACGCACAGCGCACCCTCGGAGCGGACCGCGACGCCCGACTCCTCCAGGATGCGGCAGGTCTCCTGCAGCATGTCGTTGTAGCCGGACTCGCCGACGACGTCGCCGTCCCGGATGTCCATGTCCAGCTTGTCGAAGACCGAGTAGAAGTAGATCTTCGACTCGTCGACGAACCGCTGCCACAGCGCCAGCGTCTCCTCGTCGCCCGCCTGGAGGTCCACGACCCGGGCACGCGCCCGCGTCTTGAACTCCTCGTCGGAGTCGAACAGGGCCCGCGAGGCCTTGTACAGCCGGTTCAGGTTCGACATGGCCTCCTCGCCGGAGACCTCCGCCTCCGAGGAGTGGTCCAGCTCGTGCGGGTGCTCGATCAGGTACTGGATGAGCATGCCGAACTGGGTGCCCCAGTCGCCGATGTGGTGGCGCCGGACCACCGTCTCGCCCGTGAACTCCAGGATCTCGACCATCGCCGCGCCGATCACGGCCGACCGCAGGTGGCCGACGTGCATCTCCTTCGCCACGTTCGGCTGGGCGTAGTCGATGACCGTCGTGCCCGCCGACTCGTTGAACGGAACGCCCAGACGCGCGTCCGCCGCACGGGCCGCGAGGGTGTCGATGATCGCCGCGTCCGTCACCGTGATGTTCAGGAAGCCGGGGCCCGAGACCTCGATCTCCTTCAGCACGTCGTTCGCCGGAATCGCCTCGACGACCTTCGTCGCCAGCTCACGCGGATTGCCCTTGAGCTGCTTGGCCAGCGCCAGGATGCCGTTGGCCTGGAAGTCGGCCCGGTCGCTTCGTCGCAGCAGCGGGTCGGCGGACGCGGCGTCCGGCAGAGCCGCCGAGAGGCCGTCCGCGAGGCGCTGCTGCACGGTCGAAGCGAGGGAAGGGACCGAGGCCATGAGCTTCCGTTCCTGTTGAGTCCGTCAGGTCTAATTCGCTTGTCAAGTGTCCCATGGCGGCGCAACGTGATTTCCCCGCCTGTGGACAACCTCGGAGAGTCTCGTTCCGTCTGGGAGAATGGCTCACGTAGGGCTGTCAGGCAGAACCCCTCAGGAAGAAGGACGTACCGACCGTGGCTCAGAGCAGCACCGAGACCGACTGGGTCTCCCGTTTCGCGGACGAGGTCATCGCCGAGTCGGAGCGACGTGCGCCTGGCAAACCGGTCGTCGTCGCCTCCGGCCTCTCCCCGTCCGGCCCCATCCACCTCGGCAACCTCCGCGAGGTCATGACCCCGCACCTGGTCGCCGACGAGATCCGCCGCCGCGGGTACGAGGTCCGGCACCTCATCTCCTGGGACGACTACGACCGCTACCGCAAGGTGCCCAACGGCATCGAGGGCATCGACGCGTCCTGGGCCGAGCACATCGGCAAGCCGCTGACCTCCGTCCCGGCCCCCGCCGGCTCGCCCCACCCCAACTGGGCCGAGCACTTCAAGGCCGCCATGGTCGAGTCGCTCGCCGAGCTGGGCGTCGAGTACGACCCGATCAGCCAGACCGAGCAGTACACGGCCGGCACCTACCGCGAGCAGATCCTGCACGCGATGAAGCACCGCGGCGACATCGACGCCATCCTCGACCAGTACCGGACGAAGAAGGCCCCCAAGAAGCAGTCCCAGAAGCCCGTCGACGAGGCCGAGCTGGAGGCCGAGGAGGGCTCCGGCGCCGCCGCCGAGGACGACGGCTCCGGCGGCGCCTCCGGCTACTTCCCGTACAAGCCGTACTGCGGGCAGTGCGAGAAGGACCTGACGACGGTCACCTCGTACGACGACGAGACCACCGAGCTCGCCTACACCTGCACCAACTGCGGCTTCGCCGAGACCGTCAAGCTCAGCGAGTTCAACCGCGGCAAGCTGGTCTGGAAGGTCGACTGGCCCATGCGCTGGGCCTACGAGGGCGTCATCTTCGAGCCCTCCGGCGTCGACCACTCCTCGCCCGGCTCGTCGTTCCAGGTCGGCGGCCAGATCGTCCGCATCTTCGACGGCGTCCAGCCCATCGGCCCCATGTACGCCTTCGTGGGCATCAGCGGCATGGCCAAGATGTCCTCCTCGAAGGGCGGCGTGCCCACCGCGGCCGACGCACTGAAGATCATGGAGCCCCAGCTCCTGCGCTGGCTCTACGCCCGCCGCAGGCCCAACCAGTCCTTCAAGATCGCCTTCGACCAGGAGATCCAGCGGCTCTACGACGAGTGGGACAAGCTGGAGGCCAAGGTCGCCGACGGCTCCGTCCTGCCCGCGGACGCGGCGGCGCACTCGCGTGCCGCCCGCACCGCCGCCGGAGAGCTGCCCCGCACCCCGCGCCCCCTCCCGTACCGCACGCTCGCCTCGGTCATGGACATCACCGCCGGCCACGACGAGCAGACCCTGCGGATCCTGACCGAACTCGACCCCGAGAACCCCGTCACCACCCTCGACGAGGTCCGGCCCCGCCTCGACCGCGCCGAGAACTGGATCACCAACCAGGTCCCGGCCGACCAGCGCACCATCGTCCGCGACGAGCCCGACACCGAACTCCTCGGCTCCCTCGACGACGAAGGCCGCGAATCGCTCCGCCTCCTCCTGGAGGGCCTCGACACCCACTGGTCGCTCGACGGGCTCACCACCCTCGTCTACGGCGTCCCGAAGGTCATGGCCGGCCTCGACCCCGAGGCGAAGCCCACGCCCGAGCTCAAGCTCGCCCAGCGCGCGTTCTTCGCCCTGCTCTACAAGCTCCTCGTCAGCCGCGAGACCGGCCCGCGTCTGCCGACGCTGCTGCTCGCGGTGGGCGCGGAGCGAGTCAGGAAGCTGCTCGGCGCCTGACGCAGTGAAAAGGGGCCGCCACCCGGATCCATCCGGGTGGCGGCCCCTTTCGCGTACGTCCTACGGGGTGTCCACGTCGGCCCTCGCCTGCTGGACCCGCTGCTGCGCGGCCGGCACCGCCTGCCGCAGCAGATCGATGTCGGACGCCGGGAACTCCGGCAGGCCGTACTGCTCGGCCACCAGCCGCGCCAGCTCGGCCTCGGCCGGGAACCGCTCGTGCTCGAGCACGTACGAACCCATCACCTTGTAGACGACGTCCTCGAACTCGTCGTTCCGCGGCTCCGGCTCCTCCACGTACTCCGGGTACTCCACGAACTCCTCCGGACCCGCCGGGGGGACGTCCTCCGGCCCCTGCGGCACCGGGACCGGCATGGGCTCCAGGCCCTCCACGATCTGCGGGTTGTAGCTGCCCTCGTACGACTCCGGGGAGACCTGCGAGGCGTCGAACCAGTGGCTCTCGTGATTCACCGGCCCCGCCGCCCCCACCGGCCCCGCCGGGACCGGGGCCTGCACCTGGCCCGGCGCCTGCACCTGCGCCGGAACCTGTACCTGACCCGGCATCTGTACCTGGCCCGGCATCTGTACCTGGCCCGGAACCGGAACCTGTACCTGCGCCGGCAGCGCCGCCTGCTGGGGCTGCGCCAGCGCCACAGGCTGCGGCTGCGACGCCGACTGCGGATCCGCCGGCAGAACCGCCGGCTCGATCCCCGCCGCCGCCAGACCCGCCGGAGACGTCTCCGCCAGCGGCACCCCGTACCGGGCGAGACGCAGCGGCATCAGCGCCTCCACCGGAGCCTTGCGCCGCCAGCCCCGCCCGTAACGGGCCTGCAGCCGCGCCTGGTAGATCAACCGCTCCTGCTCCAGCTTGATGACCTGCTCGTACGAACGCAGCTCCCACAGCTTCATCCGCCGCCACAACCGGAACGTCGGCACCGGCGACAGCAGCCAGCGGGTGATCCGCACACCCTCCATGTGCTTGTCCGCCGTGATGTCGGCGATCCGCCCCACCGCGTGCCGCGCGGCCTCCACCGCCACCACGAACAGCACCGGGATCACCGCGTGCATACCCACACCCAGCGGGTCCGGCCACGCCGCCGCGCCGTTGAACGCGATCGTCGCCGCGGTCAGCACCCAGGCCGTCTGACGCAGCAGCGGAAACGGGATCCGCAGCCAGGTCAGCAGCAGATCCAGAGCGAGCAGCACACAGATGCCCGCGTCGATGCCGATCGGGAAGAAGTACGAGAAGGTACCGAAGCCCTTCTGCAGAGCGAGCTCGCGCACGGCGGCGTACGAACCCGCGAAACCGATCCCCGCGATGATCAGCGCACCGCCGATGACGAGGCCGATGAGTATTCGGTGTGTGCGTGTCAGCTGCATCGCGGCCACCCGCGATCCCCTCCCGTCAATCGACATCCGGCGCGCACAGACTGGCACATGTGCGCGAAGCCCGGCCCCCGGGGGAGGGACGGGCTCCGCACGAACACATCCGTCTGTGACGTTTTGTGACTACTTGTTGGCCGCCGCGACCGCCGCGACCGCCTCCTTGGCCGCGCTCAGGGCACCCTCCGCGATCGTCCGGTCCGACGGCTTCGCCGCGCCCGCGTAACCCGCGCCGTTGTACGACAGCAGAACCAGCACATTGCCCGTACGCGCCACGATCGACGCGTACACGAAGTCCGCGTCCGTCTTCCGCAGCTGGTACGTCACCGTCTTCGCCTCGTCACCGACGCCCGACGCCTCGAACGTACGGAGGTTCTTCGCGCCCTCGGTCCCCTGGACCTTCGCGAGCTCCTTCGCGAAGTTCTCCTGCGCACGCTCCTGACCGCTGCCCAGCGCCGCGTCGGAGTCGTACCGGTAGAACGACACATCCAGCCAGCGGTACTGCGAACCCTTCACGCCCTTGTCGTCCAGACCGTTCCACGAGCAGCCACCACGGCTGGTCAGGTCACTGGACGGAGCCGGCGTGCC
Source organism: Streptomyces sp. R44 (assembly GCF_041053105.1). NCBI lineage: Bacteria > Bacillati > Actinomycetota > Actinomycetes > Kitasatosporales > Streptomycetaceae > Streptomyces > Streptomyces sp. R44. The sequence continues at coordinate 3,815,911 of NZ_CP163444.1, read as the reverse complement.
GTTCTTCGTCTTCGCCTTCGGCACGAGCGCCGCCGTCGTCTTCGCGGAGATCGCCTTGCAGACCTCGGGCAGCTTCGCGAACCTCGCCGGCTCCACCGTCTTCGTCGACTGCGACGCCGAAGGCGCCGCGGACGCCGACGCCGACGTCTTGTCCTGCCCCCCGCCCTCCTTCTTGCCGGAGTCGCCGGAGTCCGAGGAGCACCCCGCGGCGACGAGCATCACCGGGACGGCGGCGCAGGCGAGTATGCGGGAGAGTCGCGTTCGCTGAGCTGATCGCTGCATGGTTCCTTCAGTCGCTTGTCGTACGGTCCGGCCGACACGTTACGTGCTCACCCTCCGCTCACGGAGCGGATGCGAACGGCTACTCCTCAAGCCGCTCCGCGAGCTGCCGGGCCAGATTCCGGGCCTTTTCCTGCAGTTCCGCGCTGTCCGGGGCCTCGGTCGAACCCGTGGTCTGCTCCCGGTAGGAGACCGTCACGATCACGTTCGATGTGCGGAACACCACGCTCACGGCACGCTGATGACTGCTCGCACCGACCGTGCTCAGCACGTCGTCGACGTACGCGACGTCCCCGAGACCTTCGAGGACGCGGGGCTCCAGACCGGTCGTCTCCGGGTCGGGGGAGCCGGTGGGCGGCGTGCCCGCCGGGGTGGTGGCCGCGGTGGGCTTGCCCGTGGCGGAGGGGGCTCCCGGCGTCCCCGCGGGCGCTCCTGTCGGGGTTCCCGTGGGTGTTCCCGTGGGGGTTTCCGTCGGGGTGGGCGCGGCCGTGGGCGGCACCGGGATGCCCGCCGCGAGCTGCTTGCGGACGTACACCTCCTGCGCCCGGTTGTCGTCGCTGACGGCCGCGTCGTACGAGACCACCCGCTCGATGTCCAGGGTGAGCCGGTGCGAGACGTCCGGGGTGTCCGCCTTCCACGAGCAGCCGACGCGCCGGTCCGTGTCGTACGTGACGGCCGCGACGCCCCGGTACGCCTTCTCGCGCTCCCCGTCGGGCAGCGCGGCGGCGCCCGGCAGCAGATCCTTGAGCGTGGCCTGCGGGACGGCGCCGCAGGGCTCGAAGAGGGTGCGGTAGCGGCCGGGGGGTGCGACGGGGGCGGCGGCGGGGCCGGCCTTGGCGTCGACGGCGATGTCGTCGGCGGGGGCGCCGGCCGAGCAGGCGGTCAGGCCGGCGCCCAGACCGAGGCCGAGTGCGAGGGCGACGGCGGTGCGCGCCGTGGACCCGGTGCGGCCGGGTGCGTACCTCTTTCGCTGCACGGTCCCAGGCTCCCTTCACCCGAAGTCGTTCCCGAAAACTGTTTGCCGCGCGAACCCGGCCGGTGGACACAATGTCTATCGCACACGCAGCTGTTGATGCCGGTCCGCTGTCACCTGTACGGGCTTTGGCTCCAGTTTTTGCGTTATCAGACTTTTCGGGGGAATCGAGGAAGTATGTCGTATGTAGAGGTACCGGGCGCGAAAGTACCGATCAGGATGTGGGCCGACCCTGCCTCGGTGGAGGGCGGCGCCATGCAGCAGCTGCAGAACGTGGCGACGCTGCCGTGGATCAAGGGCCTGGCCGTGATGCCGGACGTGCATTACGGCAAGGGCGCGACGGTCGGTTCGGTGATCGCGATGCGGGGTGCGGTGTGTCCGGCGGCGGTCGGTGTGGACATCGGCTGTGGGATGTCGGCGGTCAAGACGTCCCTGACGGCCAACGACCTGCCGGGCGACCTGTCCCGCCTCCGCTCGAAGATCGAGCAGGCGATCCCGGTGGGCCGGGGCCTGCACCGCGAGGCGGTGGACCCGAAGCGGCTGTACCAGTTCCCGACGGCGGGGTGGGAGGACTTCTGGTCGCGGTTCGACGACGTCGCCGAAGCGGTCAAGTTCCGTCGCGAACGTGCAAGTCAGCAGATGGGAACGCTCGGAAGTGGCAATCACATGATCGAAGTCTGTCTCGATGAGTCAGGTTCGGTCTGGCTGATGCTGCACTCCGGGTCCCGGAACATCGGCAAGGAGCTCGCCGAGCACCACATCGGTGTGGCTCAGAAGCTGCCCCACAATCAAGGGCTGGTCGACCGCGACCTGGCGGTGTTCGTCTCGGACACTCCGCAGATGGCGGACTACCGGAACGATCTGTACTGGGCGCAGGAGTACGCGAAGTACAACCGCGCGATCATGATGGCGCTCCTGAAGGAAGTGATCCGCAGGGAGTTCCGGAAGGCGAAGGTGACCTTCGAGACCGAGATCTCCTGCCATCACAACTACGTGGCGGAGGAGCAGTACGAGGGTATGGACCTCCTGGTCACCCGCAAGGGCGCGATCCGTGCCGGCCGTGGCGACTTCGGGATCATCCCCGGCTCGATGGGCACCAGCTCGTACATCGTGAAGGGGCTCGGCAACGAGAAGGCCTTCAATTCCGCCTCGCACGGCGCGGGGCGCAGGATGAGCCGGAGCGCGGCGAAGCGGCGCTTCACGGTGCGGGACCTGGAGGAGCAGACACGGGGCGTGGAGTGCCGTAAGGACTCGGGCGTCGTGGACGAGATCCCGGGCGCGTACAAGCCGATCGAGCAGGTGATGGAGCAGCAGAGGGACCTGGTCGAGGTGGTCGCCAAGCTGAAGCAGTTCATCTGTGTGAAGGGCTGAGAGCGGCATGACGGTGGGCCCTGGCGTGTGCGCCAGGGCCCACCGTCTGCGGTCAGGGGAGCTCGGGCGCCTGAGGCGGCATGGGGACACGTCCCGTCTTCAGCCGCCACAGACGCAGCGAGCAGCTCTGCTCGGTCCGGCCCAGCTCTTCGGCGGCCGATGCAGCATTGCCGTGAGCGAGGAGGATGCGGTCCTCTCGGGCGTTCCACCGGCGTCCTGGTGGCCTGACACGCATCGCCGCAGGGCGCACCCAGGACGACAGCGACGCGGCGGCGTCCAATTTTCGCTGCAAGGCGAGGCAGCCGGGGTAGTAGAGGTGTTCTGCCAGCGTGATGGCCGCTTCCTTCAGGTACACGATGTTGTAGACCCCGTCCCGTGCGTTCCGGCTGATTCGCCGTTCTGTGCCGGTGACCTTCTTCGCGTAGTGGCAGAGGTAGGCACCGACTGCCGTGCTGGACGTGGTCAGTGAGATGAACGGGAGGCCCTGTCCCGTGTACCCGACTGAGCCGTCCGCGTCGATCACGCCCCGCAGGTAGTCGCGGCGGGAGAACTCGAAACGGGGCGGCTTGATCTTCGTCGACTTCTTGCCGTAGGGAAGCCCGAGCTCGTTGAGTAGCGTGCGTGCTTCCAGTGCGCACAGAGACCAGGTCGCCGAGTGGTGTTCCACGGAGAAGTTCGTGGCCCTGACGCGTTCGGTGATGCTGCTGTTGTACGGGGTGAGTCGCTGGAACTCGCGGAGGATGGAGATGTCCCGGATGTTGATCTCGACGGCCAGTCGTCCCCGGTCCCGTGTGCCTTGGCTGAGGTGGCCGTCGGCCTGGAGGAAGCCGTACATGTAGGCGTACTCGGGGTCCTTGAGGTCCATGAAGGACGGCGCGGTGGGTGTCAGTGCGCTGATGTCGAACAGTGCGGGCGCGCTAGGGTCCTGTTCAGCCATGGGAAGTCGTCTCTTCCTGCTGGTGAGGCCCTCGGCTGGGACTGCAATCCCTGCCGGGGGCCGTTCTGTATGGAGTTGTTTTCGACGTTAGGGCGCGTCTTCGGGTGGCGTGTGGGTGATCGAGGGGATTCACCCTGACGTGTCAGAGTTCGCGGTGGACCTTCGTGTTGGAGGCCTGGGCTCGGGGGCGGACGACCAGGAGGTCGATGTTGACGTGCGGGGGGCGGGTGCAGGCCCAGGTGATGGTGTCGGCGACGTCGTCGGCGGTGAGGGGTTCGGCGACGCCGGCGTAGACCTTGGCCGCCTTGTCCGTGTCGCCGCGGAAGCGCGTGGTGGCGAACTCGTCGGTCTTGACCATGCCGGGGGCGATCTCGATGACGCGGACCGGGGTGCCGACGATCTCCAGGCGGAGGGTTTCGGCGAGGACGCGGGCGCCGTTCTTGGCGGCGACGTAGCCGGCGCCGCCCTCGTAGGTGGAGTGGCCGGCGGTGGAGGAGAGGACGACCACCGTGCCGTCGCCGCTCGCGGTGAGGGCCGGGAGCAGGGCCTGGGTCATGTGGAGGGTGCCGAGGACGTTGACCTCGTACATCTGGCGCCAGTCCTCGGGGTCGCCGGTGGCGACGGGGTCGGCGCCGAGGGCGCCGCCGGCGTTGTTGACGAGGACGGCGAGGGTGCGGAAGGCCGTGGCGAAGTCGTCGACGGCGGCGCGGTCGGTGACGTCGAGGGCGTAGGCGGTGGCCTGGTGGCCGGCTTCGTTGATCTCGGCGGCGAGGGCCTCGATGCGGTCCTTGCGGCGGGCGGTGAGGACCACTCGGTAGCCGGCGGCGGCCAGCTGCCGGGCGGTGGCGGCGCCGATTCCGCTGCTCGCTCCGGTGATGACGGCGATGGGGGTGCCGGCGGCAGTCATGACGTGCTCCTCGCGCGTGTGGTCGATTGCGGGTGGATCGCCCGGTCAGGATAGGCGGGGCGCGTCAGCGCCCTCGCGGGGCGTACATGATCACGGCCATGCCGGTGAGGCAGACGAGGGCGCCGATGACGTCCCAGCGGTCGGGGCGGTAGCCGTCGGCGGCCATGCCCCAGGCGAGGGAGCCGGCGACGAAGACTCCGCCGTAGGCGGCGAGGACGCGGCCGAATTCGGCGTCGGGCTGGAGGGTGGCGACGAAGCCGTAGATGCCGAGGGCGATGATTCCCGCGCCGATCCAGATCCAGCCCCGGTGTTCCCGGACGCCTTGCCAGACGAGCCAGGCGCCGCCGATCTCGAAGAGGGCGGCGAGGGCGAACAGGGCGGTGGAGCGGGCGATCAGCATGGGGGCAGCGTGCCATGGGACACGCGGGCTGATGGGTTGTCAGGGGATGTTATCGACTGTCGGTATTTTGGGGTTATGTGTGGATTGCGGAAGGGTGTGTTCGGGGTCGTTCTCGCGGCCGTGGTGGTGATGGGGGCCGGTGTGCCCGCCGGTGCTGCGGGGCGGGTCGCCCGGGGGGAGGCGGATCTGTCCCATCACGGTCAGATCTCCCTCTGGGACGGGCGGGTCGGTGTCTGGCTGGTCAGCGAGAACCACGGGCCCTCCGATGTCTCCCAGGCGACGGTCCGGCTCGCCTTCTCCGCGCCGATGGCCGGCGGGCAGGAGCTGCCGCCGGCCTGTCTGTGGAGCAGTGACCGGGTGGTGTCCTGCCGGACGGGCGCGCTGCGGGCCGCGGGGGGCTCCGGTGAGCTGGCGCTCGACCTGCGGACCGCGGCCCTGCCGGACGAGATGACGGTCGAGATCGCCACGGTCTGGCGGGACGGGGTCGCCGACCGCAATCCGCGGAACGACCGGCATCGCGTGCTGGTGCTCGCCACCGGGGATCCCTACGTCTTCTGAGGCGTGCGGGTGGGTCAGACGCTGGTCCAGTGGACGTAGGCGTCCGGGCGGATCAGGACGGCTGCCCGCTTCGTCGGGTCCGTCCAGGTGGCTCGTACCAGGTGCTTCGGGGTGACGGGGGCGGTCGTCGGCAGTGTCGGGCTCGCTCCCTCAGGGGCGATCAGGACGAACTCGCCCTGGCGGAGCAGTTCGTAGAGTCGTCCTTCGCGCAGCTGGACGTCCGGGGCGCGGCGGCCGGAGGGGCGCCCGGCGCCCGGTGCGGGGGCGTAGGAGATGCCGATGCCGCTGAGCATGCCCATGGCGCGGGCGGAGGCGGGCCGGACCGCGTTCAGGAAGCGGGCGGCGAGGGAGCGGGCGGCGCGGGTGAGCGGGGTGTGGGCCATCGCGAGGCGGACGATGGCGCCGCTGCTGCGGAGCACCATGGCGCCGACGGGGTGGCGCTCGGCCTGGTAGCTGTCGAGGAGGGCCTCGGGGTCGGGTGCCTCGCCGCGGAGTGCGGCGGTGAGCTTCCAGGAGAGGTTGGCGGCGTCCTGGAGGCCGGTGTTCATGCCCTGGCCGCCGGCGGGGGAGTGGACGTGGGCGGCGTCTCCGGCGAGGAAGGCGCGGCCGACGCGGTAGGCGGGGGCCTGGCGCTCGTCGCTGTGGAAGCGGGAGATCCAGCGGGGGTCGTGCATGCCGTGGTCGGTGCCGAGGGCTTTGCGGGCGATCTCGCGGATCTCGTCGAGGTCGACGGGTTCGGTGTCGGCGACCTGGCGGGTGCGGGTCCAGCCCATGACGCGGTACCAGCCGTCGCCGAAGGGGGCGAGGAAGGCGAAGCTGTCTCCGGAGCCGCGGACGCTGAACGCGTCGGCGGGCGGCTCGGTGAGGCGGACGTCGGCGAGGACGATGGAGCGGATCACGGAGTGGCCGGGGAACGGCAGGCCGAGGGCGGTGCGGACCGCGCTGCGGTGGCCGTCCGTGCCGACCAGGTACTGGGTGCGGACGGTGAGGGGGGTGCCGTCGGGGTCGGTGAGCTCCGCGGTGACGCCGGTGGCGTCCTGGCGCAGTCCGCGCAGTTCCGTCCCGTACCGGAAGGTGACGCCCGCGGCGACGGCCCGGCGCTCCAGGAGGCGCTCGACCTCGTACTGCGGGGTGACGAGGAGGTGGTTGAAGCGGCTGGGCAGGCGGCTCAGGTCCAGGTCGAGGCGGCCGAAGAGCCGGGCCGTGGTGAGGGTGGTGCCGGTGGTGAGGAGTTCGTCCGCGAGGCCGCGGGCGTCGAGCTGCTCCAGGGTGCGGGCGTGGACGCCGAAGGCCCGGGTCATGTTGCCGAGGCCGTGGGGGCGGCGCTCGACGAGGGTGACGTCGATGCCGGCGGCGGCGAGGTCGCCGGCGAGCAGGAGGCCGGTGGGGCCCGCGCCGATGACGAGTACGTCGGTGTCCGTGGTGCTGGTGCTCATGGCTGCCTCCGGGGTGCCCGCGATCGTTTGCCCACAGGTGTTGGTCAACGCTTGTTGGTCAACGCTTGTTGGTAAAGGTAGGCCGGTCCGCATGGCGTGTCAACGCTTGTTGGCCTACAGTTGTTGATATGACGACCGTCCGCCGCTCCGACGCCACCCGGGCCGCCATCCTGGAGGCCGCCCGCGAGCGCTTCGCCTCCGACGGGTACGAGCGCGCCACCATCCGGGCCATCGCCCGCGACGCCGGGATCGACCCGTCGATGGTGATGCGCTACTACGGCAACAAGGAGGGGCTCTTCGCCGCCGCCTCCGAGGTCGAGATCGGCCTGCCCGATCTGGCCGCCCTGCCCGCGCGGCACATCGGGGCCGTCCTGGTCACGCACTTCCTGGAGCGCTGGGAGCGCGACGAGATCCTCACCGCGATGCTGCGGGTCGGCGTCACCAACGAGGCCGGGGCCGCGCGCATGCAGGAGATCTTCGCCCAGCAGGTCGGGCCGATCGCCCGGGGTGTCTGCCCCGACCCGGCGGACGCCCCGCGCCGCGCGGCGCTCGTCGCCTCCCAGATCCTCGGCATGGCCTTCGCCCGCTATGTGCTGCGCCTGCCGCCGGCCGTCGAGATGTCCACCGAGGACGTCGTCGCCTGGCTGGGCCCCACCGTGCAGCGCTATCTGACCGCCGAGACGCCCTGAGCCGTCCGGGACCGGGGCGTGACCGGACGGTGCCTGAACCGTACAATCTCTGCATGACGCAGAAGAGTTCCGTCCGGCGCGAGGCGCTCATGACCGAGCTGTACGGGGAGGCCCGCCGCTACATGGCCGCCTACGCCCTGTTCAACCAGGCCGTCGCCGACCACCTCGGGCTCCACCCGACCGATGTGCAGTGCCTGAACCTCCTCAGCCTGGAGGAGGGGCCGGTCACCACCGGGCGGGTCGCCGAGCTGACCGGGCTCACCACCGGCTCCGCGACCCGGCTCGTCGACCGGCTCGAACGCTCCGGTTACGTGACCCGCGAGCGCTCCACCGAGGACCGGCGCCGGGTGCTCGTCTCGCTCGTCCCCGAGCGGATGGCCGAGCTCGGCACGCTCTGGCGGAAGCTCAACAGCACCTGGGGCACGATGTTCGGCGTGTACAGCGACGCCGAGCTCGCCCTGCTCATCGCCCACATGCGGCGCACCGTCGAGGTCAGCGCCGCGCAGATCGAGCGGCTGCGGGGCGGCGACCTGGACTGACCTGGTGCCGGGGCCGGGCGGGCTGGGCCGGTGGTCCCTCAGCGGGCCGCCGGCTCGCCGAACTCCCGTACCGCGTCCGAGACGATCGCCTCCAGGCGGGCGTGGTGGGCGCCGCGCCAGTAGACCCTGCCGCATTCCACGCACTGCGCGAACACGTCGTACGTCTTCTCCGTGCCCTGCTCCAGCTGCTCGCGCACCGTGTCCTTGTCGGCGTCGCTCAGCTCCCCGTTGCACGCCGTGCAGCGCGTCCACGGCGCGAGCGGCGGCGCGAACCGCTCCAGTACGTCGCGGAGCTGGTCCTCCGGGCGGTCGCTGTAGACGTAGGCCCCCGCCCACAGCTCCCGGCGGCGCAGCAGGCCCCGGTCCCGCGACAGCATCACGCGCCGCTCGCTCGCGGAGAGTGCGGCGAGGGCCGGGTCGCCGATGTCCTCGCTCTCGTACGCCGCGTCCACACCGAGCAGGCGCAGTCGCCGGGCCAGGGTGCCGAGGTGCACGTCGAGCAGGAACCGGAGCGGTGCGCCGGGCCGTGCCGGCTGCGGGCGGACGACGTCCTCCACCTCGACGGTCTCGCCCGCGGCGGGGACGTGCGAGGTGTCCACGGGGCGACCGTCGACCAGGAGCCGGCCGGTCTCCGTGAGCGGCACTCCCAGTGACTCCACGACGTGGCCGAGCGAGGACGTGCCGTCGGTGGTCAGGGGGGTCCGGCCCGCGCGGCGCTCCGCCGGGACGAAGAGGTGCAGGGCGGGGGCGAAGCTGATCTGGATCTCCGGTCCGTTCACGGGGACCAGGATGTCATCGGGGGGTCGGGGGTCGCCAGGGAATTCGGTCCCCCCGTCGTGCTCGTGTGCGTGCCCGCACCGCCGGCTCGGTGCAGGTGGTGCGGGTTCAGGCGGGGCGGAACTCCTCCGCGTGGTCCTCCGCCCAGGTGGTGAACGTGCGGGCGGGGTGGCCCGTGAGGTCCTCGATCGTGTTCGTCAGGGGGGTCGGGCGGCCGTCGTGGGACGACCAGTAGGAGAGGAGGGCGTCCGCGAACCGCTCCGGGATGAAGGGCGCCACCGACTTCTTCCACTCCTTCGGGGTCACCGTCGTGTACCGCGCCGGGCGGCCCGTCACCTCCGCCAGGATCGCCAGCTGCTCCGTGAAGTCCAGTGACTCCGGGCCCGTCAGCAGGTACGACGAGCCGCGCAGGCGGGGCTCGGTGAGGGCAGCGAAGGCGGCCTCGGCGACATCGCGCTCGTGGATCGGGTCGCTGTGGGCGTGCGGGTACGGCAGCGCCGGGACGTGGCCCTCCTTCAATGCCCCCGCCCACTGCAGGGCGTTGGTCGCGAAGGCGCCCGGCTGGAGGTGTGTGGCCTCGAAGGCGCCCGATGCCGCGGCGGCCGACAGGGCGCGCTCGGCCGCGAGGTGGGACGCCGCGATCGGGTTCTCGGCGGCGTCCGGCGCGAGGACGGAGCTGGAGGAGAGCAGGGCGATGTGCTCGACGCCGGCCGCGCGGGCCCGGTCGGCGAACGTGCCGAGGTGCGCGGCCTCGGCGTACAGGAAGACCGAGTCGACGCCCTTCAGCGCGGTGTCGAAGGTCGCCGGGTCGCCGAGGTCGCAGTGCACGGTGTCCACGCCCGGTGGTGGGGACAGGTCCGCGGGGTTCTTGGAGCCGGCCCTGGCCTCGACGCCCGCGGCGTCCAGCAGGCCGAGCAGGGTCGAAGCGACGCGGCCGCGGCTGCCGGTGACGAGAACGGTCATGAGGAGTCCCTCCCATGGATAGTTGCTGCGTTGCGCATCGACTGCGCTGTGCAGATAAATATCCGTGACTCCCCGCTGCCCGTCAACCCTGAAAAAACCTGGGGTACCGTCCCCGCATGAAGATCATCGACCTCGCGCCCGGCGACCCCCGCCTCGAGAGCGAGCTCCTGCCGGTTCTCTCCGAGCTCCGCCCCCACCTCACCCCGGAGCTCTTCCGCGAGGTCTACGAGGCCGGGCACCCCGAAGGGCTGCGGTTCAGTGCCGCCTACACGGACGACGGCCGCTGCGTCGGCGCGGCCGGGTGGCGGATCATCAACAACACCAGCTCCCTGCGCAAGCTCTACGTCGACGACCTGGTGACCGCCGCCGCCGAACGGTCCACCGGCGTCGGGCACGCGCTCATCGCCCACCTGGACGGCCACGCCCGCGCGGCCGGCTGCCACGAGCTCAATCTGGACTCCGGCACCCACCGCACCGGCGCCCACCGCTTCTACCTGCGCGAGCGCTTCGACATCGTGGCCTTCCACTTCACCCGGCCGCTCCCCGGCCCGGACGCCTCCTAGAGGTCGTAGCGCCAGTCGTTGCAGCGCATCGGGCGCCCCGGCGGGTACTCGAAGTCCCGCTCGCCCAGCAGCTCGAAACCGACCTTGCGGCACACCGCGTTCGACGCGGCGTTGTCCGCCGACGGGAAGGCGTGCAGCCGGCGGTGCAGCCCCGCGGCCCGGGCCTCGGCGATCACCGCGCGCGTGGCGGACGTCGCCACGCCGCGGCCCTGGAAGCCCGGCAGCACCGCCCACCCCGTCTCGTACACCGGCTCGCCGTCCCAGGTCTGCGCCCAGAAGCCGATGCTGCCCACGACGGCCTCCTCCGGCAGCAGCACGATCCGGAACATGCGCCCCGCGCCCGTGTCGTCGGCGCTCAGGTCCACGTACCGCCGGTGCCGCCGCACGAGCTGCTCCTCGGTCTCCGGGCCGCCGAGGTGCCCCGTCAGCTCCGGTGCGTTCAGGGCGCGCAGCAGACCCGCGTCCCCCTCGGACCAGCGGTCGAGCCGTACCCGTGATGTGTCGTCGGTCATGTCCGTACCGTACGCGGGGGCACTGACAGTGCCCCGGACGCCGTCAGCGCAGGCGGCCCGGCCGGCCCGGGGAGAGCCGGGAGACGACCTGGTCGAAGGCGTGCTCCTCCGCCGGCGTCAGCTCCACCGACTCCTGCGGGTGCCAGACCCGCTCCAGCGGAGTGCCCGCCCGCTCGTGGCGGGCGGCGGCCCGGGCGCGCAGGCTCAGCGCCAGCCACGCCACCGTCGAGACGGCGAGCAGGCCGAAGAGAGTGATCACACGGGGGTCCGAGAACTGGCCGGGCAAGGACATGGCTCACTCCACGGGCGTGAGGGCCGCCCGTACCCGGCGCGCCCCGGCAGGTGGCGCGCGCGTGCACGACGGCACTGGCGATTCCTGCTGCTTCCTCCCGACCCGTTCAGTTAACACCACCCTGGGGGTCTTTCGGCAGGGGGATCCGGGACCGAAGTCCCGGACCGCGCCGCCTCGGAGGCCCTCTTGTGCGGGCCCCGGAACCCCTCCAAGGTGACGGGCGAGGGAGATTCCGGCCGGGGAGGGAGCAGCCGCATGTCCGGAGCACAGGCATGGGGATTCACGGACGACAGGGGCACGGAGCTGGGGGCGGCCCGCGTGCCGCTGCGGGTGGTCGCGTACGCGCGGGCCGGTGCGGCGCTGCTCGACCTGGGGGTGACGCCCGTCGCGGTGTACGGCTCCGGGCACGACGGCGAGGGGCTCGATCCGGCCAAGGCGGGCGGGCTCGCGGAGGCCGGGGTGCCGTACGTCGGGCCGGGGCGCGCGCTGGACGAGGGGCCGCTGCGGGAGCTGCGCCCCGACGTGATCGTCGACGTGACCTACGACGGCAAGAGCCCGTACGCGCTCGACGAGGCCCTCGCCGAGCGGCTCGGGGTTCCGCTCGTCGCGCTGTCCGTGGGCAACGAGCTCGCCCTGCCGGCCATCCTGGGGCGTTTCGCGGCGCTGGCCGCCACGCTCGGGGCGGAGCCCGTGGAGGACCGGAAGGCCGAGCTCGCCGCCGCCGAGGCAGCCCTCCGGGGCGTCGCCGCCCGGTCCGGGCTCGACGTCCTCGCGCTCTCCGGGGCCGGGCCCGAGCAGGTGCACCTGGCCCGTCCGCAGGCCTGGCCCGAGCTGGCACACCTCGCCGGTCTCGGCGTCCGGCTGCTCGACCCCGGCCCCGGGCCCGGCGCCAACTGGCTCAGCGGTGACTGGGCCCGGGCCGCCGAGCTCCGCCCCGGTCTGGTCCTCTTCGACGAGCGGGAGCACGCGACGCCGCCGTACGAGCTCCCCGCCGGGGTCCGTCTGACGCCCTGGAGCCCGGAGACCCCGCCCAGCCCCGCCGCCTACGCCCGGTTCTTCCGCGTTCTCGCGGAGGCGCTGACCTGAGCCGTGAGGTGCCGGGCTAAGCCGCGCCGAGGCTGGTGCGGAGCGAGTCCGCGAACTCCTCCGCGCGGGCGAGCTGGGCCCGCAGTGCGGCGACCCGTTCCGCCGCCGCCGTCTCGTAGCGGCGGACACGGGCCACCAGTGCCGCCCGCTCGTCCGGTTCGAGCTCGGTGGCCGTGCCCGGGCGGTCGTCGGCCAGCCGGTCCACGGCCGTGAGGAGTTCGCGGGTCTCGTCGAGGGTGAAACCGAGCGGCTTCATCCGCCGGACCACCATCAGCCGGGACACGTCCGCGTCCGTGTAGAGGGGGAAGCCGCCCGGCGAGGCCGCGGACGGTACGACCAGGCCGCTGTCCTCGTACTGCCTGATGGTCCGCAGCGACAGCTCGGTCCGTGCGGCGACCTCGCCGATCTGCATCGGCCGGCCGGTCATGCGTACTCCGCTCACGCGTCAGGTCCTTCCTCGTCGGGGACGTACGGGCAACCCACAGGGCGCGGCTTCCGCGCATTACATACCATTCGTCCTAACTTCAGCACTTATGAGAGCTGGAAGTGCGGCGAAACGCCTGCTGGTAGGTCGTCCGTTGGACAGCGGACTGCTCGGGGAGACCCTGCTGCCCAAGCGGGTCGCCCTCCCGGTCTTCTGCAGCGACCCGCTCTCCTCGGTCGCCTACGCCACCGAGGAGATCCTCCTCGTCCTGGCGCTCGGCGGCCTCGCCGTGCTCCATCTGGCCTGGTACGCGGCGGTCGGCATCGTCGTCCTGCTCCTGGTCGTCGTCGCCTCGTACCGGCAGACCTGCTACGCCTACCCGGGCGGCGGCGGGGCCTATGTGGTCTCCGCCGAGAACCTCGGGCAGCGGGCGGCGCTCACCGCCGCCTCCGCGCTGCTCATCGACTACGTGATGACCGTCGCCGTCTCCGTCGTCTCCGGGGTCGCGGCCATCACCTCCGCCGCCCCCTCGCTCGACGGGCACGCCGTGGCCATGTCGGTGTTCTTCGTCGCGCTCCTCGCCTGGATGAACCTGCGCGGGGTCCGCGAGTCGGGGCGCTGGTTCGCCGTCCCCACCTACGCCTTCATCGCCGTCATCTACCTGATGTTCGCCGTGGCGGCCGTACGCATGGCGACGGGCGCGACGATCCGCGCCGAGTCCGCGGCCCTGCCCGTGGACAAGGTCTCCACCTACTCGGGGATCGCGCTCGTGCTGCTCGCCCTGCGGGCCTTCGCCTCCGGCTGCACCGCGCTGACCGGCGTCGAGGCCGTCAGCAACGGCGTACCGGCGTTCGCCAAGCCGAAGAGCCGCAACGCCGCCATGACGCTGGCGATCATGGGCGCGCTCTCCGCGACCATGTTCTTCGGGATCACGGTGCTCGCCATGGTCTACGAGGTCCACGTCGCGGAGGACCCCACCGAGCTCGGTCTGCCTCCCGGCACCCCGATGTCCACCGCGCTGGCGCAGATCGGCCGGGCCACCTTCGGCGACTGGCACGTCCTCTTCTACGCGCTCCAGGCCGTCACCGCGGGCGTCCTGGTCCTGGCGGCCAACACCGCCTTCAACGGCTTCCCGATGCTCGCCTCGGTCCTCGGCCGGGACCGCTACGCGCCCCGGCAGCTCGTCCACCGCGGCGACCGGCTCGTCTACTCCAACGGCATCGTCCTCCTCGCGCTCGCCGCGATCGCCCTGATCGTGGCCTTCGACGCGCAGCTGACCCGCCTCATCCAGCTGTACATCATCGGCGTCTTCGTCTCCTTCACCCTTTCCCAGGCCGGCATGGTCAAGCACTGGAGGCGAGAACTCGCCACCCCCGCCGGGGCCGCCGACCGTCACAACATCCGGCGCCGGCTCGCGATCAACGCCTTCGGAGCCTGTCTGACGGCGGTCGTCCTCGTCATCGTCCTCATCACCAAGTTCACCCACGGCGCCTGGCTGGTCGTCATCGCGATGCCCGTCCTCTACGCCGGGATGAAGGGGGTGCGGCGGCACTACGACACCGTCGCCGCCGAGGTCGCCGTCGCCCCCGGCGACCGGCCGCACACCCTCGCCGAGAACCACGTCCTCGTCCTGGTGGCCTCCGTCAACGCGCCGAGCCTGCGGGCGCTGTCGTACGCGAAGACCCTGCGCCCCGACTCGCTCACCGCCGTCACCGTCGCCGAGGACCCGGCGGAGGTGGAGGTGCTCCGCGCGACCTGGGAGGCGCACGGCATCGACGTACCGCTGAGGGTGCTCAGCTCCCCGTACCGCTCGATCGTCCAGCCCGTCCTGCGGCACATCCGCGACGCGCCCGAGCGCACGGCGGACTCGGTGATCTCGGTGGTCATCCCCGAGTACGTGGTGGGGCGCTGGTGGGAGCAGCCGCTGCACAACCAGAGCGCGCTGCGTCTCAAGACCCGTCTGCTGTTCATGAAGAACGTCGTGGTCATCGACGTCCCCTACCGGCTCGCCTCCGCCCGCGAGCTGGCCGCCGAGCGCGCGGAGGCGTCCTCCCGCTAGGGGGCTGTCACGGCCAGACCAGACAGTACGGCTGGTGTCCCGCCTCGTGGAGGCGGACCGAGAAGTCCTGCCACTCGTGGAGGAGCTGGTAGACGTCGAAGGCGTCGCGCGGGCCGCCGCGGTCCGGGACGGTCGACCAGATGAAGGCGGCCGCGCCGACCGACTCCTCGCCGATCCCGCGCAGCGGGTCGACCACGGTCATCGGCAGCTTCACCACCGCGTAGTCGGGGTGCAGCACCACCAGCTCGAGCGGCGGCACCTTGTGCAGGGGCATGCCCTGGATGCCGGTCAGGACCATGGCCGCTATCGTCTCGGGCTTGATCTTGGTGAACATGCCGCCCATGCCGAGCTCGTCCCCGCCGAGCTCCTCGGGGCGCATCGAGATCGGGACCTGCGCCGCCGTGGCGCTGTTGGGCGCGCCGAAGTACTTGTACGTCACCCCCAAGCTCCGGCCCCCGGTCGCAGGGGGCGGCTCCGCAGCGGGCTCCGGCTTCGGCCGGCCCTCCGCCGAGGTGGGTTCCTCCGCACGCCGGCGCCGGTGCCTCCCCCGCCGGGCAGACTCCGGACCCAGGTCGCCCGTCCCCTCGCCCGGTCCGCCACCGCGATGCATATCTCCACCCGACTGCTTTTTCTCGGCAACACGACCCCGCCGCGCAACCCGATCATCGTGTCAGTGACCTCCCCCGCGTTCGTACGGTGAAACACCTGTCCGCAAGAACGCCGTGGCCTCTGACACCATGGATTCCGTGAGCCATCCCTATGACGCCCCAGTTTCGCAGACGCGGAGGGCGAGCGCCCCGGCGTAATACAGAGGATGCTCACCACCGTCCCTCCGTTCCCGATGTCGTGCCCGAAGTCGTTCTCGCAGGTCAGGATCACAGTGCCGTATTCATACGAAGCCCCAGTCTCACAGACGCTTTTCGACCGCGCTTCCCTCGTGACGCCCGGCGGCGTGAACTCACCGGTGCG
This sequence comes from Streptomyces sp. R44, assembly GCF_041053105.1. Lineage (NCBI taxonomy): Bacteria > Bacillati > Actinomycetota > Actinomycetes > Kitasatosporales > Streptomycetaceae > Streptomyces > Streptomyces sp. R44. The sequence continues at coordinate 3,800,177 of NZ_CP163444.1, read as the reverse complement.
TGCCTTCCGGGCCGTGGGCGGAACGCCCCGGTTCATGGTGTCCGGTTCCGGTCCGTACCTCACCGACGCGGACGGTCGTGAGTACGTCGACCTGGTCTGCTCGTGGGGACCGATGATCCTCGGCCACGCGCACCCCGAGGTCACCGCCGCCGTGCAGGCCGCCGTGGCCCGTGGCACCTCCTTCGGCACGCCCGGCGAGGGCGAGGTCGCGCTCGGCGAGGAGATCGTCGCGCGGATCGAGCCGGTCGAGCAGGTGCGCCTGGTCTCCTCGGGCACCGAGGCGACCATGTCCGCGATCCGGCTCGCCCGCGGCTTCACCGGGCGCGCGAAGGTCGTCAAGTTCGCGGGCTGCTACCACGGGCACGTGGACGCGCTGCTCGCCGCGGCCGGTTCCGGTCTGGCGACCTTCGGTCTCCCGGACACGCCCGGTGTGACCGGCGCTCAGGCCGGCGACACGATCGTGCTGCCGTACAACGACCTGGACGCGGTGCGGGCCGCGTTCGCCGCGCACCCGGGCGAGATCGCCTGTGTGATCACCGAGGCCTCGCCGGGCAACATGGGCGTCGTGCCGCCGGTGGCGGGCTTCAACCAGGGGCTCGCGGACCTGTGCCGGGAGAACGGCGCGCTGTACATCTCCGACGAGGTGATGACCGGTTTCCGTACGAGCCGGGCCGGCTGGTACGGCGTCGACGGCGTGAAGCCCGACCTGATGACCTTCGGCAAGGTCATGGGCGGCGGCTTCCCGGCGGCCGCGTTCGGTGGCCGCGCGGACGTCATGGGGCACCTGGCGCCGGCCGGTCCGGTCTACCAGGCGGGCACCCTCTCCGGTAACCCGGTCGCGACCGCCGCGGGCCTCGCGCAGCTGCGGCTGCTCGACGAGGCCGCGTACGACAAGGTGAACGCGGTCTCGAAGGAGATCCAGGGCCTGGTCACGGGCGCGCTGGCCAATGAGGGCGTGGCGCACCGGCTGCAGACCGCCTCCAACATGTTCTCGGTGTTCTTCACCGAGGACGAGGTGCGGAACTACGACGACGCGAAGAAGCAGGAGGCGTTCCGCTTCAACGCCTTCTTCCACTCGATGCTGGCCGACGGCGTGTACCTGCCGCCGTCCGCGTTCGAGTCCTGGTTCGTGTCGACCGCGCACGACGAGCGGGCGATCGAGCGCATCGCCGCCGCCCTGCCGGCCGCGGCCCGTGCCGCCGCGGAGGCCACGGCATGAGCGAGAACACCCGTGACCAGAAACTCACCGTCGTCCACCTGATGCGCCACGGCGAGGTCCACAACCCCGACGGCGTGCTGTACGGGCGTCGTGCCGGCTACCACCTCTCGGAGCTGGGCCGGCAGATGGCGGACCGGGTCGCCGAGCACCTGTCCGGCCGGGACATCACGCACGTCGTGGCCTCCCCGCTGGAGCGGGCGCAGGAGACGGCGGAGCCGATCGCCAAGGCGCACGGTCTGGATCTGGCCACGGACGGGCGGCTCATCGAGGCGGCGAACGTCTTCGAGGGCAAGACCTTCGGTGTCGGTGACGGCGCGCTGCGCAAGCCGGCGAACTGGAAGCACCTCACCAACCCGTTCCAGCCGTCCTGGGGCGAGCCGTACGTCGAGCAGGTCGTCCGCATGATGGGCGCCCTGGACGCGGCGAAGGACGCGGCCCGCGGGCACGAGGCGGTCTGTGTCAGCCACCAGCTGCCGATCTGGATCGTCCGCAGCTTCGTGGAGAAGCGGCGGCTCTGGCACGACCCGCGGCGCCGGCAGTGCACGCTGGCCTCGCTGACCTCGTTCACGTACCGCGGCGACAAGATCGTCTCGGTCGGGTACAGCGAGCCGGCCCGGGACCTGGTCCCGGCGCACCTGCTCGCGGGCGCGAAGCCGGTGAAGGGGAAGTCGAAGGCCTTCGGCGCGTAACCCTCACGCGCCGGCCGCTGGACAGACCCTCTCGCGCCGGCCACGGGGCAGACCCTCTCGCGCCGGCCACCGGGCAACCCTCACGCGGGCCACGGGACAAACCCTCACGCGCCGGCCACTCGACAAACCCTCACGCGCCGGCCACTGGACAGCGGTGGACCCGGGGTCCACAGTTCAGGGCGATCGGATGATGATGTTCACGTCATCCGGTCGCCCTAAAATTTTTGTGCGATTTCCCGGAACCTCCGTGTTCCTCCCGGCATCTCACTCATTGTCGGTTTGGATGACGTTTCGGTCATACGTCAGCGCGAATGGGGATGTCATGCGCGGGATCAGCGGGATCAGTCGAAGGGGGCTGCTCGGGGCAGGCGTTGGGGCCGCCGCGGCGATGGGGCTCGCCGCATGCAGTACCCCCGGTCAGGACAAGCCGGGACGTTCCGGGCCCGGCAAGGGGGGTGACGTCTCGGCGGACCCGGGCACGCCCACCCCCACCAAGGACGACGCCCGCCTCATCGGTGACGGTTCCACGGCCGACACCGGCAAGCAGCCGCACCAGCCCGACGCCCCCGTCCCGCTCGAACCCGGCCAGACCCCGCCCCAGTTCGTGATCTTCTCCTGGGACGGCGCCGGCGAGGTCGGCAACGGCCTCTTCCCGCGCTTCCTCGAACTCGCCAAGAACAACGACGCGGCGATGACCTTCTTCCTCTCCGGGATCTACCTCCTCCCCGAGTCCAAGAAGGACCTCTACCGCCCGCCGAACAACCGCGTCGGCGCCTCCGACATCGGCTACCTCACCGACGGGCACATCAAGGAGACCCTGAAGTACGTCCGGCAGGCCTGGCTCGACGGCCACGAGATCGGCACCCACTTCAACGGACACTTCTGCGGCGGCTCCGGCTCCGTCGGCAACTGGACCCCGGCCCAGTGGCAGAGCGAGATCGACCAGGCGACGAAGTTCGTCACCGAGTGGAAGACCAACAGCGGCTGGACCGACCTCGACCCGCTGCCCTTCGACTACTCCAAGGAGCTCGTCGGCGGCCGCACCCCCTGCCTCCTCGGCCAGGACAACCTGCTCCCCACCGCCAAGCGCCTCGGCTGGCGCTACGACGCCAGCTCGCCCGGCGGCCGCCAGATGTGGCCCACCAAGCGCCAGGGCGTCTGGGACCTGCCGCTCCAGGCCGTGCCCTTCCCCGGGCACTCCTTCGAGGTCCTGTCCATGGACTACAACATGCTCGCCAACCAGTCGAAGAACACGACCAAGGGCATGCCCTCGCGCTATCCCGGCTGGCGCAAGCAGGCGGCCGAGGCGTACCTTTCCGGCTTCACGCGCGCGTACGAGTCGAATCGCGCGCCTTTCTTCATCGGCAACCACTTCGAGCAGTGGAACGGCGGCATCTACATGGACGCCGTCGAAGAGGCGCTCAAGGGAATGGCCGGAAAGAAGGACGTACGGCTCGTCTCCTTCAAGCAGTTCGTGGACTGGCTCGACGTCCAGGACCCGAAGATCCTGGAGAAACTGCGCAGCCTGGAGGTGGGTCAGCAGCCCGCCGGCGGATGGAATGCCTTCCTCAGGCCCGATTCCCCCGCCACCTCTTCCACCCCGACCGCTTAGACGATCTTGACAAGGGGCTTTACGGGCACGTAGGGGGGCGCCCAAGATCCCCCAAACGCCCATGCGAAACTTTTCACATGAGCCTTAGCCGTGCCCCACGACGCACCCGGCGCACCCTGGTCGCCGTCGGAATGCTGTCCGCCGCCGCCCTCACGCTCTCGGCCTGCGGCGGCGACGACAACGGCAAGTCCGGCGGCGGTGGCCAGACCAACTTCGTGACCAACACGGGGGGCATCTCCACCGTCGCCAAGGGCGAGCGCACGGCCCCGAACGACATCGCCGGCGAAACCCTCGAAGGGAAGCGGCTCGACGTCGCCGACCTCAAGGGCAAGGTCGTCGTCCTCAACGTCTGGGGCTCCTGGTGCAGCCCCTGCCGCGCCGAGGCCAAGCACTTCGCGAAGGTCGCCAAGGACCTCAAGGGGCAGGACGTCGAGTTCGTCGGCCTCAACACCCGCGACCCCAACAAGCAGCCCGCGATCGCCTTCGAAGAGGACTACGGGATCCCCTACCCGAGCCTCTACGACCCGCAGGGCAAGCTCATCCTCTTCGGCTTCCCCAAGGGCACGCTGAACCCGCAGGCGATCCCCTCCACCGTCGTCCTCGACAAGGAGGGCAAGATCGCCGCCCGCTCCCTCATGGCGCTCGACGAGAAGAAGCTCCGGTCGATGATCGAGCCTCTCCTCAAGGAGAAGTGAGCCCGTGAACGAGACGGTCACCAGCGGAGCCCTGCTGCTCGCCCTGCCCCTCGCGGTGCTCGGCGGCCTCGTCTCCTTCTTCTCGCCGTGCGTGCTCCCGCTCGTCCCCGGCTACCTCTCGTACGTGACGGGGGTCACCGGCACCGACCTCGCCGAGAGCCGCCGCGGCCGGATGACCGCCGGTGCCGTCCTCTTCGTCCTCGGCTTCACCGCCGTGTTCGTCTCCGGCGGCGCGCTCTTCGGCTACTTCGGGTCGACGCTCCAGGAGTACCGCGAGACGCTCACCACGGTCCTCGGCGTGCTCATGATCCTCATGGGCGTCTTCTTCATGGGCCTGATGCCCTGGTTCACCCAGCGGGAGTTCCGCTTCCACAGGAAGCCCGTCGCCGGACTCGTCGGCGCCCCGCTCCTCGGCGCGCTCTTCGGCATCGGCTGGACCCCGTGCATCGGCCCGACCCTCGCCTCCGTCAACGCCCTCGCCCTGGAGCAGGCCAGCGCCGGACGCGGGGCGGTCCTCGCCTTCGCGTACTGCCTCGGTCTCGGCGTACCGTTCGTGCTCGCCGCCATCGCCTTCCGCAAGGCGCTCGGCGCGTTCGGCTGGGTGAAGAAGCACTATGTGTGGGTCATGCGGATCGGCGGCGGCATGATGATCGTCACCGGTGTCCTGCTCCTGACGGGCGCGTGGGACAGCATGGTGGCCACGATGCAGGGCTGGTCCAGCGGTTTCACGGTGGGGATCTGAGTTCCATGAGCAAGACCGATACGACGGAGCAGCAGGAGAGCCTCGGCAGCGCCGGCGCGCAGCTGTCGACGGCCCCCCAGGAGGACACCGCCGTCGGCGGTCCCACCCTCGGGGTCATCGGCTGGATCCGCTGGTTCTGGCGGCAGCTGACCTCCATGCGGGTCGCGCTGATCCTGCTGTTCATGCTCTCCCTGGGCGCCGTACCGGGCTCCCTCATCCCGCAGACCAGCGCGGACGAGCTGAAGGTGCAGACCTTCAAGGACGCCCACCGGACGCTCACCCCGCTGTACGAGAAGCTGCAGTTCTTCGACGTCTACAGCTCGGTGTGGTTCTCCGCGATCTACATCCTGCTGTTCGTCTCCCTCATCGGCTGCATCCTGCCCCGCAGCTGGCAGTTCGTCGGCCAGCTCCGCAGCCGCCCGCCGGGCGCCCCGCGGCGCCTCGACCGGCTCCCCGCGTACACCACCTGGCGCACCGAGGCCGAGCCCGAGCAGGTCCGCGAGGCCGCGCTCGCCGTCCTCAAGGGCCGCCGCTTCCGCGCCCACACGGCAGGCAACGCGGTCGCCGCCGAGAAGGGCTACCTCCGCGAGACCGGGAACCTGGCCTTCCACGTCGCCCTGATCGTGATGCTCGTCGCCTTCGCCTGGGGCCAGCTCTTCAAGTCCGAGGGCGGCAAGCTGATCGTCGAGGGCGACGGCTTCTCCAACACGCTCACCCAGTACGACGACTTCAAGTCCGGCTCCCAGTTCGGCACCGACGAGCTGGAGCCGTTCAGCTTCAAGCTGGAGTCCTTCAACGGCACGTACGAGAGGAACGGCCCCCAGCGCGGCACCCCGCGCACCTTCGAGGCGGCCGTCAGCTACTCGCAGGGCGGCGCCGACAAGAAGGCGGTCATCAAGGTCAACGAGCCGCTGAAGGTGGGCGACTCCAAGGTCTATCTGATCGCCCACGGGTACGCGCCCGTCGTCACCGTCAAGGACGGCCGCGGCAAGACCGTCTTCCACGGCGCCGTGCCGCTGCTGCCGATCGACAACAACATCACGTCGACCGGCGCGATCAAGGTCATGGACGGCTACCGCGACAAGAACGGCGACAAGGAGCAGCTGGGCTTCCAGGCCTTCTTCGTGCCGACGTTCGCGGGCGCCGGCAAGGGCACGATGTTCTCGCAGTTCCCCGCGCTCGACTTCCCCGTCATGGCGCTCACCGGCTTCCACGGCGACCTGCGCGTGAACTCCGGCCTGCCGCAGAACGTGTACCAGCTCGACTCCTCCAAGATGAAGCAGTTCGACGTCACGGGCGGCACCGGCAAGGCCAACCGGCTCCTGCCCGGTGAGACCATGACGCTGCCCGACGGCGCCGGCTCGATCACCTTCGAGAAGGACATCAAGGAGTGGGCGAGCTTCCAGATCTCGCAGCAGCCCGGCAACGGGCTCGCCCTCACCGGCGCGATCGCCGCGATCGCCGGCCTGACCGGTTCGCTGTTCATCCAGCGGCGCCGGGTCTGGGTCCGGGCCGTGCGCGGTGAGGACGGCGTGACCGTCGTCGAGATGGCCGGGCTCGGCCGGAGCGAGTCCGCCAAGCTGCCCGAGGAGCTGGGCGACCTCGCCCTCGCCCTCACGGCACAGGCCCCGCCGACGGCCTCAGTACCGGAACCCGCGGAAGAACCCGCAGAAGACCCTGCCCCTTCTGGAGAGGCCGACAAGTGATCCTCGCCGCCACGACCAACGAGAGCCTGGCGCGGATGAGCGACCTGCTCATCTACTCCTCGATGGCCGTCTACACCCTGGCTTTCTTCGCCCACATCGCCGAGTGGGTGTTCGGCAGCCGCAGCAAGGTCGGCCGCACCGCCGCCGCCCTCACGCAGCAGGCCTCCGCCGCCCCGGCCGCCGCCGTGACCGTGCAGGTCAAGAAGGCCGGCGGCACCGCCGTCCTCGACAAGCCGAAGGTCGTCACGCGCTCCTCGGCCGGCACCCGTGACGTGCCGGACGGTCCCGGCGCGGCCGGCGGCACGGTCAAGGGCGATCTGTACGGCCGTATCGCCATCTCGCTCACCGTCCTCGCCTTCGCGATCGAGGCGGCGGGCGTGGTCTCGCGGGCGCTGTCCGTGCAGCGGGCCCCCTGGGGCAACATGTACGAGTTCTCCACCACCTTCTCGACGGTGGCGGTCGGCGCGTACCTCGGCTTCCTCCTCGCGAAGAAGAACGTCCGCTGGATCGGCCTTCCCCTGGTCACCACCGTCCTGCTCGACCTGGGCATGGCGGTCACCTGGCTGAAGACCCCCAGCGACCAGCTGGTCCCGGCGCTCGACTCGTACTGGCTGTGGATCCACGTCTCCACCGCGATCTTCTGCGGCGCGGTGTTCTACATCGGCGCGGTCGCGACCCTGCTGTACCTCTTCCGCGACTCGTACGAGAACAAGCTCGCGACCGGCGGCAACCCGGGCTCCTTCGCCCGCTCCGTCCTGGAGCGGCTGCCCGCCGCGGCCTCGCTCGACAAGTTCGCCTACCGGGTCAACGCGGCCGTCTTCCCGCTCTGGACCTTCACGATCATCGCCGGCGCGATCTGGGCCGGCGACGCGTGGGGCCGCTACTGGGGCTGGGACGCCAAGGAGGTCTGGTCCTTCATCACCTGGGTCGGTTACGCGGCGTACCTGCACGCGCGCGCGACGGCCGGGTGGAAGGGGCGGAAGGCCGCGTACATCGCGCTCATCGCCTTCGGCTGCTTCCTCTTCAACTACTACGGCGTCAACATCTTCGTCAGCAGCAAGCACTCGTACGCGGGCGTCTGAGCCGCTGAGCTGGCAGCGGGCCTGTCCCGGGGTGACGCTGGAGGTATGAGCGAGATCCCCCGGGGCAGGAGCGAGACCCACGACGGCGACGCGCACCTGCTGCGGTTCGTGGTGGACCTTCCGCATCCGGTACCGGTGGTCTGGGCGGCCGTCGCCTCGCCCGAGGGCCTGCCGAGCTGGCTCTGCGAGGCGGATCCGCTGGAGCCGCGGCTGGGCGGGAAGGTCACTCTCCGCTGGCTCAACAGCGACACGGAGGTCTCCGGGCAGGTGACTGCCTGGGACCCCGACGTGGTGGCCGAGTACACGGTCGGCCCTTCGCACGGGCGGATCCGGTTCCATCTGGAGCCGGGGTCCGACGGCGACGGGTCGACCGTGCTGCGTTTCACGAACGAGTTCACCGGGTCGACGGAGTACCGGCTGGACTGCCTCGCCGGATGGCACGAGCACTTCGAGCGCCTCGTCGCGGCGCTGGACGGTCACCCCACGGACTGGCGTGACTGGTCGCCCGAGCGGTGGCAGCACCTGCGGGACCTGTACGAGCGCGACGAGGCGGCCTGGCCCAAGTGGGAGCCGTGAGCCTCACCCCCGCTTCGGCGGCAGGCAGGTGTCCGTCGGGGGGTGTCCCTCCGGCCAGGCCATCTGGACGAAGCGCTGGGCGCCGTCCTGGGTCAGTTCCACGATCGGGACCGCCTTGTTGTACGGGTTTCCGTAGTTGTCCAGGCAGATCCAGCCGCTCGCGCCCTCCACCCGCAGTGAACCCTTGACCTGCGGCCACTGCGTGCCGACGTCCTCCTTCGACGGGTGGGCGGCGCCCTCCGGGGTGGCCTGGCGGATCGCGTGGACCGCCGTCGCCATCGCGTCGTACGCGATGATCGCCTGGCCGTCCGCGAGCGCCACCGGCCGGTCCTTCGGGGCGGCCTTGGCGATGTCCTGCACGAAGTCGGCGTACGCCTGCTCGGAGCCGCCCGTCGCCGGAACCTTTCGCCCGGGCGCCGGCTTCCAGGCGTCGGGGTGGGCGAGGGACGCGTACCGCACGGTCAGCCGGCCCTTGAGGGCCTTCCGGTCGAGCTTCGCGTCCGCGCCCAGGTACGAGCCCTCGTCGCCGGTCAGGACGGTGAAGGCGCGGTCGACGCAGCCGCGGTCGCCGAGCGCGTTGATGAACTGGCGCAGCTGGGTGTGACGCCCCGCGAAGAAGACGGTCTCGGCGCGGGTGTCGCAGATCAGGTGGGTGATGTTGGTGAAGGTGTTGGCCGTCGTGCCCTCCTGGGTGGGGTCGGCGGCGGAGGTGAACTCCTGCGGTTCCAGGGGCGCGTTCTTGAGGGACGCGGCGAAGGCGGCCTTGAGGGTGTCGACGTAGTGGTCGCCGCTGCGGGTGTCCTGGACGAGGAGCGCCTTCGCGGCGTCGACGCGGCCGAAGTGGGCGAGCGCCTTGGCCTCGTCGCCGTTGGTGGGGGAGACGCGGGCGAGGCCGGGGTAGGGCTTGCGGCCGGGGCCGTTGGCGATGTCGTCGGCGGTGATGGTGGTGCCGACGACGGCGACCTTGGCCCGGGTGAGGGCGGTGACGGCCTCGCGCATCTCGGTGGAGGAGGTGGCGATGCCGGAGACGGCCCGCAGCCGTTCGGGGCCGTCGGCCATGGCGACGAGCTGGTCGACGGTGGTGCGCCAGTGGGCGTTGCCCTGGCCGGTGTTGGCGAGGACGAGGCGGATCGTGGGCCGCCGGCCGTTGGATTCCTGGTTGGCCCGGCGCTGGTAGGCGTACGCGCCCTGGACCTCGTGCAGGACCTTGATCCGCATGCCGGCGTCGGTGGAGGTCAGGGGGAGGAGGACGGCGACGGTGACGTACTCGCCGTCCTTCAGCGTGGCGTTCTCGGCGCGGATGGTCTCGGCGATGTCCTTGAGGTCGGCGAAGCCGAAGTCGTGGCCGGTGCCGTTGACGCCGACGCATTCGTCGCTGTCGGCGGGGCGGGCCACCCCCTGTGCGCAGGAACGGTTTTCCGGCTGGGTGAGCCGGGCGAAGCCGTAACCGCCGAGGCCGAGGACGACGGCGGCGGTGGCCAGGGAGGCCACGAGCTTCTGGCGGGGGGTGCGGACGCGCCGGCGCAGCCGGCGGGTGAAGGGGTCGGGCATGGCGTCAGACTCCGATCTCACGGGCCGGCGGCAGCGACAGCTCCCGCCAGGCACGGATGTCGCGCGGCCACTGGCCCGCCGCGTCCCAGAGTGAACCGCTGCCCGTCAGATGGCGGCCGGAGAGCCGGCGCAGCTCGTGCGCGAGCAGGTCGGCGACCTCGTCGTCGGGCAGTGCGAGCGGATCGGTGAGCAGCCATACGGCGTGCAGCAGGCGCCGTACGGAGAGGTGGAGCGCGGTGGTGTCGGCGTCGAGGCCGTCCGGGAGGGCGCCGGCCGGCTCCTCGCCGAGGGCGACCGCACGGCGCGGGTCGGGGCCGGGCCGGCCGCGCTCACGCGGATACGGGGCGGCGGCGACGAACCGGAGCGTGCCGAGCCAGCCGAGCACGTCCTGCCGGGGGAAGGTCTCCCGCAGGTGCGTGACGGCCTCCTCGGCGCGGCCGAGGGCGAGGGCGTGGTGGAGGCGGTACGGGCCGGGGGCCGGGCCGTAGTGCCGGTAGAGGGTCTCGTGGACGGCGTGCCAGGCGGCGTACCGCGGATGGTCGTCGTCCTCGAAGCGGAGCCGGTACAGGAGCAGCGCGCGCAGCAGCGGGTCGGCGACGAAGTGGGCGGGGCCCTCGCCCCAGTTCTCGGCGCGCAGCTGGTCGCGGACCCGCAGCGCCACGTCCCCGTCCAGGGACTCGGCCTGGAGCCGGGCGTGGGCGAGCATCCGGGCGGACTCCTCGTCGTGGGTCGCGGCGAGCACGGCGTACGGCCCCGGTCGGCGCACCGGCAGGAGTTCGGCGAGGAGCGTGGGGGCGACGGGCACCGGCGGGGCGTCCTCGCGCAGCTCCACGGTGAGGTCGAGGAGCCCGCCGGGGGTGAGGCCGGCCCGCAGTTCGGCGGGGGTCTGGCGGACGGCCTGGCCGAGGAGGGCGACGCCGAGGGGGCGGCCGCCGGTCAGCCGGTGGACGGCGCGGGAGAGTTCGGCGTGGGTGCGGCCCGCCGGGTCGTGGCGGTCGAAGGCGGACCGGGTCTGGGCGGGGGAGAGCGGGGTCAGTTCGACGGCGAGGATGCCGGAGCCGACGCTCGTCCCGCGCGGGCAGGGCGCCCGGTGCGCGGTCTCCGGCAGCCGGGTGCGGGTGGCCTGGCGCAGGCCCTCGTGGTCGCGGACCCGGGAGCCGGCGAGGACGACGACCTTGTCGCGGCGGCCCTCGGCGGAGCGGGCGCGCAGGATCGGCTCGACGAGCTGCCGGCCGAGCGGTTCGTGGGCGTTGTCGAGGAGGAGCAGGGGCCTGCCGATCCGGCTGCCGCGGCGGAGGCCGGTGTAGGCGGTCAGCAGGTCCTCGGTGAGGGCGCCGACGAGGAAGTCCTCGGCCTCGCGGCGGCGCCTGCCGCCCTGCTCGAAGTCGACGGCGAGCTGCTGGAGTCCGGCCTTGCCGCGTCCGCCGGCGTTGCGATAGGCGCCGTACCAGCTCTCGGAGGCGCGCTGGAGCCGGCCGAACACCTCCTCCAGGACGGTCTCCACGGTGGCCTCGGCGAGCAGTCCGGCGAGCGGGACGGCGGCGTCGGCGAAGGTGGCGGCGAGCTTGGCGAGGACCTTGCCGACCCAGTTGGCGGCGGCACCGCGGGTCGCGTCGACGGTCGCGAGGAGCGGCCCGAGCCGCTGGAGGTCGCGCCGGGCCCGCTCGTCGTCCTCCTGGGACCAGCCGAGCGCGGCGACCGCGACCAGGCCGAGCGAGAGCCGGGGGAAGCGGACGGGCCGGGCGCCGAGGACCTTCGGTGACAGCTGTACGGCCAGCTCGGCGAGGGCGCCGGTGACCGGGGTCCAGCCGGGGCCGTGGTCGGCGGGCGGTTCGAGGTGGGCGCAGTCGAGCAACGCGAGCGGGGTGTAGCCCTTGTAGCGGTTGCGGACCTCCTTGAGCAGGGCGGTCTTCCCCATGCCGCGCCCGCCGGTGAAGACGGTGACCGGCGGGTCGTCCCCGTGCTCGTACGCGACGCGCGCGGCCCCCTTGGCGGTGAGCCCGACGAGCCGCGCGACGAGCCCGCCGTCGTCCAGGACCGCCTCGCGGCCGTACAGCTCTCTGTCCACCCGCAACCCCCCCTGCTTCCCCACGAGATGTGCCCCGTCACATCGTCAATTCCAGGATATCGACAGGGTGTTGGGAAGTAGCCCGGCTTTTCGTTCTTCTCTTCAGGGGTGCTTCGGCCGGCAGTGGGCCCGGGGCAGGTCAGTCGGCGGCGATGGCGTCGAGCTGGGCGCGCAGGTACGCGTGCGACTCGATGCCGTGGATCGTCGTCCCGGGCGTGCACTCGTAGAAGTACACCAGCGACATCAGCTCCTCGGAGGGCGCGTCGGCCGGCGGCGGCAGCACACGGTGCCGACCGGACCGCCACCGCCCACCGGTCCATCCCGCCATCAGATCGCCGATGTTGACGGTGAACGCGGCCGGGTCGAACGGAGCGTCCTGCCACCCGGCACGGTCGGTGAACACCTGCAGTCCCCCCTTCCCCGCCTCCCGGTCGAGGACGGTGACCGTGCCGAAGTCCGTGTGCGGTCCGATACGGAACTGCCCGGGCTCCGGATCGCCGGTCCGCTCCCGCCCCGGATACCAGTTCACGTTGAAACCGAAGGTGGGATGTCCGGTGTGCCGGGTGAAGAAGTCCCGCTCCTCGCCGAGCGCGACACCGAGCAGATCGAGCACCCGGTCGGAGAGCGACTTCATGGCGACCAGGTAGGTCTCGACGAGCGGTCTGAGCTCGGGCACCTCGGCGGGCCACGTATTGGGCAGGAACCACTCCGCGTCCACGGCGGGGTCCCCGGTCGGCTCGTCGGCCGCGAAGGAGAGCGACTCCTTCAGATCGGGCGGGGTCGCCGTACCCTCCGCGTACCCGTTGGCCTCCGCCCCCGGTCCGAGCCACCCCCGCCCGCCGACCCGCACGGCGTACGGCTCCTTGACGGCGGCGGGAAGACGGAAGAACCGCCGGGCGACGTCCCGGATCTCCGCCCGCAGCCCGACATCCACACCGTGCCCGGTGACGAGCAGGAACCCGGCCTCGCGCAGGGCACGGTCGACGGCGGGCAGCTGCGGGGCCGGGTCGCGGCCGAGGTCGATGACAGGAAGGTCGGCTTCACTCATCCCCGATGTCCTCGTTCCACAGCGCCGGGTTCTTCTCGATGAAGGTACGCATCAGCTCGACGCACCCGGGATCACCGAGCACGACGACCTCGACCCCGTGCTCCGCGAGCCACTCGTGCCCGCCGTGGAAGGTCTCGGCCTCCCCGACCACCACCCGGGAGATCCCGAACTGGCGCACGAGCCCGGAGCAGTACCAGCAGGGCGAGAGGGTCGTGACCATCGTCGTCCCCCGGTACGAGCGCTGCCGGCCGGCGTCCCGGAAGGCGGCGGTCTCGGCGTGCATGGACGGGTCCCCGTCCTGCACCCGCCGGTTGCGCCCGCGCCCGAGCAGCACCCCGTCGGGCCCGTAGAGGGCGGCCCCGATGGGGATCCCGCCCTCGGAGCCCCCGGCCCGCGCCTCGCCGACCGCGACCCCGAGCCACCGCCGCGCCAGTTCCAGATCCATACGGGGAGCCTTCCCCACCGGGGAGCCGGCCTCACGCGACCGCGTCGGACTCCTCCTCGTAGGGGAAGCGGGCGAGAGGGGTCTGCTGGTGGAAGAAGGTCTTCGCGCGGATCAGGGCCTGCTCGTCCTCCTGTATCTGGCCGGGGCGGGAGGCGCTTCCCTTCAGGACTCCGCCGAAGTGCATCCGCAGGTAGGCCGCCGAGTGGTTGAGGGTCGTCACCAGGCCGTCCGCGACCTCGTGCTCGTCGTGCGCCATCGCCGTCACGCCCCAGAGCGTGCCGCCCGCCATGCGCTCCTTGAAGTCCGAGCCCGGCACGTTGAGCCAGCCCGACCAGTAGTCCAGGTACCGCTTGGTCTGGGCCGAGAGGCTGTACCAGTAGAGCGGCGAGACGATCACGAGGTCGGTGGCCTCCACCGTGGCCCGCCGCAGCTCCTCCTCCACCTCGTCGGTCTGCCGGCCGGCGGCCTCGTGGCGGCCGTCCTGGAAGTCGGGGAGGGAGAGGCGGTTCAGGTCCACCCAGCGCTGCGGAATGTCGGCGGGCAGGTGCGCGGCGGCCTCGCGGGCCAGTGCCTCGGAGTTGCCGTCGGCGCGGGAGCTGCCGAGGACGAAGAGGAACGAGCGGTTCGTGCCACGTGCGGCTTCGGGGGTCATGTCTGCTCCGGGTCCAAGGGGGAGGCAAGGGGTGTCCCGGTGCCAACTCCGGTTCTCCCGCAGGTATTCCGGGCCCCCATCGGCTCCGCCGATCGGGCCCATCGGCAGGACGCCCCACTGGCTCGTGGACCGGGCCGCCGGCCCTTCGTAGCGTCGTTCCCATGAGAAACGAGACCAGGGGAACCCTTGAACTGACCCTCGCCATGGTGCTCTCCGGCACCCTCGGCGTCTTCGTCGTCGAGTCCGGGGCCTCGCCCTTCGAGGTGGTGTTCTTCCGCTGCCTCTTCGGGGCCGTCGCCCTCGGCGCCTACAGCCTCGTCCGGGGCTTCTTCACCGGGCACGGCTTCACCGCGAGGAAGCTGGGCCTGGCGGCGCTCGGCGGAGTGTTCATCGTCTTCAACTGGGTTTTCCTCTTCGAGGCGTACGCGGCCACCTCCATCTCCCTCGCCACCGTCGTCTACCACACCCAGCCGTTCTTCCTCGTGCTCCTCGGGGCCGTCCTCCTGAAGGAGCGGATCTCCCGGTCCAAGCTCGGGTGGCTCGCCCTCGCCTTCGGCGGGCTCGTGCTCGTGTCCGGCGTGCGGCCCGGCGACACCGGCTCCCTCGCCGGGCTCGGGTTCGCCCTCGCCGCCGCCGTCCTCTACGCCCTCGCCACCTTCGTCACCAAGCGCGTCACCGGCGTACGGCCCCACCTCATCGCCCTCGTCCAGGTGCTCGTCGGGATGCCGTTGCTGCTGCCCTTCGTCCGCTTCGGAGGCGTCAGCGGGGGCGGGTGGGGGTGGCTCGTCGGGCTCGGGTTCATCCACACCGGGCTCATGTACGTGCTGATGTACGCCGCCTACGCCAAGCTGCCCACCAGCAAGATCGCCGTCCTCGCCTTCACCTACCCCGCCGTCGCCATGGGCGTCGACTGGGCGGTGTACGGGCATCACATCGGGCTCGTCCAGGCGCTCGGCGTCCCGCTGATCGTGCTCGCCAGCCTCAAGGTCACCCTCGCTGCTCGGACACCAGCCGCCGCGCCTGCTCCACGAACAGCCGCACATGCGCCGGAAGCCGCTTCCCCCGCCGCCACGCGAGCTGCGTGAACAGGGTGAACGGGGCCTCCCAGGACAGCGGCACCAGGGTCCCGCCCGCCAGTTCCTCCTCGACCGTCACCCTCGGCAGCAGCGCCACCCCCAGGCCCGCCGCCACGCCCCGCTTCGTCGCCTCGATCGTGCCGAACTCCATGAACGGCGGCGCCCACTCCCGCAGCTCCGCCTCGAACAGGTCGCGGTACGGGCAGCCCGGCTCGGTGCCCACGAGCCGGGCGTCGGCCAGGTCCGCGCTCGTCAGACCCGTACGCCCGACCAGGGGATGGTTCGGGGCCGCCACCAGGACCAGCGGCTCCGGCGCGAGGACCTCCGACTCCAGGCCCTCGTGTTCCGTCTCCGGCTCCATCAGGAAGCCCACGTCGTACGTGCCCTGCCGCAGCGCCTGCCGGGTCTCGTCGCCGAGCGTGGGGCGCAGCGTCAGCCGCACCTTCGGGTAGCGGTGGTGGAAGTACTCCAGGAGCGCCGGCAGCCGGTACGAGGTGAGGGACTCCATCGTGCCGACCGCGATCGGGCCCGCGGGCTCCTCCGTGACCGCCACCGCCGTACGCGCCTCCTCCGCCAGGTCCGCCATCCGGCGGGCGTACGGAAGGAGACGTTCCCCGGCCTCCGTCAGGCGGATCCTGGATCCCAGGCGTTCGAAGAGTTCCACCCCGAGGGAGGACTCCAGCGACCTGATCTGGGCCGTGACGCTCGACTGGGCGTAGCCCAGTTCCGCCGCCGCCCGGGTGAAGGAGAGGACGTCGGCCACCTTCTCGAAGGTCGCCAGGAGCCGTAGCTCCATCAGCTCTCGCCCTTGTCCTCGCCCTGCTCGCGCCGCTTCAGCTCCTCCTCGCGGCGGCGCAGGTCCGCCTCCCAGTCCTTGAGGAGCGACTCGTCCTTCTTGTTCTCCTCGCGGAGGGACTTCAGGAACTCCGGGTTGTCGTCCGGGGCGACCCACTCTTGGCGGTGGTTCCTGTGCCACTCGGAGGGCGTACGGCCTCCGGCGGGCGCGCGGCGCATCTTGCCCGCGGCGAACCAGACGATCGGGCCCACGATCCAGAACAGCAGGATGATGATGACCCAGACCACCTTCGGCAGGTGCTTGGCCTCGTCCTCGGGGGTGTTCAGGCAGTCGATGAACGCGTAGATCGTCAGCGCCAGCGGCAGGATGTACATCAGTGCCCTGAGCATGTGGTGCAGCCCCCTGGAAGCAGCGGCGGGGCCGGTTGCGGCGGCCCCGGTGACAGGCCAAGCCTAGCCCGTGACCGATACTGGCCCCTATGGCTTACGACGATCTCCGCTCGCTGCTCAGGGCCCTGGAGCGCGAAGGCGACCTCAAGCGCATCAAGGCCGAAGTCGACCCGTACCTGGAGGTCGGGGAGATCGTCGACCGGGTGAACAAGGCGGGAGGTCCGGCGCTTCTCTTCGAGAACGTCAAGGGCTCCTCGATGCCCCTCGCGATGAACGTCTTCGGCACGGACCGCCGCCTCCTCAAGGCGCTCGGTCTGAAGTCGTACGGCGAGATCAGCGAGAAGATCGGCGGGCTCCTCAAGCCGGAGCTGCCGCACGGCTTCGTCGGGGTCCGCGAGGCCTTCGGGAAGCTGGGCTCGATGGTCCACGTGCCGCCGAAGAAGGTGAAGGACGCCCCGGTCCAGGAAGTCGTCCTCACCGGGGACGACGTCGACCTCGACCTCCTTCCGGCGCTGTTCACCTGGCCCAAGGACGGCGGCTCCTTCTTCAACCTGGGCCTCACCCACACGAAGCACCCCGAGACCGGCGTGCGGAACCTGGGGCTCTACCGGCTCCAGCGGCACGACAAGCGCACCATCGGCATGCACTGGCAGATCCACAAGGACAGCCGCAACCACTACGCGGTCGCCGCCGAGCGCGGCGAGCGGCTGCCGGTCGCGATCGCCTTCGGCTGCCCGCCGGCCGTCACGTACGCCTCCACCGCCCCGCTGCCCGGTGACATCGACGAGTACCTCTTCGCCGGCTTCGTGCAGGGCAAGCGGATCGAGATGGTCGACTGCAAGACCGTCCCGCTCCAGGTCCCGGCCAACGCCGAGGTCGTCGTCGAGGGCTGGCTGGAGCCCGGCGAGATGCTGCCGGAGGGCCCCTTCGGCGACCACACCGGCTTCTACACCCCGCAGGAGCCCTTCCCCGCCCTGAAGATCGACTGCATCACCATGCGGAAGCGTCCGCTGCTGCAGTCGATCGTCGTCGGCAGGCCGCCGACCGAGGACGGGCCGCTCGGGCGGGCCACGGAGCGCTTCTTCCTGCCGCTCCTCAAGATCATCGTGCCGGACATCGTCGACTACCACCTGCCGGAGTCGGGCGGCTTCCACAACTGCGCGATCGTCTCGATCGACAAGAAGTACCCGAAGCACGCGCAGAAGGTCATGCACGCCATCTGGGGCGCGCACATGATGTCGCTGACCAAGCTGATCATCGTGGTCGACAAGGACTGCGACGTGCACGATCTCCACGAGGTCTCGTGGAGGGCGCTGGGGAACACGGACTACTCCCGCGACCTCACCGTCGTCGAGGGGCCCGTCGACCATCTCGACCACGCCTCCTACCAGCAGTTCTGGGGCGGCAAGGCCGGTATCGACGCCACGAAGAAGCTGCCGGAGGAGGGCTACACCCGGGACGGCGGCTGGCCGGACATGGTGGAGTCGGACCCGGCGACCGCGGCCCTGGTGGACCGCCGCTGGAAGGAGTACGGGCTGTGACCACCGCGGCCGTGCCCGGCGCCCAGCCGGGGCGCACCAAGGCGTTCCTCCGGCTCGTGATGATCGAGCACTCGGTCTTCGCGCTGCCCTTCGCCTACATCGCCTCGCTCACGGCGATGTTCCAGCTCGACCGGAACATCCACTGGTGGACGCTCTTCCTCGTCACCGTCTGCATGGTGGGGCTGCGGACCTTCGCCATGGCCTGCAACCGGATCATCGACCGCGAGATCGACGCGCGTAATCCGCGGACCGCGAACCGGGAGATCGTGACCGGTGCGGTGTCCGTGCGCTCGGCGTGGACCGGGGCCGGGATCGCCGTCGTCGTCTTCCTCGGCGCCGCCGCCCTCCTGAACCCGCTCTGCCTGGCGCTCGCGCCGCTCGCCGTCATCCCGATGGTCGTCTATCCGTACGGGAAGAGGTTCACGAACTTCCCGCACGCGATCCTGGGCCTCGCCCAGTCCATCGGACCGATCGGCGCCTGGCTGGCCGTGACCGGGGAGTGGTCCTGGGACGCGGTCATCCTGGGCCTCGCGGTCGGCATCTGGATCGGCGGCTTCGACCTCATCTTCGCCTGCCAGGACGTGCAGGCCGACCGGGCGCACGGCGTCATGTCGGTCCCGGCCCGCTTCGGCGTGCCGGCCGCGCTGTGGGGTGCCCGCGCCTCGGCGGTCGTGACGACCGGGCTCCTCGTCTGGTACGCCCTGGCGACGGACGCGGGCCTCTTCTTCTGGGTCGGTCTGGTGATCGTGGTCGTCGCCTTCTGCTACGAGCACACGATCGTGAAGCCGCACGACCTGTCCCGGCTGAACAGGGCGTTCTTCACGACGAACGGCTTCATCGGGATCAGCCTGTTCGTGTGCGCGCTGCTCGATCTGCTGGTCCGCGGGCTCACCCCGTAGCCCGGTGCGAGGACGGATAGGGTCGACGGCATGAACGACGGCAAGCGCATCCCCTGGATCGTCGGGGTTTCCGGGGCGTCGGGTACGCCGTACGCCGCCGCCGTGCTGAGGGGGCTGCTGGACGCGGGGGAGAGCGTCGACCTCGTCGTGTCGCGGGCCTCGCGGCTGACGCTGCTCGACGAGACGGGGATCGCCTTCCGGGACGCGCACTGGCGCGAGGACCTGGCGGCCTGGCTGGCGCGGGGCGCCGACGGGAAGCCGGACACGTTCTCGGTGGACCTGGGCGACGTGCGGTACTGGGCGGCCGGGGATCTGGCCGCGGGGCCGTCCTCCGGTTCGTACCCGGCGAAGGGGATGCTGGTGGTGCCGGCCTCGACCGCGGCGGTGGCGGGAGTGGCGCTCGGGCTCTCGAAGGACCTGCTGCAGCGGGTCGCGAGCGTGACGCTGAAGGAGCGGCGTCCGCTGGTGGTCGCGGTGCGGGAGACCCCGCTGAACGGACAGACGCTCAAGCACATGGTGGCGCTGGACGAGGCGGGCGCCGTGGTGCTGCCCGCCTCTCCGGCGTTCTACGCGGGGGCGACGCACATCCAGGATCTGGTGGACTTCGTCGCCGGGCGGGTGCTGGACGCGGCGGGAGTGCCGCACCAGCTGTACCGCCGGTGGGAGGGAGAGCTCGGTGGAGCCCTCTCGTCTGATTAGCGCTTCTTGGCGCGCTTCTTCGCGGCGCGCTTCGAGGCGGCGGTCGGCTGGTGGGCACGCGAGCGGTTGGCCAGGTCCTGCAGCTCGCGCATGCGTGCGTAGGCCATCTCGATCGTGTACACGGTGAACACCACTCCTGAAAGATCGTCTTTGATCTGCTGAAAGATTCACAGGGTGTCTCCCCTGTGTACCTTAGATTCTATACCTAAACTCGCGGTATCGCTGGACAATGGAAGGCTTCATACCTATGGACGCCGTGGACAGGCAGCTCATCCAGGCTCTGCGCGAGAACGGCCGTGCCTCGTACGCCGAGCTCGGCCGGCTCGTCGGGCTCTCCGGCCCCTCCGTCACCGACCGCATCAACCGACTCGAGGCCGCCGGAGTCATCACCGGCTACCGCGCGACCGTCGACGCCGCCTCGCTCGGCCTCGGCGTGACCGCCCTCATCGGCATCTCCCTCTCGGACGCCGCCGACCACGAGGACGTCGCCCGCCGACTCAAGGACCTCGCCGAGATCGAGGACTGCTGGTTCATCGCCGGCGACGACTCCTTCATGCTCAAGGTGCGCGCGAACGACGTCGACGGCCTGGAGAAGACGATCCGCCGGCTCTCCGGCACCAAGGGCGTCTCCCGCACCCGTACGACGATCGTGCTCTCCACGAAGTGGGAGAACCGGGTCGGGGAGCTGCCTGAGGAGGGCTGAGAGTACGGTGGTCAAGCCTGAATTCGGAGATAAAGGGAGGCGGCCGTACATGGACGCGGGACTCAAGCGCGAACTTGAGCAGAAGGTCCGGGACGGTGAGCGGCTGAGCCGTGAGGACGGCATCGCCCTGTACGAGTCCGACGACCTCGCCTGGCTCGGCGGTCTGGCCCACGAGGTCCGGACCCGCAAGAACGGCGACGTGGTCCACTTCAATGTCAACCGGCATCTGAACATGACCAACGTCTGCACCGCCTCCTGCGCCTACTGCTCCTTCCAGCGCAAGCCGGGCGAGAAGGACGCGTACACCATGCGCATCGAGGAGGCCGTGCGCCTCGCGAAGGCGATGGAGAACGAGAACCTCACCGAGCTCCACATCGTCAACGGGCTGCACCCCAACCTGCCCTGGCGCTACTACCCGCGCTCCCTCTCCGAGCTCAAGAAGGCCCTGCCGAACGTCTCCCTCAAGGCGTTCACGGCCACCGAGATCCACCACTTCGAGACGATCTCCGGCCTCTCGGCCTCCGAGATCCTCGACGAGCTGATCGAGGCCGGCCTGGAGTCGCTGACCGGCGGCGGCGCCGAGATCTTCGACTGGGAGGTCCGGCAGCACATCGTGGACCACAAGACCCACTGGGAGGACTGGTCCCGGATCCACCGCCTCGCGCACGAGAAGGGGCTCAAGACCCCGTCGACGATGCTCTACGGGCACATCGAGGAGCCGCGCCACCGCGTGGACCACGTGCTGCGGCTCCGTGAGCTCCAGGACGAGACCGGCGGCTTCCAGGTCTTCATCCCGCTGCGCTACCAGCACGACTTCGTCGACATGCAGGACGGCAAGATCCGCAACAAGCTCCAGGCGCGCACCACGATGGCGACCGGCGCCGAGGCCCTGAAGACCTTCGCGGTCTCCCGGCTGCTCTTCGACAACGTGCCGCACGTCAAGGTCTTCTGGGTCATGCACGGCGTCCAGACGGCGCAGCTGGCGCTCCAGCACGGCGCCGACGACATGGACGGCTCGGTCGTCGAGTACAAGATCACGCACGACGCCGACAACTACGGCACGCCGAACAAGCTGGGCCGCGAGGACCTGCTGGAGCTGATCCGCGACGCGGGCTTCCGGCCGGTCGAGCGGAACACGCGGTACGAGATCATCCGCGAGTACCCGGGTCCGGACGCGGAGCGGCGCGAGACGCCGCAGTCGATGCGGTTCTGAGCTGATCGCGGGAAGGGCCGGCGGGGACGTCCCCGCCGGCCCTTTCCCATGCTCACTTCAGGGGCAGCAGCATGATGATGTCGTCGCGGTCGTCCCCGGGCGCGACCCGGATCGCGTCGGGGACGCGGCCGACCTCCTTGTAACCGGACCTGGCGTAGAAGCCGTCGACGCCGGTGCCGCCGCGGCAGGTCAGCCGGATCGCCTCGATCTCCTCGAAGCCCTCGGCGGTGCGGGCGGTGTGCTCGACCGCCGCCATGAGGTCGCGGCCGTACCCCTTGCCCTGGTAACGGGGGTGGACCATCACGGTGTAGAGCCACACCCAGTGGGTCATCAGCCGGTGCTTGTTGAAGGTGAAGAAGGCGGTGGCGGCGACCGTGCCGTCCGCGTCCCGGCCGACGAGCAGGCGGGTGCCGCCCTCCGTCATCGCGACGAGGTGCTTGAGCAGCGCGGGGCGTATCTCGTCGGGGGTCACGGGGGGTACGAAGCCGACGGCGCCGCCCGCGTTGGAGACGTCCGCCCAGAGGGAGAGCACGCCGTCGCGCAGAGCGGGGTCGACTGCCGGGTCCACCTCAAAGGTAAGGGTCATGCTGGAAGGTTATCTATTACTCTGGTCGCGCTCAAGAGGCCCGGTCCCGGAGCCGCCTCCGCCGCGTGCTTCACTGGAGGGCGCTCGTCCCTCACGGGAACTTTGGGATCTTTCGGAACGGAAGAGTGGACTGACATGCTCCGCTACACGCTGATGCGGCTCGGGATCTTCGCCGGGTGCTTCCTCGCCCTGTGGGGTCTCGTCTACGTCGGCGTGCTGCCGCGCGGCCTGGGCGACTCGAACCTCCTCTGGGTCCTCGTCCTCGCCCTCGTCGTCTCCGCCCCGCTGAGCTTCGTCCTCCTGCGCAAGGTGCGGGACGAGGCGAGCGCCGAGGTCGTGGCGAAGGTCGAGCGCGCGAAGGGCCGACTGGACTCGAACCGGTCCCAGGAGGACGCGCTGTAGCCGTATAAGGGCTGCGTAAGCTTCCTCACAGACATCCACCCCGGGCAGGGCCTTCCAAGGCTCCGGCCTGGGGTGTTCTGCGTTTCGGAGGCGTACGGGGCTCTCCGCATCTCAAAGAATGGCTTTGAGGTTCTCAAAGTTCAAGTGTTAACGTGTTCGACATGACGACAACAGTGCGCCTCTCCCCTGCCGCGGGCACCCCGCTCGTGGCGCGCCTGCACGTCGATCTCTGCCGCTGTATGTCCGCGGTCTGTTGCCGCGCCTTCTGATCCGGCATCATGCAGCGGCCCGCGCCCGAGCGCGTGCGTGCCGCACCCCCGTCCCGTATTGCCCGATACGCACCTGTGGAGTGTGCCTGTGTCCGCGTCCGCGTCCGAGACGAAGTCCCCGGCTTCCTCGCGCATACCCAAGGTCCCCTTCTGGGCCCAGATCATCGCCGGTCTGGCCCTGGGTGCCCTGCTCGGCTGGATCGCCCGCAGCCAGGACGTCTCCTGGCTCAAGGAGACCCTCGGCCAGGTCGGCGACATCTTCGTCCAGCTGCTCAAGCTGGCCGTCGCGCCGCTCGTCTTCTTCGCGATCCTGGTCTCGATCACCAACCTGCGGAAGGTGAACAACGCCGCCCGGCTCGCCACCCGCACGCTCCTCTGGTTCATGATCACCTCGCTGATCGCGGTCGGCATCGGCCTCGCCATCGGCCTGATCACCAACCCGGGCGCCGGCACCGGCCTCACCCCGCAGGACGGCAAGCTGCCGAAGCGCGAGGGCTCCTGGATCGACTTCCTCACCGGCATCATCCCGACGGACGTCATCACCCCCTTCACCGAGCTGAACGTCCTCCAGATCGTCTTCATGGCCGCCGTCGCCGGCATCGCCGCCCTCAAGCTCGGCGACCGCGCCAAGCCGATCCTCACCCTCTCCGAGTCGGTCCTGGAACTCCTCCAGAAGGCCCTGTGGTGGGTCATCCGCCTCGCCCCGCTCGGCACCGTCGGCCTCATCGGCTTCGCCATCGCCGACTACGGCTGGGACCTCATCGGCAAGTACGCGACCTTCACCGCCGACATCTACATCGGCTGCGCCCTGGTCCTCTTCGTCGTCTACCCGACGCTGCTCGCCACGGTCGCCAAGGTCAACCCGCTCCAGTTCTTCAAGGGCGCCTGGCCGGCCATCCAGCTGGCCTTCGTCTCCCGCTCCTCGGTCGGCACCATGCCGGTCACCCAGAAGGTCACCGAGCGCCTCGGCGTCCCGAAGGAGTACGCCTCCTTCGCCGTCCCGTTCGGCGCCACCACCAAGATGGACGGCTGCGCCGCGATCTACCCGGCGCTCGCCGCGATCTTCATCGCCCAGATCTTCGACGTGCAGCTCGGCATCGGCGACTACCTGCTGATCGCCTTCGTCTCGGTCATCGGCTCGGCGGCCACCGCCGGCCTCACCGGCGCGACGGTCATGCTCACCCTGACCCTCTCCACCCTGGGCCTCCCCCTGGAGGGCGTCGGCCTCCTGATGGCGATCGACCCGATCCTGGACATGATGCGCACGGCCACGAACGTGGCGGGTCAGGCGCTGATCCCGGTGATCGTCTCGGCCCGCGAGAAGATCCTCGACCTCACCGCGTACGAGAACGCCTCGTCGTCCCCGATCGACGACCTGACCGCGATCGGCGAGAAGGACGAGAAGGTCGCGGTCACGGCCGCCGCCTGACCCTCCTCGCCCAGCGCCTCCGTGCCCCGGACCTCCCTGGTCCGGGGCACGTTCGCGTCAGGGGGTGAGCTCGGCGACGCGGGCGTGGCACCAGGCCGCGATGTCCTCCTTGCCGGCCGCGCTGTAGAGGCCGGCCGCGGACCGGTAGAGCTCGGCGGGGTCGCCCTGAGCCGGATCCTCGGCGGCGACGTCGGCCAGGAGGACCAGGGCGTAGGCCTGGTCGAACCGGGTCCCCGTGGTCTCGTAGCGGCGCAGCGCCTTCCGGACGGTGGCCGCCGCCGCCCCGTGCTGCCGGAGGTGGAGTTCGAGCCGCGCCAGCCCGCACAGCGCGTCCCCTTCGCCATTCGGGTCGCCGATGTCCCGCCAGAGACCCAGGGACTCGCGCAGGGACTCCCGTGCCGCGTCGAAGTGCTTGGTGTCGAGGTGGACATAGCCCATGCCGAGGAGCTCGATGGCCCGTCCTCTCCGGTCACCGATTTCGCTGTGGAGCCGGTGGGCCTGCGTGTGGAACTGCAGGGCTTCGTCCAGCCGTCCTTGCGTCCGGCTGACGTGGGCCAAGGCGCCGAGCCCGATGCCTTGGCCGCGGACGTCACCCAGGGCCGTGTAGATGGCGAGGGCCTCCTGGGCGGCGGCGAGCGCCTCCGCCACAAGGCCCTGCTCCAGGCGGACGATGGACAGATTCGCGAGCGTGTCCGCCAGGCCTCCCTGGTCGCCCAGGGAGTCGAAGAGGCGGTACGACTCCTCGAACAGCTCGGCGGCCTCCTTGTACTGCTGCCGATACCTGAGGATGCTTGCGTAGCCCATGCACACCTTGGCCTCGCCGCCGCGGTTCCCGAGGATCCGGTAGAGCTCCAGGGCGGGCCGGTAGCGGTCCTCGGCCTCGACGAGCCGGTGCTGGTTCCGGCGGTTGTCACCCAGACGCAGGAGCGCCTCGGCCTGGCCGTGCTCGTTCCCGGTGGAGAGGTACAGGGCATAGGCCCGCTCGAATCCGTCGGCCGCCGTGGCGCTCCGCTCGAGCAGGTAGTCGATCGTGGCGATCTCCAGGACGGCGTCGGCCTGCCCGTCGGTGTCGCCGTGGGTCTCGTAGAGAGCGAGGGCCTCGCGCTGGCGGTCCATGCCCTCCGCGTGACGCTCCTGCTTCCGGTACGTCCTGCCCAGGCCGGTCAGCGCGTGGGCGTGCTCCAGCGACCCCTCCGTCGCTACGGTGAGCAGCAGGTCGAACAGCCCTTGCGCCTCCACGATCCGGGATCCGCCGATCCAGAGCCGGCCGACCGCGAGCAGGAAGGCGGACGCGTCCTCCCAGCCGTCGAAGGCCGCCGCGCGGGCCGCCGCGCTCAACTCCTGGGCGTGGGCGTCCAGCCAGCGGCGGGCCCGGCGGATCGGCTCGTCGTCCTCGGGGCTGCTGCGCAGGGCCTCCCGCTCCTGCCCCAGGCGCGCGAGGAGAAAGGCGTACAAGCGGTTCCGGCTCGGTTCCGTCTCCTCCGGGGCGTCCTGGGTCGCGCGTTCCCTCGCGTATCCCAGACTCAGGTCGTGGAAGCCGTAGCGGCCCTCGCGGTGGGTGAGGAGCTGTTCGATCTCGGTGAGGCGCAGCTGCGTGACGTGCTCCGGCAGGCCGCTCATCGCCGCCAGCGAGTCCGCCCCGAAGTCCGGGCCCGGGTGTACGGCCGCGTGGCGGACGAGGGTGCGCAGTTCCGGGTCGAGGGCGTCGTAGGCGCTGGTGAAGGCGGCTCGCTCGGCGGCGTCGATGTCGGGGAACGCGCGGTACGGGGAGGAGTCGGCGAGCGAGGCGAGCACGGCCTCGGGCGGGGCGCCGCGGCGCAGGCGGGTGCTGAGGGCGCGGACGGCGAGCGGACTGCCGTGGACGCGGTCGGCGATCTCGTCGAGTCCGGTGGTGGATTCGGGGACGCCCATCCGGTGCCAGGCGTCGGCGCATTCGGCCTTGCTCAGGGGCTTCAGCTCGCGGCTCCAGTCCCAGGTCAGGTCGGTGAGCGCCGAGCGGCTGGAGACCAGGACGAGGCTCTGCGAGCCGGCTCCGGGGAGGAGCGGGGCCAGCTGGGCGGCGTCGCGGGCGTTGTCGAGGACGAGGAGGACCGCTCTCCGCTCCAGGGACAGGCGCCAGGACTCGGCGCGTGCGACGGGGTCGGACGGGATGTCCTGGGCCGCGTGCCCGAGGTGGAGGAGCTGTTCGGCGATCACGGCGTCGGGGGAGCGGGGCGTCTCGCCCGGGGTCCAGCCGCGCAGGTCGATCTCCAGGCAGCCGCCGGGGAACCGCTCGGAGACGCGGGTGGCGACGGTTCGGAGCAGTTCGGACTTGCCCAGGCCGCCGCGGCCGTGGATGAGGCAGACGGCGGGGGCGGCCGCCGCCATCGCCTCCAGCTCGGCGAGTTCCTCGGTGCGGCCCGTGAAGTACTTGGTGGGGGCGAGCTGGGTGCGGGGCGCGAAGGCCGGGGCGGTGCGGGTGCGGCCGGGGCCCATCTCGCCCGGCCGGTCCAGGGAGGCTCCGCGGCCGGGGTGGAGGGCGGGGGCGGGCGTGGCGAAGGAGCGGTTCGCCGCGAGACGGATGCGGTGGCCGTTGTCGCGGGTGCTCATGCGTGGCTTCGGGATCGCGTGGCCGTCGATGACCCGGCCGTCGAGGCGGGCGCACAGCGTGTCGTACAGATCGGCCATGGTGAGGGCGGGCTGCTGGTCGCCGCGCCGGCCGTCGGGCAGGACGGCGGGGAGGCCGCTCGCGAGGACGGCGAGCAGTTCGAGGGTGAAGACGCTGCCCTCGGTCAGGCACAGGGAGCGCTCGGTCTCGGCCGCCGAGGTGAGGACGCAGGCGCCCTCGATCTCGAAGTCCCGCTCGGTGGCGGGTGGGTGGGCGGCCATGTGGAGGGCGCCGCCGCTGAAGCAGGAGTCGACGATCACGATCTTGCGCTGGGCCTGGGAGGCGGCCACGATCGCGCGGACCTCGTCGTACGGGACCGAGTGGAAGGGCCTCGCCTTCCGGGACTCCCGGGTGCTGAGCAGCAACTGCTTGTCGTCCCGCCCGACATGGCCGTGTCCGGCGTAGTAGACGAGGAGCAGGTCGCCCGCCTCGTCGGCCGCGTCCTGCACGGCGTCGAGGAAGGCGGCGGCGGTGCTGTCGGGCGGGACCGTGACGCAGTGGGCCGGATCGAGGCCGCCGAGGTCGTCCGCGACGAGCAGGGAGCGCAGGGCGGGGGCGTTGTGCCGTACGCCGTCGAGGGCGGCGAGGTGCCGGTAGGCGTGGACACCGAACAGGACCGCGCGGGAGGTGCGGGCCGGTGTCATGGGCCGCCGCTCGTGATCCGGACCTGCATGTGGCGCGCCCCCGTCATCCCGTCGTCGCTGCGATCCAGGCCGAGTCTAGGAGCTTTGTAGGCTGGCGGAGGGAGTACTCGGGAAGGTTGGACGCCGTGGCCGGTGGGGCGAAGGGGCGGCGGTTGCCGCGGGTGGTGCGGGAGCGGCAGATGGTGGACGCGGCCGTGCGGTGCTTCGCGCGGCAGGGGTATCAGGCGGCTTCCATGGACGGGATCGCCGAGCTCGCCGGGGTCTCCAAGCCACTGGTCTATCTGTATGTCGGGTCCAAGGAGGAGCTGTTCACGACCGTCATCCGGCGGGAGGCCGGGGCGTTGCTCGGGGCTGTGGCCGCCGGGGTCGGGGGGCCCGGGGTGCCGCCCGACGAGCGGCTGTGGGCGGGGCTGCTGGCCTTCTTCACGTATGCCGCCGAGCAGCCGGACTCGTGGGTGGTGCTGAGCCGGCAGGCGCGGACGCACGGGGAGCCGTTCGCCGGGGAGGTCGCGCGGATGCGGGACGAGATCGTGGCCTTCGTGGCCGGGCTGATCCGGGAGGCGGCGGGGGAGTCGGGCATCACCGGGCGGGACGTCGACGCGCTGGCGCAGGCGCTCGTGGGGTCCGCCGAGTCCTTGGCGAGCTGGGCGAACGAGACCCCCGGGGTGACGGCGAAGGAGGCCGCGGCGACGCTGATGAACTTCGCCTGGGCGGGGCTCGGAAACCTCATGAAAAGCGGGCGCTGGTCTCCCCGTTGAGGCTTACCGCACAGTAAGGTTACCGGCTAGTCAAGGCAGTCGAGGCACCACAGGGCTCAACGTACCGACGCACGACCTCAGTTCATCGCGCAGACCGAGGAGCCGCCCGTGTCCGTCGTCACCGCCGCAGCCGGGACCGATCCCGTCGAGCCGCACCGGGTCGTCGTGGACGGTGTGGTGCGGGAAGTGTCCGTGCCCGCGCTCGTGCCCCAGGTGGCCCGCGGTTCGCTCGCCGACCTGCCGTACGACAACGCCCGGCAGGATCCCGAGGCCGTCCTCTTCTCGCGGAAGGACGTGGAGGGGGAGTGGCGCGACGTCACCGCGGCCCGTTTCGCCGCCGAGGTGCACTCCGTCGCCAAGGGCCTCATCGCCCACGGCCTGCGCCCCGGCGACCGGCTCGCCCTCATGGCCCGCACCACCTACGAGTGGACCCTGATCGACTTCGCCGCCTGGGCCGCCGGACTCGTCACCGTCCCCGTCTACCCCACCTCCTCCGCCTTCCAGACCCGCTGGATCCTCCAGGACTCCGGTGCCACGGCCTGTGTCGTCGAGGACGCCGAGCAGGCCCGGCTCGTCTCCGCCGAGCGGCGGCAGCTGACCGGCCTCGCCCACCTCTGGGTCCTCGGCACCGGCGCCGTCGACCAGCTCCGCAGGGCCGGCGCCCGGGTCGCCGACGAGGCCGTCACCGCCCGCCGGGGACTGCTCACCCCGGAGACCCTCGCCACCCTCATCTACACCTCCGGCACCACCGGCCGGCCCAAGGGCTGCGCCCTCACCCACGCCAACTTCTTCGCCGAGGTCGACAACGCCGTCCGGCTCCTCCACCCCGTCTTCGTCTCGGAGAGCAAGGAGCCCGCCGCCACCCTCCTCTTCCTGCCGCTCTCCCACGTCTTCGGCCGGATGGTCGCCGTCGGCTGTGTCCGCGCCCGCGTCCGCGTCGGGCACGCGCCCTCCGTCGAGGGCGAGGAGCTCCTCACCGACCTGGCCGCCTTCCGGCCCACCTTCCTCCTCGCCATCCCGTACGTCCTGGAGAAGGTCTTCAACAAGGCCCGCGCCACCGCCGAGCGCGGCGGGAAGGGCGCCGGCTTCGACCGGGCCGCGAAGATCGCCCGCCGGTACGGGCAGGAGCCCTCGCCCTCGCTCTCCCTGCGGGCCGCCCGGGCGCTCTACGACCCGCTCGTCTACCGCCGCATCCGCACCGCGCTCGGCGGCCGCGTGAAGTACGTGATCTGCGGCGGCTCACCGCTCGGCGCCCCGCTCGCCGAGTTCTTCGCGGGCGCCGGCGTCGAGGTCTTCGAGGGGTACGGCCTGACGGAGACCACCGCCGCCTCCACGGTCACCCCGCCGCGCCGGCCGCGCACCGGGACCGTCGGCTGGCCGCTGCCCGGCACGGCCGTCCGGATCGCCGACGACGGCGAGGTCTGGCTCAAGGGCGCCCACGTCTTCGCCGGCTACTGGGACGCGCAGCGCGGGGCGGCCCTGCCGTACACCGACGGCGGCTGGTTCCCCACCGGGGACCTGGGCTCGCTCGACGCGGACGGCTATCTGCGGATCACCGGCCGGAAGAAGGACATCCTCATCACCTCGGCCGGCAAGAACGTCGCCCCGGCCCCGCTGGAGGACTGGCTGCGCGCCCACCCGCTGGTCGCCCAGTGCATGGTGCTCGGCGACGACCGCCCGTACATCACGGCCCTGATCACCCTGGACCACGAGGGCCTGACGCACTGGCGGCGGATGCGGCACAAGGACCACCTGGCGCTCTGGGAGCTGGCCCGTGACCCGGAGCTGCTCGCCGCGCTCCAGCGGGGGGTGGACGACGCCAACCGGCTGGTCTCGCGGGCCGAGTCGATCCGCGCCTTCCGGGTCCTGAGCACCGAGTTCTCGGAGACCTCCGGGCATCTGACGCCGTCCCTGAAGCTCAAACGGCGGGCGGTGCTGCGGGACTTCGCCCGGGACATCGAGGAGATGTACGGCTCCGAGGGGACGCGCCCGTAGCGGCGCCCGGAGCCCGGCGCGGAGGCTGTGCCGGACGCGCAGGAGCGGTCAGGGCCAGAGGAGTTCGCGGGTCCAGTCCCCGTCCGGCGTGCGGCGGTAGCGGAGGCGGACGTGGCGGCGGCGGGCGTCGCCCTGGAAGAACTCGACCTCGGCCGGTTCGACCACGTAGAGGGTCCAGCTGGGGGCGGGCGCGTCCGGTTCCGCCTCGGCCCGCCGCCAGGCCGCCTCGCTCGCCTCGGCGAGGGTCCCGGGGGAGTCGAGGACCTCGCTCTGCCGGCCCACGAGCGCCGCGGCGAGGGCGCCGGTGGTGCGGGCGTGGAGGTCCTCGTACGCCTCCTCGGGGGTGCCGGTGGTGACGTGGCCCCGGATGCGGACCTGGCGGCCCTGGACCGGCCAGTAGAAGCCGAGCGCGGCCTCGGGGCGGGCGGCGAGCTGGCGGCCCTTGGCGCTGCCGGCGTGCGAGGCGAAGTGCCAGCCGCGGGCGTCGGCGTCGTGCAGCATCACCGTACGGACGTCGGGCCTGCCGTCCTCGTCCACGGTGGCCAGGGAGAGGGTGTGCGGCTCGGTCTGGCCGGCCGCGGCCGCCGCCGTGAACCAGTCGTGGAAGAGGGGGAGCGGCTCGGGCGGGGCGCTCGCCGGGTCGAAGGACGGGAGTTCGGTGTCCCAGACCCTGAGGGAGCGGAGGGCGTGGTGGAAGTCGGTCATGCGGTCACGGTAGGGCGTGCGGTGGTGCCGGCGGCGGCCGGTGCCGTGTAGTCGACCAGCGGGACCGCGTTGGCCGCGGCCTGGATGCTGTCGCGGATCTTCTTCGCGATGAGGTTCTTCCAGGGGGTCTTCGGCAGCGTCCGGACCATGAACATGCGCAGGGCGATCTTCCACTTCGAGCCGACGGTCATCTCCTTGACGAAGCCCTCGGCCATCTTCTGGTTCTGCTCCACGCCCGGCCGCATGAGCTGCTCGTAGCGGGCGAAGGCGACGGTGTGGTCGCCGCCGGCGCGGGCCAGTTCGCCCGCCAGGACGTAGGCGCCGGTGAGGGCGAGTCCGGTGCCCTGGCCGGAGGCGGGGGAGGAGCAGTGGGCGGCGTCGCCGAGGAGGACGACGCGGCCCCGGGACCAGCTGTCCATCTCGACGAGGGACATGGAGTCGAGGTAGAAGTCGTCGGCCTGGGCGGCGTGGCCGAGGAGCCGGGGGATCTCCCAGCCGTCACCGGTGAAGGTGTCGGTGAGGGCGCGCTTCTGGGCGGTGACGTCCCGGGGGTCGTGGCGGAGTTCCGGCGAGGAGAAGATGAAGAGGTTCTTGGCGTCGGTCTCGCCGGACGAGCTGTAGACGCAGACCAGCTTCCCGGGGAGCGCGTGGTAGGTCTCCCAGCGGTCCAGGCCCAGGTGGTTGGGGGCCGTGAAGATGGAGATGTACGCGCCGAGGTGGCGCTTGAACCGCTCCTCGGGGCCGAAGGCGAGCTTCCGGGTGTTCGAGTGGAGGCCGTCGGCGCCGACGACCAGGTCGAAGCGGCGGACGGTGCCGGACTCGAAGGTGACGGTGACGCCGTCGGCGTCCTCCGCGAGCGTGGCGATCGAGTCGCCGAAGACGTACTCGACGTCCTCGCGGGTCCGGTCGTAGAGGATGCGGGCGAGCTCGCCGCGCATGATCTCGTCGTCCTCCTCGACGCGGCCGCCGAAGATGTCGGCGGGCAGCTCGCCGATGGTGCGGCCGGCGGCGTCGACGTACGAACCGCCGCGCATGTCGGTGGACTTGGCGCGGATCTCGTCGAGGATCCCCATCCGGCGGCAGACCTCGATCGCGGTGCCGCGGATGTCCACCTTGTAGCCGCCGGTGCGCAGTTCGGGGGCGCGCTCGACGACGGTGGGGGCGAAGCCGTAGCGGTGCAGCCAGAGGGCGAGCGCGGGGCCGGCGATGGAGGCGCCGGAGATCAGGACGGTCTTGGCGGTGTGCGTGTTGCTGGTCATGGCAGGACTCCTTGTCGGGTGTCTGCGGGCCGTTCCCCTGCCCGCAGACATGACTATACGGATGTCCTACACGGTTGTCTATGACGCTTGTGTAGATCGCTTGTATAGATTCTTGCGCGAGGGTCAGTCGCGGCCGAGGACCACCGTCCCCGAGGAGCAGAACCAGCCCCCCGTCCCCGAGGCCACCGCCAGCCGCGGCAGCGACCCGTCCGGCCGCCGCACCTGCAACCCGGGTGCCTCGCCGCGGAGTTGGCGCACCGCCTCCACCAGCAGGAACAGGCCCCGCATGCCCGGATGGCAGGCCGAGAGCCCGCCGCCGTCGGTGTTCACCGGAAGGCCGTCCTTCTCCTGGACGAAGGCCCCGCCCTCGCCCTTCGCGCAGAAGCCCAGGTCCTCCAGGGTCACCAGGGTCATGTAGGTGAAGGCGTCGTAGATCTCGGCGACGTCGATGTCCGCGGGCCGCACGCCCGCCCGCTCGAAGGCCAGCCGGCCGCTGACCGCGGCGGGGGAGACCGTGAAGTCCTCCCACTCGGACATCGTGGTGTGCGAGACGTGCTCGCCCGTGCCGAGCACCCAGACCGGGGTCGTACGGCAGTCCTGGACGTACTCCTCGGCCACCAGCAGCACCGCGCAGCCGCCGTCGCTGCGGATGCAGCAGTGCAGCTTGGTGAAGGGGTCCGCGATCATCGGCCCGTCCAGGACCTCGTCGACCGTGATCGGCTCGCGGAACATCGCCTCCGGGTTCAGCGCGGCGTTCGCCCGCGCCCGCACCGCCACCTCGGCGAGCTGCTCCAGGGTCGTGCCGTACTCGTGCATGTGGCGGCGGGCGGCCATCGCGTACTTGGCGATCAGGGTGTGCCCGTACGGGACCTCGAACTGGAGCGGGCCGCGCGCGCCGAAGGAGAGGTTCGAGGTGCGGCGCCGGGCCCGGATGTCGGCGCGGGCGGTGGAGCCGTACACGAGCAGGACGGCGTTCGCGTGGCCCGCGGCGATCGCGTCGGCGGCGTGCGCGGCCATGACCTCCCAGGTGGCGCCGCCGACGGCGGTCGAGTCCACCCAGCGGGGCCGCAGGCCCAGGTACTCGGCGACCTCGACCGGGGCGAGCGTGCCGAGGCCCGCCGAGGCCAGGCCGTCGATCAGCGAGCGGTCGAGGCCGCTGTCGGCGAGGGCGCGCCGGGCGGCCTGGGCGTGCAGGGCGTAGGGGGTGGCCTCGTCGACCCGGCCGCAGTCGGAGAGGGAGACGCCGACGACGGCGACGCGGCGGGCGCTGCGTGTGGTGGTGGGCATGAATCTGACGGTACATCAGATTCTCTGAATCGGGACCGGCGCTTCTCTGGGCAACCACCCCTGCACCGCCCTAGCATGACGCACCGTCAGATACGGAGGGAGCTCCATGGACACCTCGCCATCCGCCCCGCCGGCGCAGCCGCTCACCGTCCCGCTCACCCAGGAGCAGCAGGAGATCCGCCGCACCCTGCGCGAGCTGCTCGCCGAACGGGCCGGACCGCACGCGAACCGCGCGGCCACCGCCACCCCCGAGGGGTACGACACCGCGCTCTGGGCCCAGCTGTCCGCCGGCCCCGGCCTCGCCGGACTCGCCCTCCCCGAGAAGTACGGAGGCACCGGCCGCGGCCCCGCCGAACTCGCCCTCGCCTGCGAGGAGACCGGCCGGGCCCTCGCCCCCTCCCCGCTCCTCGCCACCACCGTTCTCGCCGCCCCGCTCCTCGCCGCCCTCGGCACCCCCGCCCAGCGCGCCGAGCACCTCCCGCGCATCGCCGCGGGCAGCCTGACCTGCGCCCTCGCCGCCCCCACCGGCCTCGCCCTCGCCCTCGGCCTCACCGGCGACAACACCGCCGGGGACTGGTCCGGCGGCGGCCGCGCCGGCGGCATCCAGGCCGCGCGCACGGCGGACGCCGGCTGGCGCCTCTACGGCGAGGCCGCCCAGGTCATCGACGGACACAGCGCCGGACTGCTCCTCGTCGCCGCCCACGCCGGCGGCTTCGCCCGCAGCCGGACCCTCCTCTTCCTCGTACCCGCGGACGCCCCCGGGCTCGTACGGACCCGGGAGCCCGCCCTCGACGCCACCCGGACGCGCGCCACCGTCCAGTTCCGGGACACCGCCGCCGAACTCCTCGGCGAGGAACCCGCCGACGTCCTCGGCGCCCTCGCCGCCACCGGCCGCACCGCCGCCGTCATGCTCGCCGCCGAGGCGGTCGGCGCCGCCGCGGCCGCCCTCGACCGCGCGGTCGCTCACCTCGGCCCCCGGGAGCGCGCGGCCCGGCCCGCCGACGGCTCCCTCCACGCCGCCCGGCACCGCCTCGCCGAGCTGTACGTCCAGGTCGAGGCGGCGCGTGCGCTGACCTACTGCGCGGCCCGCGAACCGGGGCCGGGACCCGACGGCGGCCCGCTCGCCCTCGCCCACGCCCTGGAGGCCCTGCGCGCCACCGCCGACGAGTCCCACGCCGGGGAGGGCGAGGCACACCTCTGCTTCAGGCGGGCCGCCTCCGACGAACTGCTCTTCGGCCCCGCACGGCGGCTGCGCGCCCGCGCCGCGGAACGGACCGGACTCTTCGGAGAGGAGGCGGCGTAGATGCCCGTCGGACGGAAGCTCGTGCAGAAGGTGTCCTCGACCCGGACCTTCGCCAAGGTCGCCCCGCACGTCATCCCGGCCATGGACCGGGCCGTGCACCGGCTGACCGGAGGAAAAGTGCTGCTCAGCGCCCGGATGCTGCCCGGGGTGATCCTCACCGCGAAAGGCGCGAGGAGCGGGCAGCCCCGGGTCACCCCGCTGGCCTGCATGCCCGAGGGGGACGGCCGCTGGCTCCTGATCGGCTCCAACTTCGGCCGCCCGGGCCACCCGGCCTGGACCGCGAACCTGCTCGCCCACCCGGACGTCGAGGTCAACTGGCGGGGCGAGGACGTACCCGTACGGGCGGAGCTGCTCACGGGTGAGGAACGGGCGGCGGCCTGGAAGGCGGCGCTGGAGTTCTGGCCGCCGTACGCCACGTACCAGGCGCGGATCGAGCGCGAGATCCGGCTCTTCCGGCTGACCCGGAGATGAGAGCCCGGCCCCGGACACGGCGAAGGGCGGTCCGGCCCCGGACACGGCGACGCCGACGGCGTCCGCTCCGGTTCGGGGGAGCGGGCCGCCGCCGGCGTCGGCGACAGGACGGGTGAAGGAGAGGGGTCCGGGGCTATCTGGTCGGCTTCTTGCCGGTGATGCCCAGGTGCACCAACAGGGCCAGGTTCGGCTTGAGTTCGGCCTGCTTCACGCCCCAGGTCTGGAAGCCCTTCTGGTGGCCGGCGACCGAGGCCAGCATCGCCACCAGGGAGCCGGCCATCGCGGCGGGGCTGACGTCCTTGTCGACCTTGCCCTTGGCCTGGAGCTCCTTCACCGCGTCCGTGAGGGAGTTGGTGACCGAGTTCAGGATCTTCATGCGGATCTTGTAGAACCGCTTGTCGCCCTCGGCGGCGCCGAGGTCCACGACCCGCAGGATCGCGTCGTGCTTCCGCCAGAAGTCCAGGAAGCCCTCGACGAGTTCCTCCGAGGTCTGCCAGCCGGCCTTGCCGACCCAGGAGCGGCCGGAGACCAGCTCGGTCAACGCGGCGCCCTCCTTGGCCATTTCCTCCGCGATCTCGAGGACCGCTCCCTCGACGTCCGGGAAGTACTGATAGAACGTCGCGGGTGAAGTACCCGCCTTCCGGGCCACATCGATGACCTTGACGTCCCGGTAGGGCGAGGAGCTGAGCATCTCACCGAGGCAGTCGAGCAGCTTCTGCCGCGTCGCCTGACCGCGTCGTCCGGCCACGCGGCCGTCGACGGTGCGTACTTGTCCTGTCATGCCGTCAGCTTACCGAGGGGGGGTCGGCGCGCGATTCGGCCGACTGCAAATGGGGTGCACGCCCGTTCCGCGAGGTCGGCACGGTCCCGGCGCGGGAGCATGGGGGCGGGTTCGAGCCACCTTCGGAGCCTGCCGGGAGACCCCCGCACCCGGCCCTCGCCCGGCCCGCACCCGGCCCTCGCCCGGCCCGCACCCGGTCCTCGCCCGGCTCGAACCCCGCCCGCGCCCTGCCCGTACTCGAATAGGCTTATGAACAGGCTGTGGACAACTTCGGTGGACAACCCAGGCGGCACAAGGGTTCCGCCCCGATAAATCGTCCCTTTGTTCGTATGTCGGGGCGTGCGGGACCGCCCCCGCCGCCCTAGCGTGTGGACATGGCCGTACGTACTGAGGGCACCCCCTGCTGGGTGGACGCACAGCTCCCCGACCTCGAAGCGGGCAAGCGCTTCTACGGCGAGCTCTTCGGCTGGACCTTCGACCCCGAGCGCGACGAGGCCCTCCTCGACGGCCGCCGGGTCGCCGGGCTCGTCCCCAAGCGCGACGGGCGCATGCCCACCACCTGGACCCTCTACCTCGCCACCGAGAACGCGGGCACCCTCGCCGCCCGGATCAAGGCCGCCGGCGGGCAGATGGTCATGGAGCCCTACCCCGTCGGCCCCTTCGGCATCTACGCCCTCGCCGCCGACCCCGGCGGCGCGGTCTTCGGCATCCGCCAGGAGGGCGACGACGACGGCTTTGAAGTCATGAACGAGCCCGGTGCCTTCTGCTGGATGGAGGTCTACACCCGCCGCCCGGACGCCGTGGACACCTTCTACGCCACCGTCTTCGGCTACCTCGGCCGCCAGGCCGACGCCGAGGAGGAGGGCAGGGACTCCGGCTTCGACTACCGCGTCTGGTCGCCCCCCGGCTCCCGGCCCGGCGACGACAGCGCCTTCGGCGGACGGGCCGTGATCACCGACGACTTCCCCGCCGAGATGCCCGGCCACGTCCTCGTCTACTTCGCCGTAGCCGACACCGACGAGGCCTGCGAGACCACCGTCCGGCTCGGCGGCCGCATCGCCACCCCGGCCTTCGACACCCCGCACGGCCGCATCGCCGTCCTCCACGACAACCAGGGCGCCCGCTTCGCCGTCCTCGCCGAACCGAAACCGTCCGGTAAGGCCTGAACCGTCCGCACCTGCGCTGCCCGGTGCTTATGAGGTGTGACACCCCGATCCGCCCCCGGGTTCGCAACCGGGCCCTCGGACAGGAAGAATCAGGGTCCACGGGGCCGTACCCTCATGGCCCGTACGGGGAGGTGGCAGGCAAGTGGAACAGCTGACGCAGCACGACCCGAGACGTATCGGGCCCTTCGAGGTGCTGGGCCGGCTCGGCGCGGGCGGAATGGGCCTGGTCTATCTCGCGCGCTCGGCCTCGGGCCGGCGCGTGGCGATCAAGACCGTGCGCACGGAGCTCGCGGAGGACCAGCTGTTCCGGGTCCGCTTCACCCGGGAGGTGGAGGCCGCCCGGGCGGTCTCCGGCTTCTACACGGCCGCCGTCGTCGACGCCGACCCGCGCGCCGCCGTGCCCTGGCTGGCCACCGCCTACGTCCCGGCGCCCTCCCTCGAAGAGATAGTGAACGAGTGCGGGCCGCTCCCGGCCCAGGCCGTCCGCTGGCTCGCCGCGGGCGTCGCCGAGGCCCTGCAGTCCATCCACGGCGCGGGGCTGGTCCACCGAGACCTCAAGCCCTCCAACGTCCTCGTCGTCGAGGACGGCCCCCGGGTGATCGACTTCGGCATCGCGTCGGGCGTCTCCAACACGCGCCTGACCATGACCAATGTCGCCGTCGGCACCCCGGCCTACATGTCGCCCGAGCAGGCCCGCGACTCGCGCAGCGTCACCGGCGCCAGCGATGTCTTCTCGCTGGGCTCGATGCTGGTCTTCGCCGCCACCGGGCACGCGCCCTTCCACGGCGCCAACCCCGTCGAGACCGTCTTCATGCTGCTGCGGGAGGGCCCCGACCTGGAGGGCCTCCCGGACGAGCTGCGGCCGCTCATCGACTCCTGCATGCAGATGGACGTCACGCGCCGGCCCACCCCGGCCGACCTCCAGGCGCAGCTGGCCCCGCACCTCTTCGGCCCCGGCAGCGACGACAGCGGCACCGCCTCCGCGTGGCTGCCGCTGAGCGCCACCGCCATGATCGAGCGCCGTCGCGGCGGCGGCCGTCAGCTGCCCAGCCCGACCGCGCCGCCCCCGCCCCCGGCGGACCCGCCGGGCCCCCGCCAGGACCCCCGCTTCCCGGAGCGACCGGAGCGGGCACCCGAGCGGGCACCGGAGCGGGCGCCGGAGCGGTCACCCGGGCGGGCGCCGGAGCACGCGCCCGTCGGCGGCCGGCACGCCGGGCCCTCCGAGAGCGCGGGCGGTCCCGTGCGCCTCGGCGGCGCGACCGTGCCGATCGGCCCCGGCCCCCGGGTCGCCGACACCCGGGCGGCGCTCGCCGTCGGGCGGGGCGCCGACGCGGGCCCCGCGACCGGCTGGATCCGCCCGCCCGGCGGCGGCCCGCACGGCGCCGAGCAGGCCCCGCAGCACGGCTCGCGCCCGGTGTCCGTGCCCTCGCAGGGCACCGACCAGACGGCACCGCAGCCGCCGCCGGAGCCCGGCCACTGGCGGCCCTGGCGCTTCCGGATGTCGAACGACGTCTGGGGCACCCCGGTCGTCGACGGCGATCTGCTGTACGTGACCTCCTTCGAGGTGCACGCCCTGGACACGGGGAGTGGCCGGCGCCAGTTCAAGACCCGGGACGTCGCCTGGTCGATGGCGGTCTCCTCGGGCCGCATCCACGCCTCCGACGGCCCCACCCTCTACGCGCTCGACGCCGACGACGGCAGCGAGCGCTGGCGGCTGCACACGGACGCCTGGGTGTACGCGCTCCAGGTCGACCGGGGCACCGTCGTCACCGGTACGCGCGGCGGCGGGGTGCAGGGCTGGGAGGCCTCCAACGGCGCCAAGCTGTGGGAGCTCACCGGCGCCCAGACCGACTTCGAGACCCCGGAGGCGGGGCCCGCCGTGCACGGCGACACCGTGTACGTGTGGCGGGACGCCCGGCTCCAGGCCCTCGACGCCCGCACGGGCGTGGAGCGCTGGTCGTACCCGATCGGCGACGCCGCCTCCTGCGGCAACGTGCCGGTCCGGGTGGCCCCGGCCGAGGACGGCTGTGTGTACGTCTCCGCCGGGACCAGGGTCCTGTCGATCGACATCGCCGGCGGGCACGTCCGCTGGCACTTCGAGGCGCCGGCCGTCTTCCTCTCCCCGCCCGCGTTCGCGCCGGGACCGGCCGTCACCGGCGGCGGGGTGTACCTCTCGGACCACCTCGGCACGGTGTACGCGCTCGACGCCACCACCGGGCAGGACCGCTGGCGGATCGCGACCGAGCCGCGCCAGTCCACCGAGCCGGTGCTCGTCGCCGACGGCAACGTGCACGTCGGCAGCGGCAGCGCGCTCTACACGCTCGACGCGGTCACCGGCACCCCCCGGTGGCGGTTCGCGGCGGGCGGCGAGCTGGTCGGCTCCCCGGTCGTCGCCGACGGCCGGGTGCACTTCGGCTCGGCCGACCACGTCCTGTACACCCTGGACGCGACCGGCGGGCAGCTCCGCTGGAAGCTCGCCACCGGCGGCGAGATCACCGGCTCGCCGGTGGCGAAGGGCGGGGTCGTGTACGCGTGCAGCAAGGACCGCTGCGTGTACGCGCTGGACGCGGTCAAGGGCACGGCGACCGGCAGGGGCGCGGCCGCGCCGCGCGGCTAGGGACCCCGGGGGCCGTCCTGCCCGGGCGGCTCCTGCTGGGGCCACGTCAGCGTCTGCTCCGACGGACTCGGGTCCGCCGGGGGCCGGTCCGGCGGAGGTGCCGAGGGCCCCGGCGGGCCCGTCGGCGGGCCGTCCAGGGGCGGGCGGCCGCGCGCCGGCGCCCGGTCCACCCGGTGCGTGCGTCTCCGTCCCGACATGACGAGCGCGCCCAGGAGCATCAGGACGCCGCCGCCGAAGGCGACGGCGACCCCTTCGCCGAGCCCCGTGCCGTCCGCGTCGATGGTGAGGCTGCCCTCCGCCTCCCCCACCCGCACCATCCACAGGATCGTGAAGCCCAGGACGACGAGCCCGGCGAGGGCGACGATCAGCCGGGAGCGGAGCACCACGCCGACCAGGGCGACGAGGGCTGCGAAGGCGAGGGGGAGCAGGATCGAGCCCAGGACTTCGGCCTTCTTGTCGGTGACGCCGGTGAACAGCTCCCCGATGGCGTAGTCGCGCCCGTGACGGCCGTCGTACCAGGCACGGAAGGGGCTCCAGACGGCGGCCGTCGCTCCGGCGAGAGCCAGGACCGAGCCGGCGATGTTGCGGATCATCGATGCGGCCTCCTCGGCGGTCCGGCCCTCGTTCCCGACGCTACGCCGGGTGAGGGGGCCCCGCCACGTGGCACGGACCCGACGCTAGGGTGGCGCGGACACGACAGACAGAGGAGAGGGCGGCGATGGTACGGACACGCCTGAAGCTCGCGGCGACGCTCACGGTGGTGGTCCTCGCGCTGACCGGCTTCCACACCGGCAAGGGCGGCCACGGCAGCAGCGGTGGCAGCGGGAAGAGCAAGAGCGGGAAGAGCAAGAGCCGGAGCCACTCCGACGACGACGATTCGGGCGGCGGCTGCTCCAGCGACGAGCAGGGCAACAACGACTACAACGACTACGACGGCTCGGGCGGCTCCACGCCGAGCGTCAGCCCTTCCCCCACCTCCGCGAAGGTCGAGGTCGTGGTCGTCGACTGCGTGAAGCCGGCCCAGAAGAAGCGCAAGGGCAAGCCCGCCCGCAAGGCGGACACGACGTCCACCCTGAGGATCACCTCGCGGGACGCGGTGGCGGGGACGTACGAGGTGACGCTGGAGTTCAAGGGCGTCACGGGTTCGGCGGTCGACTCGGTCACGACCGTCGTCACCGTCGGGTCCTACGAGACGAAGACCTTCGAGGTCGCGATGAAGACCCCGAAGGCCGTCGACAAGGTGAAGGACTGCTACGTCTACGACGTGCGCGCGAAGGCGACGGCTTCTCCGACCGCCTCCACGTCCGCTTCCGCGACCGCGTCCCCCAGCAGCTGACCGTCAGTTCCAGCGGATCAGCGCCGTGCGGAGGTTGTCCTCCGGGTCGGCGACCGGCGGGTCCACGCTGGTGATCTTCACCGGGGCCCCGCCGTTGAAGTCCCCGCGGAAGAGGCCTCGCCTGCCGTCCTCGCCCTTGGAGAGGAACGCGAAGCTCTTGCCGTCCGCGGAGAGGACCGGCTGGCCGTTGATCCGGTCGTTCTCGGGGACGAGGTCCTCGGTCTTCAGGAGCTTCGTGTAGTCGGCGGAGAACGTCAGCTGCTTGAAGTCGCAGACCAGGGTGGTGGCGTTCCGCCAGAAGGCCGGCTCGCAGAACTCCCGGTTGTCCTCGTCGAGGCCCTGGGTCTTGATGTCGGTCAGGTAGACCCCGGCGCCGATGCCGTCACCGTCGGGGCGGACCTTGCTCAGGC
This sequence comes from Streptomyces sp. R44, assembly GCF_041053105.1. Lineage (NCBI taxonomy): Bacteria > Bacillati > Actinomycetota > Actinomycetes > Kitasatosporales > Streptomycetaceae > Streptomyces > Streptomyces sp. R44. The sequence continues at coordinate 3,758,711 of NZ_CP163444.1, read as the reverse complement.
GGACGCCGTACGTCGTGTTGCCCGTCGCCACGACTCCGCCGGCGGGGACCGCCGGCGCGTGGATGTCGTCCGTCGCGAGCACCGTCTCCGCCGTGGCGCCGTCCTTCTCCAGAAGACCGGGGATCTTCTCGTCGGGGGTCTTCTCCTCGGTCTTCAGGCCGCCCTTGGGGTCCCGTGAGGCGACGGCGCCGGCGTCGGCGGACGAGGTGTCGAGGCGCCCCATGTCGTACCAGAGGCGGTCGGTCACCGGGTGGAAGGCGGCGCCGCCGTTGTCCGGGCGCTTCGTGAAGGAATCGGGGTCGGGCGGGGCGACCTCGCGGCCGGTGGCGAGGTCGAAGGCGGCGGCGCGGTCGCCGTCGACCAGGCCGGCGACGAGCGTGAGGTCCTTGTTGAAGGCCGAGTTGACGCGGTAGCTGGGCCCGTCGCCGTCGCAGCCGGTGATCGGCTCGGTGCCGGCCGGCATGGTGGTGGCGCGCTCGCCGACGAAGGCGCCGTCCTTCGCGGCGAAGGAGCGCAGGATGACCTGGTAGCCCTTGCCGCCGGTGCCGTCTTCGAGGGTCTGGCAGAAGGCGACCGTGAGGCTGCCCGGCTGCGCGAGCGAGGCGGTCTTCGCCGCGCCGCCGTCGCCGTCGCCCTGGCCGGCCTCACCGCCGCCCCCGCCGCCGGTGCCCGCGCCGGTCACCGGGTCGTTGCCGCCGCCGCAGGCGGCCAGCAGGAGTGCGGCTCCGGCCGCGAGTCCGGCCTTGGCGATTCGTCGTCCCATCACAGCTCCCCGTTGCGTGCCACAGCGGCCGGGCGAGGCCCGATCCGGCTGCGAACGCGGGGCTGTCCCACCGCCGTTGACGGTGTTTCATCAAATCAAGATCCATTAAAACAGAATGTTGCAACCGCTATCGGAGCCGGTGCCCGTCGCTCCTCCGGGTGAAAAGCTCCGCCTGCCGGTCCGCCGGCAGGTTCCCGAGCGTCACCAGGTGCGGGGCGTGCGCGAGGGCCGGGGTGCGGGAGGCGTCCCTGGTGGACCAGAGGGCCCGGACGGTGCCCTGGACGGCCCCGGTCGGGTACGAGGCGATGACGGCGGCGGCGCGGAGCGCGGCATCGAGGGCTCCGCCGGGTTCCGTCACCTCGCTGACCAGGCCCGTCTCGTACGCGCGGCGGGCGGAGACCCGTTCGGCGGTGCCCATGAGGGCCATCCGGGCGATTTCTCCGTACGGCATCTTCTGCGCCATGTGGACGGTCTCGAAGGCGCTGACCATCCCGTAGGTGGTGTGCGGGTCGAAGAAGGTGGCGCTCTCGCCCGCGATCAGGAACTCCGCCTCGCCGAGCAGGTAGAAGGCGCCGCCGCAGGCCATGCCCTCGACGGCGGCGATCACCGGTTTCCACAGGTCGTTCGCCTTGGGGCCGATGGTGAGGAGGGGGTCGTCGATCGTGTACGGGGAGGAGGGCTGCGGGATCCTTCCGGCGTCCTCGCGGTCGATCCCGGTGCAGAAGGCCCGCCCGCCGGCCCCGGTGACGACGACGGCCCGGACCTCGTCCTCGTACCGGAAGCTCCGCCAGACGGCCCCCAGTTCGCGGGCCATCTCCAGGGTGATCGCGTTGTGTCTGGCGGGCCGGTCGAGGGTGACGACCGCGACCCCGGTCTCCTTGTCGCGTTCCACGCGGACGGTCATGGGCGCTCCAGGAGCCAGCGGGGGACGGCGAGGCCGTCGATCTCGGTGAAGGCGACCCGGACGGGGGCGCCGATGCGGAGCCGGGCCGGGTCTACGGAGTTCAGGGGGGCGTCGGGCGCGGCGACGACGTTGCCGGCGAGGCGGATGCGGGGAGCGTCGGCGAGTTCGACGAGGACCGCGTTGTACGGGGCCTGGGCGGCGTAGTCGGGCAGGAGCGGCGGGTGGGGGAGGACGTACGACCAGATGCGGCCGCGTCCGGACATGAGCCGCCACTCGCTGTCGAAGGACCGGCAGTGCGGGCAGCAGGGGCGGGGCGGGAAGCGGAGCTCGCCGCAGTCGGCGCAGGCCTGGACGCGGAGTTCGCCGCGGGCGGCGTACTCCCAGAAGGGGGCGCCGTCTTCGTCGATGACGGGGTTCAGCAAGGGGATCAGCTCCTGAGGAGGATGGCCGAGGTGGGGACGCCCTCGCCCGCCGTGACCAGGCAGGTGGCCGCGTCGGGGACCTGGGCGGTGGAGGTGCCGCGGAGCTGCTTGACGCCCTCGTTGATGAGGTTGAAGCCGTGGACGTACGCCTCGGAGAGCCCGCCGCCGCCGGTGTTGAGCGGCAGCCTGCCGCCGATCTCCAGGGCGCCCCCTTCGGTGAAGGCGGCCCCTTCTCCTCTGCCGCAGAAGCCGTAGCCCTCCAGGGAGAGCGGGACGAGCGGGGTGAAGGCGTCGTAGATCTGGGCGACGTCCACGTCGGCGGGGCCGAAGTCGGCCTGCTTCCAGAGGTGGCGGGCGGCGGTCCAGGCGGGGCCGGAGAGCGGGTCGTCGTTCCAGTAGTTGACCATGCCGTGGTGCTGGGCGGGCAGGCCCTGGGCGGCGGAGTGCACGTAGACGGGTTTCCGGCGGCAGTCGCGGGCGCGCTCGGCGGAGACGATCACGCAGGCGAGCGCACCGTCCGTCTCCAGGCAGTTGTCGAAGAGGCAGAGGGGTTCGCTGATCCAGCGGGCCGTCATGTACATCTCGCGGGTCAGCGGGCGCTCGTACATGATCGCGGCGGGGTTCTGGTTGGCGCGGTTGCGGCAGGCCAGGGCGACGTTGAAGAGGTGGTCGCGGGTGGCGCCGTACTCGTGCATGTAGCGGCGGGCGAGCATGCCGATCTCGTCGGCGGGGCGGAGCAGCCCGAAGGGGCGGGTCCACTGGCCGGGGGTGGGCAGCTGGACGGCGGTGTTCTTCCAGGGGCGGGGGCCCGAGCCCCGTTTCCGGGACCGCCAGGCGACGCCGACGCTCGCCTGGCCGGTGGCGACGGCGGCGGCGAGGTGGCCGACGGTGGCGCAGGAGCCGCCTCCGCCGAACCCCACCTTGCTGAAGAAGGTGACGTCGCCGGCCCCGATGGCCTTGGCCACCTCGACCTCGTCGGTCTCCTCCATTGTGTACGAGGCGAAGGCGTCGACCTCGGAGGGGTCGATGCCGGCGTCGTCGAGAGCGGCGAGGATCGCCCGGCAGGCGAGGGTCTTCTCGGTCTCGTGGAGCTGTTTCGCGAAGGCGGTCTGTCCTATCCCGACGATGGCCGTGGCGTCCTTGAGCACCGAACCTCCTCATGGGGCAGCACTGCTGACAGCGCGTCAGGCTACAACTAATCTGACGGATAGTCAGCTACAGGGAGGTGGGGCATGGACGTCAGCATGGACCCGGGTGATGACCCGCGCGGCGACCTGGAGTGGGGCACGATCCCCGGACTCGTACGGGCGGCGGCCGAGCGGTACGGACGGCGGGAGGCCGTCGTCGACGGCCGCGTCCGCGTCACCTACGCCGAACTCGGCGAACGCGTCGAACGGGCCGCCGCGGCCTGCCTCGTCACCGGGATACGGAGCGGGGACCGGATCGCCATCTGGGCCCCCAACACCCTCGACTGGATCGTCTCCGCCCTCGGCGCCGTCACCGCCGGCGCCGTCCTCGTCCCCCTGAACACCCGCTTCAAGGGCACCGAGGCCGCCGACGTCCTCCGGCGCTCCCGCGCCCGGCTGCTCTTCGTCACCGGTACCTTCCTCGGCACCTCGTACGTGGCCTCCCTGCGCCGCTCGGGCATCGAACTCCCCGACCTGGAAAAGGTGGTGGTCCTCGGCGACACCGCCCCCGACGAGGCCGGCTGGACGACCCTGAAGGCCTTCCTCGCGGAGGGCGACAGCGTCCCGGCCGCCCGGGTCCGCGCCCGCGCCGACGGCATCGACCCCGACGCCCCCTCCGACATCATCTACACCTCGGGCACCACCGGCCGTCCCAAGGGCGCCGTCATCAGCCACGCCCAGTCCCTGCGCTGCTACGCGATCTGGTCCGATCTCGCGGGCCTGGCGGAAGGCGACCGCTACCTCGTGGTGAACCCCTTCTTCCACACCTTCGGCTACAAGGCCGGCATCCTCGCCTGCCTCATGCGGGGCGCGGTGATCGTCCCGCAGTCCGTCTTCACCGTCGACACCGTCCTCGCCAACATCGCCGCCGAACGCATCACCGTCCTCCCCGGCCCGCCCACCCTCCACCAGTCCCTCCTGGACCACCCGGCCCGCCCCGCGCACGACCTCGCCACCCTCCGCCTCGTCGTGACGGGCGCGGCCGTGGTCCCGCTCCGGCTGGTCGAACGCCTCCGCTCCGAACTGGGCGTGGGCACGGTCCTCACGGCGTACGGCCTGTCGGAGGCGAGCGGCATCGTCACGATGTGCCGCCGCGACGACCCGGACGGGACGATCGCCAGGACCTCCGGCCGCCCGGTCCCCGGCACGGAGGTGCGCCTCTCGGAGACGGGCGAGGTGCTGGTCCGGGGCCACCACGTGATGAGCGGCTACTTCGAGGACGAGGAGGCGACGGCGGCGACGATCGACGCGGACGGCTGGCTGCACACCGGGGACATCGGCGTCCTGGACGAGACGGGGAACCTCCGGATCACCGACCGGCTCAAGGACATGTTCATCGTCGGCGGCTTCAACGCCTACCCGGCCGAGATCGAACAGCTCCTCGGCCTGCACCCCGACATCGCGGACGTCGCCGTCATCGGCATCCCGGACGCGCGCCTGGGCGAGGTCGGCAAGGCCTTCGCCGTACGGCGGCCGGGGGCGGGGGTCACGGCGGACGACCTGATCGCCTGGTCGCGGCGGGAGATGGCGAACTACAAGGTGCCGAGGGAGGTCGAGTTCGTGCCGGAGCTGCCGAGGAACGCGAGCGGGAAAGTGGTGAAGGGGGAGCTGAGGGAGCGGGGCTGACGAAGGGAGGAGAAACCGCAACCAACTCCCTCCGTGTACACGTCATACGGGCAAGCCTTCGTGTACGTACCTTCTCCCTCCAGGAGCAGCCGGTGCCGACGCAAGAGATCCCCCTCACGCTCACCCCGCAGCAGGCCGCCCAGGGCGTGATCCTCACCGTCCAGCTGCCGTCCGGTCCCGCCCACATCACCGTCCGCCCCTGCCGCCACGGCGAACTCGTCGCGGCCCGGCTCGGCGAGGGCACGGTGTACCTGCGCATCACGGTCGCCGGGGCGGCCCCGAAGAAGTCCTCCGGCCTGGGCTGCCTGGTCGCGCTCTGCGTCATCGGAGCGCTGGTCGGCGGCTCGTACCTCCTGAACAAGGACGAGGACGAGAGTCCCGGCAGCGCGGGCCCCCTCCCCACGCCGACCTCCGCCTCCTCCTCGTACTCCTACGAACCGCTCCCCGTCGCGACCCCCACGGAGGAGGAACCCGACCCGTACGAGAAGGGCACCTGCCTCAACGGCACCCTCCCGAACTCGGAGACCGCGCAGAGCGTCAGCGGCGTCGAAGAGGTGTCGTGCTCGGCCTCGGACGCCCACTACAAGGTCATCCAGACCTTCCCCTTCACCTCCGACATGAACAACTGCAACGCCAACCCGAAGACGGAGTACGCCTTCTCCCACCGCTACACGATGAACGGCACGACCATCAGCGAGTACGTCTACTGCCTCGTCGGCCTCGGCTCCTACGCCCGCTGACGGGCCGGCACCACGATCCCCATCGCCACGCACCACGCGGGGACCCTGACGGTCGAGGACTCGGCGCGCGGGGCGCGCCTGGTGGCCCGCTTCCCGGCGTGCGCTCGCCCGTCCGGCTGACGCCCTGCGCACAGCCGGAGGGGCCGGGCATCTGCCCGGCCCCTCCTTGTGCGGTGGTCCGATCGCGTTGCGCACGGGCCCTGCCCGGACGGATCCCCCCTGGTTCCGTCCCGGGTGTCCCCCGAGTCCGTGTGCTCCCCCGTCGACCGGACCTCCTGTGGCTGGCCCCGGCAGCTCCCCCGAAGTCGCCGCCGCGGCCGTTCCCCGTCGGGAGTGGTCTACTTGGCCGGCTCCGTGGTGGCGTGCATGTTGTCCGTGGTGGCCGTGCCGGCGCTGCCCTCGATGGGCTCCGTGGTGGCGTGCATGTTGCCGCTGATGCCGAGCTTCTCGGCCACCGCGTCGGCGAGCGGAGCGTCCGTCGCGTGCATGTTCTTGCTGACGATGTCCTCGCCGGTGGCGTGCATGTTCGTCGGCTTGGCTATGGGCGTGGTCGGGTCCAGGTCGGCCATGGTGATCAACTCCCGTGATGACTTCGGATGGGGCGAGTGGGCCCTGCCGGCCGTTCCCCCGTGGACAGCCGGGGGCCCACTCGGAGCCGTTCACCCTAGTGCGACGGTGTGACGGCCGTACCACCGACCCGTCTGCCCCCCGACGCGGCGGATCGATGAGAGAAGACTGCCGCACGGTCATAAACGAACGATGAACGGGCAGCTCAGTGGTCAGACGGCAGCGGTTTCCAACAGCAGGGTTCGCACCTCGGATTCCTCGGGCGAGCCCAGTTCCACGAAGATGTCGAGTGCTTCCTGCCAGCAGACCCGTGCCCGCCCGTGCTGCCCTATGCCGGACAGCGCGCGCCCCAGCACGACGAGGACCTGACCGCGCCGCCACTCGCCGCCCACTCCCCTGAGGATGACCAGGGCCATCTCGGAGTTCGACGCGGCCGGGGCGAAGCGACGGGCGGCGATGTCCACCTCGGCGATCCTGAAGAGCGACATACCTTCCCAGAGACGCTGCCTGCTGTCCTGGAACACGGCGAGTGCCTCGGCGAGCCGGGCAGCGGCCTCGACCAGTTGTCCGCTCTGGGTCAGTGCGAGTCCCAGTGCGTAGCGACCGTTGGCACCCTTGAGCGCGTGACCCATGGCGTCGTACATGTCGGTGCCACGCTGGGCCAGTTCGACGGCGGTGTCCGTCTGGCCCATCGCCAGGTGGATCCGGGAGAGGTTGCACAGGGCGCTGGCCTCGCCGGCCGCGTCGTCGCAGGCACGGAACGATGCCGTCGCCTGGGTGAGGAAGCGTTCTCCGTCGGCGTTGCGTCCCTGATAGAGCGCCATGATGCCAAGGGCGTTGGCCGCCCAGCACAGCGGAAGGCCGTCGCCCGTCGTGGAGGCGAGGTCCATGGCCTCGTGGGCGTGACCGTCGGCCTCGTCGAAGCGGCCCGCCACGTGCTGGACGTACGCCAGGGTCAGTGCCGCGCGCCCCTCCGCCCGGACGTCCCCCGCCCCGTTCGCCGCCTCCCGCAGGACCGTCGCGACCGCCTCGTACTCCTTCGAGTTCGCGCCCGACTCCGCCAGGTCCAGGGACGCCCACAGGAGGTCCACCCCCCGGCGGAGGGTCGCCGGGGAGGCCGCCGACTGGCGGACCGTGGCCAGGAGGCAGTTCGCCTCCGCGTAGAGCCAGTCCTGGGCCTCGTGGCGGTCCGTGACGGTGAGGCCCTCGTAGGCCGTCGGTTCCAGGTGGTCCACCAGGCGGTCGCCCGGGCGCTCGATCGCGTAGACCCTCGCGGCCGTGGAGAGGTAGAAGTCCAGGAGGCGGGAGAGCGCCGCCTCCTTCTCCGACGGCGGCTGTTCGTCGCGGTCCGCGCACGCACGCGCGTAGAGGCGGACCAGATCGTGGTAGCGGTAGCGGCCGGGGGCCGCCGATTCCACCAGGGACGTGTCGACCAGGGCCTCCAGGAGGTCCTCCGTGTCCCAGAGGGGCAGGTCCAGGACCGCCGCCGCTGCCGCCAGGGAGATGTCCGGGCCGTCCGCCAGACCCAGGAGGCGGAAGGCGCGGGCCTGGGCCGGTTCCAGCTGGCCGTAGCCGAGTTCGAAGGTCGCCTTGACCGCCAGGTCGCCCGCCTGGAGCTCGTCCAGCCGGCGGCGTTCGTCCGCCAGCTTCGCCGCGAGCACCGACACCGTCCACGTGCGGCGGGCCGCAAGGCGCGAGGCCGCGATGCGGATCGCCAGAGGCAGGAAGCCGCAGGCCGCGACCACGTCCAGGGCCGCTTCCCGCTCCGACTGCACCCGCTCCTCGCCCACGATCCTCGTGAACAGCTGGAGCGCCTCCTCCGGGGACATCACGTCCAGGTCCACCAGGTGCGCGCCCGCCAGGTCGACCATGCGGATACGGCTCGTCACCAGCGCCGCGCAACCCGCCGTACCCGGCAGCAGCGGGCGGATCTGGGCCGCGTCGCGGGCGTTGTCGAGCAGGACCAGGACCCGGCGTCCGTCCAGCGTCGAGCGGTACAGCGCCGCCCGGTCGTCGAGCGAGTCCGGGATGGCCGAATCCGGTGTGCCCAGGGCGCGCAGGAAGGAGCCCAGGACCGTTTCCGGCGCGGCGGCGCGGTGGCCCGCGCCCTGGAGGTCCACGTACAGCTGCCCGTCCGGGAAGTGCGGGCGGGCCTCGTGGGCGACGTGCACGGCGAGCGTCGTCTTGCCGACGCCGCCGATGCCCGCGAGCGCCGAGACCGCCATGACGTGGCCCTCGGCGGTGGCGAGCCGGGCGCCCAGTTCCCGTACGAACGCGGCACGGCCGGTGAAGTCCGGGACGGTCGCCGGGAGCTGGGCCGGGCGGGCGACGGGCGCGGCCGTCGGGGCCGGCTCCTCGACCGGGCGGGCGAGCTCGGCGTCGGCCTGGAGGATGCGCTGCTGGAGCCGGGAGAGCTCGGGGGTCGGGTCGACGCCCAGTTCGTCCGCGAGGAGCCGACGGGTGTCCGCGTACACGGCGAGGGCCTCCGCCTGCCGTCCGCTGCGGTAGAGCGCGAGCATGAGGAGTTCGCGCAGCCGCTCCCGCAGCGGGTGCGCGGCGGTCAGCGCGGTCAGTTCGGAGACGGCCTCCGCGTGCGCGCCGACCTCCAGGTCGATGTCGAGGCGTGTCTCCAGAAGCGTCAGCCGCCACTCCTCCAGGCGCGTGCGCTGCGTCTCGGCGTACGGCCCCGGTACGGACGCGAGGACCTCGCCGTCCCACAGGTCCAGCGCCTCGGCGAGCTTCGCCCGGGCGGCCGTCCGGTCCCCGGCCGCGCGGAGCTTGTCCGCCTCGGCGGCCAGCTCCTGGGCCTCGGTCACGTCGAGGGCGGTCGTCCGGAGGGCGTATCCGCCGGACTCGCTGACCAGGACCTTCGGGTCGAGGGCCTTGCGGAGGCGGGAGGCGTACGTACGGACCGCGGCGAGCGCCTGGGAGGGCGGTTCCTCGCCCCAGAGCGCGTCGATCAGCTCGTGCGCGGTGGCGGTGCGGCCGCCGCGCAGGAGCAGCGCGGCCAGCAGGGCCCGCTGCTGCGGGGAGCCGGTGGGGACGGGTTCGCCGTCGCGCCAGGCGCGGACGGGGCCGAGCACGCCGAAGCGGAGCCCGCCGGAGGCGTCCCCGTTCGTGGCGGTGCCGGCGCGTACGTCGGCGCCCGCGCTCGTGTCGGTGCTCGTGTCGGTGCTCTTCTCTTCGCGCACCGGGGCCGTCGGGCCCATCCTCGGAGCCCGCTGCACCGGAACTCGCGGCCCGTTCTCACGGTCCATCGCTCCCCCTGCCCCTACCGCTGGTTTCGCCCTGGACAGTCTGCCTTGTCCGGAGGGAGTCCGTCAGCATCGGGTCGGCCGTTGTGAAGCCGTTGTGCGGCCGTGGCCCGGGGCGTTCTGGGCCCCACTAGCTGACGGCCCGTCAGATCAGCGCTACCGTGAAACCCATGGAGACCTTCCCGAAGATCATCTCGGTGGACGACCACACCGTGGAGCCCCCGCACGTCTGGCGGGACCGGCTCCCGTCCCGGTACCACGACACCGGACCCCGGATCGTCCGCGCCCCGCTCAGGGAAATGACCTTCCTCGGCGGCAAGTTCGCCCCGGTCATGGGCGCCAAGGGGGACGACGGGCCGATCGGCGACTGGTGGGTGTACGAGGATCTGCACCGACCCCTCACACGCCTCGACACCGCCGTCGGCTACGACCGGGACGAGATACGCCTCGAAGTCATCACCTACGAGCAGATGCGGCCGGGCTCGTACGACGTCGCCGCCCGCCTCGCCGACATGGACGTCAACCACGTCCAGTCCGCGCTCTGCTTCCCCACCTTCCCCCGCTTCTGCGGGCAGACCTTCACCGAGGCGGGCGACCGCGAGCTCGGCCTCCTCTGCGTCCGCGCCTACAACGACTGGATGGTCGAGGAGTGGTGCGGGCCCGAGGCGCACGGGCGGCTCATACCGCTCACCCTCATCCCGCTCTGGGACCCCGAGCTCGCCGCGGCCGAGGTCCGGCGCAACGCCGCGCGCGGGGTCCGGGCCGTCGCCTTCTCCGAGATCCCGCCGCACCTCGGGCTTCCCTCGGTCCACACGGACCACTGGGACCCCTTCTTCCGCGCGTGCGACGAGACCGGCACGGTCATCGCCATGCACATCGGCTCCTCCAGCCGGATGCCGTCCACCTCCGCCGACGCGCCGCCGGCCGTCGGCTCCACCATCACCTTCGCGAACTGCTGCTTCTCGATGGTCGACTGGCTGATGAGCGGCAAGTTCGAGCGCTTCCCGAACCTGAGGATCATGTACGCCGAGGGCCAGATCGGCTGGATCCCGTACATCCTGGAGCGCGCGGACGTCGTCTGGGAGGAGAACCGCGCCTGGGGCGGCGTCGCCGACAAGGTCACGCGCCCGCCGTCCGAACTCTTCGCGGACCACGTCTTCGGCTGCTTCTTCGACGACGCCTTCGGACTGCGCAACCTCGACGCGATCGGGGCCGCGAACGTCCTGTACGAGACCGACTACCCGCACTCGGACTCCACCTGGCCCAAGTCGAAGGAGGTCGGCGAGGCCCAGATGGGTCACCTGCCCGCCGACGTCGTCGAGCGGATCGTCCGCGGCAACGCGATCGACCTCCTGGGACTGTCCCCGGAAGGGCTCTGGCGGGCCTAGTCCCGTGACCACGGCCGGGTCCTCGGGGGGCCCGGCCGTTTGTCGCCCCAATGGCCCAACGAGGCGGCCCCCTGATAGCGGAGTGTCATGGACTGCGCGCAAATAGTAGTCAAGTGTGCGCTTCTTGCGCCCATCACGAGACAGCCACGGTGGACGTCCCCCGGGACGTTCGCGAACGGAGCCTGTGACATGACCCCCGACCTCCCGCACATCCATCCGGCGGACCACGACATAGAACCGACCGCAGAGCCCCGCCAGGTTCCGTCCCACCCGTCGGTTGTCTCCTCGTCCCCGGCGCTCGTCGTGCCTCCCTTCCCCGATCGTCCGGCGGCGCCCCCCGCCGTATCGGCGGTACTGGAGGCCCCGGCCGCCCCGGAGCCCCAGAGCGCTTCGGAGTCGCAGGCCGCTTCGGAGTCCCTGGCCGCCGAACCGGAGTCGCTGACCGCTTCGGAGTCCCTGGCCGCCGAACCGGAGTCGCTGACCGCTTCGGAGTCCCTCGTCGACTCGGAGTCCCTCGTCGATGCGACGTCCCCCCTCGCCTCCGAGGCCGCTCCTGAGTCGGTGGCCCAGGAGGAGACCGGTGACGAAGCCGTCCACACGCTGCTGACGACGGCGGCGACCGAGCGGCCCGTCGAGGAGGTCGCCACGCTGGTGGCCCGTCTCCAGGAGACCGGTGAGGTCTCCAGCCCCGCCGACGTGGCGCTCCGCGCCGCGGCCGTCAGCCGCCCGCTCGACGAGGTGCGCCAGCTCCTCGCGCTGCTCAACGCCTCCGGGTACGACCTCCACCAGGCCGAGACCACGCTGCGCGCCGCGGCGGTCGGCCGGCCGGTCGAGGACGTGGTCCAGCTCGTCGGCATCCTCGGCGCCGACAGCAGCGACTGGCAGTCCACCGGGGGCGGGGACGCCGAGCCGCGGAAGGCCGAACCCGAAAGAGCCGGGCCGGCCGCCACCGTCCCGAAGCGTGGCCGGGGCGCCTCCAAGGGGCGGAAGTCCCCGCTGGACGGCGCACTGGCCTCGGGCCCCGGCAGCCACACCAGCTCTCCCGCGCTGCGGTCGGTGCTGCGCTGGCCCGCGGCGGTCGCGCTGTTCGCCTGCGGCCTCATCCATCTGCCGACGGACCTGGACGGTCTCCGCTCGGGCGGCGACGCGCAGGCGCTGTCCGTGGTCGTCACCGTGCTCTGCCTGGCCTGCGCGGTGTGGCTCGCGGCCCGGGACACCCTGATCGCCTGGGCCGCAGCCGCGGGTGTCGCCGTGTTCGTCATCGCGCTCCACGGAGTCGCGGGCGCGCGCACCGTCGACCTGCTGAGCGGCAGCCTCGGCACCACCTTCGCCTGGGCGAAGGCGCTGGCCCTCCTGAGCGCCGTGGGCATCGTCTGCCTGGCCGGCGCGGCCGTGGTGCGCCACGCGAGGGCGGCCGGCGCGGCGGACAGCACCTGACCCACCGGAGTACGAAGACCCCCGCCCGGGCAGCGCCGCGCTGCCCGGGCGGGGGCGTGTCCGGCACCGGGAACCTCCTACCCCTTGCCTGATGGATCGTCAGGTACGAGCATGGGCCTGCTCGTTGAAGTGACGATCCGTCAGATTCGGGGGTCCCCCATGGTGGTCTACGGCATGCAGCTGCCGGTCCAGTCGCAGAGCACCCTCTACGCCGAGCCCTGGGAGGCGGCCGCGGGCCCGGCGGATCTGCTCGCCGTCGCCCGCGCCGCCGACGCGCACGGCTTCGACTACCTCGCGAGCTGCGACCACGTCGCCATCCCGCGCCGGCTCGCCGGGCCGATGAGCACCGTCTGGTACGACCCGGTCGCCACGCTCTCCTTCCTCGCCGCCGCCACCGAGCGGGTCCGGCTCCTCTCGCACGTCGCCGTCGTCGGCCTGCGCCATCCGCTCGTCACGGCCAAGGCGTACGCGACGCTCGACCACCTCTCCGGCGGCCGTCTGGTCCTCGGGGTCGGCGCCGGGCACGTCCAGGAGGAGTTCGAGGCGCTCGGGGTGGACTTCGCCCGCCGGGGCGCCGTGCTCGACGAGACGGTCGACGCGCTGCGGGCGGCCCTCGGGCCCGAGGAGTACCCGGAGCACCTGGGGGAGCGCTTCGCCTTCAAGGACCTCGGGCAGCTGCCCCGGCCCGCGCAGCGGCGGGTCCCGCTCTGGGTGGGCGGCTCCTCGCCGGCCGCCGTGCGCCGCGCCGCCCTCAAGGGCGACGGCTGGCTGCCGCAGGGCGACCCCCGCGAGAAGCTCGCCGAGCAGATCCGGAAGCTGCTGCGGCTGCGTACCGGGGCCGGGATCGCCGAGCCGATCACGGTCGGCGCGATCACCGAGGCGCTGTACGTCGGTACGCCCGGCTGGGAGGTCGGCCGGCGCACCCTGAGCGGCCGTCCGGAGGAGCTCGCCGCCTCCCTGCGGGCGTACGGCGAGATGGGCGTGCACCAGATCCAGGTCCGGTTCCGGTCCCGGAGCCGTACCGAACTCATCGACCAGATGGCGGCCTTCGGCACGGAGGTCGCACCCCACCTCTAAGGAGTGCGGACATGGGCAAGCTCGACGGGCGGGTCGTCCTCGTCACCGGGGCGGCGCGCGGGCAGGGCGAGCAGGAGGCGCGGCTGTTCGCCGCCGAGGGGGCGAAGGTGGTCCTCGGGGACGTCCTGGACGACGCCGGGGAGGCGCTCGCCAAGGAGCTGGGGGAGGACAGGGCCGCGTACGTCCGTCTGGACGTGACGAGCGAGGGGGACTGGGCGGCGGCCGTGGCGGCGGCCAGGGAGCGGTTCGGGAAGATCGACGGGCTCGTGAACAACGCGGGCATCCTCCGCTTCAACGAGCTGGTCTCGACGCCGCTGGAGGAGTTCCGGGCGATCGTCTCCGTCAACCAGACCGGCTGCTTCCTGGGCATCCGCACGGTCGCGCCCGAGATCGCGGCGGCCGGCGGCGGGACGATCGTCAACACCGCCTCGTACACGGGGATCACCGGCATGGCCGGGGTCGGCGCCTACGCGGCGAGCAAGCACGCGGTCCTCGGTCTGACCCGGGTCGCGGCGCTGGAGCTGGCGGGGAAGGGGATCCGGGTCAACGCGGTCTGTCCGGGCGCGATCGACACCCCGATGAGCAACCCGGAGGGCGTGGACCCGGCGGCCACCGCCGAGCTGTACCGCAGGCTCGTGCCGCTCGGGCGGATCGGCCGGCCGGAGGAGGTGGCGGCCCTCGCGCTCTTCCTGACCGGGGAGGACTCGGCGTACATCACGGGCCAGCCGTTCGTGATCGACGGCGGCTGGCTGGCGGGCGTGAGCCTCTTCTGACGGCTCGTCAGGTATTGACGCACCTGCGCGGTGGTGCGAGAGTCGGGCACATCAAGGAATCTGACGCATCGTCAGATAAGACGAGGACGGTGAACCCCCTTGGAATTCGGGATCTTCGTACAGGGATACGTCGGCAAGCGCGCCGAGACCGATCCCGAAGCCGAGCACAAGGCCCTCATGGAGGAGACCGAGTACGTCATCCAGGCCGACAAGTCCGGCTTCAAGTACGCCTGGGCCTCCGAGCACCACTTCCTGGAGGAGTACTCGCACCTCTCCGCCAACGACGTCTACCTGGGCTACCTCGCCCACGCCACCGACCGGATCCACCTCGGCTCGGGCATCTTCAACCCCCTCGCCCCCGTCAACCACCCGGTCAAGGTCGCCGAGAAGGTCGCGATGCTCGACCACCTCTCCGGCGGCCGCTTCGAGTTCGGCTCCGGGCGCGGGGCGGGCTCCCACGAGATCCTCGGGTTCATGCCGGGCATCACCGACATGAACCACACGAAGGAGATCTGGGAGGAGACCATCGCCGAGTTCCCCAAGATGTGGCTCCAGGACGAGTACGCCGGCTTCCAGGGCAAGCACTGGTCGCTGCCGCCCCGCAAGGTCCTCCCCAAGCCGTACGGGAAGTCCCACCCGGCGATGTGGTACGCGGCCGGTTCGCCGAGCTCCTACGCGATGGCGGGCAAGATGGGCCTGGGCGTCCTCGGCTTCAGCGTCCAGAAGGTCTCCGACATGGAGTGGGTCGTCGAGTCCTACAAGAACGCGATCAAGGAGGCCAAGGCGGTCGGCGACTTCGTCAACGACAACGTCATGGTGACCTCGACCGCGATCTGCGCCGAGACGCACGAGAAGGCCGTCGAGATCGCGGTGGGCGGCGGACTGAACTACCTCCAGTCCCTGTTGTTCCGCTACCACGACACGTTCCCGCGGCCGGAGGGCATCCCCGAGTGGCCGGAACTCCTGCCGGAGTACTCGGCCGAGATCATCGAACTCCTCATCCAGGAGGAGCTGATGATCTGCGGCGACCCGAGCGAGGTCCTGGCGCAGTGCAAGCGCTGGGAGCAGGCGGGGGCCGACCAGCTGTCCTTCGGGCTGCCGATCGGGATCTCGTACGAGGACACGATGAACTCGATCAAGCTGATCGGGGAGCACGTGATTCCTAGGATCGACACGGACCCGGTCCACCGCACGACCCGCATGCGCCAGTCCGCGGGCTCCTGACGCACCCCCCCGTGCGGGCCCGCGCCCCGTGTGGGCAATCGTCCCGCTGGGGCGGGACGGGTGGGCACACGGGACGGCGCCCTCTCGCGGCGCCTCCGCGTTCCGCGCCTTGACCCGCACCACGAGTGCGCCGTACCTGCGGGTGCGGGTACAGGCGCGGAAGCCTCTGGCGCCGGCAAGGCGCGGGTCCGTTGTGCCCACCCGTTCCGCCCCGGCGGAACGCATGCCCACAACGAGGGAGGGCACCGCCCCGGCGGAACGCATGCCCACAACGGCGGAAGCGCGGCCCACAACGAGGTGCATCCGAAGCGCGGGGTGGTGTCTTCCCGGACCGCCGCCCCGTCACCGCCCCGGCCGGGGCCCCGCGGCGGCCCCGGTCCGGGGCACACCCGCGTCCACGGAGAACGGACAGAGGACAGAGAGGGACCGCCATGCTCGACCACCTGATCACGGGCGCCACCGTCGTGGACGGCACCGGCGCCCCCGCCCGCGTCGCCGACGTCGGCATCCGCGACGGGCGGATCGTCTTCCCCGAGCCCGGCACCGAGGCGACCGCACGTACCACCGAGGACGCCACCGGCCTCGTCCTCGCGCCCGGCTTCGTCGACCCGCACACGCACTACGACGCCCAGCTGTTCTGGGACCCGTACGCCACCCCGTCCATGAACCACGGCGTCACCACCGTCGCCGGCGGCAACTGCGGCTTCACCCTGGCTCCGCTCCACCCGGACCGGCCCGAGGACGCCGACTACACGCGCCGCATGATGTCGAGGGTCGAGGGCATGGCCCTCAAGGCCCTGGAGGAGGGCGTCGACTGGAGCTGGTCGTCCTTCGCCGAGTACCTGGACGCCCTCGACGGCCGCATCGCCGTGAACGCGGGCTTCATGGTCGGCCACTGCGCCCTGCGCCGGTACGTGATGGGCGCGGACGCCGTCGGCGGACAGCCCACGGAAGAACAGCTGCAGCAGATGGTCGGTCTGCTCAAGGAGGCCATGGACGCCGGCGCCTGGGGGCTCTCCACCACCCAGTCCGCCACCCACTCCGACGGCGACGGCGCCCCCGTCGCCTCCCGGCACGCCACGCCCGCCGAGCTGATCGCCCTGTCGAAGGCCGTCGGTGAGCACGAGGGCACGCAGCTGGAGGCCATCCTCGCCGGGTGTCTCGACCAGTTCTCCGACGACGAGATCGAGCTGTTCGTCGAGATGACCGCCGCCGCCGGGCGGCCCCTCAACTGGAACGTCCTCACCATCGACGCCGCCGTCCCCGAGCGCGTCCCCCGCCAGCTCACCGCCTCCGAGCGGGCCCGCAAGTCCGGCGGCCGGATCGTCGCCCTCACGATGCCGATCCTCACCCCCATGAACATGTCCCTCGGGACCTTCTGCGCCCTCAACCTCATCCCGGGGTGGGGCGAGATCCTCGGCCTTCCCGTGCCCGAGCGGATCCGCAAGCTCCGCGATCCCGACGTACGGGCCGAGATGCTGCGGCGGGCGGACTCGAAGGAGGCCGGGGTCTTCCGGCGGCTCGCGCACTTCGGCCGGTACGTCATCGGCGACACGTACAGCCGGGAGAACGAGGGCCTCACCGGCCGCGTCGTGCGGGACATCGCGGCCGAGCGCGGCCAGGACCCCTTCCAGGCCCTCGTCGAGATCTGCGCCAACGACGACCTGAGGACCGTGCTGTGGCCGATGCCCAGCGACAACGACCCGGCCTCCTGGGCGCTGCGCCGGGAGACCTGGGACCACGAGGACGTGCTGCTCGGCGGCTCGGACGCGGGCGCGCACCTGGACCGGATGTGCGGCGCCCCGTACACCACCCGCTTCCTCGGCGACTGTCTGCGCGGCCGGAAGCTGGTCCCGCTGGAGCGCGCGGTGAAGATGCTGAGCGACGACCCGGCGCGGCTCTTCGGGCTCCGGGAGCGGGGCCGGATCGCGGAGGGCTTCCACGCCGACCTGGTGCTCTTCGACCCGGAGCGGATCGACGCGGGCCCGGCGACCCTCGTGCACGACCTGCCGGGGGACAGCCCGCGCCTCGACTCGCGCGCGGTGGGGATCGTGTCGGTGCGGGTCAACGGCGTGGAGACGGTACGGGACGACGAGGTGACCGGCGCGGTACCGGGGAAGGTGCTGCGCTCGGGCCGCGACACGAGGACGGTGAGCACGCGATGACCCGGATCGAGCGCCTCTACATAGGGGGAGAGTGGGTCGAGCCCGACGGCGGCCACTACGAGGTGATCGACCCGGCCTCCGAGGAGGTCGTCGGCCTCGCGCCGGAGGCCTCCCGGGCGCAGGTGTACGAGGCGGCCGCCGCCGCCCGCGAGGCCTTCGCGACCTGGTCCCGGACGAAACCGGAGGAGCGGGCGGCGATCCTCGACCGGGCCGCGGACCTGATGGCCCGGGACGCCGAGGAGAACACGCTCCTCGCCCGGGCCGAGACCGGCGCCACCACCGGCACCGCGCGCGGGATGCAGGTCGCGGTCGGCTCCTCCCGTTTCCGCCGGTACGCGCGCGGGGCGATGGAGCCGGTCGAGCAGGCGCTGCCCCCGCAGATCAACGAGGCCGGCCCGATGGGGAAGGCCGGGGTGTTCGGCGCGGTGGCGGTACGGCGCCCGGTCGGCGTCGTCACCTGCATCACCTCGTACAACAACCCCTGGGCCAACCCGGCGGGCAAGATCGCCCCGGCGCTCGCGATGGGCAACACGGTCGTGGTGAAGCCGGCCCCGCAGGATCCGCTCTCCGTGTACGCGATGACGCGCGCCCTGGAGGAGGCCGGGGTCCCGGCGGGCGTGGTGAACGTGGTGACCGGCTCCGCGCAGGCGGTGGGGGAGGCGGCCGTCGACTCCCCGGACGTCGACATGGTCTCCTTCACCGGCTCCACGGCCGTCGGGCAGGCGATCGGCGAGGTCTGCGGCCGCTCGCTCAAGCGGCAGCTGATGGAGCTGGGCGGGAAGGGGGCCGCGCTCGTCTTCGACGACGCCGACCTGGACTCGGCGGTGATGGGCATCGGGACGACGTTCGCCTTCTACAGCGGGCAGATCTGCACCGCCCCGACCCGGGTGCTCGCCCAGCGCGGGGTGTACGAGCGGCTGATCGAGAAGCTCACCGGCTATCTGGCCTTCATGAAGGTGGGGGACCCGGCCGCGCAGGGGACGGTCGTCGGCCCGGTGATCTCGGCGGCGCACCGCGACCGGGTGGAGTCGTACGTCGAACTGGGGAGGAAGGAAGGGGCGCGGGTCGTCGCGGGCGGCGAGCGTCCGGACTTCGCCCGGGGCTTCTACGTGGCCCCGACGCTGCTCGCCGACTGCACCAACGAGATGCGGGTGGTCCGGGAGGAGATCTTCGGCCCGGTCGTGGTGGTCGTGCCTTTCGACGACGAGGAGGAGGGGATCGCGCTCGCGAACGACAGCGACTACGGGCTGATCGACTACGTGTGGTCCGGCGACGTGGCCCGCGCCTTCCGCGTCGCGGCCCGGCTGCGGGCGGGCGGGGTGGGCGTGAACACGATCGGCCGGAACATGGAGGCGCCGTTCGGCGGCTTCAAGAAGAGCGGTGTCGGGCGGGACGTGGGCTCGTACGCGCTGCACGCGTACAGCGAGCTGCAGGCGGTCGTCTGGCCGGGGTGACGGCCGGGTGACGGCCGGGTGACGCGCCCTGGACGGCCGGGGTGAGAACCGTCTCGAAAATTCCATGGGAAATTTTCGAAACGGACATTTGGGGCACAGCTGCGGTTCCCGCATATCGGACACCCGTCGTCAGAGTTGCCGGTTGAGCGACTCGCCCGACTGGTCGATCTTTCAATCAACGGCGAGTGTCCGATTCGACCCGTGCAATACAAGGTCATGATCGATCAAGTGAGCGGAGTCCGATCCTCCGGATATGGAAACCGCAGCATTTAACGTCAAGTTCATGACTCAGGTGGACGTACGGCAGCAGGCCGGAGACACGGTAAGGGGCGCCGACGCCCCGGGCGGCACCTCCGGTGTGCGCACCAAGGGCCTCGGCGGCAACTCCGTGGGCCTCCTCGGCAGCGCCGTCATCGGCATCTCGACCGTCGCCCCCGTCTACTGCCTGACGTCCACGCTCGGCTCCACCGCCGGCGAGGTCGGACTGCAGATGCCCGCCGTCTTCCTCGCGGGCTTCCTGCCGATGCTGCTCGTCGCGTTCGCGTACCGCGAGCTCAACAAGCGCATGCCCGACTGCGGCACCTCCTTCACCTGGACCGTGAAGGCCTTCGGCCCCAAGGTCGGCTGGATGTGCGGCTGGGGCCTGGTCATCGCGACGATCATCGTGTTGTCCAACCTGGCCGGCGTCGCGACCTCGTACTTCTGGCTGCTCGCCGGCGAGATCAGCGGCAACGACTCGATCGCCGCCCTGGACGACAACAAGGCCGTCCACATCCTCACCTGCCTCACCCTGATCGCCGCCGCGACCGCGATCAGCTACCGCGGCATGACCGCCACCAAGGGCGTGCAGTACACCCTGGTCGGCCTCCAGCTGGCCGTCCTCGCGGTCTTCGTCGTCATGGCCTTCTCCAAGGCCGGCTCGGTCGACTTCCCGACCGGGGCGAGCTTCTCCTGGTCCTGGCTGAACCCCTTCTCCGTCGGCTCCTTCGCGGCCTTCACCGCCGGCCTCTCGCTGTCGATCTTCATGTACTGGGGCTGGGACACCTGCCTCACGGCCAACGAGGAGACCACCGACAGCGACAGGACCCCGGGCCGCGCCGCGCTCATCTCGATGGTCGTCCTGGTCGGCTCCTACCTGGCCACCGGCATCGCCGCGCAGATGGTCGTCGGCTCCGGCGACAAGGGCCTCGGCCTCGCCAACCCGGAGACCTCCGACAACGTCTTCGCCGCCCTCGCGGGCCCGGTCATGGGCCCCGTCCTCGGCATCGCGCTGTTCGTCGCCGTCCTCGCCTCCGCCGCCGCGAGCCTGCAGACCACCTTCATCCCGGTCGCCCGCACGGTCCTCGCCATGTCCAGCTACGAGGCGCTGCCGCCGTCCTTCGCCCGGGTCCACCCGGTCTTCAAGGTCCCCGGCAAGGCGACGATCGTCGCCGGCGTCGCGACCGGCGTCTTCTACACGGTGATGACCCTGGTCAGCGAGAACGTCCTGGTCGACACGATCTACGCGCTCGGCCTGATGATCTGCTTCTACTACGCGCTGACGGCCTTCGCCTGCGTCTGGTTCTTCCGCGCCGAGCTCTTCCGCTCCGTCCGCGACCTCGCCTTCAAGGGCGTGATCCCGTTCCTCGGCGGCCTGATGCTGACCGCCGTCTTCGGCAAGACGCTCTACGACATGTGGGACCCGGCGTACGGCTCCGGCTCCGCGGTCTTCGGCGTCGGCTCGGTCTTCG